>NZ_FOQC01000033.1 GCF_900113645.1 Trichococcus flocculiformis
GCTAAATCATTTGAATTTGTGTTACCTTCACCTAAATTATAAGGGGCCGTTTGTTTTCTGTCATGGATTTGTTCGCGCAGCGAACTTAGAGTTTTCTATAGTGTTCAGCTTCATGTCGGGACAGACCTGACCTACTGAAGGGGCATGAAAGCTTTTGCCTGGGGAGCGTTTCTCCATGTCATGGATGACGCCGATTTCCGTGCAGATGATGAAATCTTGGGAGAGGCTCTTTTCGGTATAGGCGACGAGGTCCGATGTGCTGCCGACGAAGTCCGCCAAATCAAGGATTTCCTCCTTGCATTCGGGATGCGCCAAGATTTCGGCTTGCGGAAGGTCGCGTCTCATCTTCAGGACATCGACAACGCGGATACTGGTATGGATCGGACAGTAGCCGTCATTGAAGAGGAACGTCTTCTCGGGAAGCTGATGGGAAATGTATCTGCCCAGGTGCTCGTCGGGAATGAAATAGATATAGCGGTTGGGAAGGGCGGCGATGACATTTTTCGCATTGGACGAGGTGACGCAAACATCGGCATGGGCCTTGATTTCAGCTGTGGAGTTGATGTAGCAGACGACAGCCACGTCTTCGTAAGTCTCGCGGATTTTTTGGATGTCGCGGATTTTGACCATGTGGGCCATCGGACAATCCGCCTTCAGGTCGGGCATCAGGATGACTTTCTCCGGATTCAGCATCTTCGCGCTTTCGCCCATGAAGGCGACGCCGCAGAAAACGATCACTTTTTCCGTGACCTGTGCTGCAATTTTGCTCAAATAGTACGAATCCCCGATAAAATCTGCGATATCTTGAACGTCTCCAGGAGCGTAGTAGTGTGCGAGAATGACGGCATCTTTTTCTGCTTTCAGCTGCAATATTCTTTCCGTAAGTTCATCCATTTGTGCGTCCCCTTTTTTAATGATAGTTTAATGAAAACGACTATATCACGTAACTTTACACGTGTCAAGACACCTTTCAAATGTGGAAAGGAAGCCTAACTTCGGTGAAGGAAGGCTTCGCCGGAGTTCGGGGACCATTCCTGTTGCGTACTCCGATGAGTGTAGCTTCGTCGTAGTTGCAGTCGAAGGTTACCGATGTCCTCCGGTGAGCGTACCCGTCACCGGAGCTGTGCAATGTTTTTCAGTTTTCTTCCGGACGGAGAGCACCACGTTCTTATGCACAACGAAGAACAGGCTGTCTTTGGATGGTAATGTCATTAACTTAAGCGATTGACAAGTAAGAGAGAGGAATGCTCAGCGCGGTAGCCATTACTGTCGAATAGGTGAGGTAGATTCGACAATTTGACACCAGATTGGACCGAGATTGTCGAATGCCGAGAAACTTTCGACAATTTGACATCCTGTCGGACCGAAACTGTCGAATATCTGTGGAACATTCAACAATTTAGCCCTGCATTCAAGAAAAAGCGAGAATGCATCATGCATCCTCGCTTTTTTACAGTTGCTAAGTTGCTTAAATTAATGACATTACTCTGGATAAGTATTTCTTATCAATATTTTTCGAGACTCTTATTGAACGCCTGCAGATGTCCTTCCGAAGCGTTACGCAAAGCCGTGAAGGTTGCACGAACGTCATCCGGGATGTCCTGTTCGAGGAATTTATTGTACATCGCGATATTGTCAACTTCTCCCGCGGCGCAGTTATCCAGTGCCTCTCTTACATCCGCCGCACGTTGGATGTGATCGGCTGATTCGTCAGCCGGAATCGCCAAATTGTATTTTTCGAACAGAACAGTCATTTCGGTGATGTGCTGAGCTTCAGAAGAAATGATGTTGTTGAACGGAGCTTGATCTCCGAAGGTTTCCAGTACGTAGGCGTATTCTTCGTGGGCCAAGTGTTCATCTTGGATGGCGTACGTGAACATCTCTTCCATCGTCAGATTGTTGTCCGCCAAGGCGCCAACTGCACCATAGATATAGGGTGTTTCAAGCGATGCGCTTTCTTCCATGTCGCCTTCTGCGCTGTCTTCCATCATGGATTCATCGTGTTCGGAACTACTTTCGATCATTTCCGATGAACCGATTGCTGAAGAATCATTTGTCGCGGTATCTTCGTCCGCGGAACAACCGACCAACAGTAATAGACTCAACAACGCGGCGGAACCGTAGAGTTTCTTCTTGCTGTTCATTTTTTTTTCGTCCTTTCATACAAACGCTGCACGATTGAATGGGGAAGGGGATTTGAGAAGTTTTCCGACGTTGTTGAATGATGAATGGGAAGGATGAACGAAGAATGAAGAACTTGTCACCATTAAGGTACGCCTCACTCAAAAAAATGTCAAAAAATTGGACCTGTTCGGAAGAAAAATTAACCTCTCCCACGAAACCGCAATATTTGCATAGGTTCACTATTTTAGGTATTGTTGATTTAGAATAATAATTTATTTATAGTAAATAATTTTGTGCATCAAGCTATCTACATGCAATTATTTATATCAGGAAAAATGGAAGAGGAGGAAACAAATATGGAAACAAAAGCAGAAACGAGACAACTGGAAACACCCATCAAAAACACCGTCGCTGTGACGTACCTGATTATGGTTATCGTCAACGCATTGGCAAACATCCTTCCGATCAACGGGATCGATACAGGTGCGATATCGGATTCCTATCCGAACCTGTTTGCGCCTGCTGGATTGACGTTTTCGATTTGGGGCGTCATCTATTTGTTGCTATTGGGCTATACGCTTTACCAATTCGGTTTGTTCCAAGGGGATAAGAGCAAGGTGAAGACGGAATTGTTGCGTAAAATCGGTATCGTCTTTTCTGCCAGTTCAGTAGTCAACGCTGCTTGGATCTTCAGTTGGCATTACCGCATGATCGGCCTGTCGGTGATCTTGATGCTGGTGATTCTGCTTAGCCTGATCTACATCAACCAGTTGATCCTGAAGGAAAAACTCGATCAGAAAGAAAAACTGTTCATCCGTCTTCCGTTCAGCGTCTATTTCGGCTGGATCACGGTGGCAACGATTGCGAACATCACGACGCTGCTGGTCGACATCGGCTGGAATGGCTTCGGAATTTCTGAGTCGATCTGGACAATCCTGATCATCGTAATCGGGCTTGTAATCGGAGCCGTCACGATGATCCGCAACCATGACATCGCCTACGGGCTGGTGATCATCTGGGCTTATGCAGGCATCCTGATCAAGCACATGTCCCAGGACGGCTTTGCCGGGCAATACACCGGCATCATCATGACCGTCATCGCTTGTATCGTACTGATGGGCGTGGCGATCGGCTACGTGCTTTTCGCGAAGAAACAAGTGCCGACCAGCTTGAAATGATAACAATTTTGATAAAGTTATAATTTGATTGACTTGAAACAGGTCCCGGCAACGATTCGACTGAATTGGCGCCGGGACTTGTTTTTGTGCCATTTCAGACCCTTTATGCGGCTATCGTATTGATGGTCGTGCGGATGCGGAAGTGATAAAATAAGCATGAGACAATGGGCTTCAAAAAAGGAGACGTGGATAAAATGAGCTTTGTGATTGAAATGGTGGAAACACAGGAACAACCGACTTTGGCTTTGAAAACGGTTACTCCGGTAAGTGAGCTTCCGAAAATATTGGGGAAGGCCTTCATGGACATCGTCACGCACATCATTGAATTGGGTGAACAACCGGTTGGACCAGCTTTCGTCGGCTATTTCAACATGGATATGGAAAGGCTCGAACTGGAAATCGGTTTTCCTGTATCCAAACCACTGCCTGGCAAAGGCGATATCCTTGCAGGAAACATCCCTGCCGGCAAACAGGTCAGCTGCATATACAAAGGTCCTTATATGGAGATGCGGCCTGCTTATGAGGAAATTGAGAAATGGATCAAAGATAATGGCTACAAACCGCTTGGTCCCGTCTATGAGCATTATTACAATTCGCCTGAGGAAGTACCCGAAAGCGAATTGCTGACGAAAATTGTATTCCTGGTGGAGTGAGCATACGCCAATTCCTATTTCAAAAAATGAGGCGATACCTATGACAGATGTAATGATCAACAAAGAAGTGGAAGTATTTTTTACCGGAAAACCTGAAACGAGAGCATTGTTCAGGGCTGTGGAAAGGAAAATCCGGGCAATCGGACCCGCCATCATCACGGTGACAAAGACCCAGATTTCCTTCGCTACAAGAACGCAATTCGCCTGGATCTGGATGCCGCAGCCTACAGACAGAAAGCGACCGCTGCACAGTTTGGTGCTGAGCTTCGGCTGCGGGCGCCAAATTGTGCATGATCAGATTGTCGAAGCGGTCGAACCGTACCCCGGCAGATGGACGCACCACGTCATCATTGCGGAGGAAGCTGATCTGACGGATGTCTTGGATACTTGGCTACAGGAAGCGTATCGGTTTTCTGAAACACGGGGGCGACAGCAATCTTCAAAGATATAGGCAACTGAACAGCAACCGCTGTGGATCAGTTCTGTCGACAAAATAAGTGAAGTTGATCGAACGGCAACTGCGGAAGTAGGTTGAAAAAGGAAGGGCCGATGGAAATGAACAGGGAGGAAATCAGCGCGTGGCTTCTGGAAGGCGATCCAGCCATTACACCTTGGTGGATCTGCGCAACCTCTGCATCCCGGCAACACCGGAAATCAAGAAGGCGTTGGCGCTCATCCTTGCCACTTCAATCGGGCCTGATGGTGGCATTAATCCGTCAAAGGATATCGAGCAGAGTGATGTCTGCATCAACGGGATGTTCCTGAACTATGGTTGTTTTTTCGGGACGGATGAGGAAAAGCTCAGGTCGGTGGTCGATTTCATCATTAGCCAGCAGCTGGCCGATGGCGGCTTCAATTGTCGCCTGAACCGATCTGGTGCCCGTCACAGTTCGATGCATTCCACGATCAGCGTCCTGGAGGGCATCCGTGAGTACATCGCTGCCGGTTATGCCTTCAGGGCGGAAGAGTTGAAGCGGATTGAAGGAGAGGCACAGGAATTCCTTCTGCGGCATCGGCTGTTTAAATCCGACCATACCGGCGCAGTCATCCATCCGAGCTTTTTGAAATTGGTATACCCGCCGCGTTGGCGCTATGATATTTTGCGCGCGCTCGATTATTTTCAAAGTGTCGGTTATCCGTATGATGAAAGGCTGCAGGATGCTTTGGACATTCTGAAGGAAAAGCGACTGTCGGACGGACGCTGGAAAACGCAGGCCCATCATCCCGGCGAAGTGCATTTTCAGATGGAACAGGCCGGAAAGCCAAGCCGCTGGAATACGCTCAGATGCCTGCGAGTACTGGAATATTATGACAGGGATGCATGATGCTTTTAAAGAGCATCATGCATCCCCTGAAATGGAAGGAGAGCTAGTTATGACGGAATCCGGATTTCCCGAGGAGTGGCTCAGTTTGCGTAATCCTCAGGAATGGCATGACTGGCTGGCGCAAAAGCATGATCAAAAGGATCAGATTTGGCTAAAAATCAAAAAAGCCCATGTTAAAGGCGAGGGTGTACTGCTCGCAGAAGCGGTCGAAGAGGCGCTCTGTTTCGGCTGGATCGACGGTAAGATGTACAGTCTGGATAAGGAAAGCTTCATCATCCGCATGACTCCTCGCAGGCCAGGTAGCGTGTGGTCGCTGGTCAACCGCAAACGTGCCGAAGCTTTGATGGCGGCAGGAAGGATGACTGAAGCCGGTTTGGCGGTAATCCTAGATGCGAAGGCCAGCGGGAAATGGCAAGCGGCCTACTCCTCGATGGAAGTCCCGGAGCTGCCCGAGGAATTGGAGCAGGCATTCAAGGATGATCCGTTAGCCCGCGCGTGTTTCGAAGGCTGGCCGACCGGTGAAAAGGCCCACTATCTTTTCTGGATCGCACACGCAAAACGTCCCGATACCCGGAAAAAAAGGATTGCCGAAACGTTGGAACGGGCACAAGCCAAAAAAAAGCCATCCCCTTGAAGAGGATGACCGAGCTTGATGCGGTAGACAGTCTACAGCAGCTCCTGCGCCAATAAGGAATAGGTTTTGAGCCGCGCCTTTTGGGAATGCGGCATGCTGATGATCATCGCTTCGTCGAAACCGTACTGTTCCTGCAGATTCAGCAATGTTTCTCCGGCTTCTTTCGCGGTCCCGATAATATGCGTCTTGCGGATGTCGTTGATAAGCTGCTTCTCGATTTCCGTCAGCGGGTAAGCGGCGGCTTGTTCCGGGGTCATCAGGTGGTTGCGCATCATTCCGCGGAAAAGCTGCATCTTGAAGATTGCATACGGCAACTCTTCGTAGAGCGCTTCTTCGCGCGTATCCGCGACGATGGCATGGAAAGCGGCGCTAATCTGTTTTTCGGGCATGGCTGCGGATGGGGCAAAATTCTTCTTGTAGAGGTCGAAAATACTTTTATCAAGCGTCCCGGTGAAGAACTGCGCGAATGAATAGCCGACGCCCATTCTAGCGGCCTGGACGGCACTGTTTCCGCTCGAACCCAATAACCAGGTCTGCGGAACGGTCACGTCTACAGGCGCCGCGGGAGTGTCCCGGTAAAGTGGATCCTGGGGTTTCCGGTCTTCCAAAAGATCCAATATCGTCCGCAGTTTTTCGTAATGATTCTCCAATTGGGGCGGGTTGCCTTGCGCTAATGCGTACATGGACTGACGATCGCCTCCGGGGGCACGGCCTATGCCCAAATCGATCCGACCGGGTGCAAAGCCGGACAGTGTTTTGAAGACTTCCGCGATTTTCAAAGGGGAGTAATGCATCATCATGACGCCTCCGGTTCCGACACGGATCCGATCCGTCGCGGCCGCGATGAAGGCGGCGATGATTTCGGGCGCGGCGCTCGCCATCAAATTGCTGCCGTGATGCTCGGCGAACCAAATGCGTTCGTACCCGAGGCTATCGCCTAAACGGGCGAGTTCTTTGGCGTTCTGCAGGGACTGCTCGGCGTTGCCGCCTGCTGTGATGTGGACTTGGTCCAAGATGCTGAGTTTCATAATTTCCTCCGATTCTTTATTCTGAATACATTTGTGCAAATGATTTCCAAATTATTGATAGATTGACTATAACAAACCCAGCCGCTTGGGACAAAGAATCGGCTTTGGAATTGTAAGCGGGATAGGGTGGTCACAAAAGAAAAGGAAGTGGGTAAATGGGCCTCATTCATCATATCGAAATCAATGTCAGCGATCTGACGGCCAGCAAGCAATTTTGGTCGTGGCTGCTGGAAAAGCTGGGCTTCAGCAAATACCAGGAATGGGAGCAAGGCTTCAGCTACAAGGAAGATGATACATACATCGTCTTCGTCCAGACAGCCGAACGTTTCCTGGATGGATCCTATCACCGCGGACGGACCGGATTGAACCACCTGGCCTTCGCTGTAGACACAAAGCATCAAGTGGACGAACTGTACAAAGAACTGCAAAGTCGCGGCATCCCGTTGCTGTATACCGAAAGACATCCTTTCGCAGGCGGAAAAGAACACTACGCCGTCTTTTTCGAAGACCCCGATCGGATCAAAGTCGAGGTTGCAGCAAGATCCCCATTCGGACAAACGAAGCACATCCATTAATGGCGAAAATTTAAATTACAGAAAGTGGGAAAGGCTATGGAAATCGGGATCATTGTCCACTCCTTGACGGGAAATACCTTGTCGGTAGCGGAGCGGCTGCAGGAAAGGCTGGCGGCTGACGGGCACGACGTGGAGATCGAACAGCTCAAGACCATCGGAGAGGAAAAAACAAACGAGAACAACAGCGCGAACATCACACTGAAGTCCTATCCGGATCCGCAGGCGCACGATCTCCTGATCATCGCCGGACCGGTCAGAGGAGCTTCCGCTTCCCCTGTACTGAAGCACTATTTTTCGCGGGTCGGCCAATTCGAGAACAAGCCCATGCTCCTGTTCGTGACCGAGTTCTTCCCTTTCCCGTGGATGGGCGGAAAAAATGCCTTGAAGCAGATGACGGCACTTTGCGATGAACACGGCGCCGATGTCATCGGCAGCGGCGTCATCAATTGGAAGAATCCTCACCGCGAAAGGCAGATCACGGATTTGCTGCAGCAGTTCAGCGATTTGGCAACGGGGATGGATCAAAAAATCAAATAGCTGCGCTGCGCAAGTTATCCGGAAAGGGGCATCAAGAGATGATAACCATCTTCAATCCCGAGGAACAGAAGTGGCCAATCAAGGTGTGGCTGGAGAATGAGGAACAAATCGGTGAGGACTGTCTGCAACAAGCGAAGAATCTGTCTAATCTACCATTTCTGCATCAATGGGTCGTACTGATGCCGGATACGCATTCCGGCTACGGCATGCCGATCGGGGGCGTCATCGCTGCCGAAAAGGTCATCATTCCGAATGCGGTCGGGGTGGATATCGGCTGCGGGATGAGTTTTGTCCAGACGAACATCCCTGTCGAACGGCTGATCGAAATCGAGACGCCGAACGGGAAGCTGGCCCAGGCGATCGCGGGCGACATCCTGCGGAATATCCCGACCGGCTTCGAGCACCATAAGAAAAAACAGCAATGTGAATCGGTCGCCCGCTTCCTTGAAGGAATGACACCCGAGGAAAAGGACACGATGCCGCAGGAATTGATGAAGGAACTGGACGATGCCGCCTATCAAGTCGGCACGCTCGGCAGCGGCAACCATTTCATCGAACTGCAGACGGACGATCAGGGAAAGCTTGGCATCATGCTGCATTCCGGGTCGCGCAATCTGGGGTTCAAAATCTGCCATTATTTCAACGATATGGCCAAGGAAGTGAACAAACAGGAACAGTCTCCGGTCCCTCCCGAGTGGGATTTGGCCTGTTTTTCCACCGAAAGTGATCTCGGGAAACTGTACCTGCGCTGGATGAAATTGGCGATGGATTTCGCCGAAGAAAACCGCAACCAGATGATGGAGAAGGTGCTCGATATCGTCCGACTCTGGGTGAAAAAGTACGCCGGCATCAATCACGTCAAGTTGTCGGATGCCGTCCACTGCCACCACAATTATGCCGCACTGGAGGAACACTAGTTCATCATCCTCGTCAACCAATACAGCCAGCTGCTGGGATTCTACTATACGCTGGACGGCAGCATCCAGGAAATGATTCCGATGTTGAATCAGGAAGTGTTCCGCAGTTACTTGCCTTACATCAACGGCATGCTGGTGCTGCAATTGCTGTTCTCCGCCAGCAAACTCGTTTTCAGGAAGTGGACCTATCCGGTCGCGACCGCCAATCTGATTTTGAATGTACTTTCGTTTGTATTGTTGTGGTTCATCCTTCAAGATACAGCCATCCTGAATCCGGAGCTCGTCACGAAAATCGGCGAAGCCGCGGATGGGCAACGGGTACTTAATACTGCATTCAACTCGATCAAAGCCGTCTTCCTGTTCATCTTCCTGCTGGACTCATTCGAAGGTTTCCATGATGCCTACAAAAACAGCAAAAAGCCGGCTTGAACCGGTAAACTATTACGGCCGGTATGTGAAAAACAGAGCGGATGGTCTATAATGGGAATGCAAATCGGTATTTTTGGAGGGAACAACTGAATCATGGAACAAACAACAGCTAAAGAATACATCCTTTACAACGAAGTCACGAACGAATACCTGACGCGCGTCACCTTCATGGGCAGCACCGTCTACAAGACGACGACGCTCGACTTGGCGCTGCGTTTCTCTGAACAGGACAAGGAGAGTCTGGAAGCGATGGGAGCCGGCAATCCGGAAAAGGTGCTGAACAACATCGAAGCGACGGCCTTCGGAAACGATAGCGATGTGAAGGAAACATACAGATTGTCCAACTTGAGCTTCCTGTCGATCAACGATTTGACGCCGGAGGAAAGGGCAGCTTTCGATCAGGAAATCGAAGAAGGCAAAAAGAAAGCAGCCCGGATCCACTGCTGCCGGATCGTCAGCAGATAAACCGCCAAGTCGGAACAAGCAGCAATCAATCAAATCAGTCATTATTCAGGACAGAGCAGTAGGCAAATTTTCAGGTCAGGTTGCACAAGCCAGCCCCGTAAAAAGGTTGCTGCTGACTTCGAATGACACTCCTCGGCGATTGGTCGGGGAACGCCACCGAAAAGGCAAAAACACGGGCGTTATGCAATCCTATTGCATAGCGCCCGTGTTTTTATTTGATTCAATTTATTTATTTACTAGTAGCTACTTCGATTTTTGCTGTTTTCTTGACAGTCGTCACATTGCCCAACGGCAGGACTTCTTCGCCGTAGACTTCGTTCAGAACTTGTGCCAAAGCGCCGTAGATGGCTGAGAAGCCGCAGAAGATGCCTTCGTAACCCGCGATTGTAGAAATCATTTCATTGCCCGTGAAGTCTCCCAAAGCAAGCAGGAAGAAAAGCAGTGTCAAAAAACCGAAGACGATCTGCAGGTTTTTGCTGATGCGCAATGTTCCGACGAACATGCCCAACGTGAAGAATCCCCACATGAACAGGTAAGCAGCCATGGATTTAGCTGAAGCCGCTTCGCCCATGCCAAGACCAGGCATAACGAGCGTTCCGACAAGGGAAAGCCAGAAGAAGCCGTAAGAAGTGAAGGCAGTTGCGCCGAAAGTATTGTTTTTCTTGAATTCCATGATTCCGGCAATGACTTGTGCCATGCCGCCGAAGAAAATGCCCATAGCCAAAATCATCGTGTTCATCGGGAAGTAACCTGTATTGTGGATGTTCAACAGGACTTATGTCGACGGCAAAGGCTCGATGAAAGGGATTTTGGCAAAAAATATCACATTGTTCGACATTGACGGAGAAGCGATGGATAAGGCCAGTTTGGTGACGTTCCTGTCCGAGTGCCTCTTCGTTCCTAATGCGGCTCTTCAGGACTACATCCGCTGGGAGGCAATCGACGCGCACCATGCCAAGGCGGTGATTACGGCATACGGTACCACTGCGGAAGGGATTTTCACGTTCAATGAAGATGATGAGATGATAGCCTTCACGACCGATGATCGGGAAGCAACGACGATGGATGGGAAAAGCGAAAAAGTCAGATGGTCGGCCATCTGCGGCGTGTACAAGGAAATCAACGGTATCCGTCAGCCGACAGAACTGAAGGCGGTCTGGCACTATGATGAAGGGGATTTCACTTATTTTGATGCGAAAGGTGCGATGATGAGTTATGACAAATAAGAATGAATGGAATGAATGGAATGGATTGACGGAAGCGGAAGCGGCTGAACGGAGAGTCCGATATGGACCAAACGCGCTGCCGGTACCGAAGCATCGCCTCCTTGGTCTGATTGCAAGGCAATTCCGCGGCATCTTCAATCTGATGCTGCTGATTGCGGCGGGCGTGACCTTTTCTTTGGGTGAGCCGATCGATGGTGCCTTTATCTTGTTGTTTGTGTTCCTTGGGACAGCACTCAACGTCTATCAGGAGCACAAATCGAATCAGGCGGCCGATAAGCTGAAAGCCTATCTGCTGAGCACAATTACGGTAATCAGGGCCGGAACGGAAAAGGAAGTGCCGACCGAAACGTTGGTGCCCGGGGACATCCTGAAGCTTGAGTCGGGCGATATCGTGCCGGCTGACGCCATTGTCCGCGTTGCCCGTGATCTTCTGGTCGATGAAACGACCTTTACGGGTGAGTCCATTCCAGTTACGAAACGGGCGTCCGTGTCAAGCGCAACTGCCGCTGATGAAGAAGAGCATCTGCTGCAAGGGATTGTGATTGTGCGGGGAAATGCTTTGGCTGAGATTACGGCGATCGGACAGGAGACGCAATTGGCTCATATCGCTACGACGGCATCAACCGTCCAGGCGGAGAGTGAACTGGTCAAGAGTGTGGACAAAATCAGCAACTTCATCATGAAAGTGACGCTGCTGACGCTCGGATTCGTTGTGTTGGCCAACATCCTGATCGAGGGCAGGGAGGCGGATGTCACGAGTCTGCTGATTTTCGCGATCGCCCTGGCCGTATCGGCCATCCCGGAAGCTTTGCCGCTCGTGCTGACTTTTTCCCTTTCAAGGGGAGCTCTGGAATTCGCCAAACGCGATGTCATCGTCAAGCGGCTTTCCGCGGTCCAGGATTTGGGATCAGTCAATCTGTTGTGCACCGACAAAACCGGAACAATCACGGAAAATCATCTTGTGTTCAGCAATGTTTATCCGATGGCGGAATCCCCTTACGATCCACTGGTCTTGGCGCGCTTGGCCGCCATCAATCTGCATGAGCGGATACCGGAACCTTTCGACCGTGCAAGCGATAAGGCCCTCACGCAAGCGCAACGGCAGATTGTGGAGCGCTACAGTCTCGCGCAGGAGGAGGCCTTCGATCCGGCGCTGCGCAGCAACGGCGCAGTCGTGAAACAGGCGGACGGTTCGACGCTGCATATCCGCCGCGGGAGCCCGGAATATTTCTTCGGGGAAGGATTGATTTCCCGCGATACTGTTGCGGATTGGCTGCAGGCAGAGGAAGAGGAAGGCCACCGGGTACTGGGCGTGAGCTACGACGACGGCAGCGGTGCGCGTTTCGGCGGATTTGTCTCTTTTGTGGACCGTATCAAGGAATCCACTATTGCGACCGTAGCAGCCGCAAAACATATGAATGTCGCCATTACGGTCATCACCGGGGATGCCCTGAAGGTGGCCGAGGCAGTCGGAAGGGAAGCCGGTTTGGTGACGGAGAGCGCTGAAGTCACGGAGGCTGCCGCCTTTTTGACATTACCACTGGCCGAAAGGAAGAAACGTCTGTCTTCAATTCGCGTCTTTGCCCGGACGACACCGGAGCAAAAACTGGAACTAATCCAATTGCTGAAAGAACAATTCACAGTCGGTTACTTGGGTGAAGGGATCAATGATGCACCAGCCCTGAAGGCGGCACATGTCTCGATGGTCGTGCAGTCCGCAGCGGATGTCGCCCGTGAGACCGCCGATATCGTATTGCTGCAGAACGATCTGCGGGTAATCGTCGAAGGCATCCGCTTTGGGCGGGAAACGCACGCCAATACGATGAAATACATCCGCGCCACTTTGATCTCGAACTTCGGTAATTTCTATGCGGTCGCCATCGGCTCGCTCTTCATCAGCTTTTTGCCGATGCTGCCGAAACAGCTGCTGCTCCTGAATCTGCTTTCCGATTTTCCGATGATGGCCATCGCCTTTGATCGCGTATCGGCTCAGGAAGTAGAACGACCGCAACGGTATGATCTGCATTCCCTCTACATCATTTTCGTCACGATGGGGCTCGTCAGCACCGTCTTCGATTTCATCTGCTTCGGTCTATTCTACAGGATTTCCCCGGCAGTGCTGCAGACCAACTGGTTCATTGCCAGCGTGTTGACGGAGATATTATTGATGTTGTCGATCCGCTCCTTGGCTCCGATCACCAAGGCCGGCTGGCCGGCGCCGTCGATCGTGATCCTTTCGGTGATCGCCATGGCACTTGCCATCGGATTGCCGATGATTCCCGCTACTGCCGCCTTCTTTGAATTCCGGCCGCCGACAATGGCGCATTTGGGGATCATTTTGGGGATCGCCGTTTCTTATCTTGTCGTCACGGAACTCGTCAAACGTCCGTTGTCTGGGTTCGTCAGTAAAAGATAGAACCTAAAAAGGCTGATTCCGCGTGGAATGCAGCCTTTTCGGGTGTGGATCATATGCAACGCGGGATTAATTTCCCTCTGTCCGCAGCATCAGCACGCCTCCAATGATGAAGAGGAGAGAAATACTGGCGAGTCCGTTGCGTGAGTCACCGGTCAATTGACTCGTGAGCGCATAGAGCGCTGGGCCGATGATGGCGGCAAATTTGCCGAGGATATTGTAGAAACCGAAATATTCGTTGGCGTTCTCCTTGGGCACAAGTTTGGCGAAATAGGAACGTGAAAGTGCTTGGATACCGCCTTGCGAAGTTGCGACCAAGATGGCGAGAATCCAAAATTCAACGGCGGAAGTCATGCGGAAAGCCAGCAGACAGACGAGCAGATAAATACAAATGCCCACAAGAATCATCTTTTTGCTGCCGAAACGTTGAGCCAATTTCCCGTAGAGGATCGTAAAAGGGAAGGACAGGATCGGAATCACCAGCACGGCAATCATCAGCATATCGGAAACAATCCCGATGCTGTCACCGAAGACGGCGGCCATGTGGATGATCGTGTTCAATCCGTCGATGTAAAAGAAATAGGCGATCAGGAACAAGAACATTTTCCTGTGGCTGAGGATCTGACGCAGTGTTTTCGATAGTCTGGCGAAACTGTCATGGATGATATGTTCGCTGGGCGGGAGGAAATAGCGCTGTTTCACATTACGCAGCATCGGAATCGTGAAGACGATCCACCAAAATGCCGTGAACAGGAAGGAGGCTTTGACGGCGGTGGTCCGGGAAATGCCGATGCTCTCGCCGAACATGATCAGCAGGATCGAAAGCACGAACGGAATCGTACTGCCGCCGATATAACCCAGCGCAAATCCGTAAGTGGAGACCCGATCCATTCGTTCCTCGGTCGCGACATCGACCAAAAATGCGTCATAGAAGATATTTGCTCCGGAAAAACCGATTGTCGTGAGCATATAGAAGGCAAGCAGCAGGCGCCAATCGTCCGTAAAGCTGAGCGCAGCCGTTGCAACAACACCGATCAAGAAGAAACTTTTGAACAGTCGCATTTTCCATTTCGGATAATCCCCGATCGTACCGAGGATCGGCGCGAATACGGCGATAGCCAAAGTTGCGGCAGAGGTTGCATAGCCCCAATAAGAATCCGCCAAGTTCGGGGCTATGCCTACGCCGGTAGTGATCGATTTATAAAAAAGCGGCAGAATGACCGAGGAGATGATTATGGAGTAGGCGGAATTTGCCCAATCGTACATGATCCAACTTTTTTCCTGCAACGAAAAACTTTTCAACATGGCTTCCGCCTCCGATCATAAAAGGTGATAACGCTCTCATTTGCTTGTAATTTATTTATATCAGTTGTTGGGTGATAGCACAAGCCCCAAACCAGTCAAGCAGCCTATCTTTTCGGGAAAAAAGAAAATCGTGGTAAAATTCAGCTATAGAGAACAGAATGGGGGAAGGGAAGTCATGGCCAAATATGAACGCCCGGAATACACAGTACTGCTGTCTGAGGAGCCGTTCGAATTGCGGGAATACCGCGATTTCTACATCGTGGAATATGACAATGCCGCTGATCCGGGTGTTGACAGCGGATTCGGCACCTTGTTCCGCTACATTTCAAAAGACAATCAGGCCAATCGAAAAATCAGCATGACTGTACCGGTTATCCAGGAAATGTCGGAAGAACGCACGAAGATGGCATTTGTTGTCCCGAAGGCGGAATGGGAGGATATTCCGCAGCCCAACAGTCCTGCGCTGACCGTAAAAAAATTCGCCAACGGCCTTTTTGCGGTCATCCAATACGGCGGTTATTCGAATGATCGGAAAGAGCGTGACATGCTGGAGAAGTTGGCGCAGTGGGTGCAGGAGAAAAAGTACCAGCCTGCTTCGAATTATATGCTGGCATCCTTCAATGCACCGTTTGTGCCGCCTATGTTCCGGCATAACGAAATCATGGTACGAATCGTAACGGAGCAACAGGCTTCCGATTAAATACTGGACAATCCGGCGTTCCTTTTGTATCGTATCGTGGGACACACTAACAAAAAGGGGACTAGTGCATGAAAAATTTAAAAAGCGGCCTGAAAGGCTTGTTCGCACTTTTGGCGATCATTCTGGCCGTATGGGTCAATGGTGTCGATTCGCTTTTCGAGGAACAGACAACGGACTCTTCGATCAGCATCACCGCCAGCAGCTCGCAAAGTACTGAGGAAGACGCGAACGCAACAGGATCGCAGGAATCGGCCGAAACGGCAATCAGCAGTGGCGTTTCGGAAGGACAGTCCTATTCGACGAAAAACGAAGTGGCGGCCTATATCCACCAGTTTAACGCACTGCCGCCCAACTATCTGACGAAGGACGAAGCTGAAGCATTGGGCTGGGACAACGCAGAGGGCAATTTGTGGGAAGTGACGGATGGGATGTTGATCGGTGGTGATTTCTTCGGCAATCGTGAGGGCTTGCTTCCGAAGAAATCGGGCAGGACCTATTACGAAGCCGACATCAATTACGACGGTGGCTACCGCGGGGCGGAGCGCATCGTGTACTCGAATGACGGACTGATCTTTTACACGGATGATCATTACGAGTCGTTCGAGCAGCTGTACGGGGAGGGGAGTCATTGAAGATGGAAATCATCCGTTTGAACGGTAAGAAGATGACCGATCGGAAAGCAGCGCATGCCTACCTGAAAAAGAAATTGCATCTTCCCGAATATTACGGCAATAATCTCGATGCTTTATGGGATTGTCTGACGACGGATTATTCCGGCAAAATGATCATCCTGCATGATCCGCAAATGGTGCATAACCAACTCGGCGATTATGGGGATTCCCTGGTTAGCCTGTTAAAGGAAGTTGCTGCGACCAATTCCGCTACCCGTTTGATCCTGGCTTATCCGCTCCGAAGCTGATTCAAATCAACGAGCTAGGCAATAAATGATTGTCAACCAAAAAATCGCGGCCCACGCAAAAAAAGACGCAAAGACGCAAAAAAGACGATTCGCTCAGAATCGTCTTTTTTTGCGGTTTTGTCAATTTCCGAACGAAAAATTCTTTCTTTGATTGTCAACCAAGCGTATAGTTGACTGTACGGGGTAGACAAGTCAATGAGGTGATCAAATGGGAAAAAGAAAAGTCAGAGTCTATATCGCAGCCAGTCTGGATGGATATATCGCGCATTCGGATGGAGATATCGATTGGCTTGATAGTGTTGCGAGACCGGATGAAGATTATGGCTATGCCGCTTTTATTGAAACGATCGACACAGTCATCATGGGCCGGAAGACATACGAAAAAGTGTTGTCTTTCGGCGGGGAATTCTCGCATGCAGACCGGGACTGTTATGTCCTTTCACGGACGGAGCGTCCTTCTGAGGGGCAAATACATTTTTACAGCGGATCTCCCGACAATCTGTTGGACCAAATCCGGAGCAGACCCGGCAAAGACATCTTTATCGATGGCGGGTCCGAAGCAATCGACTTATTCCGTGAGAAAGGGCTGATCGACAGTTATACTGTATCCATCATCCCGATTTTGTTGGGTGAAGGGATTCCGTTATTTAAAGAAAGCAAGAAGGAGCACCCATTGAAATTAGTTGAAGCAACCACGTTCGATTCCGGCTTGGTGCAGCTCAACTATGAGCCGGCCAAGATATAGAAGCCTAAATGATCAGACATATTTGCTGCCTTCGCGGATGCTCAAACTGGACAGATCATCCTTATGTGCGGAAATGAATGCGCGCACCCAATCGGGATTCGTTTTGCTGAAATCGCGCAAGCTCCAACCGATAGCTTTATTGATGAAGAATTCCTTTTGGTTCAGATTATTTTTGATGATTTCTTCCAATGACACGGTGTCCGTCTTGGATTTGAAGCCGAGTTGATGATCGATTGCGACCCGACGAAGCCAGATGTCATTAGCCACGCTCCATTCCAACAGGATCGGCTTGCATTCCGGATAGCGTTGGACGATCGATCCGACAACGCCATCCAGGCCATCGACGGTATCCCACCAAGATTTTGCCTGGATGTATTGTTTCAATTTCGGCAAGTTTTCCGGAACAAGGCAATCCTGAATCGCCAGTAAATAATCGACGCCGGCATACTGGAATTCACGTTCTTCACGCTTGAAGCACTGGTCGACGAAATCGAAGTCGACGATTTTTTCTTTTTTTGCGGTTGCAAAAATTTTTTTATAGGCTGCTTTCCGCGGAGCCGATGCGATGCCCAGGAACGGGAATTGATTCCGCATATAGGCCGACATCTGGGGAGCACGTTTTTCATCGCGCAAAGCCAGCAAAGATTCAAAAATACCATCATACCACATGTTTTTTACCCGCCTTTCTGAGGTGGATGCAACTTATAAGTCACTCATCATGATTACTTTAGAACAGTTTCAGGAAAAGTGCAAACATGATTCAAAGGAGGAAATTATGGAAAAAAATAGAAAATTCAGCTGGATCCGAAAAGTACTGATCGGATTGGCCATAAGTATTATGATTGCAGCAGGTGCATTCTTTTGGTATGTGAATGACTATTATCAGGCAACGGTGGAGGCTGTTGAGGCGCTGCAGTCGGATGAGTCGATTACTGTTACGGAGACTGATGATACGATCACCTTTACTCCGAATGGAAAAGATCCGGAAGAAGGGGTTATCTTTTATCCGGGCGGAAAGGTGGAAGCGGAAGCCTATGCACCTTTGCTGCGTAGCTTGGCCGAAGCGGATTTATTGGTGGTCATCGCCAAGATGCCGTTCCATTTGGCGGTTTTTGACGCGGACGCGGCCGAAGCAATCATGGAACAGGAAGTTAGTGTGCAGGATTGGTATCTTGCCGGTCATTCTTTGGGCGGTGTCATGGCCTCCAGTTTTGCGGCCAATCAAACTGATAGAGTCGACGGCCTGATTTTCCTGGCATCCTATCCGTCCAATGATTTGACTGATGCGCCGTTTTCTGCGCTCTCCATCTATGGTTCGGAGGATGAAGTTTTGAGCCGTGAAAGCTACGATAAAGCGCAAGCGAAGTTGCCGGATGACTATACGGAAATCGTGCTGGATGGCGGTAATCATGGCCAATTCGGTGATTACGGCCTACAGGAGGGCGATGGCACGGCAACCATCAGTGCCCTTCAACAGCAACAGCAGACGGTCGAGGCCATCACAGCATTCATCGGAAACAGCCACCAGCAATAATGCAGCGGATCAAACAATACGTGAGATTTGCATGAAGGGAAGACAAATATGACAGAAATAACGATGGCGAAAATGAGCCAATTATCGGAAACACAAAAAGAGGATGTCAGAAAAATTTTCGTCAGCAGCTACTATAAGGACATGAAGACGTTGCATCGCGACACCGATCGCCTGCTTGGCGGATTCCGCAGGCTGCTGCAGGAGGACTTGATCCGAGTTGCGATGGACGGGGAGCGCCCGGTCGCGATGGTGGGCTGTTCGACCAACCAGCGTCGTGCGATGGAAGTCAACAAAGAGGATTTCCTGGCTAATTTCGGATTTCTCTGGGGACATGTCGGTTATTTCAGTTTTCGCAAAGAATACGGGGAGCCATTGGACATCGACGATGATACGCTCTATTTTGAATGTGTGGCGACCAACGAGGCAGACCGGTGCCAAGGTGTTGCCGGACGGATGCTGCTTAAGCTGATCGAAACGGAACCTTACGAAACCTTCGCCTTGGATGTCGTCGACAGTAACGGACGGGCTCAAAGTGTTTACGAAAGGATTGGCTTCCGCGAAGTGCATCGCAAAAAATCCTGGATCGGAAAAATTTTCATGGATTACTCGGAAAGCATCTGGATGAGCCGTCCGAAGCATTTGCCGAATCCATCGGAATGATGAGGAAGTCAAAAATTCAATTAGACAAACAGGGCCGGCTTTGATATAGTAATACAGATAGTAATCACATTCATTGATGAAGAAAGTACTTCGAGCAATGTTCACAGCGAGCGGGGAAGGTGGAAGCCCGCAACGGAGTGAAGAAGGAAACGCACTTCAGAGAAAATGACTTGAAAACAGGCGCGGTCCTCTGTTCAACGGACGGATCGGGAAAGAGTCTGCGAGTAGCGTCGTTCGGTTTAGCCCCGTTAACGGTTCAAAAGGATAAACTAATCAGAGCCCATCTGTGTTGCTTTATCGAATTAGAGTGGTACCACGGATGTTCGTCTCTATTTTGCCAGGGCAGAATAGGGGCTTTTTTTATCGTTATCGCAGATTTGCGGTACCTACTGGAAGATAAGTGATCCATTCACCGTGTGGATAGGCAGAGGCATATAATAAAGGAGCAGAAAAATATGGACTATAAAAAGATTGTTGCTGAAGAGATTCAAAAGCTGGTATCGGAGCATTTAACTTACGACCAAGTGTACCAATTGCTGGAAGTACCTAAATATACAGAGCACGGGGACGTAGCATTTCCGGCATTCGCACTGGCGAAAGCATTGCGCAAAGCGCCGCAAGCTATCGCCGGAGATTTGGCGGCACAACTGAACCATCCTTATATTGAAAAGGTTGAGGCGGTCGGCCCGTACGTCAATCTGTTCCTTGAAAAAGCAGCGGTATCGAATGCGGTCTTGCATGAAATTGCTGCCGAGAAGCAAGCGTTCGGAACAGCCGATATCGGAAAAGGCGGCAACGTGCCGATCGATATGTCCTCGCCGAATATCGCGAAACCGATCTCGATGGGGCATTTGCGTTCTACGGTAATCGGAAATTCTTTGGCCAATATCATGAAGAAAGTCGGCTTCAACCCGATCAAAATCAACCACTTGGGCGACTGGGGAACCCAATTCGGCAAGCTGATCGTGGCCTACAAATTGTGGGGCAACGAAGAGAAAGTCAAAGCTGAACCGATCAATGAATTGCTGACTCTTTACGTGCGTTTCCATTCAGAAGCAGAAACAGACGATACTTTGAACGACGAAGCCCGCGCTTGGTTCAAGAAATTGGAAGACGGCGATGCAGAAGCTCTGCATCTTTGGGAGTGGTTCCGTTCCGAATCGCTGCAGGAATTCATGAAAATCTATGATATGTTGGGAATCACGTTCGATTCCTTCAACGGCGAAGCTTTCTACAACGACAAGATGGATGAAGTCGTTGAGCTGCTGGACAAAGCCGGCATCCTGACCCAGGACCGCGGTGCAACCATCGTCGATCTGGAAAAATACAATCTGAATCCGGCTTTGATCAAGAAATCGGACGGCGCAACGCTGTACATCACCCGTGACTTGGCTGCGGCGATCTACCGCAAACGCAACTATGATTTTGCGATGTCCTTGTACGCAGTCGGCAATGAGCAAAGCAACCATTTCAAACAACTGAAAGCTGTTCTGAAAGAACTCGGCTATGATTGGGCAGAAAACATGCACCACATCCCATTCGGTCTGATCACACAAGGCGGCAAAAAATTGTCGACGCGCCAAGGGAAAGTCATCCTGCTTGAGGAAGTCCTGAATGAAGCGACCGAGCTTTCCTTGAAACAGATCAACGAGAAAAATCCGACACTGGAAAATAAAGAAGAAGTCGCCAAAGCAGTCGGCATCGGTGCCGTCGTTTTCCACGACCTGAAAAATGACCGTCTGAACAATTTCGACTTCGATTTGGAAGAAGTCGTGCAATTCGAAGGCGAAACAGGCCCATACGTACAATATACAAACGCACGTGGCTTGAGCATCCTACGCAAAGCGGCAGTTGAACTGGACACGACCGAAGCTGCTGATCTTGGTTTGGATGACGCGTACGCATGGGAAGTCGTGAAACTGTTGAACAGTTTCCCTGAAATCATCCAACAAGCCTACGAAAAATTCGAGCCATCCGTGATCGCGAAATACACGCTCCACTTGTCCCAAGCATTCAATAAATACTACGGCAACACAAAAGTGCTTGTCGAAGACGACAAACGCAACGCCCGTCTGGCTCTTGTACAATCCGTAGCCACAGTCCTGCAAGAAGGCCTAAGACTCCTAGGAGTCCAATCCCCAGAAAAAATGTAGAGCGAGATGAATCCCGGGTAGAAATCGAGCACTAAGGGGACAAACACAAAGCGGACGTTTTTTGTCCGCGTGGGGTTGTCAACTTAGGCGGAGATTTCTGGGATTCAGAGTTCGACTATGTAGGATACGACAAAAACCAAAATCGCCTAAAATTATGCACATAGTTTTGGGTTTTTTGATTTTCATTGAACAATTAAAAAAGAAAGAAGGGATAATCCGTGGATATCTACAGGAAGCTCATGGCTGATGAACGTGTCATTTACCTCATGAAAGGAACCCTGGTGGGTTTATCAGCCGGTTTTATTGTTAGTCTATTCAGATTAGGCATTGAATTTATTTTAGAAACAGTGATCGAAGGCTATCATTTCATGCAGGAACAGCCAATCTGGCTCATCCCTTGGGTAATTTTTTCAGTGACAGCCGCGCTCATCGTCGGAAAACTTGTTAAAAGCGAACCTAACATCAAGGGCAGCGGCATTCCGCAAGTTGAAGGGCAAGTACAGGGGCTCATCAGCTTAAACTGGTGGCCAGTACTCTGGAAAAAATTCATCGGCGGTCTACTGGCGATCGGATCCGGCCTTTTTTTAGGAAGGGAGGGCCCGTCCATCCAACTGGGATCCGCAGTGGGGCAAGGCATCAGCAATCTCACAAAGGGGGATGATGTCGAAGAAAAAATCCTTCTTTCGAGCGGTGCCGGTGCCGGTTTGGCCGCAGCTTTCAATGCTCCTTTGGCAGGACTGATGTTTGTCCTGGAGGAGGTCCATCATAATTTTTCTCCCTTGTTGGCCATCACGACTTTCTCTTCGGCGCTTGTGGCAAATTTTGTGTCCCTTAATATCTTCGGGTTGACTCCGGCGTTGGATATCGGCATGATGAACACGATCCCGATCGCCTACTATGGTTTGGTTATTGGTTTAGGTATCTTTCTGGGATTGAATGGCTGGCTCTACACCAAAGTAGTCTTGGTATTGCCTAAACTGTATGGCAGGTTGCCATTCATCCCAGCTCGGTATAATGCAATCTTGCCATTCCTACTGGTCATCCCGATCGGCTATTTTCTTCCCCAGGTCATCGGAGGAGGCAGCGAGCTGATCCTGCATTTGAGCAATTGGCAACTCTCCTTGGGGATGTTGCTCGGCTTATGGGTTTTGCGCTTTGTATTTTCGATGGTTTCCTATGGGGCGAATGTTCCCGGTGGTATTTTTCTGCCGGTCTTATCCTTGGGGGCAATATTGGGCGCCATCTATGGGAAAGCAACGTTGTCTCTGTTTTCTTTCGATCCGCAATATTTGCCGCATTTTATCATTTTTGCGATGGCGGGTTATTTCACAGCCATCGGAAAAGCACCCTTGACCGCCATCATTTTGGTGACGGAGATGGTCGGCGGGATGAATCAGTTGATGCCTCTTGCCATTTGTTCATTCAGCGCCTTTGTCACTGCGGATCTGTTGGGAGTGGATCCTATCTATGAGAGCCTTTTGGAAAGGCTGATCGCTTCACATGACAGCAAGCGCAATGGGAAAAAATATCTGTTTGATCTACCGGTCAGAGCTGAAAGTTATTTTTCCAGCAAAGAGATACGTGATGTCCGGTGGCCTGAGGATGTGTTGGTGACATCGATCCGAAGAGGCCAACAGAATGTTGTGGCAACCGGGAAAACAGTTATGCAGACTGGCGATGTGTTGCGTGTTTTGACGGATTTGGGCTTGGCCAAAACCGTTCAGGAGGAACTGAAGCAATTGGAAAAGAGGCGACTTTTCGACACTTGATGCATCAAGTGGGTTTTTTCTGAAAAATATGCTATCCTTATATTGAAGTTTTCAAAGTCGGTGCATCGCAAGCCTTGTTAAAGGAGGTTCTGTATAATGGGAAGAATTTCAGACATCACATTGACCAATCAAGCGGAGCAGCGCATCATTTCCATCAAGACGGAAACGACGCTGAAAAATATGCAGACGAAGATAGAGGACTGCCGCGAAAAAATCCTGACCTATCTGAATCTGTTGGAAGAACTGCCTGCAGGTCCCTGTTTCACGATCTATTACTCCTTCACGAAGCAAAACGTCGAAATCGAGGTCGGCTATCCGATCGCAAAAATGTTGCCTCCGCAGGATGATATCCGCATGTCCATCATTCCGGCAGGGAAACGGATATCCTGTCTGAACATCGGTCCTTATAATGAAATTCCCAAGATTTATCAGGAAATGGACCAGTGGTTAGCGGTACATGATTTCGAAACGAACGGCATCTCCCATGAAACCTACTACAACGGCGGAGGCTTCACACCGCAAGAATACTTGACCAAAATCGAATTGCCTATCCAAGAGGCAGATGAACCATAAGAGTCAAAAAAAAATTATAGCTACAAAAAGGCGAGCCGTCGAATAGACGGCTCCACTTTTTTGGAAAGGAAAAAAATATGCAACAAAACAAACAGCCAGCAATGGCGGAAAACAAGATGGGTGTTATGCCCGTCAACAAGCTACTGATTTCGATGTCCGTGCCGATGATGATTTCGATGCTGGTGCAGGCCTTGTATAATGTCGTCGACAGCATCTTTGTGGCCCAGATCGGAGAAAAAGCACTGACGGCCGTATCCTTGGCGTTCCCGGTGCAGAACTTGATGATCGCTTTGGCGGTCGGGACCGGGGTCGGTATCAATGCCTTGGTTTCCAGACGCCTTGGCGAAAAAAATTACGAGGCCGCAAACAGTACGGCCGATAACGGCATCTTTCTGAATGCTATGCATTTCCTGTTGTTCTTGGCGTTGGGATTGTTTTTCATCCCGCTTTATTTCTCCTTCCAGACGAAGGATGCAGAAATCATCGCCTACGGAATCGATTACCTGCAAGTCATCAGTGTCTTCTCATTCGGGATCTTTATGCAGGTCAGCATGGAACGCCTGCTGCAGTCGACAGGCAGAACCATGTATACGATGACTACCCAAGCAACAGGCGCCATCCTGAACATCATCTTGGATCCGATCTTCATCTTCGGCTGGTTCGGTGTTCCGGCAATGGGGACAAGGGGCGCTGCGATCGCAACCGTAATCGGACAGATAGCCGCGGCTTCATTGGCCTTCTTTTTCAATGTCCGTTTCAATAAAGAAATCACATTATCGTTTAAAGGATTCCGTCCTGATATGCAAACGATCAAAAAAATCTATTCCATCGGCGGCCCGTCGATTCTGATGCAGGCTGTCGGTTCCTTCCTGAATTTGAGCCTGAACAACATCCTGATCCGCTTCACACCGACAGCGACTGCTGTTTTCGGTGTCTACTTCAAACTTCAGAGTTTCATCTTCATGCCGGTTTTCGGCCTGAACAATGGGATGGTTCCGATCATCGCCTATAACTACGGTGCAGACCAAAAAGAACGGATCAAGCAGACCATCAGCTTGTCGAAAAAATATGCGATGGCGATCATGTTCATCGGCGCAGCCATTTTCTTGCTGATTCCCGGAACACTGCTGCAATTATTCAATGCATCCGATGAAATGCTGGAAATCGGGATACCGGCTTTACGGATCATCAGTCTCTGCTATGTTTCTGCGGGATACAATATCGTTTCCGGTTCCGTGTTCCAGGCCTTCGGAAGAGGCGGCCTGAGTCTATGGGTCTCCATGATCCGCCAGGTCGTGGTGCTGTTGCCGGCAGCCTACCTGCTTTCTTTGTTGGGGGACGTTGCGTTTGTCTGGTGGGCGTTTCCGATTGCGGAAGTCTTTGCGCTGGTCATGAGCATCTATTTCAACAAGAAAATCGACAGAGAAGTCATCGCGAACATCTATCCGCATACAATTGGGGATGCTATCCCAGAAAAGTAAGAAAAGCGAAAGCCTTGCAGAGCCGAAGTGGTTCTGTGGGGCTTTTTTTATGGATTCATTTTAGGGCGGGCTTTTGTTTCCCGAAAAGTGTCCGGCTTTACTTTTAATCCCCAGAATCCTAAAATGAAAGAGACAGAAGGATGCTTGACACCAGAACAGAGGGGTTTCAGTGAAGATCGGAATCATCGGAGCGACAGGCAGACAAGGCAGGCTTATTTTGGAAGAAGCGCATGCCCAGGGACACGAGGTGACGGCTATCATCCGGAATCCCGCCAAGCTCGCCGATAAAGATGTAGCCATTATCGAGCGGGATATCTTCGATGTACAGGTGGAGGATCTGAAAGGGTTCGATGTGATTGTGGATGCTTTCAATGCGCCGGAGGGGATGGAAGAGGAGCATGTCACTTCGCTGCAGTCCTTGATCGATGAATTGGAGCACCTGCCGGAAACGCGTCTGATAGTCGTAGGCGGCGCCGGCAGCCTTTACGCAGATCCCGGAAAAACGATCCGGGTGATGGAAACAGCCAATTTCCCCGAGGCTTTCAAACCGACTGCGAAAAACATGGCCAAGGCCCTCAGCCTACTGAAGGAAAGCAAGGTCAATTGGACATATCTTTCGCCATCCGCTTATTTTGATCCCAACGGCAACCGGACCGGAAAATACGCGGAAGGGGCGGAAACGCTGCTGCTGAACAGCGAGGGTGAAAGTTACATCAGTTATGCGGATTACGCGATTGCACTGGTGGACGAAATCGAAAGACAACGGCATCTGAGACAACGCTACACAGTCGTCGGCGAGCGGCAGTAAGTTTTTGCGCTGACAGGCATGACGACGCAGAGGTAGTGCCAAAAATTCTATGGAAACTGCCCAAAATAACGAGGTGATGTGAAAAACCAAGCCCTGCTACTCAAAGTTAGGTGAAACAAACGCTCTTGACAACCGAGCCAATGGTTTCTTCCTTTGCCGTCAAGGGCGACGGTATACAAAAGGAGCAGCACAAAGTAGCCCTTGGCTTAGAAAATTTTAAACCATTGGTTTTTCGGATTGTAAAGAGTACGCTCCGCCGTTTGTTTAGTTTATTGGTTCTCTCTTTTTTAGAGGGCTCCGGTGCCAAAAGTTAAGGGGTTTGGTCCATCAGCCAATCTTGAGATAAA
>NZ_FOQC01000018.1 GCF_900113645.1 Trichococcus flocculiformis
GACCGAAGTCTAAGCTCCCTGCACATTTGGTTCGTTCATTCTTTGTTCAGTTTTCAAAGGTCAATCGCGCATCACGTATTACGTGATTGCTTATTCATGTTATCACGGCCTCGTTTATCCGTCAAGTATTTTTTGAAATATTTTTCAAAAAGATTTATTGAAGGTCGCTCGAAGCAGCAACTTTTATATCTTATCACCATCACGATTGCATGTCAACAATTATTTTCAATTGTTTTATTTTCTCTCGTGGACAACTTCTAAATACTACCACCCGACACCTCTCATTGTCAACATTTTCTAGAAGATAAAAATCCAAAGCCTCGAATAAATGACACTATTTATGAGTTCCTTCATTATATGCACTCTCCCAAAAAAGAATAATAAAAAAGCGGATATCCGGTTTTCGCCGGATATCCGCATGCATCTATTTTATTATTTACTGATTTTCTCATAGATTTCGACGATTTCTTTTGCCAAGTCTTTGAATGCGATGGACGTCATCAAATGATCTTGTCCATGGACCATCAATAACGACAGTTCCACTGCATCTCCAGATGCTTCTTGTGTCAACAGACCGGTCTGCGCATGATGGGCTTCCACCAATGCTTTTTCCGATTCGCCGATTTTTTCGTTCGCTAATGCAAAATCTCCTGCTTTTGCCGCTTCGATCGCTTCAATCGCATTTCCTTTTGCATCGCCTCCATGCATGATCAACTGCATGATGACATCCAGGTTCTTTGGTTCTGCCATGTTATAGACTCCTTCAGTGTTGTTTTGTTTATTCACCCATTAACGTTAGAGCTGTTTTCAATACTTTTTCGCCGTTCATCATGCCGTAGTCCTGCATGTTGATGACATCCATTTTTGTGTCCGTTCCGGCAACTTTATCTTCGAATTGTTTTTTCATGTATTTAACTTGCGGTCCCAGCATCAGGACATCGATTTTTTTCTTGGCCAAATGTGCGTCTGCTTCTGAAGCGGATACTGCGAAAATTTCAGCATCCAATCCTTGCGCTGCCGCCGCTTTTTGCATTTTTGATACTAGTAAGCTGGTGCTCATTCCAGCTGCACATACTAACATGATTGTTTTGTCTGCCATATTCATTCTCTCCATCCATAAAATAATTTACTATGCGATTATTATAACACACATGATAGCGTTTGTCGAAAACACTTTCATAAACTTTCAAACGTTTTCACCACACCGCTTTCTTTCGGGTTTCGTGGAGAGAGGACACTACTTCAGATTCTTGCCGTTTTGTTCTATGACCTCTTTGTACCAGTAATAACTGGCCTTTTTGTATCGTTTCAACTCTTTCGGACTTTCTTCATCTCGGTCCACATAAACAAACCCATAACGCTTTTGATACCCGTTCAGCCAACTTAAAAGGTCGGTATAACTCCAAGTGCAATATCCGAGCACTTTCACGCCATCTGTGATGGCTTCCTGGACTGCTTTGGCATGGTCGTTCAGATAATCGATCCGGTACTGGTCATGAATCTGTCCCTCTTCAAGCTTGTCGTATTCACCCAGTCCGTTTTCGGTTATCAGTATCGGCAGTCCGTATCGACTGTTTATCCGACGTAAGGCGATGCGAAGGCCCAGCGGATCGATAACCCAATCCCAATTGGTCTTTTCAACGAATGGATTCAGTACTTCTTTGAAAACGCCTGGAATTCCGCCTCTTTTGGTACTCCCCTTTTCGCCGGAATAATTCGGTGTGCCGATGCCGACGCCATCCAATGGATTCGCGGCAACCGTTGATGTCTGATAGTAATTCACGCCCATGAAATCAGGTTTCCCTGCTTTCAGTATCTTGAAATCTTCCGGTCGGATCTCAGGCTGCAGATCGTTTTCTTCCAACCAATTCCAGATGGCGGTAGGGTATTCTCCTTTTGCATAGACGTCCATCCAAAAATAGGCGTTCATTTCGTCGAAGTTCTCCGCTGCCAGAATGTTTTCTGGGCGTGCGTCAATAGGATAGCCTGGTGAGTAAGCGAAACTCGGCCCGATTTGCCCATCCATACCAAGCGACCGATATTTGTTGATGGCTGCCGCATTCGCTACGTTCGCATGATGATTGGCTTGGTACATCCGTTTCGGATCCTTGACTGCCGGGGGATGGGTCGCCATCATGTAGCCATGGGAAATGAAAATATTTTGTTCGTTCAAGGATACCCAATATTTTACCCGATCGCCGTATCTGCGGAACACGGCTTCTGCGTAGGTGGTAAAGTCTTCGATGATCTGGCGCGATTCCCAGCCTAGATACTCATCCTGCAGATATTGTGGGATATCCCAATGATACAAAGTGACAACCGGTTCGATTTGATTCGCCAGCAACTCATCAATTAGATCATCATAGAACTGCAGACCTTTTTCGTTCGTTTCATTCATGTTGTGAGGGAAGATACGGCTCCAAGCAATCGAAAAACGATAAGCCTTCAGCCCCTGTTCAGCCATCAATGCAACATCTTCTTTGAAACGATGGTAGTGATCAACTGCTACATCCCCGTTCGTTCCTTTAAATGTCTTGCCGGGAATCCTGACAAAGGTGTCCCAGACAGATGCACCTTTTCCATCTTCATCCCAAGCTCCCTCGACTTGATAGGCGGCCGAGGCAGAACCCCATAGGAAATCTTCCGGAAAATCTTTCATTTTCTTGTGCTGCATAGTATAACCCACTTTCTGTTTAGTTTTTATGTTCAAAATGCAAAATGGACCATCAATCCTATGAGAGGTTCATGGTCCATCTATGTTTGGTGTCTAGTGATTATTTTGCGATTTTCTCATAGATTTCGACGATTTCTTTCGCCAAGTCTTTGAATGCGATGGACGTCATCAAATGATCTTGTCCATGGACCATCAATAATGACAGTTCCACTGCATCTCCAGATGCTTCTTGTGTCAACAGGCCGGTCTGCGCATGATGGGCTTCCACCAATGCTTTTTCCGATTCTGTGATTTTTTCGTTCGCCAATGCAAAGTCTCCTGCTTTTGCCGCTTCGATCGCTTCAATCGCATTTCCTTTTGCATCGCCCCCATGCATGATCAATTGCATGATGACATCCAGGTTTTTTGGTTCTGCCATGTTGGTAACTCCTTCAGTGTTGTTTGTTTATTCGCCCATTAAAGTAAGAGCTGTTTTCAATACTTTTTCGCCGTTCATCATGCCATAGTCCTGCATGTTGATGATATCCATTTTTGTGTCCGTGCCGGCAACTTTATCTTCGAATTGTTTCTTCATGTATTTGACTTGAGGTCCCAACATCAGAACGTCGATTTTTTTCTTAGCCAAATGTGCGTCTGCTTCTGAAGCGGATACTGCGAAAATATCAGCGTCCAATCCTTGTGCCACCGCCGCTTTTTGCATTTTTGATACTAGTAAGCTGGTGCTCATTCCAGCTGCACATACTAACATGATTGTTTTGTCTGCCATAAGATTTCCCCATCCTTATATCTAATTTGAGCCCCTATGAAAGGGGCTCATTTTGACGTTATATGATTATGCTACTACGTTTCCTGAAGCATCAGCTTCAACTTCACCGATTTCAACACTATATGCTTTGTTGTCTTCTATTTTGAAGAATGGGTAGAAGACTGCAGCACTGATGACTGTTTCGATGATTTGCCATACAGCACCTCTCCATCCGCTGATCAAGAAACCAGAGAATACTGGAGGAGTTGTCCAAGGAATGTTTACCCCGTTCGTAAGTGGAACCAGACCGATGCTCATCACAAAGTAAGTAAGAATAGCCAAGATTACCGGAGTCAAAATGAACGGAATCATCAAGATTGGGTTCAATACGATTGGCATACCGAAGATCAAAGGCTCATTGATGTTGAACAATCCAGGTCCAATCGCTAATCTTCCGAGTGTTTTGAATTGAGTCGATCTAGCTACGAACAAGCAAAGCAATGCCAAACCTAATGTTGAACCGGCACCACCGATTTTAATGAAGTTTGCATAGAATTGGTAGTTGACGATGTTCGGCAATTCAGCACCTGCAGCGTAAGCATCTGCATTTTCTGCAGTCAGAGTCAACCAGATTGGTTGCATTACAGCGCCCAAGATGTTTGGACCGTGAAGACCGAATGAGAACAAAAGTGTTTCCAAAATCAGTACCAAGACAGTTGCAGGCAATGTTGCGCCTAAACTAGTCAGTGGTGCTTGGATGATTTCGAAGATGAACGCTTGCGCTGTTTCGTATGGTGTCAAAGCGAATACCATACGCAGGATGTTGAAGATCAGGATGACGAATAATCCTGGGATCAAAGCGTCAAATGATTTAGCAACGTTTGATGGGACCGAATCAGGCATGGTTAATTTCCAGCCGCGAGCCAATACCCAACGGATGATTTCAACTGCGAATACAGCACTCATCATACCAAGGAACAATCCGCTTGCGCTCAAGTTACCCATTGGGATTCCTGATGCATCGTCTGCGCTCAATAGTGTTGGAGTCAAGATAAGGAATCCTACGATACCGTAGATGATTCCTGCCAGATCATCCAAGTCATAGTGTTTTGACAAATCTTGGGAAATCCCGATCATAACGAATAATGTCATGATGTTCATTGTCATGTTATAAGGAACCATGAAGAATTCTGTCCAGTTGGCACCGAAGATACCTGCCATGAAGTCGGCGTAACCAGGAATCGGCAAGTTAGCGAACAACAGGAAAATCGATCCGATGATCAGTAGGGACATTGCTCCGAAGAACCCACTCTTGATTGCTGAAAGGTAACGGTTTTCGTTTAATTTATAAGCAATTGGTCCTAATTTTTCTTGTAATGTATCTAAGAATTTATCCATAATAAAATCCTCCTCTGTTAGGAACACTTGTGAAGACAGCGTGCCGTCTCCGAAAACAGTAAAATAAATTGATATGATTGCTTGTCCGGATTCTGCCAGTCAGTCTCAGAACAATGGGCCTTCGTCTTTCGCCTTCATTTGCCGCTGTTCTTTATCAACAACGGTTGGAGCGAAAAACTTTCCTTGCTTTCTACATCTAACCTTCCAGTTTCTCCCCGTTTGACGCGATCACTCCTTTGTACCAATAGAAACTATCTTTCCGGTATCTCTTCAGATCTTTCAGATCGAAGTCTTCCCGGTTGACGTAAACAAAGCCATAGCGCTTGCGGAACCCTTGGTGGGTACTGATGAGGTCGATTGCACTCCAGGTGCAGTAGCCGAACACATCTGCTCCATCCGTAACAGCCAGGTTCATCTGTTCGATATGGTTGCGGAGATAGTCGATCCGATAATGATCATGGACCTTCCCATCTTCCAGCTTATCAATACCGCCTAAACCGTTTTCAGTAACGATCAGGGGTTTGCGATAACGAGAGTAAATTTGGTTAATCGTCGTGCGGAATCCAGTAGGGTCGATCTGCCAACCGAATTCTGTATAAGGAAGATGCTCATTGTCGGATCCTGCAAAGAATCCTTCTTGGCTATCTGATAACTGCTGATCTTTTTTGCCTGTTGCGCGTTCCGTTCCGGCCGGATAGGCTTGAACAGTCGAGCTGTTGTAGTAATTGAAGGCGATGAAGTCGCATTCCGCGGATTTCAGTATCTCCAAGTCACCCGGCTCCATATCAGGCAATGCCTCATTTTCTTCCAGGTAAGCCCACACTTGGTGATTGTATACACCATACACGGCGATATCAAGATAAAGCCAGTTACGGATTGCGGTATACAGATCGGCTGCTTGGACGTCCGCCGGGTTGTTCGATTTCGGATAGACCGCCGAAATGTTCGGTGCCGGTCCGATTTTCACATCCGGCAATTTTTCGTGGCAATTGTTCATCACCATCGCCTGTGCAACAAGCATGTGGTGGTTTTGTTGGTACAAGGATTTCAGAGTGCTTTCACCTGTACCGACTGCAGCGCCGTGCAGGATCATCATGTTCTGTTCATTGATCGTCAGCCATAATTTGACGCGGTCTCCTAAGTTATCGAAGAGGACATCGCAGTAGCGGACAAAAGCATCGATTGTGGCGCGGTTTTCCCAGCCACCTTTTTCAGCAAGTCCTTGCGGCAAGTCAAAGTGGTAGACCGTCACTAGAGGCTCGATACCGTATTTTAGACATTCATCAACCAAATCGCTGTAGAACTGAAGGCCTTTCGGATTGACTTCTCCATCCCCGTCAGGAATGACCCGTGACCATGAAATCGAGAAACGATAGGTTTTGAAGCCCATCTCTGCCAACAAAGCAATATCTTCCTGCATGTGGTGGTAATGGTCAGTGGCTACCTTAAAATCGGAAGTATCGGGAACGATTTCCTTCACATCCTGAACCGATGGGCCTTTACCATCTTCGTCCCAAGCGCCTTCAACTTGATAGGCACTAGTTGCGGATCCCCATAAAAAACCTTCTTTAAACGGCTTCAATTTCTTATGATACATGCTCTCATCCCTTCCAATCGCTTTACAATGGGCAAGCCCACATATTTTAAGCGGTTACATCCACTTGGAAAACAAATGCTCTTTCGTTAAAAAGAGCGGTTTTACAGTTGCGGATGCGCTTTCTGTTTTTCAATATAAGCTTATTATAGGGTTTGTGAACGAAATGTAAACAGTTTCATCTCGTAAAGGAACAATGACCAGCTTTTGGAATGTTGTTTCATAAAAGAAACGATTTGTTTCAAACGAAAAATCTGCTAAAGCTTGTTGTTAAGCATTTGTTGCATGTAATTATAATTGCGTCTTGCCAGTGTTTCAATCAAAAAAACGGCCGGTAACTGCGAAGTCACGTTTACTTCTTCGTCGACGTATTCAGGTGTCAAATGATAGGCCAGGTTTATATCTGACTGCCTAGCCAAAGAATTGGTAGAGGAATTCGTGATGCTTATGATTTTGCTTCCTAAACTCTTCAGATCTCCAGTTTTCCTTAACATGATTTCTGTTTCTCCAGAGACGGAGCAAATGATTGCCACTGTATTTGTATATTGCCTGCTGATCAAATGAAATGGATAATATGGATCTTGGATATGGAAAGTACTTTGACCTAGATTCGAAAATTGCCGGGATGCGTATGCAGCGATCAGGCCAGAAGTTCCTATGCCAAAAAAGAGGGCAACGTCGGAATTGGCTATCATTTTGACTGCATCCTGTATTTTTTCTTCGTATTCCGATTGCATGGAACGGCTGAAAAACTCCTCAACGATCTCCGAGGTATCGAATACCTTCTTATTGTGTTTGCGGTTGTCCATTTCCTTCAGATGCAACTTGCACTCCCAGATATTTTCAAACCCTAGCTTGCTGATGGTCCGCGTAACCGTTGCCGGCGACACATGAGTCTCGGAAGCTATCTCGCGAACGCTCATACGGATCACTTTTTGGGTACGCTGCACGATGTACTCGTATACCTTTAATTCTGTATTCGTCAGTAATTTCACATTTTCTTGATTAAACACGTAAAAACCCCTTTATCCGGAACAAAATAAGCTCTGAGGCGTGCATGAGTTCGTTTTCTTTTCTTATTAACTATTTTACCATTTATTTTGAAAAAAAAAAAAACAAAACAATTTTATGCAACTCAAAAATTGTTTTGTTTCTTGTGCTGTTATTTTCAGAAAAATAAACTATTTCTCAGAAGATATCTTCCGATAAGCTTTTTCGGAAAGCCTCGATTTTCCGTAATCTGCTCTTTTCAGCGTGTGCGATGTCCAACTCATCCAGCAAGGGAACCAACATCTCGTAAGTTTCCAACACGCTGTCCCCGCGCATTTCGATTTTTGCAGGGAAGACTTTCGCTTCAAATAGATATTTGTACAGTTCAAATTGGATATCGCGCGATTTATCGGACGCCAGGACAGTCGCCAGCAGTACTTCTCCCGATTTTTTATCCGCGATGGCCATCATCTTCACAAAGCGCGGCCGTTCCCCTTCTTTGAAGGTGATTGGTTGCGGCAAATAAAATAAGTCTATTTCGAAGGTATTTCTTAAGAAGGTTTTCTTCTCCATCATCAAACGACGGATTTCAAACTGAGAAAGCATCAGATCATACGGACCTTTCGTCAATTCACCGCCGGTCAAGAACGCCAGAATATGCTCTTCTTTCAATTTCCAGACACTGTCTTTTGTACCGGCTTGGTAATAGTAGCGCGTCGGAACGTCATCTGCCGCAAAGGACTTGTCAAAGTCCAGTTTGCTGTAGATAGGGAACATTTCCAAAAAGCTCTCCAGCACGCGTTCGAAAAGAGTGATGTCCTCTTCGGTAGCCGACCACGGAACAAGTCCCGGCGTGAAATCCAGCAGCTCCGGCCAAGCTTTTTTTCCGCGGAATTTGACATCCGTTGTGCGGATACGGTTATAATCGATTTCTTCCAGTTTGCTTCGGTCGACAAATTCCAGTCTGATGTTTTTCAGCTTTTCGGTATATTCCCCGACACCGTCTGCATCCGTGAACTCCGACTCCAGCAAATCCAAATAGAGGATGTATTCCGAAACATCCCGAAATACGCTCAATCCGATGCTGTCCTCGTCCAAACCATCCAAAGCAAAGAATACAGGCTCCTTGCGATCGGAATATTTGATGCCGACAACATCCGTGTCTTTCATTTTTTCCCAAGGCTTCAATTTATGAAAAGCCTTTATGTTTTCGTACAATTTTTGATAATCTCTCATTTATATCTCCTATCTATTTACAAAACATAAGCCTATGAACCTTTATAAAAATGAAATTCGCAGAAGATGCTGCTTTTTAGTCAGTTATCCCAAGCGCTTTCCACCGCATATGTTGTTTCAGCTTATTGTGACAAATTCCTTTCCTATGCTATCATATCTTGAAGCGTGCATCAATTTTTCTTTTTTAAGGAGTCCAAAAATGACCTTTTCTTTCAAGGATATCGAACATAGCAAGTCAGTAGTCAAAGAAACCTCTCTGTACACTCACTATCACAATGAAACGGCCCTTTTTATGTATATCGAAAATTACGTGATTTTCCATCGCGTGCCAACCTTCGCTGAATTCATCGAGGCGGAAGCCTATTTGAAATCAGCGCATCAAAAAGATAACCAGGATTTCATAAAATTCATTTGGCCCGAAGATTGCGAAATTCCGCAGCCGATCATTTCCTATCTGGGTTCGAACGACTTCAGCCTCGATGTATTGGAACTGTACGCGGCCCTTCCCGGAACCTTTGAGCCGACGCGGATTGATGAAACACCTTCCGATGTCAAAGTGGAATGGGTGAACGCCGACAACCGCAGCGCCTATCTGGCTTTGTCCGCACGGGCAGACAAGGAAGTCAGCGAGGAATTCGCAAAACAAAAGCAGCCCTACACCCAAGCTAAATTCGACAACCCAGCTTTCCGTCCCATCGCGGCCCTGCGCTCCGATGAAGCGGTCGGTTCCATCGACCTTTATCTGAAAGAGGAAAGTATTGAAATCGATAACTTTCACGTTGCTGTAGATTCCCGGGGTAAAGGGATTGGAACGGCTCTGCAGCAATTCGTGATGGATCATGCCGACGGGAAGACCGTCCTTTTAGTGGCTGATGCAGCGGATACGGCGCGCGAGATGTACAATCGTCAAAATTACACATATATTTCTTTCCGCTACGAGCTCCTTAAAGTCTTCAAATAAACGGATCAACGGGCTGTCTCATACGTAGACGGCCTATTCTGCAGGCAGCAGCCATAACTAGAGCGAAAGTTGTCCGGTAATCCGATTGAATCGGACAACCAGAGTGCTAATAGCAACAAAAAGGGCTGCATCAGATCCAGAGAGTGCTACGCTGGTTCTGATACAGCCCCTATTTACTTTTCTCATTCGATTTCGTTGATTTGGTAGATTTCCACAGGATAGTTCGATTCGATTTCCTCAATGATTTTATCCACGATTTTTTGGCAGAGGACCCGCGAACTGTTGACAACCGCCAACCCGATGACGGCCTGGTTCAGCATATCTTGTGCCGATACTTCCGCAATGCTGACATTGTACCGTTGATGCATCTTGGCAAGGATGCTTTTCACAACGCTACGCTTATCCTTCAGAGAATTGGAATCAAAAAGCCGCATAGACAGTTCAACAGCCAAAACATTCATCGTCATCGCCCCATTTATGTTTGATATAGAAATATTATCTCTTCAAGACAAAAAATAACCGAAACGGCCCCTTCAGTCAAGGGATAGCTCCGGTTATCGGATAAAACAGAATTTAGGATTCATCATATCCTAGAACGGTTCTGAATCCTTAGTAAAAAATGCATCAACAGTCTCAGTACTTAATAGGCGAAAGACCTCAAACGTCGCACTGTGACGTTTGAGTGCCTAACGCTGTTCATGCCCACTCAGCCAAAAACGGGCTGTTTGGTCCTGAACCTCGTTAGTGCTCAAACTCTGAGCTTAGGATTCATCACACACTTTAGTAGTTGAACTCTGAATCCCAGAACTCTCCGCCTAAGTTGACAACCACACGCGGACAAAAACGTCCGCTTTGCGTTTGTCCTCTTAGTGCTCGATTTCTAAACGGGATTCATCGTATCCTAGTATTCTTCTACATTTTTTCGTTCGCCTTTGAAGTTGTTTTTCTTTTGGTGGCGTTCGATGAGGACTTTGGTCACATCGGCTACGTCGACGCCTTGGTCGTACAGGAGTACGCCGAGGTGATATAGCAGGTCTGCCGTTTCGCTGGCGACTTCTTCTTTGTCGTGGTTTTTCGCGCCGATGACGACTTCGAAGGCTTCTTCGCCGAATTTCTTGGCGATTTTATCTGTACCTTTGTCCAGCAGATAGTTTGTATAGGACTTTTCATCGTGTCCGACAGCGCGTTGGCGGATGGTCTCTTCCAGGTCATCCAGACCAAAAGCAACCGGGACATCGAAACAACTCTCCGTATTGCGGTGGCAAGTCGGTCCGGCCGGATCGACCATGATCAGCAACGCATCCTGGTCGCAGTCCAGGTACATGTCCTTGACGAACTGGTAATGCTCACTGGACTCGCCCTTTTTCCAGAGTCTGTCCTTGCTTCGGGAAAAGAACCAGACAACCTCGTCCCGTTTCGTCAATTCGAAGGCCTCTTCATTCATGAAGCCGACCATCAAAACATTTTTGTTCGTAAAGTGCTGAAGAACGACAGTCAATAACCCTTTCGTAAAGTCAGGCACTAGTGCATCGTATTTAGACATTGCGCATATCCACTCCATTCTCCGTGCAGCATTCTTTCACTTCGGCGATCGACACTTCTTCATCATGGAAGATGGAAGCTGCCAATCCGGCCGATACATCCGTTTCCTTGAATAAGTCGGCGAAATGCTGGGCATTGCCGCCGCCTCCGGAAGCGATGACCGGGATCGAGACCAAAGCTTGGATTTTATTCAGTAAACGGTGATCGAAGCCTTGCTTCATGCCGTCATAATCCATACTGGTGACCAGCAATTCGCCGGCTCCTAGTGCTTCCACTTGCTGCACCCAGTCCAACGTTTTGATGTCGGTCCGTTTTTTGCCGCCGTGGGTATAGCAATACCATTCCTCTTTGTCGGCTTCCCATTTCGCATCGACAGCGATGCAGATGCATTGGCTGCCGAACTTGTCGCTGGCTTCTTTGATCAGTTGCGGATTCGCTAAAGCCGATGAGTTCAGGCTGACTTTATCCGCTCCAGCGTTCAGCAAGCGGGAAATGTCGTCCGTCGACTTGATGCCGCCGCCGATCGTCATCGGGATGAACAGCTGTTGCGCCGTTTTGCGGATGACATCGATCATCAAGTTGTGCCCGGTTTCGGTTGCGGAGATGTCCAAAAAGACCAGTTCATCCGCACCCAAAGCATTGTAGCGCTTCGCCAGTTCGACCGGATCGCCGATTTCGCGCAATCCCTTGAATTGGATCCCTTTTACGACGGTGCCGTCCTTCACATCCAAGCAGGGAATGATCCGTTTCTTTATCATGCCAAGCCCTCCCAGAAAGCATCTGTATTGGCCGCTTTGCCGACGATCGCTGCCGCCACACCCAAAGCTTCCAATTTTTTGATGTCTTCGATGTTGCGGACGCCGCCGGATGCGGTGATGGGATGGGTCGAGAGCTCGACAAGCTTGCCCGTCAACTCAAAGTTCGGTCCGGCCATCTTGCCGTCTTTCGAGATATCCGTATAGATGATGCCGCCCAAGGCCATCGGATTCGTCGCTTCCACGACATCATAGATGGTCTGGCGGCCTGTTTCGGTCCAGCCGTTCACGGCGACCAGTTCGCCTTTAGCATCCAGCCCCAGGTAGATCTTGCCGGGGTATTTCGCCGTCATCTCAGCCAGCCATGGCAGATCCTGCAGCCCTTTCGTCCCGACGATCACATAGCTGGCGCCTTTTTCGAAATAGTGCTGGATGGTTTCTTCGGAACGGATGCCCCCGCCGATTTCGACAGGCAATGCGCTCTGTTGCAAAAGTTGCTCGATGAACGGCGTCTCTTCCGGTTTTTGGTTCAAAGCGCCCATCAAATCCACGATATGGATGCGTTTCACTTGCTCAAATTGCGCATAAAAAGCAATGGCTTCCTGAGGCGTGCGCTGCATTTCTTCTTTCGTGCCGTAGTCCCCTTCGGTCAGACGGACACTCTTGTTGTCGATCAAGTCGATTGCCGGCCAAATCTCTATCATTTATTTCCATCCTCCTTGCAAAGCTTGGTTCAAAATTTCCAGACCGTAATCCCCACTTTTCTCCGGGTGGAACTGGATGCCGATGACGTTATTCTTCTGGACGATCGCCACGATTTCCTGACCATAATCCGCTGTTGCCACAACATTTTCGTCGGTCACTACCTTGTAGGAATGGATGAAATAGACATCCTTATCCAAACCTGGATGGCTTGAATGCAGATTGTTCCAGCCCAAATGCGGAACCGGCAAGTCGCTGACGATGTATTTCACTTCGCCCGGCAAAAAGCCCAACCCATCGACATCGCCCTCTTCGCTATGCTCAAACAGGAGTTGCATCCCGAGACAGATGCCGATGAACGGCTTTGTCTGCTCCAACTCAGTCAGCAGTTCCCGCAAACCGATTGCATCGATCCGCTCGATGGCATCCTTGAAATGTCCCACACCCGGCAGGACGATGACATCCGCCTTGCGTAATTCTGCTTCTTCATGCGTCAAGATCGTTTCATAGCCCAGAAAACGGATGGCGTTCGTCAGGTTCGCGATGTTCCCCAAACCATAATCAACGATTGCTATCATTCGATCACTCCTTTTGAGGAAGGCAAGCGCTGCACGTCGGAATCGGCCATCGCGATGCGCAGGCTCTGCGCAAAAGCTTTGAAGATGGCTTCGATTTCATGGTGCGTATTGCCGCCGCGGATCAAGTCGATATGTGCCGTGTAACGGGCATTGATGACCAATCCATGGAAAAATTCTTCAACCAATTCCACATCAAAGCTGCCGACTTTTTCTTTTGAAAACGAGGCATTGAAGCTCAGATAAGGACGGCCACTGATGTCGATGACGGAACGGGCCAAGGTTTCATCCATCGGCACATAGGCACTCCCGTAGCGGTTGATCGCCCCTTTGTCCTGACCCAGTTCAGCCAATAGCTGGCCCAATACGATCCCGACATCCTCGGTTGTGTGGTGATCGTCCACATCTGTGTCGCCGTCCACCTGCACATCCAAAACGAAGTGGCCATGGAAAGCGAACAGATCCAACATATGGTTCAAGAAGCCCACACCTGTGTTGATGACGGATGGTTCTAAGCCTCGTTTCAAGGTGATGGCGATTTTCGTTTCTTTGGTAATGCGCTCTTTTGATACGCTCACAGCTGTTCTCTCCATTCTCTGATGATTTCGCCTAAGGCATCCAACTGTTCATCCGTGGCGATCGAGTAACGCACAGCCGTTTCGATACACGGGATGCCTGATTTTTCATAAGTCCGCGGCTGATAGCCGTGGTCGATGATCCATTGGCCCAAAGACGGCGCCAATTCACCGTAAGTGAAGACGAAATTCGTCTCGCTCGGCAGCACGGAAAGAATATCCGCTACACCTTCATTGAAGATTTTCTTCAGTTTGGCGGAAAGCCGGCGCTGATCAGCCATGAAGGCCCGCAAACGTTCCGGATGCTCCAGTAAGTAGGCCGCTATGCTCAAAGATAAAGTATTGAGCGGATACGGATGCGCGATGGAGTTCAACAACTGCATCGTTTTTTCCGTCGAACTGGCGATGCCGATGCGCAGGCCGGCCAAGCCGTAGATTTTTGACAAGGTACGCAAAAGGATGACGTGGTCACCGACCGGACGCGCCGGTGGATTGTCCACGAAATCCATGTAAGCCTCGTCCAAAATCAGATAGCCGCCGGAGTCAGCCAGCAGATCTGCCGTTTTTTGAATGAAAGCTGCAGGGTGCAGCCCGCCCAACGGGTTGTTCGGTTGCGAAACGATGAAATAGGAAGGCTTTTCCTTCTCGATGACAGCGTACACTTGGTCATAGTCAAAGGAATAATCCGCTCGGCACGGCACTTTGATGATTTCGCGCTGGAATTGCGCGGCATACTCTTCGTACATCACGAAATCCGGCTCCAGCATCAGGATCGGCCCGTCCCCCAAAAGGATTGTGCACTTCTGGATCCACTCATCCGATCCGTTGGCAAAAGCGATCAGGGCTGGATCTTCTCCGTGGAAAGCGGCGTACGCTTCCGTCAGGCGGTCGATGGCATCGTCCGTATACTCCTGGAAGCGTGTCGATACAGCTATTTCGGCAATTTCTTCATTTGTCAGCGCCCGGATCGGACTTTCATTTTTGTTGATGCGGATCATTTCTCGTCCCCCATTCTGACAGCCAGGGAATCGTGGTGGGCTTGCAGTGACTCTTCAGTCGCAATCAGCATCCCGGCCGGGGCCATTTTTTGGAACGTTTCTTTCTTCAGGTTCAAAACAGAGTTCGGGCGCAGGAAGTCATTTACGGACAAGCCGTTCGCAAAGCGGGAATTCCCTCCGGTAGGCAGCACGTGGCTTGGTCCGGCAACATAATCCCCGATCGCTTCAGGCGAATATTCGCCGATGAAGATCGCTCCGGCTGTTTCGATGGCATCAATGTAATCTTCTGCGTCTTTTGTCTGGATCGAGACGTGCTCGCCTGCAATCAGATTCACGACTTCGATGTTCTCTTCTTTACCGCTCGTCAAAATCGGGAAGTGATTGTGCTTCAAACTCTCCTCGATGACCTCGATGCGGCTTTGTTTCGCTTTTTGGACAAGCAGTTCGGCTTCAATGGCGGCCAATTTTTCTTCGTTGTCGCAGACAAGGAAAGTGCGGGCCAATTCATCGTGCTCGGCTTGCGCCAGCAGGTCGATGGCAACCCATTCGTTGTTCGCCGTTTCATCAACGACTACAACGATTTCGGATGGTCCGGCGATCGAATCGATGCCGACATCTCCGTAGACCAATTTTTTGGCCAAGGCGACATATTGGTTCCCGGGTCCGACGATTTTGTCGACGCGCGGAATGGTTTCCGTACCGTAAGCCAAGGCAGCCACGGCTTGGGCGCCGCCCACTTGATAAACGTGGGTCACGCCGCAGATATAGCAAGCGGCCAAAGTTGCTTGGTTGATGGCGGTCTTTTGCGGTGGGGTCACGACGATCGTTTCCTTTACGCCGGCTACATTGGCCAAAACGGCAGTCATCAGAACTGTGGAAGGATAGCTCGCTTTACCGCCCGGCACATAGATGCCGACTTTGTTCAGCGGATGGATCTTCTGGTACAGTTCCCCTGCCGGAGACTGTTGCCATTTGATGCTTTCCTGGTAGACCGTGATGTTGTCGCGGGCCTCCTCCAAAGCAGCGCGCAAGACCGCATCCAAGCTGTCATAAGCTTCCTTGATGACGCTCTGCGGCACTTCCAATTCCGTGATGTCCGCCCCATCGAAACGTTTTGCGTATTCGAACAGCGCAGCGTCGCCTTTTTCCTGAACCGTCTGGATGATTTCCATGACAGCCTGCGTCTTCGAAAAGTCGATTGTATTTTTTGTTTTGTATACTTCCTTGAACGTTTTAGTTGTGTACATTATTCGTCACCTTCAATTGATTGATTATAGTCTGGATTTCATCATATTTGGAAAAAAAAGCATGCTTATTCGAAATCAGGCGTGCGTTGATGTCGTCAAGTCGGACCTGCTCGCTCAAGCCATTATCATGCAGGGTTTTGCCGGATTGGACGATATCCATGATGGCATCCGCCATATCGATGGTCGCGGCCAATTCTACGGACCCATTCAGCTTGATGATCTTCACGGGTTGCTTGATGGAATCAAAATATTGTCTGGTGAAGTTCACGTACTTTGTTGCAACTACTGGATAAACGTCCTTCTTCTCTTTGCTGGCGATGGCGAAATGGCAATAGCCGAATGGCAAATCCATCAGATTGTTGATGTTGCAGTTCTGCTCGATCAGAATATCGCTTCCGGTGATGCCCAGATCCGCGATCCCTTCCTCCACATATACGGGCACATCTTCTCCTTTAACCAAAATGAAGCGGGTGTCCTTTGTCTGAATGACCAATTCCCGAGAAACGGACTTCAATGCTGTCGACCATTCCGTCAGGTTGATTTCATCCAAATATTGGATGAAATCCTTAAGCTGTCTGCCTTTTGATAGCGCGATAGTAATCATTTTTTCCCTCCGTTAATTGTTGATGGCCATTCCGAATGCTTTGGAAGAGCTTGTGTATTGACCGCCCGACGCTACAGGTTCCGTTTGGTTTTCTCCGTACAGTTGAATAAAGATTCCCTTGTAATAGGATTGGTTCGGCAACGCCAGCATATCCGCGTAGACGTAATCTACGTTCTTGCTCTTCAGCGTCGCTTCCCATTCCGCCAATTCATTCAAATGTCCCGTCAGTTCAGGATAGTGTTCCTTCAGATAGCCGGCCTGTTCGGTAGGCGCTTGGTCCATCAGACCGATCAGCGGATGGTCCGCACCCAAACGATGCTTCAAGGCATCCTGGTTTCTTTCGCAGATGAACTTGCGGACAGAAGCATCTTCCAACTCCCGCGGGCTCAGGATTTTTTTCAGTAATTTATTATGGCTGACTACCGCAACCGATAAGGAAAGTTCCAATTCCTTCTCCATGAAGGTGATCATATCGCCCAGAACCTCGATTTGCTTCGGAATCGAGTCGGTAAATGTTTCCACACCCAATTGGTGGCGCTCTTTGAGCAGCGAATAGACCGGACCGGAGTAGGCTATTTTATCGGCGCGTAAATGGTATTGCTTGCGGTATCTCACGATGGCATTCGTCCAGTCACTGCGCAAGGCGAACAGTTTATCGCCGCTTTGCCATTTGTGCCGGTTCAGCATCAGGTGCAAGTCATCATGAGACAGTTGTGTCCACTCAAATTTCTCTACGACTCCCAGGTCGATCAGATCGTACCCTAAGTGGTGGAAATGATGGAGAAACCCCATCTCTCTCTGTTTCTTCGCTAACAACGATTCATTGGTCATCATTTCGTCCAAACTGTCTCACTCCCATTTCTTTTTGATAGGTCGTCTGTTATCCTTAGAATATCGTTAGAATACCATTAGATGTTGATGTTATCATACCATAGAACGCTGCTATAATGTATCCTAAAATGATGATACTTTATGATGAAAGGAAGCTGTATAAAATATGCTCAGCGACAGACACGTCCATACCCCCTATTGCCTGCACGGTTCATCCGATGCAATGGAAAATTATGTGAAGGTTGCCATCGAGGCCGGCCTCGAGTCCCTCACATTCACGGAACACGCTCCCTTACCGATGGCAGATCCGCTTCCGGACAAAGACAGTTCGATGCGACCTGAGGATGTCGATGCCTACTTGGCCGAAGTCCGTACACTTGCCAAGAAGTATCAAGGCATCATCGAAATCCACGCCGGTTTTGAGTTGGACTACCTCGAAGGAAAGGAACCGGAAACACGTGCCTTTCTGGAAAAATATCCCGAGACAGTCCCTCACTCGATCCTGAGCGTGCATTTCGTGCAGCTCGCTCCGGAAGAGTACTTCTGTATCGACTTGGACCGCGAATCGTTCACGCAAAAAGGCGCAGAAATAGGCTACGAAACACTTTACACACTTTACGAAGCAGCGGTCAAAAAAGCCTTGGCATCCCCGTACGGAGAATTGACCCCGAAAAAAATCGGCCACATCAACTTGATACACAAGTTCCAAAAGGCCTACAGCGTCAGCGACCCCATCGACTGGAAGTTGCTGTTGGATAAGGTGAAGGAGAACGGATACACGCTTGATTACAACTTTGCCGGAATCGACAAGCCGGACTACGGAAAAACGTACCCGGACAAAGAAATGATGGCTTACGCGATAAAAATCGGCCTCTCCTATGAGATGGGTTCCGATGCCCATGCTTCCCATGAAGTCGCCCGCTATTTCGGTACAGCGGTAGTAGAAACGGAATTATAGAAAAAAATAAGCAGCCAAGCGGTTGGATTCGCTTGGTTGCTTATTTGCTTACTGGTAAATCGCTTTGATCGGATCCATTCTTGAAGCGCTCAGAGCTGGAATAATCCCAAATAAAAGTCCTGTTCCGATTGATACAGAAGTGGATAGAATCATGATGGTCGGCGTTAAGAATACCGGCATTTGCAAAAGCATACCAACTAAACTCGCAATCCCATATCCTAAAAACAAACCGATAATCCCACCAAGAAACGTAATAAAGGCTGCCTCCAATAAGAATTGCAACAGAATCATTCTCGGTTTAGCCCCGATTGCACGACGAATACCAATTTCGCGTCTCCGTTCTGTTACAGATACATACATGATATTCATAACACCGATTCCACCGACAAATAGGGATATGGCTGTAATGGCCAGCAAGAACATCATGATTCCATTGATGTAACTGTTGACCTCTTCCATCATCTGTTCATTGGAGCGATCTTGTTCAAAGACCCCCTCATCTTCTGGATAAGCTTCCACCAGATTTTCCAAGACGGTCATTGTGACCCTTTCATTATCCATTCCTTCTGCCACTTTCACTTTCAATGATTTAATCGGCTTAGAGCGCGTTAAAGTATTGTAAGCTGCTTGAGGAATGACACTCGTATAAGCGTCTTCCCATGTATAACCCGTATTTAGGAGATTACTGTCCTCCCAGTTGTAGGGCTCCTTGATTCCAATAATCTCATACATGAATCCATTGATACTGACAGCTTGACCAATCAGCGATTCGGGATCTTCGACCACGATACCGTAATCCAATATATCGTGAGATAAGATAATCATGTCTCGGTTTACATCTGAAGGCTGAAAATCGCGTCCATACAAAATATGGTTTTCGCTTTTATTCGGCACCATCATCGTATATGCTTGCGCTCCAAAATAATCCAAATTGACGTCAATCGAGTCCATCGCCATACCATTTGAACCATAATCGGGTACAACCGACTGAACGCCATCCAACCGGGAAATCCGTCGCATATCCGCTTTTGAAAAAGAAAAATCATCTTCCACATAACCCATTCCACTGTTATCACTCATTGCGATTGTGTGTTTCACAGTCACAACATTCGCTTCCGTCGTATTCGCCAATTCCATACTTTGTTGTTTCACGCCTTCACCCAGTGCAGCAATGGTCACGACCGAAGCAATTCCGATGATAATCCCTACCATGGTTAAAAAAACGCGAAGCTTGTGTGCCCGGAGACTCAACATTGTACTGAGCAAGATATTACGAATCATCTTACGGCACCTTCTTCCACGAAACTCCCATCATGCATCCGAATAATTCGCGTTGCATACTGCAATAAATCTTCGTCATGCGTTACCATAATGATTGTTTTCCCTTGCTTATTTAATTCTCGCAGCAGGCTCATCACCCCAATTCCGGTGTCGGAATCGAGCGCTCCGGTTGGCTCGTCCGCCATAATGAGAAGCGGTTCATTGATGAGGGCTCTTGCGATTGCGACGCGTTGTTGTTGTCCACCGGAAAGTTCTTTGGTTTTGGCTTTTATCTTTTCAGGAATACCGACTAAACTTAAATACTTCTCAGCAGCTTCCAACCGGTCTTTCTTGTTCACTTCGCCAGCATAAATCAATGGGAGCTCGACATTTTGGGCGACATTCAAAGAATCAATCAAGAAAAACTGTTGGAAAATGAAACCGAAATGTTTGTTGCGTATACTGGATTTTTTATTTTCATTCAACAGGGATACGTCTTCACCCAAAAATGAATAGGTACCCGTTGTTAAGCGGTCCAAAAAGCCAATCATATTCATCAAAGTTGTTTTTCCACTTCCAGATTTACCGACAATCATCAAGAAGTCGCCTTCATGAATAGTCAAATTAACCTCTTTCAATACCACCGTTTCTAACTCGCCTTTCCCAAACTTTTTGGTCACATCTTTCATCTGAATCAGTGACCTGCGTTTTGTCGCCTCCATCTTATTCCTCCTCCAGGTCCACTTCCATCGAAGTAGGATCTAAAAGATCACCTTCTTGAACATCCGCTTCAGAAGAAACAATAATTTCGTCTTGTGCTTCTAATCCGCTTGTTACCACGATACCTGCTGCTGTCTCTTCAGTCGTTTGGATCACGCGTCGTGTGACAGTACCGAAATCATTTACCAAGACATATGTCACATCGCCGTCTGTGCGGATGGCTGCTTTGGGAACAACAACTTGATTTTCTTCTAAGTTGATGGTTGCTTGCACATGATAACCGTTCACGATACGCTCTAAAGAATCAAAACTCAATTTCACAGGATAACTCGACATAGAGGATCCCTGAGTGTACGGATCCGATACTGTGTTGGCAGGTGTTGTATCGACAAAAGACACTTTCCCTACCGTGGTGAAATTACTGGAAACGACCGTGATATCAGCTACTTGGCCAATCGTTACTTTTTCCAAATCTTTTTCATTCACTGTTCCCGCAACATAAAAGTTTTCCGAAATTAATGCCAGTACAGGCACATCCGCTTTCTTTTCTTCCGGAATAACCACTTTACCGGTGAATGGTGCGGTCACTTCTGTATAGACGGACTCTTCCAACGATAAGATATTGTTGTATATTTCCTTGATTTGCGCATCCAAGTCATATAAATTGAAGTCCATTATCAATTCATCCAATGTTTGAGCCCGTTCTTCTTCCTGCATTTCATAGAAGCGATCAATGGCAAGTTGCTGTTTGTAGGCTGTATTCGCCCGGTTCGTCTCAAGCCGCGCAGCTTCGTTATACAATTGCGTAACTTCTTTCTGCACTGTTTCATTTGTATAGCTGTACAGTAAGGTCCCCGCCTCCACCACTTGCCCATTTTCTACTTGGAGATCCCCTCTTGTACCTAAGTTTTCTTCTTGATAGAACTCCTGAGATTGTTCAGGCGTAACGACACCGTTCACAAAAATTTGTTCTATCGCGGGCACTGTATAATATTCAATGCCATACGGATCCTCTTCCACTATCGGTTCATCCTCTGCTGGTTTCCCTAAATAATTCGGCAAAAAGATTACCCCTAACACTGCTACAACTGAGATAATGCCCATCCAAAGCCACTTTTTCTTTTTCACACTCCAACCTCCTATATAGTTACGTTTGAGTGTATTATACCCTTAATACACCAAAATGCAATCCTTTTCATAAAAAGGACTGCTCCTTTAAGCAATCCATTTAAATTATCACTGAAGTTTCAAGATTGAATTTCCCGCCAAATACTGGTACATTTATCTAGTAACGAAAAACATTACATCTAGTGTCGAAAACTAGATTGAATTTCCCAGTCCAGAAAGCAGGTTGTCCCGTGAAACTTAAACCAGAATTGGAAGACCATCAGCAACAGCTGCTCAACTTGACATTCATCCGATTTGACGAATTACCTGATTTTGGCCTCTACAGCGATCAAGTGATCGCCATCATCGAAAAGCAATTAAGTTTCCTGAATGCCACCCAGGAAGAACGCATCATCACGCCGGCTATGATCAATAATTACGTAAAACTGCAGCTGATCGATAAACCCGAGAGAAAGAAATATTACAAAACGCACATTGCTCAACTGATCGTCATCACCTTGCTCAAGCAGGTGTTGCCTTTGTCGGAGGTGAAAAAAGGACTGGAGCTGCAAGTCTCCATCCGCGGATTCCAGATCGCCTTCGACACTTTCTGCCAGGAATTGGAATACGCCTTCCGGATGCTTTTCCGCGACCTTGATAAAAAAGAGCATTTCACCTATACCTTGGAGGACATCCACAGCGAAAACATCGCTTTGAAGATGATCACGTTGTCGCTTGCTTCGAAATTGTTGACACAAAAAATCATATTGGTCGATGGCGTCAGTCACGCATCCCAAAAAGGAGAGAATACAAATGATGAAATCTAATTCCATTGCCGTCTTGGCCGATTCCTGCAACGATATTCCACAGGAGTTGCTCGACAAATACCACATCTACATCTTACCGTTGATGATCAATTATAAAGACGCGAGCTATCGCGATCGGGTCGACATCACACCGGAGCAAGTCTACGAAAGATTCCAGGAAGAAATTCCAAAGACAAGCTTGCCTTTGCCGGAAACGATTGCCGACACTTTCGCAAAAATCAAAGCGGACGGTTTCGATCAAGTGATTGTATCAGCCATTTCCAGCGGTTTGAGCGGCACCTGCCAAGCCATCAGATTATTGGCGGACGATATCGAAGACATGCAGATTGTCGTCATCGACACGCTGAATATCGCCATCGCATCAGGATTTGTGGCACTTTACGCTGCCGAACAGATCGAAGCGGGACTTCCGTTCGAGGAAGTCGTTTCGAAAACACAAGCAGCCGTGAAACAGTCCACTATCCTCTTCGGCGTCGGCACCTTGGAGTATCTGATGAAGGGCGGCCGCATCGGTAAAGTTTCTGGAATCCTGGGAAGCGCCTTGAACATCAAACCGATCATCTCCTGCAACGAAGACGGCATCTACGACACGGTCGCAAAAGTGCGTGGCCGCAAACAAAGCATCCAGAAACTGATTGATATGACCCGCGAAAAACTGGGTCAGCACAAAAATTACTACCTTTCGATCTGCCATGGGGATGCCTACGAAGAGATGCTCGTTATGAAAGACCAGCTGAAGGACTTGGTTGCTGGGGCCAAAATATACGCTGAAGGTCAAATCTCGCCAGTATTAGGTGTCCACACCGGGCCCGGATTGTTGGGAATCGGCATCATGGTGCTTGAAGATTAAAAAGAGTGTGATGAATCCCGCTCTAGAAATCGAGCACTAAGAGGCAATTACGAGAACGGGCGCTTTTTGCCCGTGACGTAATCGCAGCTTAGGCGGAGATTTCTGGGATTCAGAACACGTTTAATAAGAGTGTGATGATTCGCGGGAGGGGACGAGCACTAAGAGGACTAACACAAAACGGACGTTTTTTGTCCGTGTGTGGTAGTCAACTTAGGCGGAATTCCCTGCGAATCAGAACACGTTTGATAAGAGAGTGTGATGATTCGCGGGAGGAAAGGAAAATTCAGAGGCACCTCCGGACAGGCATCACTCGCCGGAGGACATAGACGATGATTCGTCCCAACTCCGGCGAAGCATTCCTCATCGAAGAACACAAGACAAAATATTGGGCGAACTCCGGTGATGCCTGCGTTCACCGGAGTTGCGCGCAAAAAAAGTGGCTGCCTTTTTTTTACAGGGCAGCCACTCTTTTTCACGCTCATTTAATTAGTTTGATTTCATCAATTCATCGACATAAGCAACTGTTTCCGGTTGATTTGCTTCGATTTCAGCGATTTTCTCTGCGAATTGCGGCAAGTGCTCTTTGTGTGCATACAACAATTCATCCAATAACGTCTTGGCTGTTGTACCGCCCGGCACAAGTGGGTTGATTGTGAAGGCCTGCAATGCAGCACCATAGCTGCCTGTGATGGCCGCGCGGATGACTGTTTCTTCCATCGCTTTCATGCCTTGCAATAAGCCACGGGCCGCGGAAGGCATTTCACCCCAGTTGTATGGTTCTGCTCCATGGGCTGTGATCAAGGCGGAAACTTCTACGACGCAATCATAAGGTAAGTCTTGAATCGTACCGTTGTTGGCTGTCGATACAACCATGTCCGTACGTTTGTCGTTTTGGATCGACGCAATCACTTCACAGGCAGCATCACTATAGTGCGTACCGCCGCGTTGCGATAATTCTTCCGGTTTGTAGTTCAAAGCAGGATCTTTGTAAAGTTCGAACAAGCGTGTTTCCGTTGCCTTGACGACTTGCGCACGCGTTTCGCCTTTTTCGAATTCTTCAATAGAATGCTTCAACATTTCATCTTCGATATAGTAATAACGATGGTATCCGCAAGGAAGCAATCCTAAGTCCTTCAGTTGCTCGTAGTGGAATTGCGCACTGTGGATATTTTTCAGATGGTTCTCATCTTCGGTTTTTTGCGGTCCGTAAACCATATCGATCACTTCATCTGTGCGCTCCGCCCCCTTGTCATCCCAGACACGGTGCCAGTGGAAGTGGTTGATTCCGGCAAATTTGAACAGTAATTCATCTTCAGGAATCGCTAATTTTTCTGCTGCGACTTTGCGGTGTCCGATCGGAACATTGCATAGGCCGATTGTTTTCTTCCAACCGAAATGTTTGATGGCTGCTTCAGTCACCATACCTGCAGGGTTCGTAAAGTTGATCAACCAGGCATCCGGACATTGCACTTTCATATCCGCAATGATCTGGCCGATGATCGGAATCGTACGGAAAGCTTTGAACATTCCGCCTGCACCATTGGTTTCTTGACCCAAAACACCATGGGACAATGGAATGCGCTCATCTTTGATACGAGCATTCAATAAACCTACACGGAATTGCGTCGTAACGAAATCCGCATCTTTCAATGCATTGAAACGATCCAATGTCAGGTGGACTTCCCAGTCCAATCCAGCCGCCTCGACTTGGCGTTTCGCCATTGCGCCAACGATTTCCAGTTTTTCCTTGCCTGCTTCTATATCCACCAACCAAATTTCTTTGATAGGCAATTCATCTTTTCTTAAAATGTATCCTTCAATCAATTCCGGTGTATAACTGGAACCTCCACCAATCGTAACAATCTTCAAAGCTTCTTTCGACATGCATGCTTCCTCCTATTTTTGGTTTCTCTTTGCTTTCCGGCTCAAAAATTCTGTCGTGACAATGCATTCCTTAAAAAAGCGGCTATAGTTCCGCACAACCCGTTAGGAAAGGCTTTCATTCCAACCTTCCGTGAGAGGGCTTTTCGCTCTCATGAGTTCATTTTAGCACAACTCTGACACTTCCGGAGAATCCCCTTACATTCTGATTACAGGTTTGCCACAATGATTTTCGTTTCAGAAAAGAAACGATTTGTTTCATCCTCAAATGATATCTAACGCCGTTTTGAAAGTGGGCGCCGGGAACCGTGCATCCAATCGTTTCAGATCTTCATCATCCAGACGGATTGTTGCCGCCTGAGCATTGAGATACGTATGGTCAGGGTTGGAAGATCGCGGTATCGCTACAACATCTGGATGGATGAGGCACCATGCCAAAATGATCTGGAGTGCTTCGACACCGTGTTTTTTTGCGATGCTCTGCACTTCTTCACTCTCCAGCAATTGCTCGCGCAACCTGCCTCCCTGAGCCAATGGCGAGTAGGCCATGGTCGGAATGTTGTGCTCCCGTTGCCATTTCAGCAAATCGAACTCTATCCCACGTGAGCCCAAATGATACAAAACTTGATTCACTTGACACTGGTTCCCGTGTTCCATCGACAAAAGATCCTGCATATCATGGATGTCGAAGTTGGAAACGCCCCATCTGCCGATCTTTCCTTCCGCCTTCAACTGCTCCATTCCGGCTATCGTTTGCGACAATGGCACATTTCCTCGCCAATGCAGCAAATAGAGATCCAAGTGGTCCGTATCCAATCTGCGCAAACTTTCGGCACAAGCAGCCAAAATCTCGTTTCGGCTCGCTCGATGCGGGTACACTTTGGAAACAAGATAGACTTGGTCACGGATGCCTTTGATCGCTTCCCCAACCAAGCGTTCCGACTTCCCGTCCCCGTACATTTCGGCTGTATCGATCAACGTCATTCCCAATTCCACACCTAAACGCAAAGCTTCTATTTCCTCTTGCCTTTTTGCAGGATCCTCACCTAAGTACCATGTTCCTTGCCCCATTTGCGGCATGATGCTGCCATCCGGTAACGCCACCATCCGATTGGCATTCGCTATCCGTAGCGAAGCCTTGATGTTTTCGTCTATGTTCGTCATTTATAGACCCCATCCTTTCTGTTCTTTGACACCGTTCCTTACCTCAAGTATACCTTTTTTTGTCGTTAATACAAAAAGAATCGCAGCGCTTCCATTTTTTCGATTTGTTGGCCTTTTCCTTTGGCGAATTCGATTTTGTGGCTTATGATAAGGACAGAAAGCTATTTCGGCTATCATCAAAGTCTGATTAAATGAATCAAGGAGGACGAGTGGATGAAATACAGGAATCTAGGGAAAAGCGGTTTGCGTGTCAGCGAAATCGCATTGGGCAGTTGGTTGACCTACGGAAAATCAGTAGCGGATCAGACAGCGGAGGCATGCATCCGAACCGCTTATGATGCCGGCATCAACTTTTTCGACACAGCCAACGTTTATGAAAAGGGTGCTGCTGAGACCGTGCTCGGAAAAGTGCTGAAGGACTATCGGCGCTCCAGTTTGGTCGTCGCCAGCAAAGTTTATTTCCCGATGGGGGATCGTCCGAATGACCGGGGCTTGTCACGCAAACACATCATCGAAGCCTGCGACGCCAGCCTGAAGCGTCTGGACATGGATTATCTGGATCTCTACCAATGCCACCGTTACGATCCGAGCGTACCGATGGAGGAAACACTCTGGGCGCTCGACGATCTGCAGCGTCAAGGCAAGATTCTTTATGCCGGAGTCAGCGAATGGCCGGCCGCCAAAATCCAGGAGGCTCACCAGATTGCAAAACAGCATAATTTCCGGCCGCTCATTTCCAACCAACCGATCTACAATATGATTGAGCGTTACATCGAGGTCGATGTGCTGCCCGTCTCCGTCGCCAATGGCATGGGGCAAGTCGTCTTTTCTCCATTGGGACAAGGCATCCTGACCGGCAAATACAGATCCGGCCAACACGTTCCGGAAGGCAGCCGTGCCGCCAACAGCAAACTGAACAGTTCAATGCAAAAGTATCTGGAAAACGAGTCCCTGTTGGAAGCCATCGGAGAAATCGAAGCCATCGCGCATGAATTGGAAATAACCATGCCGCAACTGGCTCTAGCCTGGATTCTGCGCCAACCCGGCGTCAGCTCAGCCATCATCGGCGCCAGCCGTCCAGAGCAGATCGAAGATAACATCAAGTCGGTGGATATCGAATTGACGGATGAATTGCTGCTTGGCATCAACCAAATTTTGTTGAAAGTAAGCAGCTTTAAGCCGAGAAGCTGAGCATACGATGAATCATTCCGGACATCAAAAAAGCCATCCTTATATCCAGGGTGGCTTTTTTTGCCTGTTCTCCATCCATTTGTTCTCCAAATCGAAGAAAAACGTGTGACCTCCGGCGAACGGTGGCTTCGCAGGAGGTCGCCTACATTTTCGGTTACGTTCTCCGATGAGGGAGGCTCCGCAGGATTTGCGTTTGCTGACGATCAGTTTACTCCGGCAAGCGACGCTTCACCGGAGCTGAGCGGAAATCCGAAAGTTCCGAACCGATCTGTTCCGCCCGCACGTTCTTAATCCAGCGCCAGAATTTCCAGGATGGAACGGACATCGCGGACAGATACCTGACCGGGTGCAGAAACATCTTTGGCCGCCGCAAAAGTCAGGCAGGAACCGAACAGTTCTCCGGCCAAGCGCGAAATGACGCCGTATTTGCCCATCGACATCGTGATGCAAGGGCGGTCAGCTTTCTCTTTTTTCATTTCCAACGTCGCCGCCAGCAGCGTCAAGACATCTTCCTCGCTCTGCGGCATGACCGCGATCTTTGTAATGTCTGCCCCGAGTTGCTGCATTTTCACCAATCTTGCGACGATCTCCTCTTTAGGGGGCGTTCGGAAGAACTCGTGGCTCGACAGAACGACTTTCACGTTTTGTTCGTTCGCTTCGGCAATCAACTTGATTACGTCTTCTTCCGAACTGAACAGTTCCAGATCGATCATGTCTACCATGCCGCTCCGGATCGCGAAACGGTTCAATTCAAAATAGCGGTCCAAGCTCAGCTCGCGCTCGCCGCCCTCTTTTTTAGTGCGGAAGGTGAACAGCAAGGGCTTTTTATAAAGGCTTTTGATTTCGGCCAATAAAGCTTCCACTTGCTCGGGATGCTCCACTCCTTCGAAAAAATCGATGCGTAACTCCGCCAGATCAAAAGCGACGTTTTCCAGTATTTTGACAGCAGCAAGGATGTCCTGTTTTGTTTTCCCTACCAACGGCACGCAGATTTTCGGCCTGCCTTCATTGAAGACTATATCTTTCACTTGAACGATTTTCACTGGTGTATCCCCTCCATGGCGCATTCGCGTCCCTGCTTCCTTGAACAAACCCTTCCGATCAAAGGAAGCGGAACTTCCGAGTATATGATACTTCCCATTTTATCGTTAATCGCACCAAAAGCATAGGGACACTTTGCGGAACTTTTCCGCTCCGTTCATTTTTCGATCTGTTTTTCTATCTTGTGACAAAAAGAGCGACACCATGGGCCGCGAGAAAAGTCGTTTGTGCTTCGGCCACCGACACGGTCCGGTTTGCCCAAACTTCATGCATTTCTCCTCCAATGGATTGTAGCCATTCCCCGGCCACTTCAGGCAAACGGGCCGGTTCATCCGACAGATTGAAGCAGGCGACATATTTCCTGGTGTCACTTTCCGAAACCCAGATCACCAACTCTTCCTTTCGGTACACTTCTCTTGCATCGCGCCCGTTCTGATGGGCGTCGATCAGATAAGGTTCGGTCAACAGCGACCGCGTCCAATCATCCAACTTCCGCAGATCCCCGCCGAACAGCAAGGGCGAACGGAAAATCGACCACAATGTCATCAGTGAGCGCTGCTCCTCTTTCGTGAACCGCGTCAGCCGCGCCTCCGATCCGTCAGCCACGGTCCGGGCACCGATATGCCCCAGCGGCAGCATATCGCAATCCGGCCAAGTTCCGGCGCCGACAAAAGCCGACCACTTTCCGCAGCGTCCGAACATGTCATACAGCTGCTCCCAGTTGTCCCACAGATCGTCTGTCAGCCGCCACATGTTGGCATTCCGTTGGAAAAAGGTACCCCGTTCGATCGGGGCGGGTTCCGGTGAGAGGCTCAACACCATCGGCCTGCCGCAACTGTCGATGACTTTGCGGATCAGCTCGATTTCTCCGCTGTGCGTTCCGTACAATTTCGAATCCGCGATATCATCTACTTTCAGAAAATCGACTCCCCAGGAAGCGTACAGAGCCAGTAACGAATCGTAGTACGCTTGTGCACCGTCCTTCGTGTTGTCCACGCCGTACATATCTGTGTTCCACGGGCAGATGGAATTTGTATCCGCAATGTCCCGGGCTGTTTTTTGCGTACCCAAAATCGGGCTATTGCCATGCACCGCCTGCCTCGGGATGCCGCGCATGGTATGGATGCCGAATTTCAGACCCATTGCGTGGACCGCATCCGCCAATGGTTTGAACCCTAGTCCCCCTCTGCTCGAAGGGAATCGGTTTTCGGCAGGGATCAGCCGGCTGTATTCATCCTGACGGAGTTCGATGAACGGATGATAGGCGCAGGAATCAGCGAGAGGTTCATACCACTGGATATCCACGACAATGTATTCCCAACCGTAGTCCTTCAAACTTTTCGCCATCACTTCGGCGTTGCCCAATACTTCCTCTTCCGTCACGCTGGCTCCGAAAGAATCCCAGCTGTTCCAACCTTTTGGTGGTGTTTCTGCGTAGCTTCTAAACATGCGTATCCTCCTTATCGACCCATACTTGCATTTCTCCCAAAGAGCGATTACCCCAGTTGTAGTAGGGGATGAACGTGAGCATTTTGGGAATGGTTTGCGGTTTCTGATGAACGCGGTACAGCTTGCCCTGCCACCCATCTTCCATCACTTGCAGCTCCCCTTCAGCTTCCAGGAAGACGCTATCGCCGAGCAGCTTATCCGATCGGAAACGTGGTCGGACCGATCCGGTCAATGCCAGCAGATGCAGTTGTATCCCGTTGTCCTGTTCTTCCAGGCAATAAATGAAAGGTCCCCGTTGCAGGGCGACTTTTCCCTTATCCGCTTTGACAAGTGGATGCGCCTCGATTTCGTTGATGGCGATGGTGTATGTTAATTCGATAGCCATCGAATCGGAGATGACGGTCACATAAGTGTAGCCATTGCTGCTTTCGGCAACCGTTTCTTGACCGTCCACAACCAGTACCGGATTTTCCGCCCAATAAGGGATACGGATGCCCAAACGCAGCTGTTCGGAGGATGCTTTTTCAACTGCGATTACGGTCTGGCCCGTTTCCGATACCGTATGCTTTTGCCGAATTGTGTAAGGTTCGCCGGCTTGCTCCCCGGCCAGTTCGCTGTCGATGAACAGATTCAGCAGCACTTCATCTTCCTTTTGCGTGAAGGCGTATCCCCCGACAGCGGGCAGCGTGCGCGCCAAGTTCGGCGGACAGCAGGCGCAGCCGAACCAGGAAGGCCGCGTCGCCTTCACATGGCTCTTATCCGGATTCTCAGCGCTCGCTTGGGGATCGACTTCCAACGGATTGACGTAAAAGAAGTGCTTCCCGTCCAAGGCCATGCCGCTGATGATGCTGTTGTAAAGTGTCCTCTCCATGATGTCCGCATATTGGCTGTCGGTTTCGGTCTTCAGCAATTCATTCGAAAAATTCAGCAGCCCGATCGCCGCGCATGTTTCGCAGTACATCAGATCGTTCGGCAAATCATAATCATAGGTGAAAGCTTCCCCGCGGACCGTCGAACCGATGCCACCCGTGATGTACATGCGCTTTTGGACGATATTCTCCCAGATTTTTTTCGCGGCACCGATCAGCTTTTCATCTTGCTTGTGGCGACCGGCCCCAGCCATTGCCTGCGCCATATAGACCAACCGAACGGCATGCCCTCTTGCCGAATCCTGCTCGATAACGGGCTTATGCGCTTGATGATAGACGGTATTGATGACAGGCTTCGGCCCTTGCTGCAGTCCCAAGCGATCATTTTCTTCCAGTTGCTCCGCAAAGAAATGTGGGTTCTGTCCGCGCACCTCCAGGAAGTAGCTGCTCAAATCCAAGTATTTCCGGTTGCCCGTCGACTCGTACAGCCGCACAAGCGCGAGTTCGATTTCCTGGTGGCCATCGCTACCGTCGATTTTCCCTTCCGATTTGCCGAAACGCGCTTCGATGCAGTCGATCGCTTTGTCGGCAATCTGAAGCAGCCGACCGGACCCGGTCGCTTCCTTATAAGCGATGGCGGCTTCGATCAGATGACCGATGCAGTACAGTTCATGGCTTTCGAACAACCTTCTGAACTTCAGGTGCGGGGCATCGATTTGATAATAGGTACTCAAATACCCGTCATCGTCCTGCGCCGCTTCCAAGAGTTCGATCGTTTCCTCCACTTAGGCGACCAGAGCTTCATCCTTTTCCAACGCGATTGTGTTGGCTGCCGCTTCGATCCATTTGTACAGATCGCTGTCCTGGAAAAGCCAGCCGTAATGGTGTCCTTCCTTCTGTCCAGCCGCAATCCTGAAATTTTCGATCACATGGCTTTTTTCCGTCGGGATGGTCGCATCCTCCCTTTCGCTTTCGATGACGATGTTCCCTCTGTTGTTGAGGACATCCCATTGGAATGGGATCATTTCCTCCCTCACCAGTTGCCTGTACTTCAGTCAGAAGCTGTCTGATACTGTCACTCTCGGGTGTTGTTGCAGCAATGGTTTGATCATTATCTATCCCCATTTCATCCAAATTTCAACCTGATTTTATGTCAAGATGCAAGAAAAGCCACCAGCAAGCCGGCAGCTATTCCTGTTGATATAAACGCTGATACAAAAGCGGTGCCTAAGCTGGATGGCGTTACCACTTACCCAAGGGGCAGCGTTTGTCCTGCAGACTGGCACGGAAGCGAACGAAGCAGCCACAATGCTTGCACGTATGCTCCGAAAGCGCCGGACACGCACTACAGACAATCAACCGCTGGTCCCGCAGCTCGTTTGAGGCGTGGTTCAGCTCCATCGACAGTTGCTCATCGATGGCGCTCTCGATATCCATCTCCATCATCTGATTGTTACGTTCGCAGCCTTTGCAGGTCATGTCAGTTTTCCTTTGCGTATACGGAAACGACACTCATCGGAGGCAGCGTGATCGTCAATTCGTTGCCATCCACCGCGAAATCAGTGAATGTTTGTTTCGCAACGGCTTCAGGATTTTCGAACGAGTTATGATCATCCGTGCTGTTTCCGAAGATGCCCTCTGCTGCTGTTTCCCCGAATACGCCGTCGACACGGCTCAACGTGATGGTTTCTGTGTCAGTCAGACTGTAGTTGCAGAAAGATGCCGTCATGACGCCGTCTTTTTTGGAAACCGTGTAACTGGTCGTGCCGGAAATGACCCCATCCGCATCGACAAGGGTTGCGTCCTGGTGATTTTTATAGAGATCGAACACATAGTAGGTAGGTGTCTTGATCATTTCTGCGCCCTCAGTCAGAATCATAGCTTGCAGCACATTGACCATTTGGGCAATATTCGCCATCTGTACGCGGTCTGCATGCTTATGGAAAATATTCAAAGTCAGACTTGCGATCATCGCATCCCGGATTGTGTTCTGTTGGTACAGGAAGCCCGGGTTCGTGCCTGGCTCCACAGCCAGCCAAGAGCCCCATTCATCCACGATTAGACCGACGCGTTTATCAGGATCATATTTGTCCATGATCGTGGTGTGCCGCGTGATCAATTCATCCATCTTCAAAGCGCTGTCGATCAGTGAAAACCATTCTTTTTCAGGGAACCCCAGTGCCGGGCGCTTGTCTTCCCATACGGAAGCCAGCGCATAATGGTGCAGGCTGATGCCGTCCATGAACGGCGCTGCATGCTTCATCAGCACATCCATCCAGTTGTAATCATCGATGTTCGGGCCGCAGGCGATTTTGTAAAGCGGTTCTTTCGTGTACTGTCTGACGTAGGTTTGGTAACGGCGATACAGATCAGCGTAATATTCCGGACGCATGTTGCCGCCGCAACCCCAGCTCTCATTGCCGACGCCAAAGAATTTGACTTTCCACGGCTCGTCCTGCCCGTTTTCACGGCGCAATTTGGACATCGGCGAAAGACCGTCCATTGTCATGTATTCGACCCATTCCTGCATTTCCTGGACCGTGCCGCTGCCGACGTTTCCGTTGATGTAGGCTTCAGCCCCGACCTGTCTGCATAATTCAAAGAACTCATGCGTACCGAAATGGTTGTTTTCCGTCACGCCGCCCCAGTGCGTATTCACGATTGTGGCGCGCTCTTCGGTAGGACCGATGCCGTCTTTCCAGTGGTACTCGTCCGCAAAGCAGCCGCCCGGCCATCTGATGACCGGAACCTGGATGGCTTTTAGCGCCTCCACGACATCTTGTCTGATTCCGTTGACGTGCGGGATTTCTGAATCGGTTCCTACCCATACCCCTTCATAGATGCATCTGCCCAGATGCTCCGCAAATTGACCATATATATAGCGAATGATTGTTCCTGTTTCTCTGTTCAAGGTTACTTGTATCTTATTCAAATGATTGTCCTGCCTTTCTGATTGTTGTCTGTTCCGGGTTCGCCGAAAATCGGAAAACCATCCGCGCTCCAGGTGAAAACTTGCGCGTGCGCATGGCGATCGGGCACATCCAAGGGATCACCCTCTGTCACGATTTTTGGGCGTACGTGGTAAACCAGCACATCATCCTCTCCATCCTCGCTGCGGGTGAAGCTATTGTGCCCGGGCCCGAACAACTGGTTTTGTTCGGAACTCCTGATGACACACTGGAGCAGATTGACATCAGCATGGAAATCAGTTCCGAATTCCCTTTTTCGAATGATGTTTGGCCGTCCGATATCACATTCACCTTGAACGGAACAGAGTTGGGCACATGGACGAGCCCAGGCGACTTCGCGGATACGCGCGGAAAGCTGAATCCATCTTGGTGGCCCTCGAATTTGAACCAATACGGTTTATTGAAGACACTCAGGGTAACCCACCACGGCACTTACATGGACGGAGACCTGCTTTCCCAAGTCAGCATATCGGATCTGAATAAGACAGCCGAAACATGGGAAATCCGCATCGAAGTGAAGCCCGATGCTGAAAATGTCGGAGGCGTAACCCTGTTCGGCAAAAAATTCGGGAATCATGACCAGGACATCAACTTCAAAGCCTACTATTCCTGATAAGCACCAGAAAACTGCAGCCCACTCCTTTCGAGTGGACCGCAGCTTTTTTGGCTTTCCTTCGATTGACGGAGATGCATAGCGGCGATCGAAGGAAAGCCTCTGCTCCGTCGAAGCCGCACTCGCCGGAGCACAACGGTAACTTCAGGCCGCAACCCCGGCGAGTCCCCGCTTATCGGAGAATGCACCCCGAAATGTTGTCCGACCTCCGGTAAGGCCTTTGTTTACCGGAGGTCAGGGATTATTTTCATCCTGATGCGTTTGATCTGATCAAACGGCATTTCCGATGCAAAAACTCTGGACAAGGACAAAAAAAGCGTGGGCTGCCTCAATTTCGAGACAGCCCATGCTTTTTTGTTCATCCGTTAGGAAGTTTATTTTGCGAATTTTGCTTGATAGGCTGCAACCACTTTTTCAGTAGTAAAGCCATATTCCGCCATTACCACGTTGCCGTTGCCGCTTGCGCCGTAAGTGTCGATGCCGTAAGCCAATCCGTCTAGGCCGACATAGCGTTCCCAACCGAAGGTCGCGCCCATTTCAATGGACATGCGGTCGCGGACTGCGCCAGGCAAGACTGTTTCTTTGTAGGCAGCATCCTGGGCTTCGAACAGATCGAAACTCGGCATGGAGACGACAGAGACATCCACTCCGGCTTCACGCAATTGTTTTTGCGCTTCCACAGCCAAGTTCACTTCCGAACCGGTTGCGATCAGGATGCCGGCAGGCGTTTCGCCTTGTTGCGGAGAAAGGACATAAGCACCCTTCTTCACGCCTTCGCGGGCCATTTCTTTTGTGCCTTCCAAAACAGGCAAGTTTTGGCGCGTCAACACCAACATTGTTGGTTTGTCGGCTGAAGACACTGCAATTTCCCATGCCGCGCTGACTTCGTTGCCGTCTGCAGGACGCAGAACCGTCAAGTTCGGCATGCCGCGGTAGCTGGACAAGTGTTCCACCGGCTCATGCGTCGGGCCGTCTTCGCCGACCGCAATCGAGTCGTGTGTCATCACGTAAGTGCCCGGCAAGTGCGAAATGGCAGCCAAACGCATCGCTGGACGCAAGTAATCCGTGAAGACGAAGAACGTCCCTACATACGTTCTGGTTCCGCCGTGCAGAACGATGCCGTTCATGATAGCGGCCATCGCGAATTCGCGCACGCCGTACCAGATGTTGCGGCCGGCATAGTTGCCCGGTTCAAAGTCGCTTGCCGATTTGATCATTGTGTTGTTTGAAGACGATAAGTCCGCAGAACCGCCCCAGAAATAAGGTACAGCTTCACCCAATGCTTGGATGGATTCCGCGCTGGTCACACGGCTTGCTTTCGCTGCGCTGCCCACTTCATAAGTCGGCAATTTGTCTTGCCAACCTTCAGGCAATTTGTTAGCGATGGAATCTTCGAATTGTTGCGCCAATTCCGGATAAGCCGCTTTGTAGTCGCTGAACATAGCAGTCCAGGCTGCTTCAGCCTGTTGGCCTTCTTCAACCATTTTTTCATTGAAACGGGCTGTGACTTCAGCCGGAACACAGAAAGCTTCATCCGGACAGCCGTATGCCGCTTTCGCGAAAGAAACGCCTTCCGCTCCCAATGGAGCGCCATGAACTTTGTGCGTTCCTGCATCAGGTGCACCAAAGCCGATGATGGTTTTGATTTCGATCAAAGTCGGTTTTTCGGTTTCAGCTTTCGCTTCTTCGATGGCTTTCGAGATGGCTTCCAGATCGTTGCCGTCTTTCACCAAGATATGTTGCCAACCGTAAGCTTCGAAACGGGCAGCTACATCTTCCGTAAAGGATTTCGAAGTCGGGCCGTCCAAGGAAATATCATTGGAGTCGTACAAACCGATCAGTTTTCCCAATTTCAGGTGGCCGGCCAAGCTGGCTGCTTCGTGGGAGATACCTTCCATCAGATCGCCGTCGCCGTTCAAGAAATATGTATAGTGATCCACAACCGGGAAGTTTTCTTTGTTGTAAGTAGCAGCCAAGTGCGCTTCCGCCATCGCGAAACCTACCGCATTCGCGATCCCTTGTCCCAAAGGACCAGTCGTCGCTTCCACGCCGTCCGTGTCATGCACTTCCGGGTGTCCAGGTGTTTTGCTGCCGAATTGGCGGAAGTTCTTCACGTCGTCCAGGCTCACATTGAAGCCGGATAAGTGCAACAAGCTGTACAACATGGATGACCCATGTCCAGCTGATAATACGAAACGATCACGGTCTACCCACAAACTGTTCTTAGGGTTGACTTTCAAATGTTTTGTCCAAAGCGCATAGGCCATCGGAGCGGCTCCCATCGGTAAACCGGGGTGCCCTGAATTGGCCTTCTGTACGGCGTCGATGCTAAGTGTACGTACTGCATTAACTGCTAACTCATCAATTTGATCAAACATTTTTTTCCTCCTCAAGATAGTGAATCTAGTATTGAACTCCTCAACAAACTTTTTTAATCATGATTTAATCTTATTATAACATATTCCGAATCGGTTTATATCAATTTATTAACTTAGATATGCATCAATAATGGATTATCAATCCGACAGTTCCACCAATCGCTCACTCTCAGCTTCCTTGATTCTATTCTCTTCCAATAAGGTCAATTTCCTTTTCAACTGACGATAGGCGTACATCATGGGAATAGTAGCCCCTACCCAAGCAACGGGGTTGGCAAAAGCAACAGCTTGGTAGCCCAGCAGACCGGAAAATCCCAACGGAACAAGGACGCGTGCGACCATCTCCATCACACCTCCAAAGGTAGGCGCGGTATTATCGCCCACCCCTTGCAGCGTATACCGCAAAATGATCAGCGTCGCCAATACAAGGTAGAAGCTGGCCGTCGCAATAAAATATGTGTGCGCATACGCCAATACGGCCGGATCGTTCTGTTTGAACAATAGCCGAATGATGTCCGTCCCGAAGCACAAAAGCGCTCCTCCTAAAACAATGCTGTAGACGAAGGTCAACAGCAAACTGATACGCACACCTTCCCAAATCCGCGAATATAATCCGGCACCGTAGTTTTGGGCTGCGAAAGTGGCCATTGCGATACCGATGGAGGCTATCGGCAAGGTTGCCATGATGTCCAATTTTTGGGCGATGGCGTATCCACCAACTGCTTCCGGTCCGAAGCCATTCAGACTTTTCTGCAATACAATCAAACCGATTGAAATGATGGAGGCTTGCAGACCAATCGGGAGCGAAATTTTCAACGGCAAAGAGAAGTCCGCGGGCTGCATACGCCAATCTTCTTTGGAAAAGCGCAGAATCGCCATTTTTTCCCGGATGTATACGAAACAGAGAAAACTGGCGAATAATTGCGCAGCAACTGTCGCAAGTGCTGCTCCTGCGACTCCCATAGAAAACCAGACAATGAACACATAATCCAATACCACATTCAATATGGAAGCAATCATCAGGATGACCAACGGAAGTTTGCTGTCACCCAGTGAACGTAAGATGTTGCTCAACAAATTGAATGCCATGATCGCCACCGAACCCCACATCAGGACCAAAAAGTAAGCTTCGGCTTCCTTAAGTATTTCTACCGGCGTATTCATGAGCAGTAGAATCTCTTCAGCGAACAACACGCTCAAAATTGTGATGAGGATAGTCGTGAAAAGGGTTATCCAGACGCTTATTGTGATGCTTTTCCGGATACGCTCCTCATTTTTCGTGCCAAAACGCTGCGCGATGACGATTCCTAAACCAGAAGTGACCCCAATCCCGAAGCCATGAATAAAAAAGAGTACTCCGCCGACCGATCCGATGGCCGCCAATCCCTCCACTCCCAAAGTCCTGCCGATGATGACTGTGTCGGCTAAACTGTACACTTGTTGGAAAATATTCCCGATCAGCATCGGAATCGCGAACAGTAAGAGTAGCTTCGCAGGACTGCCGGCAGTCATATCTTTTGTCATCCTTCACCTCCATTTGATGATCCTTGGCCTTTCTGATTTATATTATACCAGAGATGTACGAACAAATTAACAAAAATATATAAATTGTACCTACAAAAATTCCGATCTATTCGTTTGGATTGATTCCGAATCCGTTGTCGACGAGAATTTTCTCGCACAGTGAGTGGCTCAGGTAGCTTGATTCCGTGGAGACGGGGTTTGTACGTTCTTTGACTCCTGCGATAAACGAACCGATCAACGGCGCGAATCCTCGCTTGCGGAGCGTCCATTCCCAATCGCCAAAAGCAATTTGCTGTTTGCTATTTTTTTGTTCGATGGTCATGTCGGTCAAATTCATGACGCGCACAATCCCATCAGGACTTTGGATTTCCATGACTTCCTGATTGGCACCCGCCTCATAGTTCATCGAGACGAAACAAGTCGTGCTCTTCGTTTCGAGCATCAGCCAGAGTCGTTTCAATTCCCCTTCATTTTCGACCAGATACGATTGCACCGAAACCACTTCATCATCCAACAAATACAAGGCGGCATCCGCGATATGGATGAACAAGTCGTAGACAGCGAAACGGACCGGTTCCACGTTCTTCACACGATCCTTCTGAATCAGGATCATTTTTTTGTCAGGGATCTCCTTCAGCCGTTCCACCATCGGAGCAAACCGGCGATTGAAGCCAGCGGTAAGCAACAGGCCCTTGGCGTCCGCCAACTCGATCAGTTCCTTTGTTTCTTCCAGATCATCACTGATGGGCTTGTCCACATAGACCGAAATGCCGCGCTCCAGTAATTTGCGGATGATTTCCGCATGGGCAACGGTGGCTACATGCACAAAGGCCGCTTCGATTCCGCTGTCCAACCATTCTTCCATCGAAGTGTACAAATGCTGGAAGCCGAATTTTTTCCCTACAGTTTCCAGCGTCTCCCCGTTCCGCGAGCACAGATGCCATTCCACCTCATCCTGCATCTCAACCATAACCGGCAAGTACGCTTTTTGCGCAATGTTCCCTAATCCGATGACTCCAATTTTCATCACCTATCGCCTCCAAACCTGTTTGTTCTCTTTATACCATAATCAACCCCCCAATTCTCGCCAAAACGCTGAAATAATTGTGAAATAATAAAAATATATATTTTCGAATGAAATCGATTGCATTTTCTTTTATCGTTTTGTATAATTCTATTTGAAGTTATGTATAGACATAGAAACGGAGTTGTTTAGATGAAATATGAATTTCCTGAAGGTTTCTGGTGGGGTTCGGCAGCAAGCGGACCACAAACAGAGGGTACGGTGGCCGGAGACGGCAAGGGGGACAATATCTGGGATCATTGGTACAAGCAGAACCCTGAGCTGTTCTTCAATCAGGTAGGACCCGAAAACACATCTTATGTATACAATCGCTACAAAGAAGATATAGCACTCATGAAAAAAACGGGACACACGACGTATCGAACCTCCATCCAATGGAGTCGTCTGATTCCGGATGGGATTGGCGCAGTGAATCCGGAAGCAGTGGCTTTCTACAATAGCTACATCGACGAGTTGTTGGCCAACGGCATCGAACCTTTTATGAATCTTTATCACTTTGATATGCCGTTGTCATTACAACAGAAAGGAGGCTGGGAAAGCAAAGAAGTCGTGGATGCCTATGCAGATTATGCGCGCATCTGCTTCGAGCTGTTCGGCGACCGCGTAAAAAAATGGTTCACCCACAATGAACCGATCGTTCCGGTCGAAGGTGGCTATCTCTACCAATTCCACTATCCTAGTGTCGTGGATCTGAAAAAAGCCGTTCAAGTCGCTTATCATGAAACTTTGGCAAGCGCAAAAGCCATCAAAATTTATCATGAAATGAACCTTGCCGGACAAATCGGCATCATCCTCAATTTGACGCCTAGTTATCCGCGCAATGAGAATGATCCTGAAGACGTTAAGGCAGCCCGTCTTGCTGACGCATTCTTCAACCGCTCTTTCTTGGATCCTGCCATCAAAGGCACCTTCCCCGAGGATTTGGTTTTGCTGTTGAAGGAATTGGATTATCTACCGGAATATACGCAATCGGAACTGGAACTCATCAAACATAATACCATCGACATTCTGGGGATCAATTACTATCAGCCTAGGCGCATCATGAAAAAAGAAAGCACAGAACGCTTGTCGGATAAACCGATGCCGGATGATTACTTCGATAACTATATCTGGCCGGAACGCAAAATGAATCCGTACCGCGGTTGGGAAATCTACGAAAAAGGTATTTACGATTGCCTGATCAATGTCCGTGACAACTACGGCAACCTGCCTTGCTTCATCTCCGAAAACGGGATGGGTGTAGAGGGCGAAGAGCGCTTCGTCAACGCCGATGGCATGATCGAAGATGATTACCGTATCGAATTTGTCCAAGATCATCTGAAATATGTCCATCAGGCGCTGCAGGAAGGTTGCAATGTCAAAGGCTACCACATGTGGACGTGCATGGATAACTGGTCCTGGACCAACGCCTACAAAAACCGCTATGGCTTCATAGCAGTGGATCTAATGCAAGAAGGAAAACGCACAATCAAGAAAAGTGGCTACTGGTTCAAAGAGGTTTCTGACAATAATGGTTTTGACGCATAAGGTTTCCAGGAAAGGAAAATGATTAATGAATAATTTTATTGATAATTTAGCCGAAAAATTGACTCCCCTTGCCGGCAAACTCGGCTCAAACAGATACTTAGCAGTGTTGCGTGATGCTTTTATGCTTTCTTTCCCACTGACTATGTTCGGTTCGATCGTAGTGGTGCTGAACAACTTACCCTTCTGGAGCGATGACTTGAAAGGGACTTTGGGCGGTCTTTTCGGAAACGGTCAAAACGCGACCATGTCGATCATGACGATTTTCATCACGTTCGGTATCGGGTATTACCTGACCCGTTCCTATGATGAGGACGGCATCTTCGGTGGAGCAGTTTCGTTGGCTTCCTATCTGATTTTGACGCCTTTCAACTTTACGACTGCAGATGGTGCTGAAGTAAGCGGCGCGCTGTCCTTGGATCGTTTGGGTGCAAAAGGAATGTTCATCGGGATGCTGGCTGCTTTCATTGCAGCTGAAATCTATGTCCGCATCACGAAAAAAGGGATCGTCATTAAAATGCCTGAAGGGGTTCCTGATGCCGTTGCCCGATCTTTCGCTTCCCTGATTCCTGCCATTTCGACCTTGACAATCTTTTTATTTTTGAATGCTTTTGTTTCTGGCGTGTTTACGACGAACTTGCATGACGTAGTTTATACCGTTATCCAAAAACCGTTGGTAGGTTTGGGCAGCGGCTTGCCTGCAACACTGTTATCCTTGTTCTTCGTCCAAATTCTATGGTTCTTCGGATTACATGGTCAAATCATCGTCAACTCGGTAATGGATCCAATCTGGAATACTTTGGCTCTTGAGAACCTGGATGCTTTTAAAGCAGGTGAAGCCTTGCCGCACATCATCACGAAACCTTTCATGGAAACATTCACTGTCGGCCTGGGCGGTTCCGGTATGACATTGATGGTAGTCATCCTGATGGCATTCGTCATGAAGAGCAGACAAATGAAAGATATCGGTCGTTTGGCGATCGGACCTGGCTTATTCAACGTAAACGAGCCTGTCATCTTCGGCTTGCCGATCGTATTGAACGCCTCCATCCTGATTCCTTGGGTATTGACACCGCTGATCGTCACTACTATCAACTACTTTTCGATGGCTTCAGGATTGGTTCCTGCTCCAACAGGCGTAACGGTTCCTTGGACTGTTCCCTTGTTCTTCAGCGGAATGATGGCCACCAACTCGCTTATGGGCGGCTTGTTGCAACTGATTGATGTGGCAATCGTCGGAGTGATGTGGTATCCATTCCTGAAAGTTGTCGATAAAGCGAATTTGGCCCTTACTGTCGAAGAAGCTGCATAATCGGTTTGCCCCAATCCGAAAGCCCGAGGCAGTATGCTTCGGGCTTTTGTCTTTGCTTATTCGGCTAAATGTAGAGCTTAACTTGTTTCACATCTAGCCATTACGGTATAATGGGAATCAAAATCGTTTAATTCCCAGGAGGAGCGACTGTAATGAAAAAATATGAAGAAATTGCGGATGAGCTGCGGCGCCGCATCGCCGATGGGGAGTATGCGGAAGGTGAAATGCTCCCGGACCAGATTGCTTTGGCAGAAGAATTTGGAGTCAGCCGGATGACCTTAAAGAAAGCCATCGATATGATCGCAATGGAGGGCCTGATTTTCCGCAAACGGGGTGTCGGTACTTTTGTCATCAAGAGCGCCCTATGGAATAGTGGGGATTCCAAAGCAGATGAATATGCCGGCTTATCCAAACAGTTTCCGAATAAAACGGTAAAGAGCAAAATCATCCTTTTTGATATCCTGTTCCCTCCCGACAATATCCAATCCTTGTTGATGCTGGAAGACAATCAGCCGGTCTACCATCTGCAACGCCTGAGGATTATTGACGACAAACCTTATATACTGGAAGATACTTACTTTGTAGCCGGATTGGTCAAGGACTTGACTGAAGATATTATCCACCATTCCATCTATGACCATATCCGCGATACCTTAGGGCTAAAAATCGGTGGTGCTTACCGAAAAATCCACGCTGATCGTTCCAATGAACTGGATTGGCAAGAATTGGCATGCGATCAACATACGCCGATTCTTGAAGTGGAACAAGTCGTTTATCTTACGAATGGGACTCCTTTCGAATATTCGACTGCTCGCAGTCGCTTCGATACACGTTCCTACACCATCACCGATATTATTAAACAATAACAAATAAAAATATTAGGAGGAAAAACATGCAAGAGCCATTGTTCATCCAACCTGTCCTGCAAGAAAAAATCTGGGGCGGCACCAAGCTGCGCGACATCTACGGGTATGATATCCCCAGCGACCATACCGGGGAGTGCTGGGCGATCAGCGCCCACCCCGACGGCACCGGCGCGGTGGAAAACGGTCCCTATGCCGGCACCAAGCTGGACGTCCTCTACGCGGAGCATCCTGAACTGTTCGAAAATCCGACTTCGCCCGTCTTCCCCTTGCTGACCAAAATCATCGACGCTGCCGAAGCCTTATCCGTCCAAGTGCATCCCGATGATGCTTATGGGCTGAAGCATGAAGGCGAGCTCGGGAAAACCGAATGCTGGTACATCATTGATGCCGATGACGACGCCGAAATCATCTACGGACACAATGCCCAAACAAAAGAACAGTTCTCGGAAATGGTCGCCGCAGGCAACTGGGAGGGGCTTCTGCGCCACATCAAAGTGAAGAAAGGCGACTTCTTCTTCGTACCGAGCGGCACCATCCATGCCATCGGCGGCGGCATCACGATTCTGGAGACGCAACAGAGCAGCAACACGACATACCGCGTCTACGACTTCGACCGCAAGGACGATCAGGGCAACACGCGCGATCTGCATATCCAGCAATCGATTGATGTGTCGCTGATCCCGCACAAAGATCCGTCGAACCACTTCGAAACAACCACAGTGGATGACAATACCGTCACGACATTCATCGAAAGCGATTATTTCACTGTCCATAAATGGGACATCCTATCGGAAATGGCCTTCCAGAAAACTGCTCCCTACACCTTGGGGAGCGTCATCGAAGGCAGCGGCAGCCTGACTGTCGCCGGAAAAGTCTATCCGTTGCAGAAAGGCGACCACTTCATCCTGCCTGCGACCGTTTCCGCTTGGACCCTGTCCGGCAACCTGGAACTGATCGCCTCCACACCCGGACCGAAAAACAGCTAAGAAAAGCGAAGCCGGCTCATAATCCAATGAGCCGGCCTCTTTTATTTGTTTTTGAAGCCCTCTAAACAGCTGGGCGTGCATTAAATAAGGCTATCTGTCCCTTTCTACTCCGGCGAGGGGGCTTCTCGACGGAGTTGGGCTCTTCGGTATTCGTCTTCCTCCTGTGAGAGAATGTTTGCCGGAGCTGAGCATG
>NZ_FOQC01000019.1:0-36850 GCF_900113645.1 Trichococcus flocculiformis
GGCCTTCGAGAACCAACTTGACTGCCAGGCAACGCTCGTACAACCGGCGGTTGTCTGTCGTAGTCATCGCTTTTTCCAATTCACGGATTTGGCGTTCTGTTTCCATGTTCCCCACTCCTCAAGTGTTTTCTTTAGTATACGCCTACAGGAGGAAAAACGAATGCAATTTAACTCAATTTATATAGCATGACAATCATAAACATTGAAAGTAATCTAAGCAATTCAATGCCAATTATTCTATCACTTTTAATACTTTTAATACTTTTAATACTTTTAATATTTTTATTATTCATTTATTTTTTCCAAACTACCCTGTTCACAAAGTCTGTATAAGAAAGAATAATACGTAATATTTTATCCGATACATTTGGCATACTGTAATCTGTTACATAACGTAAAGTATTTTTTTCTTGCATTTCCAATACATTCAAGCTCTGCATGATACGTTCAGTATTTAAACCGACCATCATAACACTAGCTTCTTCCATAGCCTCCGGACGTTCATGTGCTTCCCGGATATTTAAAGCTCTGAAACCTAATATAGAAGATTCCTCACTAATTGTACCGCTATCACTCAAAACTGCTTTGGAACGGATTTGCAAATGATTGTAATCATTGAATCCTAAAGGTTTCATCAGTTGCACTTGTGGATGGAATGTAATTCCTTTTTCTTCTATCTTTTTGCGTGTACGTGGGTGGGTGCTGACGATAACAGGCATGTCGTAAGTTTCTGCAATGACATTTAAGCTATTCACCAATCCAATAAAGTTCTTATCTGAATTGATATTTTCTTCACGGTGAGCTGAGACTAGGAAATAGTTATTCTCTTTCAACCCTAAGCGAGCTAGTACGTCAGACTTCGCAATATCTTCTTTACGTGAAGCTAATACTTCAAACATTGGGCTACCAGTCTTTATTATTTGATCTGCAGGCAATCCTTCAGCCAACAAATATTCGCGTGCAATGTCACTGTATGTCAAATTGATGTCTGCAGTATGATCTACAATCTTACGATTGGTTTCTTCAGGCACACGTTGGTCAAAGCAACGGTTTCCGGCTTCCATGTGGAAGATTGGAATATGTCTACGTTTTGCTGCAATAGCACATAAGCAGCTGTTTGTATCCCCTAGAACTAATAAAGCATCCGGCTCAACTCCTGCCAAAATTGGATCGATTTTTATTAAGATATTTCCGATTGTTTCAATTGCTGTTCCTGTCGCTGCATCCAGGAAATAATCAGGTTTTTTCAAATGAAAATCTTGAAAAAAGACTTCATTCAACTCATAATCATAATTTTGGCCAGTATGTACAACAACGTGCTCAATTGCTTCCGATTCTTCTAAACGATTCATCACTGCAGACAAACGGATAATTTCAGGACGCGTCCCTATGACGGTCATCACTTTTAATTTCTTCATCTATATTTAAACCTCCAAATAATATGTATCGGGTATCTCTGGATCAAATGCTTCATTAACCCACATGACTGTGACCATATCGCTCTCTCCGATATTTTCGATATTATGCGTATATCCTACAGGAATATCCACAACTTCCATTTTGTCGCCGCTTACGAAGTACTCAATCACTTTATCGGAATTTAAATTGCGGAAACGGATCACACCTGTTCCGCTGACAACCAAAAACTTTTCGTTTTTCGTATGATGCCAGTGGTTGCCTTTTGTAATGCCCGGTTTGGAAATATTCACAGACACTTGCCCACGATCGGGAGTACGTATAATTTCTGTAAAGGAACCTCGTTGGTCAACATTCATCTTTAATGGATAAGAGAACTGGTCTTCTGGTAAATAACTTAAGTAAGTGCTATATAATTTCTTGGTAAAAGCATCCACCATATTAGGAATCGAACGTTCTTCTCGGCTTACTTTAAAAGATTCCAGCAGGGTAACAATATCACCCAATTTAATGGTATGTACCGTTGGCACCTCACAGATATTCCCTTGGCGATTCTCTTTCCCATCCAAAGCACGAGTTAATTCTTTTACAACATCATCAATATATACTAAATTCAGCATAACTTCCGGATCGTTTACCATTATCGGCAAATCATGCGTGATATTATGGCAAAAGGTTGCTACCGCACTATTGTAGTTGGGACGGCACCATTTACCGAATACATTCGGAAAACGATAAATCAAAACGTCAGCACCAGTTTCATTACTAAAAGCTTTCAATAAGTCTTCGCCTGCTTTTTTACTTTCACCATACGGATTGCTTAATTCAGCTTGAATTGATGAAGAAATCATAACCGAGCAGCTATTGTTATGCTTTTTTAAAGTAGCCAACAAGGTCGATGTGAATCCAAAATTTCCCATCATAAACTCTGCTTCGGTTTCAGGCCGATTCACTCCCGCTAAGTGAAAAACAAAATCGGCTTTCTCACAATAAGAATCTAATAATGATACATCTGTATCTCTATCGTAAGATAAAATTTCATGCTCTGTCGTTGCTTCCAATTCAGCAATTAGATTCTTGCCAATGAAGCCATTGGATCCAGTAACTAAAACCTTCATTAAGCATTCCATCCTTTTAATTCTTTTTGTATGTAATCAAGTTTCAATAATTTCTCTAACATACCTTCAACGGTCAATTGATCCGTATTATCTGAGTTATATTCATCTAAATGAACAGCTTCCTGGCTTCCCTCTTCAAAGAATTTACCATAGTTCAAGTCACGTTTGTCAGACGGTACCCGGTAAAATCCACCCATATCGATTGCATGAGCTGCTTCTTCTTTTGTCAGCAAAGATTCATACATTTTTTCACCATGACGAATGCCCATGCTCTCAACTGGCAGATTCGTGCCGAATACTTTTTGGACAGCTTCAACTAATGTATTGATAGTGGCAGCTGGTGCCTTTTGCACCATGATATCCCCTTGTTCTGCATTCTCAAACGCAAACATAACTAAATCAACAGCTTCTTCCAAACTCATCATAAAACGAGTCATTGATCCTTCTGTTACTGTCAATGGTTTTTCTTTTTTTAACTGCTCTACGAATAAAGGAATAACACTACCGCGTGAAGCCATTACGTTTCCGTAACGGGTGCCGCAAATCAACGTTTTTTCCGGATCCACATTGCGTGATTTTGCTACAAATACTTTTTCCATCATCGCTTTAGAAGTACCCATGGCATTAATTGGATAGGCAGCTTTATCTGTTGATAAACAGATTACTTTTTTGACTCCTGCTTCAATAGCAGCAGTTAAAACATTATCTGTTCCTAAGACATTTGTCTTTACAGCTTCCATCGGAAAGAACTCACAAGAAGGTACTTGTTTTAGTGCAGCTGCATGGAATATATAATCTACGCCATACATTGCATTTCGAACACTGTTCACATCGCGAACGTCTCCGATATAGAATTTTATTTTTGGATTGTTGTATTTTTTACGCATATCATCCTGTTTTTTTTCATCACGTGAGAAAATACGGATTTCCTTCAGTTCTGTATCTAAAAATTTCTTTAATACCGCATTTCCGAATGAACCTGTTCCACCTGTAATCAATAACGTTTTGTTAGTAAACATATTTTTTATACCTCCAATAAGTTCTTTGTAAAAGTTCTATCCATTTCATTCATTAATAACGACTTTTTAAAATTTTCATCGTAATAAGATTTAGCTTTTGTTCCTATACCTGCTATTTTCTCAGAAGGCATTTCTAAATATTCCAAAATCCCTTTTGCAAGGGCAAGGGCATCTCCCGACGGCACACATATTCCACATTCGGATTCGAGTATGATAGTGCTTGTTTCTCCATCTGCAGCAGCAAGGATTGGCTTCCCGCATGCCATGTAAGACTGAAGTTTTGCAGGAATTGTCTTTGAGAATAAAGGGTCTTTAATCAGTGAGAGAAAAGCAACGTCACTAGACGCGAGAATATCAGGGATTTTCTCAGGTTTCTGTTTGCCGACAAAGTGAAACATGTCAGTCACTTCATTATCTGTGATATTCTGTTTAAACTTCTCTTTGTACCTGCCATCGCCAACAATATTAAACGTGACATTATCAACTTGATAATCTTCTTTTAAGATTTTTGCAGCCTCTACTAATATATCCAAGCCTTGTGCTTGACCTATATTACCGGTAAATGTGATGTTTAAATTATCAACGTTTGGTATTTCTTCAATATTTTGCTTTTCAACAGGAACGTAGAAGTCTTCCGCGTACTGCGGCCAATAATTAACTTTTACCTTATCGACACCTCTGGAAATGATTGCTTCCACAAAACTACGCGAGGTTGTAAAAATTCCTGTACTGTTTTTATAAATGTAATCGACCATTTTTCCAATGGCGTTGATAATTGTTTTGTTCTTAATTCCAGTGATTATTTCTACATTTTCAGGCCACAGATCTTGCACATATATGTAGCACGGTATATTTCTTCTTTTTGATAGCCACACACCAGGTAAGGCCTGGGTCATGGGTGATACCTCGAAAATAAACACATTATCTGGTTTTAACTCCGTAAATAATTGCCAAAAAAAGCCCGAAACAACGAATGAGGCATAATTTAGTGCCAACATCAATGAATTATTTCCTCTTGGTACAATAGGTAGTCTGATGATTTCAATTCCACGATAAGTTTGTTTATTCTGTTTGAATACACCAAATCCATCGTAAAACTTCCCTTGTGGATAATTTGGAATACCAGTGACTACTGTAACCTTATATCCTCTTTTTACCCACTCTTCACAAATATCGTTAATACGGAATTGCTCTGGGAAAAAGTATTGAGAAATGACGAGAATATGTTTTTCCAAGTACAACCACCCTTTAATTCTCAGTATTTATTATTGATGCCTTTAAATCATTTAATTGGTAATCATATTTATACGTTGAAATATCCTGTGAATAAAGCAAACTTCCGAACACTTTATTAACGACATTCACTTTTCCGCCCAAACCAACCAATACTGGATTAAAAAGTTTTGTCAACCTAATTTTTTTGCCTTTTACGTCAGCTATAATCTTGACCATTTCAGCAGTCTTAATGTATTCACGATTTTGTGGGAAGAATACACCATTCTCTGAATGTTCGATCATCAATCGGATAAATTCAGTCAAATTATCGATATGGAGCATGCTCCGTTTGTTTTCTATATTCGGAAATACAGGCGTGATTTTCGCGAACTTAGCCAGAAGCGGATAGTTACCTTTTGAGTCTTTACCGTATATCATCGGCGGACGGATAACGACGACATTAAATCCGTCCGACTGTAGTGGAAGGATTCCCTGTTCCGCTTGTAGCTTGCTATTCCCGTAGAAATTGATTGGCTCCGGTACAGTATCTCTCGTGATGATTTTAGTCTCACCAATTTTACTGCTTGCTCCATAAACAATCATGCTGCTCATGAAAATGAATTGCTTGACGCCTTCAGCCTTAGCTTTTTGAGCAACTTCAATGGTGAGGTCCCTGTTAACTTTGTAGTATAGTTCTTCTTGATCTGCTTTCGCATCTTGGTGGGCAATGCCCGCTACATGAAAAATCGTGTCATACGGAGAAAAATCAATTTCTTTCCATTCACCATTTCTCGTCTCAACGTTATCCACATGATATTCTTCAGGCCATTGTGCGACCCATTTTTCAAAAGAGGTGCCAATATAGCTATTGGCACCTGTAATCAATATTCTCTTCATACCTATTGATTACCTCCTTCATTAAGTGCACCAGTACCGCCCTCAATAACGCCATCGCTTTTCAGAACACTAGTGATTGTTCCGACAAAACATTTTACATCGAAAGCGAAATTCATTTTTTGAATGTACTCTCCATCCAACTCAGATTTGACAGTAATTGGCAACTCATCACGGCCGTTGATTTGGGCCCAACCGGTCAAGCCAGGGCGCACATCATTCGCTTTGTATTTGTCTCTTTCAGCAATCAGATCGTATTGATTCCACAAGGCAGGGCGCGGTCCGATGATGGCCATTTCTCCTTTGATGATGTTAAAGATTTGCGGCAATTCATCCAAGCTTGTTTTTCTAAGAAATTTTCCGACTTTTGTGATGTACTGATCAGGATTCCCTAATAGGTGTGTTGGTGTATCTTTTGGTGTGTCGATACGCATCGTACGGAACTTCAAGATATTGAAGTGGGTTTTGTTGATGCCGACTCTCTTTTGTTTGAAGAAGATAGGTCCCGGTGTATCTAATTTTATTGCAATAAATAAAATTAAGAACACTGGCGATAAAATGACTGCGGCCAATACCGAAAGAACAAGATCAATCACTCTTTTTGCCTTCAAATATTTCATAAAGCACCCCTATAATTATTTTTTTCTTCTTATAATTGTCGCTAAGATATAATCATATAAAGAAAATATCTTTCAGTATTTGTTATGATAACATTTCTACAACCATTTTTGCACAAAAATCGAAGTTTTTTTGAAGTTTTACTTAAAATTTACTTTTAAAAGCCGAATGATAAGAAAGCAAACGAATTCATTGTGACTAAAGTATGAATTCACGCTATTCCAACCTTTTGTTTTTGATTACGAAAACTATAATAAAAGTTGAATTACGATTTAGTATTTTTAAGAATACCACTATTATTTAATGTTCTGCATTCTATAAATCCCCGATTAAGACTCTTGCTTTGTTAGTTCTTCCTTGCAATCCGTACCCTCTATTATAATCCTTTTCTGACAGATTTTTTATTTTATATTCCAATAGTCATAATTTCAGATAACACTTTTCCGTAACGCTTGTTACCTCCGGTTAAGATAGCTCCGACGGAGATGCGCTGTTTGCGAGTCGGTCTCCTACGGTCAACAGCAGCTCGGCGGAGGTGGGTAGCTAGTGCAGCCTGTCTCCGGAGGTATATGTCTTTATCGGAGGTGGCATGATGATCCAGCTACGGAGCCATATTTAAAACGAGGCTATTTAAAAGCCAATCCAGCTTTACTTACACACAAGGCTTGACTGACTTTTTTACTGATTTTCCCGACATCTTGCAGTGTCCATCTTTGGGTAAGTTTAGTCTTAATATCTGATTGTAATAGCTTCACTCAATTGAGTGATTTGAGGATAAATACCCTATCCATGTATTTGTTTGTTAACCAATAATGTGTCGTGTATGAGAATATGTGAAAAACCATATTATTACGGTGTTATCTATTTTTCTTTTGATCTCAAAAAGACATATTTGAAAACGGCAAGCAATATACACATAACTTTATTTTTCACTTACTATTACAGTTGGCACAAACTGATCACCTCTTGAAAGGCTGTAAGCAAGAGGGCAGCTGGCATTTTCACCCTACTGTACTCCGATAAACAGCATCTTTACCGTAACTGCGTAGCTGATGCGAGCAGTGTGCTCCGACGAACCCCCGCTTCGTCGGAGGTGGCCATAGGTGCAGCACGCTTCCCAGTTGCGACAGAAATCTCAACAATGCGTTGAAAGCCTATTCAATCGAAGGAATCTGCCCTATACTGGTACTATTGATTCACAATCGAACGGATGGAGGAATTTTTTCATAAAGGGCGTCAGCGAAAAAACCTCCGGTTTCAACCGGGGGATGAATCGCGCCTCGGACGCCCACTGTTGTAGTCTGTCAGTTGGTTTTGTACGTATTCCAGTACAATCGCTTGGGATACGTCCCCTACAGTACTGGCAAAATAGCTTCCCGACCATAGTGCACCACCCCATAAAAGCTCTTTCGTCGCAGGGAACTGTTTGAACCATTCCCGTGCGGACGGGCCTTTCAATGCCTTCATGACGGAACTAATGGAGTTGTGCGGCGGAAACGAGACCACCATGTGAATGTGGTCGGCAACTACTTCCATTTCGAAAATAGTTATATCATTGCGTTCTGCGATTTCCCGCAGGATGCTTTTCATCGCTTGGCGACTAGCTTCATCAATGAAAATCGGTTTGCGGTATTTCGTCACCCACACCAAATGATAGGTTGTCCGATAGACATTCGTCCTTGTTTTAATAAACATGTGTATTCCCCCTAAAGTTGAAAATACGATTCCATAAGCTTTTAAAAGCATATCATATGTGTTATAATTAGTGTATCACATAAGAGGATGTGAAACAACATGCTACACGGAATTAAAGGACAACTGACGCTCAAGCCCCAACAAAAACAGCTCGTTGCGCAAAGCATCGGCAATGCCCGTTTTGTATGGAATCAGTTTTTGGCGATGTGGAACGCACGCTATCAAAACAATGCATTGCTACCCACGTTGACTGAGTATGATTTAAACAACCTATTGCCTACGTTGAAGAAGGAATACGCGTTTTTGAAAGAAACCGATTCTACTAGCCTGCAGCAAGTCTCAAACGAGTTGGCGCAAAGCTTCAAAAACTTCTTCCAGAACCGCAGCCACTTCAAGCACCCTACCTTCAAGAGCAAGCAACACGCCCGTCAATCGTATACCTCGAAAAACGTCAACAACAGCATTCGTTTGGACGGGAACTACTTGCGTTTGCCTAAATTGGGCTGGGTCCAGTTCCGTTCAGGACAACCGATTACCGGCAAAATCAAACGGGCTACAATAACCCGCACTGCAGCCGGCACCTATGAATGTAGTTTACTCGTAGACGACGAAAGCCAAGTCGTTACGCATAAAACGCATCAGACGGTCGGCATTGATATGGGTGTGTCAGACCTGATGGTCTTATCCACGGGCGATAAAATCAAAACCATTCGCTTCCACGAACAGCTTGCGCCGAAACGCTTGTATTGGGAGCAGCGGGCGGCACGTCGTGCGCGGAAAGCCAAAGAAAACGGCGTTGCGTTGTCAGCAGCCAAAAACTATCAGCGGGCTAAAGAGCAACGCGCGCGCATCTTCCAAAAAGAAAAGAACCAACGGCAAGACCGCCTGCATAAGCTGACGACTCGGTTGGTTCGCGAGTATGACATTATCGTTTTGGAAGACCTGCAGACGGCCAACCTCATGAAAAACCATCAACTGGCCCGCAGTATAGCGGCACAATCGTGGCGTGAAATTCGGCGGATGTTGGCATACAAATGCGCTAAATACGGCAAAGAACTAATTGTGGTGAATCCGTATAAGACCTCGCAAATCTGTTCGAGCTGCGGCTTCGATGACGGCAAGCACGCCCTGGATGTTCGAGAATGGGAGTGCCCAAGTTGTCATGTGCATCACGACCGTGATATCAATGCCGCAAAAAATATTCTCTCGATTGGCTTGGGGCAAGCCTTGGTAAAATCAGCCTAAACCGCTGTCTTGGAGCTGAAATGCTCGCTAGACAAGTTATGGGTGTTCCCAGAAGCTCGGTACTTCAGTGCCGATGTAGTTCACGATCATTGATGCATTGGCAAATATGGATTTCTATAAGAATTTGAACGAGTCGCTGTATAAGGGACTGAGGTTTTTAAGAGAAACGGATTTGGCAGCTTTACCTGCAGTACGCTACGAAATCGATGGTGATGCGGTGTTCGCGTTGGTACAGGAATATGAGACGCATCTGCCTGAGGAATGCCGCTGGGAAGCGCACTACACGTACACGGACATCCAGTACATCGTGGAAGGTAGCGAAAAAATGGGCTGGAAAGCGCTGGATGATGTCGTGAAGACGGAGGATCGGCCTGAAGATGATATCTACTTCTTCGATGCGGAAGGCGATCATTTCGTACTGCATGCGGGACAGTTCGCGGTGTTCGAACCACAGGATGCCCACCGCCCGGGTTTGGCGGTAGATGAACTGGCACCTGTCAAGAAGGTTGTTGTGAAAGTAAAAATGTAATGCTGAAAAAGCCAGAACCGGAATCGCTCGCGCAATCCCGGTTCTGGCTTCTTTTTGATTATCCAGGAAATGCAACTAGCCGAGAAACATTTCCTTCCGTATACTTTTCAATCCAGATAAAAATACAACGACTGCAACAGATACTCCGATTCATATTTTTGCGCCAATCTGAAAAGATGCCGTTTCAGGGTTGCGCGCGTTCCGTTGCCGTTGCGGTAATTCGCAAGATTCATTTCGTATTGCTTGCGCTCAGTTTCGGTCGCGTGCTTCTTGAAATAGCCCCAGACATGGGCTACGGCATTCTCACCTTGTCCGGGGTGGATTTCTTCGGCGAAGGCCGTGTCAATGAGGCGATAAAATTCTTGGACCGGATAGGCCTCCTTGTCTTTCAGCAGTGTGCGGATGGCTTGATAGACCGCGGGCGACCGTTCGAGGATAGCATATTTGTAGCGGCCCCACTCTTTTTCCAGCAGCACTGGTTTTGGCGCGGTTGTGGTCGCGTTTTGGCATTTGATGGCGGACAGGTTCTTGTCCTTCACTTCCAGCATGATGTCAATTTGTTTGTCCTCCAGCTGTTCATAGAAAGTCAGGAAGGTCTTTAGGTCGATCGTATCGATGTGGGCGCCCGGCCGTTTGCCTGGCGCCTGCTGGGAGTAATGAATTTTCTGGTTGCCGTCGCTGGCTTTCCAGGTCTTGGCGGTTTCGGCGATCCAGTGGCGGTCATCTTTGCCGGTCGGCGGCGGGTTGATGGCATGGTGCAGATTGTCGTAGACGGCCGGGATCTGGAGTCGGTGCGCCAGTTCGAGGACCTCTTCGATATTGTAGAGCCTGTCGTCATTCTCGATGATGAGCCGATTTTGGACAGCTTCCGGAAGGCGGCGGAAATTCTGTTCGAAGCGCTCAAGTGCTTCTTTTTTATCCCCATAGATACCGCCGAAATGCAGGACGATTTTGTGCTGATTGTCGACGCCCAGACACTCCAGCATTTTGGCGTGGTACGCGAGATCGAGGATAGCGCGCGCCACGACATCTTCGTCGGGCGAATTCAGGACGGTGTATTGGCCCGGATGGAACGACACCCGCATGCCGCTCTTCCGGATCTTCGCGCCGATGTGCTGGAAGGCTTCGGCGTGGATGTCCCACCAGGGGAGCGCGTTGACCGAGCTGGAGCCGAACGGGATCAGGTCAGAGCTGATGCGGAACAGTTTGATATTGTTCTTGCGGTTGTAGTCGATCATCTTCTCCAGCGCGGCCAGATTATGCGCGGTCACCTCCGTCAGCTTCTCCGGGGTCGCGTTGCGCTGCATGAGGCTGCGGATGTTTGTGTTGGGTGTGCCGATGTTGAGGCAGGCATAGCCGATGGACATAGGGGTTCCTCCTTTCGTTCAGAGTTCCCGATGGAACTCGATTACTGCATTACATTTTTTAGCTTTTGGAGCTTTCTCGATAATCCTTCAGCAGCACATCAAACATCCGGATACCATTGGCTGCGCTGGCGGCATCGGCTGGACTTTTCGCTTTTCCGTTTAGTTCGTCAACGACGATTTGGATGAATGGCATGGCGACGTGCTCCGGCGTTTCGAAAGTGTAGGTCGTGGTTTCGCCGTCTTTGATGAGGCGGATCCATTCAAAGCTCGTGCCTTCAAAGACCAAGGTCCCTTCCGAACCGATGATTGTCACTTCATCCAAGTCGAAGTCCGCGACATAGCACCAGGCTGCCGACCCGACGACGCCGTTCGCGAAGCGGAAGGAAGCTGAGACGGTATCCTCGACTTCATAGAGGCCGGCCCGGTTTTCGACGATGCCGGTCATCGCGGTAATTTCACCGAAGAAATAAGCCAAGTAATCGAGCACATGCACTTGGATATCCAGCTCCTTCCCGCCACCAGCAGCCGGTTGAAGGCGCCAAGGCAAGTTGTCCTTATCCAAGTCTTCTGGTGCCGGTTGCTGGTACTGGCGGATTTCCACCAATTGCGGTTGCCCGATCGCTCCCTCGTCCAGCAATTCTTTGATTTTTTGGAATTTCTCGAGTGCGCGGCGATAGAAACTTACGAATACCGGCAAGCCATTCTCCCCGGCTGCATCCAGTATCGCTTGGCATTCCTCGAATGTGCGCGCCATCGGTTTCTCGATCAACGGCACCTTATTCGCGGCAATAACCTGCATAGCGTAGTCGAAATGCGTGACCGGCGGTGTGGCGATGTAGACGGCCGTGATTTCTTCGTCCGCCAGCAGTTCCTCTATCGTTGCATAGACTTGGCCATGTCCATGACGTTGCACCCAATCATACGCCTTGGCTTCTGTGCGGTTGTACACCCCTTTCAACCGGGATCCGTTGGCTTTATAGAGGCCTGGTCCGCTTTTTTTCTCCGTTACGTCGCCACAGCCGATCATTCCCCATACTGTCTCCTTCATTTGCTATCCTCCTGATTTGTGTATATTGTTCATTGTACCATTCGAGCCCTCGGACTGATGCGACAGAAGATTGAACATTCACTCCGCCGGAGGTGGCGGTCTTGTTCTGTTTGTTTCTCCGGAAAAGCCTATCCTGACCGGAGGTAAGGAAATCGAAAGGCAACCAACTCCGGTCAAAAATCCTTCGTCGCAGTTGGTTGCTGGCGCGAGGTGCATGCTCCGATGAGCGCTCTCTTCGTTGTAGTTGGTGTGTTGCCGACTATTGGATATCATTAGAAAGCAAGAATTAATCACATGCAAAAAGCCATAAAACACTGACAAAATGCAGTGATTTACGGCTTCCTTATTTTTCGTTGCCTTGCGGGTAGGCGGCTATCAATTTTTCGTTTTATATTTTTCTTGGAGTTTGGCCGAAGTGTCCTGCTTGAGTTCGTCGAAGTCGTTCGTAGTTTCCTCGCTTCTTTGGACCACACTCATGACAAATTCAATATACTCATCATGCTCCCAGGTGGCTGTATATCCATTGATAAGGAAGAAAATGTCAGTTGCAACAACAGCTGTACGCTTATTGGCGTTTTGAAATAGCTGCTTCCCTGCAATCCCAAGTAGCAGCACTGCTGCTTTTTCGAAAATTGTCGGATAGGCTTCCTCTCCAAATGCGGTTGCTTTCGGCGCTTCAATCACTGCATTTAGCGCTGCTGGTTCTCTGATGCCTATCAATTCTTTAGGTGTGTACCTTTTGATGATTCTCGTGTTGATCTGAATCAATTGTTCTTCGGTCAGATATTTCATTGTTACATGTCGGCCAATGATCTCATTACCGAGTCATACTTATCGAAGTAATCGTCCAACATTGAATCAAGCTCTTCAGTTTCTAGGTGCTTCGGTATTTCAGCAGGAGTAACTTTTGAGATTAAAACGGTGTCGATCTCTTTTTCTCCATCGTTAACTTTTACAGTGATGTATTGGATTTCATCTCCAGGTCCAGCATGTAAAGTGCGCAGTACGTCTTCAGGAACAGAGATAACCACGCTGTTACCGGTCACTCGCAACTTAAAAGTATTTACCTTGTCTTTCGATCGTTTATTACTTTCTGCAAGCGAATAACGATAAGTGCGTTTGGCCATTCCTCTTTTTTTGTCTGTCGGCGGATTTTTTTCCGAAATGGCTGTGGCATTCGCTTTGGTGTTCTCACCCATAGTATTCTCCGTCCTCTCTGTTTTGATTTTTTAAGAGCTGAATACGCGCAATAACTGTATATACAGATTAACAGTATATACAGTTATTGTCAATCCATACCGCGGTTATCGTAGACAGTCTTGTTATAAGGATTGTGCGTTGGATGATAAAGCTAAAATACAGTCACCTCCGGTGAAGCCGGCTTCGCCGGAGGAAAATCTTAAAAAAATCATTACCTCCGACCACAACGGCTTCGCCGATGTTGCGCTGCCAGCGAGCTCCTCTCCTCCGGCAGACAGTCGCTCGCCGGAGATGGGATTTTTGAAGCATCCACTCTCCTTTAATATGCAGCAACTAACTTTATAAGTATATATAGGTTATTGCCGACATAAATCGCTTGTATTTGCCTGAATAAGGAATATAATATGGGTAACAAGCTCGGAAAGGATGGATTGGGATGCGAAAATTATTGAACCCGTACACGCCTGGTGCAGGTGTACCGCCCAAATATTTGGCTGGGCGCGAGGATACGATACGTGAAGCAGAAGAAGCATTATTTTATATCAAAAACGGCGATTTTTATCGTTCTGTCGTTTATTACGGTCTCAGAGGCGTGGGCAAGACGGTTTTGCTGAACAAAATAGAAGATATGGCGGACGAAGAAGACATCCGGTATGAGCATCTTGAAATTTCGGAGCGTGGTTCCTTTAAGAGCAGCGTTTCGCTCCATGTTTTTAAGTTGATTCAGCAAATGAGCGTCAAAGCAAAGTTGAAGAAGCACCTTTCCAGATCGCTCTCGGTCCTGAAAGCTTTTTCCCTCAAATATTCGCAGGATGGCGAAGTCAGTCTCAGCATGGATTCGGAAATCGATTCGGCTGTGGGCATATCCGACACCGGAAATTTTGAGAACGACCTGACTGAATTATTTGTATCTCTGGGGACACTGGCGCAGAAACAAGAATCCGGAGTTGCCTTATTCATTGATGAAATCCAGTACATGAAAGACGACGAATTCGAAGCTCTGATCGCCGCGATACACAGAGTGAACCAAAAAGCACTGCCGCTGATCGTGTTTGCGGCCGGACTTCCGAAAATCGCCAAGATTGCCGGGGATGTAAAGTCCTACGCAGAGAGGCTGTTTAAATTTGTTGCCATCGGTTCCTTGGAAAAAAATGCGGCAAGAATGGCGTTGGAGGAACCCGCAATGAAATGGGGAGTGTCCTACACTAGCGAAGCGATTGAAAAGATCCTTCAAATCACCGAATGCTACCCCTATTTCCTGCAGGAATACGGCAATCAAGTATGGGCAAAAGTATCGGTGGATCATCGCGTCATAGATGCCACGATGGTTGAGGATGTCTATTCGAATTTCGAGAAAAGTTTGGACGAAAGCTTCTTCAAAGTGCGCCATGACCGGGCGACGCCAAGGGAACTGGATTTCATGATCGCGATGGTAAAATGCGGCGCTCTGCCTTGTTCGACAAAAGCGCTGGCTGAGCAGATGCAGTGCCCCGTCTCTGCCATCTCCCCTTTGCGGGCTCAATTGATCCATAAAGGTTTTATCTATTCGGCCAATCGCGGCGAAGTTGACTTCACTGTTCCGCAGTTCGATAAATATCTTAAAAGGATCCATAATTTATAAGAGCATGTCCGCCTGAAGGAAAAGATTCTGTATTTCGCGGTGGCGGTTATAGGCATGAGCAAAAAAAGAATCAGGAGACCAGCTTGAAAAAGCCAGCTTCCCTGATTCTTTTTTGTTTTGTTTCAAACGTTTCACTCCAGATAGAAATACAACGACTGCAACAGATAGTCCGTTTCATATTTTTCAGCCAGCTTGAAGAGTTGGCGTTTCAGGGTTTCGAGCGTTCCGGTATTGTTCCGGTAGTTGGTGAGGTTCTTTTCGTACTGGCTGCGTTCGGTGTCGGTGGCATTTTTTTTGAAGTAGCCCCAGACGTGGGCCGCGGCGTTTTCAGCGTAACCGGGACGGATTTCTTCGGTGAAGACTGCGTCGATCAGGCGATAGAATTCCTGGACCGGATAATCGGCTTTGTCCTTCAGCAGCGTGCGGATGGCTTGATAGATCGCCGGCGACCGTTCGAGGATGGCATATTTGTAGCGGCCCCATTCTTTTTCCAAAAGTTTTAGGTGTTGGGTTTCTGTGGTCGCGTTCTGGCATTTGATGGCGGAAAGTTTTTTTTCCTTCACTTCCAGCATGATGTCTATGGTCGGGTCGACGAGTTGATTGTAGAACTGCAGAAAGGTCTCCAGATTAATCGTCTCGGTGTGGGCGCCCGGTCGTTTGCCTATAGCTTGCTGGGAATAATGGATCTTCTGTTTGCCGTCCTCTTCCTTCCAGGTCTTTTTGGCTTCGGCAATCCAGTATTGGTCGTGGCCTCCTGAAGGAGGTGGGTTGATGGCATGGTGCAGGTTATCGTAGATGGCTGGTATCTGAAGTCGGTTCGCCAGATTCAGGACATCCTCGATGTTGTAGAGCCGCTCGTCATTCTCGATAATCAGTCGGTTTTGAACAATTTCCGGCAAGCGCTGGAAGTTCGCAGCAAAGCGATCCATTGCCGCCGCTTTATCCCCATTGCTGCCGCCGACATGCAGGACGATTTTGTTGGTTTGGTCGGCGCCGAGCGCGGTCAGGATTTTGTCGTGGTAATTGAGATCTTCGATGGCGCGTGCGACGACGTCTTCCGTGGGTGAATTCATCACGGTGTATTGGCCCGGATGCAAGGAGACGCGCATGCCGCTTTTGCGGATCTTGGAGCCGATGCGTTCGAAGGCTTCTTTATGGATTTCCGGCCAAATGAGCGTGTTGACCGGGCTCGAACCGAACGGGATCAGATCCGAACTGATGCGGTAGAGGTGGATGTCATTGGCGATGTTGTAATCGACTATCCGCTCCAACGTCTCCAGATTATGCGCGGTCACTTCCGTCAGCTTTTCCGCGGTCGCGTTTTTCTGCATGAGGCTGCGGATGTTTGTGTGCGGGGTACCGATGTTGAGGCAGGCATAGCCGATGGACATAGGCGGTGCTCCTTTCGTTCAGATTTACTGCTGAAAATCAATCAACTAAAACACATTCTGCAAAACGTCATTTGATAGCTAAAGAAAATGGCCCAACACAATCTCCTCGCATTATTTTGCGAACGATTTTGTATTGGACTATTCCGATGATTATTCGAATCAGTTTATAAAGGTTCCAAAACTGTTAGTAACAATTTTTCAAGATCAGATTCATCCTGTTTCGATTTGATCATTGCCTCCAAGTAAACCTGTGTGTCCATATTTTCATATCTCCACATGTATCCCTTTTCCTTAACATATGCCGCCAAGAATATGCGGATCGTGCGACCGTTCCCTTCTCTGAAAGGATGCAGCATATTCAGTTCTGCTTTAAAATAGGCTAGTCTCTTTGCTGCAATTTCACCAGTTTCCCAGTTACCCTCAATTTTTAGTTGATTGAATAGACTATCTGCATAAGCGTCCAGGAATTGAAATTGACAAAATACGGTAGCCCCTTTGCTTAGATTAACATCCCTGAATTTACCCGCGAATGGATAAATATCCTGAAAGAGGTGATGATGAATTGCCATGAAGTCCCTTTTTGAGAATCCTTTGATAGTGTAGATTCCCTTCTCGATTTCTGCATTTCTGACAAAAAAAGATAATGCTTCCGCTTGAGTTAAGTCGTCTTGATTGCTTACACCCAAGAGATTATTCTGCAACAAATACTCATCGTTATTTCCTTTATTGTACTTTGACATTTTTGAGTTCTTTCTTAATCAAAGCGATTGTAATAGGCTTGCCGGAATTGACGATAGCGAGTGCTCGTTTTTGTAAATCTTCACTCAAATACAAATTCTCCATAGCCATATTCTTATTGATGCGCTTGACTTCCGGCGAGTTCATTTGCAGTGTTTTCATAATGTCATCAACCCCTCTCGTTCGTTACTTTATTATAATCGAAGACAAGGTCTTATGCTACAGAAACAGTTTGGGGCTCATTACAGCAGCATTTCGAAAAAATTTAGCGACTGGAATTGAATCAGCGGATGAAGATTTTCTTCGTTATTCCGGATACCGTCCTGGGCATTCGTCCGGCGGGGGAAGCCTATGTTGAGCGAATGCGGTGTGGTTGAGCTGCCGTTGTCGACTGTTCAGCGTGCTTCGGGTTGCGTTCAGTCGACGCCATTGCCTTTCGTCGGCTTTTCGGTATTCTTGGCTCTCCGTTCAGTCGACACTCCTGTCTTTCGTCGGTTGTTCGGTGTTCTTCGCCCTTCGTTCAGCTGACGACCTGGTATTGGGTTATCAAAATAACCCAAATTAGGATACCGTCCTGGGCATCCGCCCGGCATAATAGCTTGTTCGTCAGTTGTTCGGTTTTCTGGACGCTTCATTCAGCCGACGGATTTTGCTTTTGTTGACTCTTCAGTATTCTCCGCTCTCCGTTTAGTCAACACCGGAGCTTTTTGTCGGCTGTTCGGTGTTCTTCGCACTTCGTTCAGTCGACACCATCACCTTTCCTCGGCTGAACTAACCATCCAAACCAACCGAATGCCAACAGAAAAGGCTCCCGCCGCAGCGGGAGCCGTATTGGTCTTGATTTAGATGAACAAATTCAAGTTCGCATCCATTGTGTCGCCGATGTAAGCTGCTACACCGCCGAAGTCTACGCCTTCGATGATTTCCTCTTCTTTGATGCCCATGATGTCCATGGACATGGTGCAGGCGACCATCTTGACGCCCATTTTTTGGGCTTGGGCGATCATGACAGGCAAGGGGTCAACGTTCTTTTGTTTCATGACGGCTTGGATCATTTTCGAGCCCATGCCGCCCATGTTCATTTTCGAGATTGGCAGTTGGCCGGCGTGGTTCGGCAGCATGATGTCGAACATTTTTTCCATGCCGCGTTTGGCTACGCTGACTTTTTCCGGACGTTTGATGACGTTCAGGCCCCAGAAAGTGAAGAACATCGTCACTTGTTTGCCGTAAGCTGCCGCTCCGTTGGCGATGATGAAAGATGCCAAGGCTTTGTCCAAGTCCCCGCTGAAGACGACCATTGTGGCGCCGTCCTTGGTTTCCTGCAGGACCGGTGCTTGTGCCGCTTGGGCTGCCATTGCCGCAGCGTTGAAGCCGGCTGGGGCTGCAGGTGCTGCTGCGCCCGCTTTGCCTTTCGCCACGTGGGCGCGGACGATTTTGCCGTCGATTTCTTTCGAGAGCAGCGTGTTGCCGGTGTTCTTCGTCCAGGCAGCGATATCCGCCAGGAAGCCGAAGTCGGATGCTTCGATGATCAATTCCTGACCGTCGACCATTTTGTCCATGTTCTCTTTGACTTTCAGGATCGGACCCGGGCACTGCAGTCCGCAGGCATCGACTTGGATCGTGTTGCCGACCGGTTGGGCTGGCTTCGCGTGTGTCGGTTCCACATGCACAGCCTCTTCCGGCGCTTCCTCTTTATAATTCAACGTCGTGTTCGCTTGTTTGTAAGTTTTGTAGCCGCCGTCCAGGTTCTTGACGGTGAAGCCGTTCTGCATCAGGATGCGGGCTGCGTTGTAGCCGCGGTGGCCGACTTGGCAGAACACATGGATGGTCTTGTCTTTCGGCAATTCGCTCATACGCGCGCGGATATCGCCCAACGGAATCGTGTAGGCATCGCCCAACACGCCGGTCGCCAACTCGAAGTCTTCGCGGACATCGAGGAAGAATGCGCTCGCTTCGATCAGGCCGTCGACTTCATGCCATTGGAACGTGTCGATTTTGCCTTCGAGGATGTTCGAAGCCACATAGCCGGCGATGTTGGCCGGGTCTTTGGCGGATGAATACGGCGGTGCGTATGCCAATTCCAAATCCGGCAAATCGTAGACGGTCGCGCCCAATTTCATGGCTGTCGCGATCACGTCGACGCGTTTTTCCACGCCTTCCATTCCGACTGCCTGCACACCCAAGATTTTGCCGTCCAAGCCGAACAACAATTTGATGTCCAATGGGGAAGCCCCTGGGTAATAACCAGCATGGGAGTTCGGATGAATGTGGACCACTTTATAGTCGGTGCCGCAACGTTTCAACGTTTTCTCGTTGTTTCCGGCTGCCGCCACGGTCAATTCGAAGACTTTCGCTACGGAGGTTCCCATCGTGCCTTTGTAGCGGACATCCATACCGTTCAGGTGGTCAGCCACCAAGCGGCCTTGACGGTTCGCTGGCCATGCCAATGGCACAACTGTCGGGCTGCCGTTGACGAAGTCAGTCACTTCGATGACGTCCCCTACCGCAAAGATATCCGGATCGGATGTCTGCAGCTGGTCGTTCACGACGATTGAGCCGCGTACGCCTGTCTTCAGACCGGCATCGACTGCCAATTCGTTCTCAGGTGTCACACCGATCGAAAGGATCGTCATGTCGGTGTCGAGGACTTTGCCGCTGTTCAAGCGGACTTTCGAGCCGTTGTTTTCGAAAGCTTTGACGCCGTCGCTTAGGATCAGGTTGACGTTATGCATATCGATATGCGCATGCACGGATTGCGCCATCTCGAAGTCGATTGGTGCCATGACCTGGTCGCTCATTTCCACCAAGGATACGTGGATGCCCAGTTCCCATAGGTTTTCCATCATTTCCAAGCCGATGAAGCCGCCGCCGATGACGGTCGCGCGTTTCACTTGATGCTCGTTGATGTAGGCTTTGATCTTGTCCATATCCGGGATGTTGCGCAACGTGAAGACGTTCTGCGCCGCCTCGATGCCGTCGATGGCCGGTTTGATCGGACGTGCGCCGGTCGAGATGATCAATTTATCGTAGCTTTCTTCGGTTGTAGCGCCTGTTCTTACGTGTTTCACTGTGATTGTCTTTTTGGCGCGGTTGATCTTCACGACTTCGCTGAAGTTCTTGATGCCGATGTTGAATTTCTTCGCCATGCCGCCGACTGTTTCCAGGAGGAGGTTATCGCGCTCCTGGATCACGCCGCCGATGTGGTAAGGCAAGCCGCAGTTGGCGAAAGAGATGTATTCACCCTTTTCGAAGATGACGATTTCGTCCTCTTCATTCAATCTTCTCAAGCGTGCCGCTGCAGTCGCCCCGCCGGCTACACCGCCGATGATCACAATTTTACGTTTCATGTATATTAATCCTCATTTCACAAAGTTTTTAAGTTTCGGTTGTATGCAGATAATAATACCCCGGTAGGTATGATTTGTAAAGGAAAATGTGACAGAGATGTTAAAAAAATTTTGCACAAACTCACAATCCCGGCCCGCCGGTGCCGCCCAGCTCCGACGAGGGCCTTTGTCGTCGGAGCTGGGGTGCCGGTGACCTGATGTCCTCCTGTTACCGGCACCTAGCCGGAGCTGATCGCGACTTCTGATGCTGTCCTCCGTCGAACAAAGGCTCCCCGGAGGACAGGATCTCCACCTCGCATCAGCTCCGGCGAAGCAAACCCTAACAGGAGCTGGTGCCTTCCTCCGGTGAGTGCCCTTCTCGACGGAGTTGCGCTCTTCGGTATTCGTCTTCCTCCCGCAAGCGAATGTTAGCCGGAGCTGAGCACGCGGACGCAAGCTGTCCTCCGTCGAACAACGGCTCCCCGGAGGTACGATGTTTGCCCTCGATCCAGCTCCGGCGAAGCAGACCCTAACAGGAGCTGGTGCCTTCCTCCGGTGAGCGCCCTTCTCAACGGAGTTGGGCTCTTCGGTATTCGTTTTCCTCCTATTACCGGATCCTAGCCGGAGCTGCGCATGCATTCACAGCTTGTTCTCCTGCGAACTACCTCTCGTCAGAGAACAGCATGCCCATCTCGCACCAGCTCCGGCGAACAATCTCTTATCGGAAAACACTGTCCAGCCACTACACAATCCCTCAGACAAACAAACAGGCAAGAACTCCGACGAGCCGCAGCTTCGTCGGAGTTCTTGCCTTTATACGTAATGGCGTCCATGGCATTTTCCCACGGCCGTATAGTTCTTACAAAGCACCCGATAAATCCGATCCTTATTGTCCATCCCGCACCACTCGGCCATCCGCGGCGTCGTCACTTTCGCATCCGGAAAAAGCAGCCGGAACTCCTCGATATTGTGCAGAATCGTTTTCGTCGTCCGCCTCCTCTTCTTGCAGACCGGACAATAGACTGACTTCACCCCATCAAGGCGCACCACCGAGCCGCAATCCAGGCAGAAAAGCTCTTTCTGCAACTTCCCGTAATCGATTTCCGGCAAATCCTCCGCATAGAAGCGCGGATTATGCATCCGGATCAGCGAGTCAGCCAATCGCTGTTGCTCCGGCCCGATTTCTCCTTTCACCCGAAAATTATGGAAATGACGCGGAATCTGCCCGGGAAGCAGGTATTCCTCAATTTTACGATTACTCAGCAAATTGAACTCGGGATTGATGAAGACGACGAAGCCTTCAATCGGCATCTCGATTTTCAGCTCCGCAAGCAGCACACCCAATCTTGCCATCGTCCGATTCAGCTGAAGCGACGGATTTTCCATCGTGGCACCACTTGGCTTCCGGAACGTCAGCGGCCCCCACAGATGATCCCCTTTATGGTTTTTCGTTTCGTACACTAAAAGTTTATCGGGACAAATCACCAGCGTATCGATCTGGATCGAAATACGGTTGTGCCGCAACTGCAGATCATTCAGCACCAAACAGCGCGAATCCAGTGCATCCGTATGTACATCCAGCCCGCATTCGCCCACGAATCCCCCATCCATATGCAACAAATAATACTGATCTCCCGGCCCCAACTTCATCCGCTTGGCCAATGCTTCATAAATGCAGAGTATCCGCGGCTTTTCGCGTTCCTTATATGCCATTATCTCTCCTCCTTTTGAATTCAACTGTCACCTGTAGTATCTGCATTCCATCGTCGCTGGCTTTTTTCATTCCTCCAGCGACTTCCGACGACGGATCCTTTCGCCGGAGGAACAGTCACTTAAAATTAATAACCTCCGTTTACCGCTGCCTGACAGGAGGTGCGTTGCCAATGATACGGTATCCTCCGATTACCAAGGACTAGCCGGAGCTGAGCACGGATTCTCATCCTTTCATCCGACGAACAAGAGCTCGCCGTAGGTGAGCGTCTTACGCTCGCAACAGCTCCGGCGAAGACAACCCTAACAGGAGCTGGTGCTTTCCTCCGGTGAGCGCCCCTCTCAACAGAGTTGAGCTCTTCGGTATTTGTCTTCCTCCTACGAGCGAATGTTGGCCGGAGCCGGGCGCGGATTCGCATGCTGACCTCCGTCGAATGAAGGCTCCCCGGAGGTACGGATCGCCATCTCGCGTCTGCTCCGGCGAAGCAAACCCTAACAGGAACTGGTGCTTTCCTCCGGGGAGTGCCTTTCTCAACGGAGTTGGGCTCTTCGGTATTCGTCTTCCTCCTGCAAGCGAATGTTGGCCAGAGCTGAGCACGGATTCGCGCCCTGTCCTCCGACGAACGAAGGCTCGCCGGAGGTACGAAGTTCACACTCGCACCTGCTCCGGCAAAACAACCCCTAACAGGAACTGGTGCTTTCCTCCGGGGAGCGCCCTCCTCGACGGAGTTGGGCTCTTCGGTATCCATCTTCCTCCTGCAAGCGAATGTTAGCCGGAGCTGGGCGCGGATTCGCACCCTGTCCTCCGACGAAACAAACCTAATCGGAAGACACACCCACTCCCTCGCATCACCTCCGGCATAGGCCGCGCTCGTCGGAGCTGCGCGGCCGCGGAACACCCTGTCGCAAATCTGCGATTATTAGATGCTAACCGGATGGAACTTTGGTATACTTTGATTAGATAGTAATCGTGAAAAGAAAGAAGGAAACACTATGGCATCAGCATTGATCGTATACGCAAGTTTGACAGGGAATACCGAAGAAATCGCCGATATCGTCGCAGACCAGTTGGAAGCATTGGGAGTGGACGTCGAAGTAAAAGAATGCACGCAAGTCGCACCTGAGGACTTCTTGGAATATGACATGAACATCATCGCGACCTACACATACGGAACGGACGGCGACCTGCCGGACGAATTCATGGACTTCTACGAAGAGATGGAAGACGTCGATTTCACAGGCAAAATCGCCGGCGTCGTCGGCTCAGGCGACACGTTCTACGAATACTACTGCAAAGCGGTGGATGATTTTGAGGAACAATTCAAGAAGTTCGGCGCAACAATCGGCGCAGAAAATGTCAAAATCGACTTGAACGCCGAAGAAGAGGATATCGCGAACCTGCAGAAATTCTCTGAATCAATGGTAGCGGCGCTGAGCAACTAAGTTCCCGCTCACCAGCAACACTGCAAGAAACAAAGCAAGAGTCGGCATTCGGGAATCCCTGCAGTTGGCTCTTCTTTTTTACAACAGGGAGGAGGATCTACATGGACGTGGGGATGGAATATGAAATATTGATGCTCCAGTTAGGGTCGTTGGCGCGCAAGCTTTTCAACGCCGAGGAGAATCTTTCGAAATACCAGGAAGCATTGGAAAAAGCCATTGCGACGCTGGAAAAGGAGAACCGCGACCTGGAACGGCTGCGCCACGATAGTTTTTCGAACACCTTGCTGAAGCTCTTCGGCAACTTTGACCGCCGCTATGACAAGGAATACCGCGAAATCATTAGCGCCAAAGTCGAATTCGATAAGGCCTACGCGATGAAGATCGCCGCCGCGCGCAGGGTCAAGGAAGTCGAAGCCGATATCGAAGAGAAAAAATTGCGGCTGCGCAACATCAAGGAAGACGTCCTGCGCAAACATCCGGACATGAACCAGGTCGTCAGCGAACGCCAACAGCAGATTCTGGCGATCCAGCACGAATGGCGCGAAACCAACGAAGCCGAACAAGCCGGACTGGCCGTGCTCGAAGCCCTCTCCGACATCATCACTGGCCTCGACGCCGCCGATGCCATCTCGACCTGGGACCTGATCACCGACAACAGTCTGATCCTGGATTTTTTGAAATATGATAAATTGGATGCCGCTGAAGCATCGCTGCTGCATCTTGAACAGACCGTCTACACTTTTGCCCGTGAGCTGCGCGACCTGGATTTCGTCTTCGAAACCGACCTCGAGACCATCTCCTCCACCCAGCGCGCCCTGGACATCTTCTTCGACAACCTCTTCTCCGACTGGGGAACGAAAGCCATTATTGAGAAGAACATCGAGAACCTGAAGAAGCTGCAGGACAGCACCGAGGACGTCATGGAAAGTTTGGCCGCGAAGAAACGCGAACTGGAAACAACACTGGAAGTGCTGGCGATTGAGGATGATACAGTAGTTTGAAATATATGTGAAGAACCGACTGGGTCTGTGGACCATCGGTTCTTTTTGTTTAGCGCGAACGCGAAACTCGAGTTTTGCCGGTAATGCTTGTTCCTCCGTTGAACGCGCTTCTCGCCGGAGGAGCGCTTCGGGTAATCTGTTCTCCTCCTACAAATGACTGTTGGCCGGAGCTGAGGGTTGGGCGGCTTGTTCTTCTCCGGAGAACGAGTCCTCGTCGGAGCTGACGGGCCATGAACATGGTATCAATTGTATATGTGCAAAAAAAAAGAACTGTTCAAAACCAGAATGATTTATTCTAGTTTTGAAACAGTCCTTTGAACCGTAAAAATCACGTCAATTTTTTAATGGGAATTGACAAACACCAACTGTATCTAAAGTATATCATTTTCCGAGGTGTCTGCAATAGCAATTTGAATTTTGTCAAAACTTTTTCTGAATTGAATATCGGTCTTGGAAAAGACGATACTGGCGTCTTCTTTTAACTGGGCTTTACTGTAACCATCATCGCGTTTTTTCAGAGAAAACAATTCAATCATGATTTTCGGATCCTGTCGTTTGAATACAAGATATTTTATCGGAATATGCTGGGTGAATTTCGGCAAGTCCCCTTTTTCGTTAAATGTAAAGTCATTCTCGTCACCGAAAAAGGACGTACCGATCAGCTGAACACCTAACCCAAGCCCCCTAGAAGTAAACACGCAATTATAATAAATGTATATAACCAGATAATCGGGTAACATTGCACGAAGGATTCCATAGTATTTGTCTTTGTCTTTGATATTCGAATCGTTGATCATTTTGATTGCACGATGAAAGAGTCTAAAAAAATCGCCATTATTATCCATATTTTTAGCAAACATTTTCTTATCGATGATTTGAAAAGCGTGCTCAAATCGGATTGGTCTGTTCAAAAGTTCATTCTCTTTATAATGATGCTTTAGCAGTTCCATAACACCTATATTCACGAGTGTTTCAAACTCTTTTTGATTGAATGTTGCTTTTCTTTTTAGAGAAATGGACGCACTCAGAGCATTTGATATTTGGGGATTACTCAAAAATTTCCAATAATCCTCTTTGTTATCAGAAGTAGTTAATTGTTTTACTTTTTTACGCAAAATGTCGTCTACACTGCTTTGATTCAGCATACGATTTATTTCAGTTTTGTTCAGATGGAATATTTCCATCAATTTGAAAGCTTTATGCACATCAACACTTTTATGATAAGGTTTGTCATCTAGAGATTCTTTTATGGTGTTAACAAAGTCGATTATGTCTTTTTCAGTGATGGATTTGCTTTTTTCAATTATCATGTCCAAGAGTTTAAAAAAAGTGTTCACCACTCTATCATCATCGCGATGTAGTTTATCTTTGTTTGAATTAACTCGATAGGTAATAAGTGTAAATGCAAGTGCAGCCAGCGAAATAATTTCGCTTGGTTCAAAATTTGTGTTAAAAAACGAGAATATAGGTTCAAATTTTTTAGCGTTGGAACCTAACATATTTGTTATCGCATTTACATAATCTACAGCCATGAGCGACACAATAGATGTACATGCTAGAAACAGGACAAGTTTATTTTTGTAGACAATAGATGATTTTCCCAGAAAAGAAAAACCCGAAACAATTAAAAGCATAATGTAAAACAAAAACTTTATTTTCAATGGAAATCACCTCGTCTCTTTGATCTGTCAGAGCGATTCTTTTTCTGATAATCCGAATGGAACCAGCGCCTTTTCGACACGCCTTTTCTTAGCGTACCGCTGGATGGTTGAGTAGTTCAAGTTGTATTTATCCCGGGCATTGGCGATGATTTTTTTCACTTCGGATGCGCCTATAGGCAAAATCATGGGATCGTTTATTATCAGGTCGACCAATAATTGTTCCAGCTTCGGAATATGGTAATTCTCATTTATTCGATTCCGCGGGGAGTCGACATACAGCCTCTTGAGGATAATGTTTTCCTCTTGCGGCGAAATGTAAAGATCATAAAATTTTTCGTCCGGATCGAGATAAATATTCCGATATTGTTGCTTCAGGAAGTGAAAAACGGATTCCAGAGCATCATTATCGACTTCAAGGATAATATTTTTGGACAGGTATATGTGATCCGCCAAATTAGACAACCATTCAGTCGGGTAGACAGAAAAATTAGCGTAAGGATATTTTTCTTGGATCATTTCGGCGAGCTCAATCATCTTCTTCGTTTGTTCTGGCTGAAACACCTGCTTTTCAGGCAAGGCGAATTGCCCTCTACTCGGGCTATAGAGGACATTATTTTGCTTCAATTGATAGATACGCCAACGCAACGTGTTTACTTTTAAATCCGGTTCAAAAGTCTGATAAAACTGCAAAAGTTGCTGTGTCGATACGGGTTGATTGTGTTTAAGAAAAATCCCCAGTTCATTTAGCCTCAATTTTGAAGTCATAATCTGTCCTCCATTTTTTCTAATAAACGTGTCAAAAACGAATACTGACCCTTTTGTTTGATGTCATTATAACCAACTGAGCGGCATAAAACAACAAAATGAGCCGATTGTTAGGTTCGCTCTTCGTTAGGCTGCAGGTCTGGGTTGAGTTTCTCCTGTGAACGCCCTTCTCACAGGAGTTGGGGTTTCGGTAATCTGCTCTCCTCCTGCGGGCGAATGCTGGCCGGAGCTGAGGCTATCGGCGGCTCGCTCTTCTCCTGGGAGCAAGTCCTCGTCGGAGTTGACGTCCCCCTGATGAACGCCAGCTCCGGCGAAGACAACCTTGGTCGGAGCTGGTGCTTTCCTCCGGTGAGCGGGCTTCTCGCCGGAGTTGGGCTTCCGGTAATCGGCTGTCCTCCTGCGGGAGAATGTTGGCCGGAGCTGGGGGCTGGGCGGCTCGCTCTTCTCCGGGGAGCAAGTCCTCCTCGGAGCTGACGGACCGTTACAAACGCCTGCTCCGGCGAGGACAACACTTATCGGAGGAGCGAGCGGATTCGCCGGCTGGGGGACGCATTCGGGAAGCAAAAGCGTTAATTTTTTTAAATGATATTGCATTTATTGCGTAAATGTGAGAATATAGTACATGTAATCGATTTTATGTCAATTACAGGAGCCCTTGTGGTTCCAGCTTCTGTTTAATCCCCCCAAGGTTAAATAGACAAAGCTCAGCTTCGGCTGAGTTTTTTTGCGTTCCGGGGTCAATATCGCACAAATATAAGGGAAACTTATCTATTCTCTAGAGATAAGTTGTGCTATGATAGTGCTAGTTCGTTTATAAGCATAGGAGTGAATACACAATGGCATTACCGAATTTTGAGGAAAATCTGCAAAAGTACGCCAAATTGTTGGTTTCGAAAGGGATCAATGTGCAAAAAGGCCACACGATCGTCATCAACATCGACGTCGAGCAGGCACCGTTCGCGCGTCTGTTGACGAAGGAAGCCTACGCGTTGGGCGCCGAGGAAGTCATCGTCAAGTGGACCGACGATATCGTCACCCGCGAAACCTACCTGCACACGTCCGAGGAGCGCATGACGAACGTTCCGCAGTACAAGATTGATGAAAGCCTCGACATGATTGAAAAGAAAGCGAGCCGCCTTTCGGTACGCTCGGCCGATCCGGATGCGCTGAACGGCGTCGACGGCAAGAAGTTGGCTGCCGTGCAAAAGGCTAATAACGTCGCCTTCGATGCGCAACGCACCGCGACCCAAGCCAACAAAGTGAGCTGGACCGTCGCTGCCGCAGCCGGTGCGAAATGGGCGGCGAAAGTCTTCCCCGAGCTGGCGACCGAAGAGGAACAAGTCGACGCCTTGTGGAATGAAATCTTCAAGACATGCCGCGTCTACGAAGCCGATCCTGTGGCTGCCTGGGATGCGCATGAAGCGCGCCTTCTGTCGAAAGCCGACGTGCTGAACGCGGAGCAGTTCGACGCTTTGCATTACACCGCGCCGAACGGAACCGATTTGACTGTCGGTATGCCGCAAAACCACATCTGGGAAAGCGCCGGCAGCGTGAACGCGCAGAACGAGAAGTTCATCGCCAACATGCCGACCGAGGAAGTCTTCTCCGCGCCTGATTTCCGCCGCATCGACGGTATCGTGAAATCGACGAAACCGCTGAGTTACGCCGGCAACATCATCGACGGCATGACGTTCCGGTTTGAGGGCGGCCAGGTGACCGAAGTGACCGCCGAAAAAGGCGAAGACACGATCAAACGCCTCGTCGAAGAAAACGACGGCGGACGCAGCCTCGGCGAAGTCGCCCTGGTTCCGGATCCATCACCGATTTCACAATCCGGTATCGTCTTCTTCAATACCCTGTTCGACGAAAATGCCTCCAACCACTTGGCGCTGGGTTCGGCTTACGCATCCAGTGTTGTGGGCGGCACCGAAATGACCCAAGAAGAGTTGGCTGCAGCCGGCTTGAACCGTTCGACTACGCACGTGGACTTCATGATCGGGTCCGCGGATATGAATATCGACGGAATCCGCAAGGACGGATCGGTTATGCCGATCTTCCGCAATGGGGATTGGGCGTTCTAAGGGTTTGTTGTTAGTTTGGTTGGCCTCCCGGAGACGGGAGGTTTTTTGTGTTGTTTTTTTGGGGGTTCGCCGGAGCAGATGGCTGGATGGGTGCGTCAGCTCCGATAAGGGTACGCTCGCCGAAGAAGAGCGTGCTGTAAATCTCCTAGCTCCGGCTAACATTCCTTCATCGGAGAAAATTTATTACCGGAAACCGCAACTCCGGCGAGCGAACCTTTCGCCGGAGGAAAGCAGCAGCTCCTATAAAGCTTGCCTTCGCCGGAGCTGGTGCCTGCAAGCGTGCGTCTGCTCCGATAAAGACCTGCTCACCGTTGAAGCGCGTGCCGCATAGCTGCCAGCTCCGGCCAACATTCCTTCATCGGAGGAAATCTATTACCGGAAACCGCAACTCCGGTGAGAGCCCCGTTCCCCGGAGGAAAGCACCAGCTCCTATAAAGCTTGCCTTCGCCGGAGCTAGCGGCTGGATAGGTGCGGCAGCTCCGATAAGGATCCGCTCACCGAAGAAGAGCGTGCCGTAAATCTCCTAGCTCCGGCTAACATTCGCTTGCAGGAGGAAATCTATTACCGGTAACCACAACTCCGGTGAGAGCCCCGTTCCCCGGAGGAAAGCACCAGCTCCTATAAAGCTTGCCTTCGCCGGAGCTGGCGGCTGGATAGGTGCGGCAGTTCCGATAAGGATCCGTTCACCGAAGAAGAGCGTACCGTAAATCTCCCAGCTCCGGCCAACATTCCTTCACAGGAGAAGGACTATTACCGGTAACCCCAACTCCGGCGAGCGACCCTTTCGCCGGAGGTAACGGCGCCGTTTTCTCATTATTAAGAATTCGTAACGGTACGGTACTTTTCTTTAGTTCTGTTTTTCGATAAGCTATAATGTGGGTAGAGAGTCAGACAAGTCTTCACGAAAGCAGGGTGTTTATCGTGGTCGATCGAAAAAAACGGATGGAACAGTTCGAGGAGGTTTCACAGGCGGTGGAACCAGAAAAACCGTCCAGCCTGAGTTGGTTGTATATTTTCGGTGCAGTGCTATTGATTTTTGGCCTTACTTTGGTCTTCCAGCAAATGAGCGGCACGACGGATGGCGAAGTGCGACCGGCCGACATCGAGAGTCTGCAAGCGGAAATCGCTGAGCTTAAGGGTACGGTTTCGGATTTGGAAGCGCGCATCGAGGCATTGGAAAATGAATGAGATCAGAGTGTGATGAATCCCGGGTAGAAATCGTGCACTGAGAGGACTAACACTAAATCGACGCTTTTTTTCCGTGTATGATAATCAGCTTAGGCACAGATTTCTGGGAGCCAGAACACGTTTTAGAGGGCAGCTGATTGGCTGCCCTTTTTATGCTTTTCGCCTACATTCTCTGACTCGAGGAATTTTTTTCAAACGGTTGTGGAAATTGCACGCATTAAGTGATACAATGAATAGTGTTCTGTTGGTCCTATAGCTCAGCGGATAGAGCACTCGTTTCCTAAACGAGGTGTCGGAAGTTCAATTCTTCTTAGGACCGTCATATTTGAATGATAAGGAGGTGTCTCATATCGAGGCGCCTCCTTTTTTATCGTTTATCGATAGCGCGCGTATTTGCCGACTGAATAGATACCGAAAATGATAAAACACCTGACAGATTGCTCTTCTGTCGGGCGTCAGCCCAGGACGGTGACTCAGTTACCCGAGAGTCCGACAGGCTGTCGACTAATCTGATACCGAAAAGCACAAAACACCAGACAGGTCGCCCTTCTGTCGGGCGTCAGCTCAGGACGGTATCCCAGATACCCGAGACTTCATGCAGCTGTCGACTAACCTGATAAAGGATTATTTGTAACTCCACACTTCCCCAAAAAAAACAGGCCAGGACTTTTGGGTCCTAACCTGCAGTTTGTCTCCTGACAAAGCTATAATTGATAAATCAAAAAACAGTCTGGGGCCGGATTCGGACTCCGGTCCCAGACTTTTCGCAGTTGTTTTGTTCCTTCAGCGTCTTTTCCGTCCAACCCATCAGCCTGAACCTAAAATGTAGCGAAGAATTCATATTCGTTCATTATAGCGAAGCGAAGTTATGTATTGCGATCAAATGATTAAAATGAGATGGGGTAATGCGGGGAGGATTTCAGCTACGGGATAGGCAGAAAAGAAACTTCAGACTGCTCCATTAGTGATTGATTGATATAAACCTACCTCCAGCGATTGCTTAAAATGTGTTCTACAATTGGCTGTGCACCATTGCCATTTAAACAAAAGTTGTTTACCTTAGTAAGAGCTCTCTTACTAAGATTAGTATAGCACCACTGCGTAATCTTTTCTATCTGTTTTTTAATGTCCAAAAAACAAGAAAATGCCAGCCAATATTGAACGATATGAAATTACAGGTGTCTCTAAACCTTGTCAATTCAATAAAATAAAATTAGTTTGTCTGAATTACTTACTTTTAACCCCTAGGAACACCGTCCATTATATTAACCAATCAGCCGAAAAGCATACAACATAATTATACTAAAGGGTCAGAAAATACAAAATTGTTTTTCGCTGAGTGGCCCGCTTTGTATAGTCATGTTGAATTTTTTTGAGGGAATATTCAGAAACTTGACACAAGATCACTCCAAAAGATGAGCCCCTTGAAATGCTCGAACTATAGTTCCTTGATGAATGACTTCCGTAAAATAAAACCAGCCGCAGCGACTCCCGTAATGCAATCGGGTGCCGCTGCGGCTGGTTTTTGTTGATTAAAGGATCGTATCGCCTTCGCCATATGAGCTGCGGCCAGCTTCGATGATGCCTTGGTTGCTGTCGCCGTTGTAGATGGAGTTTTTGACCAATACATAATCACACTTACGGATAGCAGAAATATCTCTTCCGCCCGCATAGGAGATCGAGGATTGCAGATCTTCGCGCATTTCGTTCAACGTGTCTGCGATCGTGCCGCGGTAAGGCGTCAAAATCTTTTTGCCTTCCACGTTTTTGCGTTGGCCTTTTTGGTATTCGGACGCACTACCGAAGTACTCTTTGTACAAGCCGCCGTTGATTTCCTTCGTTTCGCCCGGTGACTCGTCGTGTCCAGCCAATAATGAGCCGACCATGACCATTGTTGCACCAAAACGGATCGATTTAGCGATATCTCCGTTTGTACGCACGCCGCCATCAGCGATGATCGGTTTGCTTGCAGCTTTCGCACACCAGCTTACCGCCGCCAATTGCCAGCCGCCTGTACCGAAACCAGTCTTGATTTTGGTTGTGCAAACTTTACCAGGTCCGATTCCCACTTTTGTCGCATCGGCTCCGGCATTTTCCAATTCACGGACGCCTTCAGGAGTACCCACGTTACCGGCAATCAGGAATGTTTCCGGCATCACAGCTTTAACGTGTTTGATCATACGGATGACTTCATCGGAATGACCATGCGCCACGTCGATCGTTGTATATTCAGGAACGGCTTTTTTTGCCGCCAATTCATTCACAAAATCAAATTCTGCCGCTTTGATCCCCAAACTGATCGAAGCAAACAAACCTTTTTCCTGCATCTTTTGGATGAACGGCAAACGGCTCGCCTCATCAAAACGATGCATGATGTAAAAATAACCTTCCCGCGCTAATTTTTCAGCAAGTTCTTCATCCAGAATCGTCTGCATATTCGCAGGCACCACCGGCAATTTGAACGTACGGCCACCAAGCGCGACAGTCGTATCGCATTCGGAACGGCTTTGCACAACGCTCTTATTCGGAATTAATTGTACATCTTCATAATCAAAAATTTTCATTTCTATTTCCCTCTTTCTGTTTGGCATTGCTCACCACAGGCTTATTGAACCTTTAACGAACAACATCTCAGTTATGTCTTGATCAGAACTGCATAATCTGAATATTTATATTCTGTCAAAATTCAATTTAAATCCTTCAAGGTAATGGATATATCACTACGCATAGTGTTGTTAGAACGCGTATAATCAAGGCATGAGAAACACAAAGATATTCACTTTACCTTGAACACGTTGAGTTAACACTGGCCACAATGAAATATACATTTAGGTACTGATGGAAACTGGACCATTTTGCGAAGTATATTAGTAGAACCAAATGATACTACAATTCCAAAATACATCAGCTATTTACGCGAAAAGGAGATGAAAAACAATGAAGCTGAAGGGCATTAAAATAAAATTGCACCCTACTGAAAATCAAAAAGCGTTCATCGATAAGAACCTCTCATTAAATCGTTTCGTCTGGAATAAACTGCTCGGGATGCAACAGGATCGATTTGAAAATGGGGGCGACTATGTAAATGCTTATGGCATGCACTATTTGATGAAAGCCCTCAAAATCGAATTTCCATTCCTGAAAGAAGCCGAAAGCACCAGCCTTGAGTACACGTCAGATGATCTGGATGACGCATTTACCCGTTTTTTCACGAAACAAAATAATCACCCTCGCTTCAAATCACGCAAACACCCAAAGAACACTTACAAGTCGAAATGCATCAACCACAACATAATGATCGTCGACACACATTACCTCAAGTTGCCGAAACTTGGTTTGGTAAAGTTCTTTGGCGGACATCGCATCCAAGATAAAATTAAAAGCGCCACAATTCGCAGAGAATTAAACGGGTCCTATACAGCAACCATCCACGTCGAACACGAGCCCAAGGTATTCGAAAAGACCGGAAATGTGATTGGAATTGATTTAGGCCTTACTGATCTGGTCATCCAGTCGGACGGATTCAAACTCAAAAACAAACAGTTTGAACGTTCTCTAGCGAAGAATAGACGACAGTGGGAACGAAAGTTTGCTCGTCGTCACACTCAGGCACTCGCTAAAATCGAAGAAGCAAAAGCTCAGGGAATCGATCTTAAACTTTCGGACTTCAAGAATTTGCACAAAGCCAAGGAACATATTGCCCGTATCAGCAAAAAAATTGCGAACCAACGGGCAAATTATCTGCAACAGTATACAACCAGTTTGGTTCGGAGATTCGATCTCATAGCAATGGAAAATCTGTCAACCAAAAAACTTATGCAGAATCATCATTTGGCACGCTCTATTGCCGATGCTTCTTGGGCGAAAATCAAGTCCATGCTAACTTATAAATGTGATTGGTACGGGAAAGAACTTATTTTGGTGGATGCTCGCTACACAAGCCAAATTTGTTCCCATTGTGGAGAAAACACCGGTAAAAAACCACTTCATATTCGTAGGTTTGACTGCCCACATTGTCATTCTGTAGGTATTGATAGAGATGTCAATGCAGCAAACAACATTCTGAACAAAGCGTTGGCTTAACGTTAAAAGCAAAAGTTAGGAATGAGCTTTGGTTAAAAGTCGTAACCTCTGTCGGTTTGAAAATATTCAAACTGATAAGTCAGCGATGTTCCCAGAAGCTCGGGCATTCATTGACGAGTAGTTCCCGTTAGTGCACAATTCCATTTAGGAATCACTTTACCCAGATAAAGACACAAAAACAAAAAATATTCTCTATCGTAAAGTCCCAATAGTAAGTTACACTACTGCCCCACGTTTGTCAAAGATTAATTAGTGATGAAAATTTCGGATTTCTTATCATCGCCACGAAAGGCCGAGAAATGGCGCATCCCAGCAAAGTTCGGTGCATCCCCATCAACGATAAAAAGACAACAGTTCCTGGAGCGGTCCGCGATCACGGAAATCCTTAAGATTGACGACATGGAACGGATGCGCCACAGCGAAACCCCGGATCGGAATCTCCTTCAGCTTCCCCTCCACCAGCTCCTTTTCGACCGAGATCCGGTAGAGGAAGGCGATGCCTCGGTTCTCCGCCACCAACTGCTTGATCGGGCCGATGCCGCCGACGACGGTCGCCCGCCCGAAACTGCTGAGGTTCGCACCCTCTTTCAGGAGAGCATTTTCCAAAATCCGTCGCGAACCGGAGCCTTCCTCGCGGACAAAGAGGTGCTCACTGAACAGCGCCGCCAACTCCTGCTCGCTGCGCCACAACGGGCTGGCGGCCGCGCAGACGCCGATAAACGGCTCATCGGACAGCTTTGCGAAGCCGAGTTGGCTCTGGTTGAACTCGCCTTCGATGAGTGCAAAATCGATTTTCCCTTTCTGGATCAAGCCGGTAAGCGTGGCTGTATTGTCGACGATCATCGATAAATGATGGCGCGGATGCTGCTCCAAGTAGTGCCCAATCAGTCCCGGCATGACATATTCGCCGATTGTCAGTGTCGCCCCGAAAGACAGCGTCGGCGCATCGTCTTGCTGTAGCAGATGTGTGCGGATCCTCTCCACATCGCGGTTCAGCAGCGAGAGTTGTTCCTCCAGATAGCGCCCCTTTTCAGTGACCAGCAGCTGCTTGCCTTCATAGCGGAACAGCTGGACGCCCAGCTCCTCCTGCAGATGCTGGATGTGCTGGGTCACGGCAGGTTGGGTGATATTCAATTTCTTGGCGGCTTTCGTGTAGCTGCCCTCATCAATCAGCGTGAGAAATGTTTTATAGCGGTTATCCAGCATATTTGGCGCCTCCTATTAATTTTGCTTATACCTGCATAATAAATCATTATTTTTATTTATGCAAAAAGTCGGGTAAAATAGATTACTGTAATGCAACATTTAGGGAGGATTTAGACACTCATGAAAATAAATACACTCAAGAAAGAACTCGATGGGGTACTGCCCGGCCTCGCCGCCAGCATCGCCATCTCATTGGTCAGCCAATTCTTCGCCCGCTTCCTGCCAACGCTCGGCGCCGCTTTGATCGCCATTTTGTTGGGGATGCTGCTGGGCAACACGTTCCTGAACCGGCCGGAACTGGGCTCAGGCACGAAGTTTTCCGAGAAACGGCTCTTGGAATACGCCATCGTCCTGAACGGGCTGATTTTGGATTTCCAAGTACTGAAGTCAGCAGGGATCAAAGGCTTCGTCTTTATTGTGCTGCAGATGTCCCTGACGATTTTCGTTACCTACAATCTCGGCAAATACTTCGGCTTCGGTAAACGCTTCGCTCTGCTGATGGGCGCCGGCAACGCAGTCTGCGGCTCCTCAGCCATCGGGACCGTCTCTCCGATTGTCAAAGCCGACAACAAAGACAAAGGCATCTCGATTACCATCGTCAACCTGACCGGCACCGCGCTGATGATCCTGCTGCCGGTCCTGGGCTCCATTCTGTACGGCAGCGACACGCTCCGGACATCGGCCCTGATTGGTGGAACTGTCCAATCCGTCGGCCAAGTTGTCGCCGCCGCCAAACTTGTCAATGACGACGTCGTCACCTTGGCGACCGTCTTCAAACTGATGCGCGTACTCCTGATCATCGGCGTCGCCGTCTTGTACGGGCGTATGAACATGAATGAAGGAGAATCTTTGTTCACACGCAAAAAGCGCGCGGTGGGTGCTAAAGGTGAAGCATCTGACGGAGCAGGAGCGTCCGCCAGTCCAGCCGTCTCCTACGGCGTGCCGTGGTTCCTGACCGGATTCGTTGTCTTCTTCCTGATCCGCAGCTTTATCGGCGTTCCCGATGGCGTCTTGGTCGCCTCAAAAACGATCAGCACCCAATTCGAAGTCGCCGCCCTCGCCGCGATCGGCATGCGCGTAAAATTCGCCGACATCATCAAAGAAGGCCCCAAAGCCATGCTGTATGGGTTGACTGTTGGTGCTGCGCAAGTCGTTATGGCTGTGGTGCTGATACGTGTGTTTTTCGGATAACTGCAACAAAAAGCATCGGTTCCTGTGGGAGCCGATGCTTTTTTCTTTGCTATCGCGCGATCTGTCGGGTGTTTTGCGGTT
>NZ_FOQC01000019.1:37570-42452 GCF_900113645.1 Trichococcus flocculiformis
TCCTGGGCTGACGCCCGACAGAAGAGCGAGCTGTCGGGTGTTTCGCTTTTTCTGATCTTCGTACAGCCGACAATCTTAATCCTAAAGGATTATTCCCAACCGTCGTCCTCATCCACGACAAATTCTTCTTCATCATTAACATTTCGTACTTCTTTGTCTGAGTATGTTTTAACATTTTCTTCTGTTAGCCTCTCTATAACTATCAAATCTGCGCGTTCTTCATCGATCTCATCCCACTCCATCATCGAAACCACCTCGCTATTCTTTCTCAGAATTATTTTGAATTCCATTACCATTGTTTCTTTCTGCCCGCAACTTGTAAACAAGCCCCAACACTTGGACAGCGATGATCGGGGTCATGGCGACGAGGGCGATCATGCCGAAGCTGTTGGAGATGAGGTTGTCTCCGGCCGTTGCGCTGGCGGCGCCTTGGACGAATGAGAGGATGAAGGTCGCGGTCATCGGTCCGGATGCGACGCCGCCGGAATCGAAGGCGATGCCGACGAACATTTTTGGGACGAAAATTGTCAGTGTCAGCGCAAACAGGTAGCCCGGCAGAAGAATGTGCCAGAGTTGGATGGCCGGATAAATGATGCGCACCATCGCCAAGACGATGGCTGTCCCGATGCCGATGGAGAGCACGATCTTGACGGCATTCCGGGTGACAGCGCCCTCCGTGACCTCCTCGATTTGGTGCGTCAGCACATGGACGGCTGGTTCCGCCAAGACGGTGACCAAACCGAACACGAAGCCGGTCGCAAGCAAATATTGCTTATTTTCCAATGCCGCGACGCGGAAACCGATCGTTCGGCCGATGTCCATGAAGCCGGCTTGGGCGCCGAGGAGGAACAGGAAGAGGCCGATGTAGGTCAGCAGCAGGCCGTAGAGGATCCACGAGATATTTCGGCGTGAGAGGCGGAAGGAATAGCGCTGCATCAGGAGGAAGATGAGCGTGATCGGCAACAGTGCAAGCAGGACTTCTGCAGCAACAATCGGGATTTTTTCGAGGAATGGTGACAGCAGGCTGGTTGTTTTCAGGGTGTCGATCGGAGCGTCAGGGGGCGTGATGCTTCCGCCCGCGATGCGATCCATCAGGAGAATAGCGAGGATCGGGCCGACCGAGACAACACCGATCAGCCCGAAGCCTTCGGTGTTGGCGGCGAGATTGTCCTTGCGCAGCAGCGTGACTCCGAGAGCAATCGCCATGATGAACGGTACCGTCATGGCGCCGGTCGTCGCGCCGGATGCGTCGAAGGCGATGGCGAGAAATTCGTCGGAAGCGTTCAGCGCGAGGATGAATACGACGGCGTACAGCCCGATCAGCAGCTTGTGCAGGACGATGTTACGGACGATCCGGATCAGCCCGAGTGCCAACAGCGCGGCGATGCCGAGCGATACGACAAGGATGATGCTCCATCTTTCGACAGTGCCGGCCGTCAGACGTTCGACTTGCCCAGCCAGGATGTGCAAATCCGGCTCCGCGATGGAAATGATGAAACCGAGCGCCAAACCGGCACCGGCAAGCAGGATGAGGTTGGCGGTCTTGGAAAACGTCCGCCCCATAGATTTTCCGATCATGCTGACGCTGAAATCGATACCGTGGAGAAAAATAGAGAGTCCGGCGGTGATGCAGAAGGCACCCAGCAGAAAACGCTGTAGCTGCAATGCAGTCAGCGGCGTCAAGGTGGCATGCAGCAACAGGACGATTGCGACGATAGGAAGGATCGCATGCAACACTTCGCGGATTTTTGACAAGAATAGTTTCATCGGAGGCACCGCCTTTCTGAGCTTGGCGTTCAAGGTGGTTATCTTTCTTCTATTATAAACGAAAAAGCGGTGCGGGAATAACTGGAAGAATTTTGTTCCGTTATATGTGGCGGGCTGGCGCTCTCGGGTAAACGAGTCGCCATCCTGGGCTATCGCTCGACAGAAGAGCATTCTGTCTGGTGTTTTGCGGTTTTCGGTAATCCTTCAGTCGACAACAACTTGTACCGTAGCTTTCCGGTTCCCTAACACGGCTTCCGGAACGCCGATGATTTCCCCTTCCAATTTGAATGATCCTGATTTGTCGAGCTTTCTGAGTATGGCCGGCGTCAGTTCCTGCCATTTGACCCACTGCTGCGTATCCGTGCCGTCGTTGTAACGGACCGTGACATAGGATGGGAAACCAACGAGCTGACCGTGTTCGATGGCGTACTGGCCGGCCTCCATTGTGAAAGTCGCTTCATCCTGGGAGACGATCTTTAGTTTTTCGACTTGTTCGAATTCGTCCGGTACCTTTTTCCAGACTTTCATGTAATCGATCTGGAACACTTTCGGATACGGCGCGGTCGGATCGAACGGGCCAACCCACCAATTCTCGCGCCCTTCGTAGGCCGACAGGATGGAGATCATCGGATAGGCGACCTCAGCCTGGAACGTCCCGATTTCTTCGTCGTCGAAATAAAAGACGAAACCTTCCGGAGTCCATTCGAAAGTGTAGAGATGGAATTCATTGCTCAAATCGGCTTCGCCAACATCATAAATGAAGTGTTGCTCCCGCGCCGCCGGATCACGGTGCGCATAGAGCGAAGCCGTGACGACATTGCCGAAGTTCAGGGAATTTTCGAATACGTCCACTTCCACATCCTGTTCCGGCGTATCCTGGATTCCGACAAGCCACCAGGCGCACATATTGCCGAGGCTGTTCATCATTTTGGCGCGGATTTCGAAGACGCCGTATTGCGAAATGAAACCCATGAACGGCTCGATATCGTTGCGGACCTCCAGATCAGCCTTAAATTCGTGCAGTCCGGTCCGATTGCCGGTCATTACGCTGGATGTGCGGACCGTCCCGTCAAATTCGGGATTCCACGGCTGGGTATCCTCATGGATGATCAGATTCAGATTGCCATCCGCCACCTCGTAGACGGCACGCGCGGATTCCATGTCCGGCGTCCAGGAGGCCAAATATTGGTCGTTCCAGATGGCCGGATCGAGCGGGCTTTCATCGAAATTCTCGTCGAAAATCAGCCGGTATTCACCGTTGTAGACCGGTATCGCTTCTGTTTCATCCCCGTTCGCCTGCCACTCGCGCAGAAACGCATAATCCGACTGGCGAAGCCAGACAAAGAGTACTGAGAGCACAAAAACGATGCTGATTAGTTTGATTGGTTTCTCCATAAGGGTTCATCTTCTCTCGTAGATTTGGGGAGGATTCCAGCATTGCGGCTGAGCGGAGCTGGAGGTAGTTTTCGTGGATTTTCCTCCGGTGAGGCTTTGCTCATCGGAGGTAGGGTCTATTTTGGATGGCTCAACTCCGGCGAGACGGTGCTCACCGAAGTTGAGCCGCGCTTACCTGGCTGTCCCCCGGTTAAGAGCTTCTCGCCAGAGGACAATTTGTTTAACTGTTTAACGGATTCAGCGGCTGAACGCTCCTTTAAGGCAGCCATTCATAATCTTCGGGCAACTCAATAAATTCCGTTGCAGTCCTGTCGCTTATTTCCAAAACATCGAGATTGAACTCATTTTCTCCGGAAGCTGAGCGGATTCGTTTCAGGACATTGCCTTCGAAATAGTAGAACATCCGGTCGCCGTTTGCGGTGTAGTATTCTTCATAAATGAGGTCTTCATCCTGCCAGCTGCCCACATAGATGCTGCCGATGTCCTTGAAGGGCGGTGCTGCGATGATGCCGTCGTCTTCCGGTTCTTCGGCGGAATCCGCACTTTCATTCCTCGCGATCGTCCGGTCCAGGTGGTCGACCGCAAAAGCTTGCCCGTCCAAAGTAAGATACGTTGTGTCCGTATTCTCCCCGCTGATCCGGATGGCCTGATCCGCGCCAGCAACGGCGACCGTCAGCGCCCGGTCCTCGAGCTGACTTCCTGTGAACTCGCGGTAATGATACTGTGCCACATACTGTCTGCCCGCAAAAATCGCGAAATACGGATCGGCTAAATGCGTGCTGGGAATGCTGGTGTCGGCTTCCACAGAGGTTTCGCTGCCGCTTCCAACGGTTGATTCGACTGTTTCGCTTTGGCTGCTTGCGATGACGCTGCTTGATTCGTCCGATGCCGTTCTCTCATCCACCAGTCCGCAGGCGGCGAAAAGTACGGCAATTGCTGTCAAGATTCCCATTAAAGCTATTTTTCTTCTCATTTTTTAAAACCTCCTAACGCAAGGCAAAAGATTCGGTCTGTTTTTCTGACTTGTGTTTCCTTGTGTTCATTATACGCCGGAATGATTGTCGCCACTATGAAAAGCCCTCGACATCCACATTGGATATCGAAGGAGTTTCCCCGCCAAACTAGCTTTGGCGGTTTATTGGATAAATGAAAACCATGGGCTAGGCCCATGGTTCCGGAGAGCTTCCAGCGGTGTATTAAAAAATCCTCGCTAAGTGCTAGAATATATTTGGTTCGCCAACCAATATTCATGACTTAGGAGGATTCTTTAGATGTCTCAAGACAAAAATAGTTTAGCACATACCACTTGGAATTGTAAGTATCACATAGTTTTTGCGCCCAAATACCGGAGGCAAGCAATCTACGGAAAGATAAAACAAGATATAGGAGTCATACTAAGGCAGTTATGCGAAAGAAAAGGTGTAGAAATAATCGAAGCCACTGCTTGTGTGAATCATATACACATGTTGGTAAGCATACCGCCCAAGATAAGTGTGTCATCGTTTGTCGGCTATCTAAAAGGTAAAAGTAGCCTCATGATATTTGATAGGCACTCCAACCTGAAATATCGCTATGGAAACCGCAAATTCTGGTGCACAGGATATTATGTCGATACAGTCGGGAGAAACAAGAAGGCAATTCAAGAATATATACGCAACCAAATTCAAGATGATATAGTCGCAGAACAATTAAGCCTATTAGAGTACACGGATCCATTTAC
>NZ_FOQC01000082.1 GCF_900113645.1 Trichococcus flocculiformis
CAGATGCGGATACTCTTGAAGCCAAGCAACAATCCAATCCTTGTATGGATCCAATTTCTTCTTCCTCGAACCTAATGAATTGACCCATTCGAAAGCTTCTTCCGGTGTCTTCTCCATGTAGTTATAAACCGTTGTGCGGGATACCTTCAACTGCTTTGCGATTTGCTGGATGGAAAAGCCCCGCTCCTTCATCTGTTGAATTTCCAAATATAACATTAACTTCTTCTTCACCTTTCGTCCTCCAATAACCTAAGATACCTTTAAAAGTATACAGGATTGGAGATATTTTTTGGCGAAAGTGTTCAATCTTATTCATCGAAAACTGTTCAATTTAGTTTAGCACTGACAATTTTTTGATTTTAATGATACCTCTATCGGAAATGAAGGGGTAACACTTCTATTAATTCCAAGATAAATAGCGTTCGTAATAAAGCCGCTACTTGATTTAATGTTCTTATCAAAACCAGTTTGAAGCATACTTTCTCCTAATACATTATAGGAAATTTCTCCTTCATTGTTATGCGTAAGAATATAATATCTTGAAATTGGTTCTGAATAAGCGATAGCATTAATTGTTAGTTTTAACTCAAATTTGCTGATTTTCCGAAGTTCTCCTCTAATATTCTCAAATTTTTGAACTCCACTTATAAATGTGTTGTTTCCATTAACTACATCAATCATTTGTCTAACAGCAAATTCGGGCCCTTGTCCATAAACATCTATATACAAAGTTTGCATAAGTATAGTAGGCATCAAACAATCATCTAATTTGATTGGTATGAATTTTACATTTTCGTTTTTGCTAGAGTTCATTAACATATTCTGCCATTCTATTTGGACCATTTTACTCTTTAAGCTATTTTTTGAAACAAAGAAAAAGAAAAACCTACACTTAGACATTCCTTCTGACATCTTATCGATTATGCCATCACCAGGTTGTATGGACCAACTATCATAAAAAATATTTGATTGCCCAAATATTTTTGAGAACTGAATTGCAATTGGTTCGATTAAAGGTTTATCTACAAAAGTATGACTGAAAAATATCATTATTTGATTCTCCTTTTTCATGAGTTGTTATATTGTCATTAACTAACTATTTATTTTATAGTTATTTTTCCGTTTGATGAATCCAAGTTAAATCCACTTGTGTGCTATTCGAAAATCCATCTTCATCTGACACTCACCATGTAACCTTCATTCCCGGATTATTATAACGTGGTACTGAAAAAGGCCATGCCTACGGTCTTTTTCCATCAACCTCGTTATAAATCACCATGACGGTTTATAACGAGGTTCAAAAGTGAAACATTGATTTATCAAGCTTTCAATACTCCACGTTATAATTTTACCGGGAATCCAGGATGTATCTGGAAATGAAATTATGTCATATAAAGTGAGTATTTGGTAACACAATCGAATAAAGATGATTGTATTAGTAATTGATGTCAGCTCTGCTCTAATTTCTAAAAAAGCGTGATGTAATTTTTATCGAATTTAGTTAAGTGCGCTGGAACTGCTTAGTTGACAATGTACCTGTCAAGAAATGGAGAATTTCCGATCTAATTTTTAGGATCGCACTGAGACAAGAGGATAGTTCAGCAGGAAAAAGATTAGATTGCAAATTTTCGTGTTTGCGATAGGTTTCAGTCACAATCATCAGCATTATTTAAGTGATCTCGATGGATTTCAGATATCAATAACTTACAGTCAGTTTGTGCGCTCTCAAGCTTCTTACAGATTTCGGATTTACCCAGACGCATATTTCTGATTTCTGAAATCTGTGAATCTATTTCGGTGATACGAGTACGGTAGTTTTTGGCCAAGAAATCGTCCAACGCATTGTTGAAGTATTTTACTACTTCGTTAGCAGCATTGTTAAATCCCGCGCGAAGTTCCTCACGATTTTTTTTCATTTCTTGTTGGCGCTTATCAGCATCCACATCTTCTTTTGCCTGCATTCCAAGCGAAAATACCACTCCAAATACACCAAGCATTTTACCGGCGACATTGATGCCTTTTACCCACTTGACAGCTTCCCACGGCTTAAAACTATGCCCAAAAAAGTGACCGATATTTAAAACCATTTGATGGACATTACTCCCTGTAAACGCTTTTAACCCATTTGCTGCAGCGTTTGAGCCAGCAGTACTTGCAATTATTTTACTACTTCCTTGAGCTAAAATTTCAGACTTAAACAGACGTTCAATGAGTGGGTTTCCTTTCGAATACTTACTTTCCAATTGGAATTTCAGATCCTGAGAAAAATCGGATTTATAGAATTCATCCAATTGCGATTGGCAATCGTTTGATAGTTCTGTAATTTTATTAGTCACGCTATCAATGCAGGTATTAGTAATAGTATCAACCTCGTTATAGGCAACGATAATTGATTCGTTTGCATCTGATTCATTGTCAAAATTGTAAACTGAATTAGCGACTTCACGACCTTTTTCACGTATTTGCAAAGCCGCATCTTCGAATATAGATTTAACTGTTATTTCTATACGCCATTGTGTGTTTACAATTATGCGGCGTTCTTGTAGTAGATGTTCTTCGAGTGCATCAATGTCACTGTCACCCGTGGAGGGCTGATAGTCATGTACAGCTTTTTGAAGAAGTTCGAACAACCTATATAGAACCGTCGTCATTCGCGAGGAAATAGCCTTATCTCGGACAAAAACGTTTAATGTGGCTACAAGTGTATCGAAATTGCTTCGTTCTCTGAGCTCTTCTGCGAGTTCAATATCCAATTCCGAAAGGCTATCTAAATATGATTCTGCATCAACGAAAACCGTCCTCAGTTGGTCTGGAGTATATGGTATGGTTACTTTCTTCAAGTCGTTAAGCTTGGTTTCTTGGTTCTCAATCGTATTACCGATATCCGCCATCTTGTTTACAATTAGAATCATTTCGCCAGCTTTGTCCTTTTCGAGTAATAATCTGCGGAAGTTCTGACCGATGAAATCATCGAATAATTCGTGTGTAACGACATAAACAAGCATATCAGCGTTTGCGATTGCTTCATACGAGATTTCGTCGTGATCGGGGCGGAGTGTCGTATGGATGCCCGGAGTGTCGATTACTTCTATCCCATTCCAATTATAGGAGTGGGTTTCTTGCGTCGTAATGCCTGCGCCAATTGCGATATCTTCGATCCCCGTTAAGGCTCTCACTAGACTCGATTTTCCAGAACTATACTGTCCTGCAAAGACAAGACTTAATGGTTTACTACCATCAAATACATCACGGGGCATACCGCTCTCATTGTATCCAATTTCATTGAACAACCGACGGACACTATCGAGTAATTTTTTAGCTTTTGCCGTCCAAATAGCAAGGTATACTGAATCATGTTCAATCATAGCGTTGTCCTCCATTTATTTCATAATTAGCAATTCTGTAATTTGCTGTGCCATTCGAATGCGGTTCTTGGTGCTCACATCAACATTATCAAGGAAAGGGATATGCGCGATTCGTGGACTATTATCGATATATTGAATTCTAATAGTGCCTCTGTCGCATCCCCGCCCAATGGCTTGTGACAACATTGCTTTTATGTTTTCTTTTTTGAACACAAACCAAATCTTTTCTTTAAGAAGATAAAATAAAGCCTTTGATGCGTCATCCGGAAAACGTTTTCCGTCGTCAAGAACAAGAATCATTGCGTATCCCGGTATTCTTGCTGTACTTTCTATATGCCATTCTAATCCAGCGTAGCCCAGATATGCTAATGCCTCTTTAATGACGGCTGCATTTATCTCTTGAAGCTTGCGATTAAGTGCAGTGGCAAAGTCTTGCTGCATTTTGGATAGCATAAAGATTGAACTAATAACATCGTCGATTGTACGGCTCATTGGGTATAGCTGTTTCTTCATTAATTCGTCATAGAATATGCAAAGCATTCTCTTCCTAAGTCCAACAATCATTTGGTCGATGTGGTCAGAGAGCTTTTTCTCTAATTTTTTACGGGCATCATGAATTTTCTTTTCGCGGTCACTAAACAAGAGTGACCCTAACCACCCAAAAAAACCCACTCCTAAGCCAATCCAGCCTATGGGACCTGTAATAAATAAGCTGGATATCATCAACCCCCCGCTTACCAATGTCGTAGCCCAGTTCCATATTCGTTTCCCGTCAATGAGCATATGCATATTAATGGAACTGTCAGAAAAGACTGTGTGAGAGAACCTTACCTCGGAGTTTATTTCACGGCTAATTTCTCTGAGTTCTTCCTCGCATTCTTTGCCAAGTTGTCTTAACAAGTTTGAGGCACGTTGTTCTACATTACGAGTTTTCAAAATTTTATTCCATTCATTGCTCGCATTTGAGTTATCATAGTTGTCCTCTGCAAAGGTGGCGATTTCGCGTTTTAATTCACCAGAAATGGAGGAAAGCAAAATCTCAATCCTTCTCTTTCCATCGGACTCAAATTCGTCTGTCCACTTCTTCAGCTTTTTCCGCTTGCCAACCAGAATAGTTCCTTGTTTGCTATTTTGAGCACTCTGAAAAAACAAGACTTCCAATGCATTTACGACAGGTACCACGACAATGTCTGAGAATGCCTTTAATTTGTAAAAACTACCATTTTTGGATATTTCGCTAACAATTAAGTTCTCAACATAGTTGAAGCGAGACAAGCCAAATAACTCAGCGCTACTCTCCTTGAATTCACTTTGTTGCGAAAGAAATGCAGATTTTAAGTGGACATAGGCGAATCGAATAGTGCGCCAATCCTGCCCGTATTGTGTTCCAAAATCGAAAAACTGCTGTTTAATTGTATCTAGTCGTTCAACGTCAAATTTCTTAAGGATATCGCGCTTGAACATCTTAAGGCTAGTTGAATTACTAATATCTGCCTTAAGATTGATTATGCAAATTACTGGTTTGCCGAGCCCAAGGATTCTGTTTAAACACTCTGCTTCACAGGCTTGCGGAGCATCGTCTGTTATCAGGAATAAAATCAAGTCACTTTTTTTAGCGGCGTCAAACGCCACATCCTCGTCTTCTTCCCCTTCGAATGCAGCTATTCCCGGAACATCAGTAATTTGTAAATCTCTATACATATAAGTTCTAACATCACGAGTCGTCCGTTGTGAACCCTTCCCTATAGACTCTCCTTTGCCGTGGGTCAAAATCTCCATAAGAGTAGATTTCCCCGCCATGGTTCTTCCAAAGAGCGTTATTGAGAAAGTTGTTTTTGATATCGAATCTATATCCTCCATGAGTCGTTGCGGAAGAATTTCAAAGTTCGAACGTATTGAGGATAGTTGTGATACCAAACTACTGGTAGTTGTGGCGTCATTAAAATTGCTAATTTCAAGATTAGATATTTCACTTTCTATTTCGCGTGACACAGTTCTAACCACCCGCTTGAGCAACAATACTGCGTCATTCGCAAGCACATGACCACGCTTTGCAAAAGCCTTACACTCGATTAAGGCAGCAGACAATTCATTTGACGGTTTGGGTTGTTTTTTAAAAAGCATTGATATCCTCCTGAGAAATGGCTAATACTGTCAAAGACCAGCTCTGATAGTCGTTATATATTATCTTTATTTATATAAAGCACGCACCACTTTACAACTTTTCACGCCCCTAAGGGCATAAAAATACAAACAACCCCAAATTTTTTGTATGATTGATTTGGATAAAAACCAACAAAAAAAGGGGGTTGTTTGCTATGAATCAATTATATCAAAAAGGCATTACAATCAAAAGTTTAAAATCATATTTCGCTCCTTATTTTGCCGGGATGACCCGGCCAACAGCGAATAAGTTTTTCCTTTTTCTTTTGGCGATCATTTCGATACAAGGGATTCAATCCGTCCGTTTTTTATACACTTGGTTTTTGAAGAGGATAGATACCTCTAGCTGTTTGAACTCGTATTACTATCTCCTATCTGAAGGGAAAATATCCC
>NZ_FOQC01000022.1 GCF_900113645.1 Trichococcus flocculiformis
AACTTAAGCTACTGCAAAGAACTCGGAATCCGATTATCCGGCCCGTCGCTCGGCAGGCCCAAGAAGGATCAGAAGATTGACAAAAAACAAGAATACAGCGACAACTGCGATCGAGTAGAGGTCGAGAGAGGCTTCAGCCTGGCGAAAAGAAAGTTCGGGCTCAGGCTTATTCGAACACGCCTTGAAGAGACCAGTCTCTGTGTGATTGCTTTATCCATCCTTACAATGAACCTGTCCAAGGTTTCATTGCGCATTTTTTTGACTTTCATCCAATGGATGAGCTCCCCTAGAATTGAACCTCTAATGAAGCCGTAAGCTAAAAATAGGGATTTATTCAGCAGGCATTAAATAATATTGTTATAAGGAGTATATTTTTATATGGGTGATTAACGGCAAAATGACACGAACAAGAAACTTTAGTTGCAAAGATGAGACATTTCCCAGTGCTGATAAAAGGAGTTCTTATGGAAATTTATGAAGCAGTCGCAACTCTTAGAAAAGATAAGAATATAAAAATTGAAGAAGCGATTGGCAACAGTATGTCCAGAGCCAGCTTTAATCGTTATATTAACGGGAAAACTGATTTGTATACCTCGCATTTTTTGGAACTATTGGAAAAATTACATGTAAGCTTGGAAGAAATTGAATTTATGTGTAATGGGTATACAGATAACGTTGAAAAACAATTAATGAAAGAATTGAAGCATGCGTTTGAAGATCAGAATATTCATGAGCTTAATTTTATACTGCAGCATTGCCGGAACGAGTATGCCCTCGACAAAAATGTATTATATAGTCATTTGGCCTCACTGACAGAGGTCCTTCTGGCAAGGCTTGAACATAAAAATATAGATCTTAAAGAGAATGAATTATATAAATACCTGGTCAAAACGGAAACATGGACGCGTTACGAACTTGTCATGTTCAATAATTCTATGTTCTATTTTGATGCCGAAGCTTTAAAACAAATATTGCCAAAAGCAATCAACAAGTTAGCTTACTATAAAGAAATAAATCCTTATGCAAACGAAGGATTCAGGCTACTGATAAACGCCATCATTGCATTCATCAGTAAAAATGAAATTCATCAGGCGCTAATATATATTCGTATATTGGAAAAACATCCATTGAATGAAGATCAAGCTTATGAAGCCCTCTTACAAAAATTTTTGATTGGGGTCAAACTCATTTTGATTGATGACTCCAAGGGTGATGAAGTAGTTAATGATTGTATCCAGGCCATGCAATTCTTAAATATGGAAAAGATGGCAAGTATGTCTACTGGACTCATAGAACATATTTTAGAAAACAAACAAAAAAATCAGCCGCAGTGATTAAACACTGCAGCTGATTTTTTATTGGTTCAGATCAAAAAGGAAGGTGGAGCCTTTTCCCGGTGTGCTTTCGACCGACAAAACGATGCCGTGGCGATCGGCTATCTGCTTGGCGACGGCCAAACCCAGACCGGTGCCTTTCTTGTTGCTTTCTTCGTTTGATTTGAAGAACTTTTCAAAGATGTACGGTTGATCCTTTTCCGGGATTCCCGGCCCGTTGTCGGTGACAGCCAATCGGCAGCCCTCACCTAAGCCAGTCAACGTGATCCGTATTTCACTCTTTTCGGCTGAAAATTTGACGGCATTCTCCATCACGGCAAGCAGCATCTGCCGCAGCCGGGTATAATCCCCCATCAGCATGAACGCCAACGGCTCTTTCGAGAAAGTCAGCGTAATCCCCTTTTCCCTGGCGATATAGCGCACGGAACGGATGGCATTCTCCACGACATCCACAAAATTCAAGGAACTCATCTCCATTTGATAGTCCGGGTTCTGCAGCCGCGACAGCTCCAGCAGATCGTTGATCATCCGCTCCAGATGGATGCTTTCGGTCAACATCTGTTGGTAGTATTCATCGATTTTGGCGGGATCCTCGACGACATGATCGTTCAAGGCCTCCAGCGAGCCGCGGATGACCGTGACCGGCGTGCGCAATTCATGGGAAATGCTCGTGATGAAATCCTTGCGCATCTTATCCAGTTTGGCGCTTTCTTGCGCGGCTTCCGCCAACTTTTCCGCCAGAATATCGATGTTGGCCGCAAGCGAACCCATTTCATCGTTTTGGACAATCCCCGTATGGGCTTCGTAATGGTTATCCGCCAACTGCTGTGTCGTTTCTTCCATCTTTTTCAACGGCTGGATGAACCGTTTCGCCAACAGGACCGCTATCCCGACGGCAGCGATCAAAGCCAAAGCCAAGCTGATTCCCAAGGTAGAAAATCCTGACCGTACGGCAGTCTGCATGTTTGCGATATAGTCGTGCAAAAGGACCGCAGCGATGACCTCCCCTTCTGAGGAGAGCACCGGCGCCCCGACCGTGATGGAGGTATCCTCCAACAACGGGCTGAAGCCTTCGCTGAAGGCGACGTCCCCTTCGAATACCTCATCGACAAGCGCAAGCGCAGCGCTTGGTAGTTCGGCATAGGTGATCGCTTTTTTGCCGGTTCCGACACTGATTGTCTCTGCGGATTGGTCGACGATCCATACCTCGCCCATCGCGATATCCTGAATGGCCGTGATATAGGTGTTGTATCCGCTCGTATTGTTGCGCCCGGTTGTCCCCGTCGCCCCAATTTGTGCGAGCAGGGCAGTTCCTGTTTGTTTACCGTTGGCACTGCCCTTTGCAATGACCGGAACCTCATCTAAAGCGGTACTCCCGTCTTCCAAATAATCCGCCACGCCGGCAGCAATCGCCTCAGCCCGTTCCTGCATATCCGCCCGGTAAATTTGTTCGGTATGCCGGGTGAACAGCAGCAGGAAGGCCCCTCCGACAACCAAGGAAAACAGCAAGATGACGGAAGTGAAATAGAGGACCAGTTTGCGGGTGATCTTATACTTCATCTGGGTTCACCTCAAATTTGTAGCCGATGCCCCAAACGGTTTTGATGTCCCACGACGGATGGGGAATTTGATCGATCTTTGCCCGCAGGCGCTTGATGTGCGAGTCGACCGTCCGATTATCGCCGAAATAGTCGTAGCCCCAGACACTATCCAACAGATTGTCGCGGCTGAACACCTTGTTCTTGTTTGTCGCCAAAATCCAAAGCAGCTCGATCTCTTTTTTCGTGAGATGGACTTGGTGCCCGGCGACCTTTACGATGAATTCGTCCAATCGGATCTCCAGATTTTCATGGACGTAGAGTTTATGGTGATCCTTGTTGTCCGATGTCTGATCCAACCGCCGTAGGATTGCCCGAATGCGCGCCATCACTTCACCCGGCGAAAAAGGCTTGACGATGTAGTCGTCCGCTCCGATATCCAAGCCCATGATCCGTTCAAAATCTTCCCCTCTGGCGGTCACCATGATGATGGGAATCGAGGAAACTTTCCGGATTTCCCTGCACACTTCGAAGCCATCCTTTTTCGGCATCATCACATCCAGCAAAATCAAATCGAATTTGTCTTTCCCGAATTCCTGCAGCGCCTGTTCGCCATCATAGGCGACGACCGCCTCGTAGCCATCCTTTTCTGAATACTCCTTCAGGATGGATGTTATTTGTTTGTTGTCATCCGCAATCAATAGCTTTACCATCGTACTCCCTCCTCGGGGAAATCATACTGCAAAAATATGGCAAGATTATGTTTTCACCCCGATAATACCACACAAATGTGCCTTTAAAAACACGCTTCTGCCATACTTTTTGATTATTCTTAGGTCAGTAAGAAATAACAAAAAATCATACCAGGGGGAAACAAAAATGAACAAGACAAGAATCATGACCATCCTATCCGTTGCAGGCTTATTTGTTGGAGGTGCAGCACCGGTACTGGCAGCGAGCGACACGGTAGCCCAGAACGGCACGATGACCCAAGAGCAAATCAAGTCAGGCGAATGCACAAATGAAGGAGCAAAAAAACAAGGCAATGAAGAGGCAACCATGAAACGTGCCCGCGAGAAAAGCGGCACGTGCGATGGAACGGGTACGCAAGCCAATCAGGATGGTAACCAAAACGCTACGGGCAAAGCAGACGGCGACGGCAACCAATACGGTACGGCTGAAACGGACAATGACGGCAAAAACGGTGTCCGCGATCAATCTTGCCAAACTGAATAACAGTCCATCACATTAGAGTGAAGACTATAAGACAAGAAGGGGTGGTCTCGCAATGAGATCGCCCCTTTTTGTGCGTATTCCACTTTTGCAGCTGAAATCCCACAGATCGAGAGAACAAGACTGCAAAAACATACCCGCCAGCTCCGGCCAGGCTTTCATTCGCCGGAGGAGCCGGTAAATAGATGGGCTCTTCTCCGATGTAGCTTCAGCTGGTCGGAAGACGGCATCTGAATGTGGTGTCAACTCCGGCGAAGCCTCCTTAACCGGAGCTGGGTAGCCCCACAACTTCTCCATGCAAAAACTCCTCAACCTATCCAATGCTTCGCCCATAACTCATGACCGCAAGCAGCGCCATGTACGCGAGGAAAACAAAATCGTTGCCGGAAAAACCTATCTTATAATAGTAGGTCCGGCTCTCATTTCCGGAAAAGCGTTTCGCTTCCATCGCCACGGCGATGCGGTGCGCCCGCCGGATGCTCCCTGACAAGAGCGGGATGGTGTAGACCTTCATCCTGAAGAGAATACCCTGCAAGCCTTTCACCTTTTCGCTTCCGCGCACCTTGCGAGCATTGCGGATCGTTTCGAATTCTTCCGTCATGATCGGGATCAACCGCAGCGCAGCCATGAAGCTGTAGGCATATTTAGGATTCAGCCGAAGCTGTTGCATCAACGAATAAAACAAGTTGACCGGCCTCGTCGTCAATGCGAAGGTCAAGCCCAAAACAGCGAAGACCAATGCGCGCAGGCCGATCAGCATCCCCCGCAAGAAACTTTCCTCGGTGATGCGGATCAGCCCCCATTCGAACCAAAGCGTTTCGCCTTTTCCGAACAAGATCATGGCGCTGGCTGTCGACACGAAAATGGCGCAGAAAGGGATCAATAGCAACAAAATCCGCTTCAACGGCTGTCCCGTAAACAGCAGGAACAGGATCAAAAGCCCGCTGCCGATGAAGGCCATGATTTCAAGGTTGCGGACAAACATAATTGCGATGCAGAGCAGCAGCGACATGCCCAATTTCAGGCTGGGGTTGACACGGTGGAGCCAGGTTTCTTTCGCTTGTTCCCATTCCTTCATCTGCACAGTCCCCCTTCCAAGCGCAAATCAGCGGAGAATGCAGTCCGCATGTCCGTAGCCGATCCGGTGGTGTCCCGGATTTCGCCGTCGACAACCGTCCAAAACGTTGTTCCGTAGTTCCGGGAGAGTGTTTCATCGTGGGTCACCATCAGGATGACGGCGCCCTTTTTCCGGTAACTCTCCAAAAATTCCAGCAAGGCAAAGGTGTTTTTGGAATCCAACCCGAAAGTCGGTTCATCCAAAAGGATCAGCCGCTGACCTTGGATGATCGTCGCAGCGACGCTCAGACGCCGCTTTTGCCCCATCGAAAGTTGGAAAGGATTTTTCTCCCGCTGCCCGCTCAACTGGAAGAGTTCCAGGTATTCCTCCACCAGCTTCTCGATTTCCGAATTCCCCTTGCCGTCCAACCGGAGCGAATAAGCCATCTCTTCGTAGACCGTGTTCGCCACAAACTGATACTCCGGATTCTGGAAAACGAAAGCCACCCGTTCGGCTAGCTTCTTCAATTTTCTGATTGGCTTTCCCTCCAACTCGTAGTGCCCGCTCGTTTTGATGAACTGCATGACGGCATGGAGGAAGGTGCTTTTTCCGGCTCCGTTTTGGCCGCGGATGATGACCCATTCACCCGGATAGGCCGCCAGCCCGGCCCCTTGAATTTTTATTTCCCCATTGCGCAAGCCTTTAAAATCGCGCAGTTCCAGCAGCGGACTCTGCAATCTAAAGGACTTCTGCTTTCGTTGCAAGGGCGTTTCCGCCAGATGTTGGTCCCATACCCCCGGAAACCAGATGCCCTGCTCCTTCATCTCGTCCTTGTGGGCCGAGAAGATTTCTTCGTTCGGTCCATCGGCGATGATGCGGCCGGATGCATCGAACAACACGAGCCGTTCGGCGAATGCCAGCACATGATCGATTTTGTGTTCCACAATGATGACCGTTTTGTCCTTGCAGACATCCTGCAGGACCTCCCAGATCGCTTCCGTTCCTTCCGGATCCAGCATGGCGGAGGGCTCATCCAAAAAGAGCACTTCCGGATCCAACACCAATACCGAGGCGATCGCCAGCCGTTGCTTCATCCCTCCGGAAAGGCTTTCGATGGGGATATGGCTGTCCGCCAGTTCCAAACCCACTTGCCGGAGCGCAAAGTCTATTTTGGCAGCCATCTCTTCGCGCGGAACCGCCAGATTTTCGAGCACAAAAGCGAGTTCTTCATCGACATAGGGCATGCAGAATTGGCTGTCCGGGTCCTGAAAAACATAGCCCCAGGAAGCCGGCGTCACGAGCTTTTCGGCCTTCATCGGCACTTCGATCGATTGCGGAATCAGCCCGCTCAACACCTGCAGCAGCGTGGATTTGCCGCAGCCGGACGGCCCCAAAAGCAGCACTTTTTCGCCTTCAGCCACCGAAAAGGAAAGGTCCTTGAACAACAAATCGGCGTCGCCGGGAAACTTCAACTTCAGCTTTTCCACATACGCTCGCTGCTCCATTTCCGCCATCCTCCTTAATCCATATCTGTGAAATCTTCAGTCGAAAGCGGACGGACAAGGTTCGTCACGCCGGTATCCTCCAGGACTTCCGCCAAGTAGTAGGCCAGCACCCCGGCAAAGAAAATCGAGCCGGCAAAACGGGCCAACAAATACAGCGCCAAGTTCCAAGCAGCCAACTCAGCAATCTGCCCGTTCAACGCATCCACCACTAGCGAACCCACGCAAGATGCCGAAGCTGCCAAAGCGGCAACCTTCAGGTCAAAACGTTTGTAACGGAAGGCCATGAACACTAATTCCGCAAACAATCCTTGCACCACGCCGGAAAGCAAGACGGTCAGACCCCATGGCGACCCCAAAAGGAATTCACCTGAAGCCGCAGCGATTTCCGCCAACAGCGCCACACCCGGTTTGCGGATGATGAAATAGGCGAAGGTACCGGCGATGAACCACATGCCGTACAGCAGCTGATCAAGATGCAGACCCAACGGCTGCACCGCGTAATAAACCGTTCCCCACAGGATGTAGACGATCCCGAAAGCGATGGCGATGACGATCGTCACCAAAATATCTGTAAGCTTCAATTCTTTTTTCATTTTCTCTGTCTCCTCTTTGCGTTTGATTTTGTCGCTCAGTTCTCCAACGGTACCGGCCATGTTTCCATGCGATAGGCCATTTCCCAAAATGCGTATTCGTACTGGCTGCTGATGATGAAATGTTCTTTCATCCTTTCACGGTCCGCTTCGGTTGCAGATGTAGCGATCTTATCCAGATGCGCAATCTGTTCATCCACCCGGTCCTGAAAATCCTTCCCGCCATAGGTAGCGATCCATTCCTGATAGATCGGTTCTTCAGGTGCCGCGTCAATGAAGGCGTCGCCGATTTCGGCATAAAGCCAGTAGCAAGGCAGAACGGTGGCGATCACATCCCCCAAATGCCCCGAGTGGCCGGCATGATAGAGATGGGACGTGTAGGCGTATGTTGTGGGCGCGGGTTTGAAACACTCTTTTTCTTCCGCGGTGATGCCCAGCCTTTTCGAAAATTGTTCATGCAGGCCGATTTCGGCGCTGTACGTATGCTTCGCGAAGTCGGCGAACTGGTTGGTCGTCGCAATATCCGGTGCTTTGGCTGCGCCGAGCGCCAAAATTTTGGCGAAGCGCGTCAGGTAATAGGAATCCTGCTGGATGTAAAAACGGAAATTCTCCAACGGCAAGGTGCCGTCCCCGATCCCTTTCACAAACGGGTGCTCCATGCTGGCTGCCCAGATCGGTTCTACCGCTTGGCGGATTTGTGCTGAAAATGTCATTGCTTTCCCTCCATATGCTGTGAGCGCTCCGCAAGGGTCCCGACTTATCCGAACGGCCGCTCTTGATTTTTGCAAACAAAAAAACCACTCTCTTCCCAACGGAAAAAAGTGGTTGTATGTTCCTTATGCAATAGGGACTTACTTAGCCAAAAGAGGCCGCCACTTCCCTACGCTGGTACAAACCAGATCAGGTTCTAAGGGTCTCGAAGTCCTACTTCGATCTCAGCTTTTTGGCGGACAGTCATCCGCCGGTAAAGCACCCCTAGTGGTTAAAAAGATATTCAGTTCATTTGCTGTTGTTCCTATCGTATCATTATTTTAGATGAAGTCAAATGTTTTTTAGTTTACTCAAGAATATCTAGGTTACCAAAAACACAAAGTCTCTTCAATTAACGGGTTTCAATCAAAAATCTGTGGTAGGCTTCTCAGTGAAGCCTAGCTCAGCTATTTGCATTACAGATGTGAAAAAAACTTTACTAATGGATGTTTCGGGTAAATCTTTTAAACGCGAATAGCTATTTAAATTCCACCCATTCGTTATTGCACGTTGCCCATAACTTTCACATGCAGTTATTACTGAATTTTGAGCATGAATTTTTGTGATTTCGTTGGCTTGATACCTTTGAGTACTGTTAGCAATTGACCGGTAAATAATATTATAGATTTGCGAAACCGAAAAATGATCTAAAAGTTCTTCAAAAACTCTTATTGTCTTCTCTCCTGGGTTAAATGTATAGCTCACCTTGCGCATTTGATATAACAAATATTGCAAACATTCATCAAGTGCAACTCTTCTCCACATCCTGTAACAAAAATCCTCAAAACCCTGTTCCTCGCTTAAATAAGGATACATCAATCGTTTGATCATAGCATCATTATCGAAATCTTCTGGCATTACATTCAAACGATAATGAACCTGATATGTGTAATAAGAAATTTTGCGTTGGTCTTCATCTTCTGATAAATACTCTATTTCGAAGTCGTTCAGGTTGGATCTCAAGCTAGGAACCAAAATATTTCTACCTGTTAGCGTTTTGATAATTTCTCTCTCAAATTCTGGTGTAGGCGCAATATTTCCTCTAATTTCCTCTAAAGGTTTAATATAGCTTGTATCTTCCGAAAGAGCACCTCTAAATATAACCGCTAAATACAGCCTATCTTCTAAACTTAAATCCGTTTCTAAAACCATTTCCCAATTATCTTCATTGTAATAGTCGCATAGTAATTGCCTTTTCCTCTCTCTTATTTCCTCCAGTCGCTCTTTTTCTAACCTTTGCATTTCCATTCTTTCTTTCACACAAGTTTCACATTGACAAAAAGGCACTTCTTGATGTCCGCACTTATAACAATGTTTTTGACTATCGTTATAACGAATAGAATGTGATTTAGACTGGAATGGAATGGCAATTGCAGATCCACATTTCAAACAACGCTCCCCACTTAAAAATGGAGGAAATAATTTAACTAAATTTGATGCAGTTGTCTCAATTTCAAATCTTACTAAAATATCTTTAATTTTTTCTCCGTCATAATACGCTTTTATTACATCTACAACTTGTTCTTTGGACAGATGGCTTAACATTTTATCCAGATAACTAAAATCTAAATTCGCAATTGATATCTCCACTTAAATCTCCTCCAAAAAAATCCGTTCGCTTATTTAAGTATAAGCAAACGGATATAAAACTTCCACATTCAAAAACCTTATTATTCAAGACTTTATTTTCTAAGTCTAATACCGGTCAGTAAGTATTGCCAGTTTACTCAACCGTAACGGATTTAGCCAAGTTTCTTGGTTTGTCGACGTCATAGCCACGGTGAAGCGTTGCGTAGTAAGCCATCAGTTGGGTCGGAACGACTGTCATCAGTGGAGCCAAGGCTGGGTGAACAGCCGGCAAGATGATTTGGTCGTTCTCATTAGCCAAACCTTCCATTGCAAATACGCAAGTGTTTGCTCCGCGCGAACGCACTTCTTCGACGTTTCCGCGGGTGTGGCTGGCAACATCAGCTTGGGTAATGATAGCCAAGACCGGAGTTCCTTCTTCGATCAAGGCGATCGTGCCGTGCTTCAATTCTCCGGCAGCAAAACCTTCTGTTTGGATGTAAGAAATTTCTTTCAGTTTCAAAGCAGCTTCCATCGATACGAAGTAATCCAAACCGCGGCCGATGTAGAAAGCATTGCGGGTGTTCGGCAAGTAGATGTCAGCCAATGCAGCGATGCGCTCTTTGTCATCGATGACCGCTTCCATCGCATTTGCGACGATCCCTAATTCATGGACCATGTCGATTCCCATATCATGACCCGTTCTCGCGCCTAACGCATCCGACAAGACAGCCAAGACAGCGATTTGTGCCGTGTAAGCTTTCGTTGAAGCGACTGCGATCTCTGGACCTGCATGCAACAGCAATGTGTAGTCCGCTTCACGCGACAAGGTTGAACCAGCCACGTTTGTGATCGTCAAAGCTGGGTATCCCCATTCTTTTACTTTCACCAATACTTGGCGGCTATCCGCAGTCTCCCCACTTTGGGTAAGGAAGATAAAGAACGGATTACCTTTCAATAGCGGCGGGTTGTAGGAGAATTCGCTGGCGACATGCACTTCTGTCGGAATCTGTGCAATTTTTTCCAGATAATGTTTGCCTACCCAACCGGAATGGTAGCTCGTTCCGCAAGCCACGATGTGGATGCGGTCAGACTCCAACATAGCAGTGACCAATTCTTCTGGAACAGTCAAGCGACCTTCTGCGTTTTGGTATTTTTGGATGATGTTACGCATAACAGCAGGCTGTTCATCGATCTCTTTCAACATGTAGTAAGGGTATGTCCCTTTTTCCAAGTCGCTGGCATCGATTTGAGCCGTATACGGATTACGTGTTACCGCTTTTCCGTCTAATTTTTCGATTGTGACGCCATCAGCGGTCAATGTGATCATTTCACCGTCGTGGATTTCGACATATTGGTTTGTGATCTGAACAGTAGCCATTGCATCACTGGCAACGACATTGAAGTCATCACCCAAGCCGATCAACAACGGGCTTTTGTTTTTAGCTGCATAAAGGACATTCGGAGCTTGTGCATCGACTAAAGCGAAAGCGTAAGAACCCCTTACGATCGACAAAGCGCGGCGTAAAGCTTCTTTTCCGTCCAGATTTCCTTCGGCAGCGATTTTTTCGATCAACTGCACAACGATTTCCGTATCTGTTTGGCTGACAAAATTAACGCCCTGCAGATACTCGTCTTTGATTTCTTTGAAGTTTTCGATGACACCGTTATGAACCAAAGTGAAGCGTCCATCCGCAGATTGGTGTGGATGCGCGTTCTCTGCGCTCGGCACGCCATGTGTTGCCCATCTCGTGTGTCCGATTCCTGTATGCGCATCCACCTGTCTGTCGACGATTGCACGCAAATCAGCGATGCGGCCTTTTTCTTTGAATACATGACCTTGGTTTTCAGCGTCTACGACAAAAATACCGGCTGAATCATAACCACGGTATTCCAATTTTTCTAATCCATGCAACAATACCTCTTGTACATTGCCTTGTCCTACATATCCAACTATTCCACACATAAGCGTAAAAATCCCCTTTGTTATCTCGATTTTTTCTGGGTGTGGGGATTGATCTCTGTAAGACCGTTCTGGGCTCTGCAGCCGCAAAAGGGTCTTTTTTACCTCAATCCTGTAGACTACACTTGCCTTGGGTCATCCGCCGAATCTTTCGATAAACCCAATCCTCGTCACTTCAGGGCCAATTTACCTGTGCTCCCTGAAGTCTGGCGCTATCCATTTGCTTCTTCCTCTATCCTCCTAGCTTTGTATTTTCCAGAATATATGCATTTTATCCTACAAGCAGTGACCTTGTCAAAACGTTTTTGATTCGGTTTCAATCGCAAAGCCGGTTTGAAACGCTATTTAAGAAAAACTTATACTCGTTATGCCGTTTGATTTCATCAAGATGTCTAAAATGACGGCTTGAACGGCACAACGGGTATACATGATGGTTCACCCAGAAAGCATTGTTTACCGTGATTATGCTACTTTATAGGCGTACTTCTCGACGTTCTGTTTGATGCTGCCCAAGATTTTTTGATTGTCTATTCCGGTTACTTCCGTAATGATTTTGTCCAATCCTTTTTGCAGGATCATTTCTTTCAGTTCTTGGCATTGTTCATCTTCCGGGTCGAAATAATTGAAGACCATGCCGATCGTTTCCAGCAAATGGAAAGGCATCTCATCGATTTGGGTCAATTCAACCATCGGACGGATGAAGCGCTCATGATTGCCTAATTTTCTTAAAGGCGTGCGCGCCACACGGGAAATCGCGTCGGAAATGTATTTGTTCTGGAAACGGCCGATGATTTTTTCGATATATTTCTCGTGTTCCGCCGCATCGAATCCCCATTTAGCGATCAACAATTTGCCTGTCTCATGCAATACGGAGCGCAGTTGGATGACGACCAGATTATCCTGCATCGCTTCATCAATGGTTTCATAGCCCTGCAGAGCGCCTGTATAGGCTACCGTAGCGTGTCCTGTATTGACGCTGAACAATTTGCGTTCGATATAAGGCTCCAGATCGTTCACATAGGCAACGCCTTCCAGTCGGATCGGGCTTTTGCAGGCTGTCCCTTGTACAACCCACTCGCTGAAGGGCTCCACTTGCACAAAGAGCGGATCCGCATGTTGCTGCATTGGAACGATCCGATCCACCGCCGCATCCGGGAAGCCGACATACGCATCAAGGTAAGCCGTGTCTGTGCAATGTTTCTTGACTTCCTCTTTCAAGAAAGTCGATCCGCCGATCATGTTTTCGCAGGCGATGATGTCGATGGGCTGCTGGATGTTCCGGGCTGCACGTGCCTTGATCCCTTCTGCAATCAATTGCGCGATTCTAGGCAGAATATTCGGTCCGATGGCAGTCGTTAAGATATCCGCTTCAACGATCGCTTCCACAACTTTTTCTGCCTCTTTGGCATTATTGAGACCAGTGACGTTCTCGATCTGGATCTGTTTGCGTGACTCGTCCGCCAACTCGATCGTATAGCCGCCACGTGTTTTTAAAGCTTCGATGATTGTATCGTTCACATCCACAAAAGTGATTGCGTACCCGTTGTGATTCAAAATTTCCCCGATAAAGCCGCGGCCGATATTTCCGGCACCAAAGTGTACTGCTTTCATTTTCATCTCTCCCTATGCAATGGCTAAGCTGCCAGTGATTTCATCTTTTGTCAAAGCGTCCGCCAAAGTAACGACGTTATCTACATCGCTGCAATACAGCGCGATTTTTTGGATCAATTCCAAGTGGTCATCGCCGACTCCTGCGATGCCGAACAAAACGGTTGCCACTTTTTCTTCCTGCTCGTCGCCGAAATCGACCCCGTCAGGCACTTGCACCACACAAATGCCTGATTTTTTCACGTGCTCTTTGGCTGCATCGGTACCATGGGGAATCGCGATGAAATTCCCCATATACACTGACAACATCCGATCGCGTTGCACCATAGCCTCCACATAATCCGAATCCACACAGCCTGCGTCCACTAATTTTTGGCCGCAGAAACGAATAGCTTCTTCTTTTGAAGCGAACGCTTTATTCAAAACGATCATTTCTTTATCTAAATTATTCATCTTATTCTTCCTCTCTTTACGCTATTTGCTTCAAGTTGGCGACGACGCTCTCGTATTTCGATGTCGTGATCAAACTGTCTACTGACAGATGAACCGCTGCAGGAACTTTTTGCTGGGCCGCTTGCGTCAGACTGTTTTTGCTGATCACCAATGTTTGCGGAGATGCCTTCAGCTCGTCAATGTGCATTTTTCTTAAAGGGATGTCCAGCGCCTCCCTCTCCAAAATCCGTTCCACTACTTTTTGCCCCATGGTGGCGGAGCCTTTGCGGTCATCATGGACCAAGACAATTTCATTGATGTGCGCTAAGTCAACGTCAAGGCGCAATGCTGCAGGTGCAACGGCTGTTTCTTTCAGATCGGTTCCGGACAGCGTAGCTACGATTTCATCGTATTTTGGCGAGTTCAGGAAATTCTCGATCGCCACAAACGTTGCATTCGGTGCTTTCTGTTGGGCACGATTCTTCAGTTCTTCCTGGGTGACGATCAACGTATTGGCTGCATCCGTCAGATTATTGATGGCGCGGTTGGTGACGTCTTGGGGTAACCCGGCTGCAGTTATTTTTTTGCGCAGGATAGAAGCGCCCATTGCGCTTGAACCCATCCCTGCATCGCAAGCAAAAATGATGTGTTGGATGCCCGACATATTTGTCAGACTTGTTTGTCCAGCTGAGCCTTTTGCGCTTAACTTTGCGGCTTGGGTCGCTTTGACGCTTTCTTCAAAATTATCGGCTGCTTCTTTGGAGTCTGCCTTCAAAATGACCGTTGCTACTGCAAAAGATGCTGCCGCACCGGCGACGACCCCTAAAATGACTGGCAAGTAAGAACCCATCGGTGTCATAGCCAAAATCGCAATGATCGAACCAGGTGAAGCCGGAGCCCGCAAACCAGCGCCTAAAAGTTGGAACACAAAGCTGCCGGAAACGCCGCCCGAGATGACCGCCAGAAATAATAGCGGTTTCATCATGACGTAAGGGAAATAGATTTCGTGGATCCCACCCAAGAAGTGGATGATCATCGCGCCCGGCGCTGTCGATTTCGCTGAGCCTTTGCCGAACAGAGTGAAAGCCAACAACACGCCCAAACCAGGACCAGGATTCGCTTCAAGCAGGAAGAGGATCGAACGTCCTGTTTCGCTGACTTGTTCCGTTCCTAACGGAGTCAATATTCCGTGGTTGATTGCATTGTTCAGGAAAAGAATTTTTGCTGGTTCGATGAAGATATTCGTTAAAGGAATCAATTGTGCGTTCAGGATCGTTTCCACCCCGGCTGCCATTGCTTGCGTCAAACGGTCAACCACCGGTCCGATTGCCTGGAAGCCTACAAGCGCCAAAGCGAAGCCGATCAAGCCTGCCGAGAAATTGTTGACGAGCATTTCAAAACCGGTCTTGATTTTGCTCTGGAAAATCGCATCAAATTTCTTGATCGTGAAACCGCCCAACGGTCCCATGATCATGGCGCCCATGATCATCGGGATTTCCGTCCCTACGATCACGCCCATTGTGGCGATGGCGCCGACTACAGCACCGCGATCGCCTGCGATCACTTTACCTCCTGTGTAACCGACCAACAGAGGGATTAAATACGTTAGCATCGGGCCGACCATCGAAGCGAAGGATTCATTCGGCAAATAGCCATCCGGGATGAATAATGCCGTCAAAACTCCCCAGGCGATCAGCGCCCCTATATTCGGCATCACCATGCTTGAAAGCGTGCTGCCTAACTTTTGAACCTTTGCCTTCAGCGAGGCTTGTTGTGTCTGTTCCATTTTTTGTTTCTCCCTTCAAACTGTTTCTTTTGATGTCTTTATTGTATGCGCTTCCCTTCCTGGTTTATAGTCGTGCTTTGGCACGTTTATTTGTGCCAGGTCTTGATTCGCGTATCCGGATCTCCGTTGCCGAGATCTGTTTCACTCTTCTCCGGGGAACGGACTCTTTACCGGAGCTGCGCCCTCATTCCTCATTCCTTCCTTCTTCTCCTGTCAGCAGGCGCACAAAAAAAGCAAGCAACATTCCACCGGAGGGGATGTTGCTTGCTTTTTGCACTGATATTTACTTGTTCCTGTTAACTGTTTTGGAGAATATTCTGGATCGCCCGCAGATCTTTGGCATCGCTCAACGCCATCACGTTTTCGATATCCGAGCAGAAAAAAGCGATGTCCTGCAAAGCTTCCAATTGTTTTTCCTTCAATGCCACCACAAATAGGATAGTCGCGATTTGCGGCTCCTTGCTACTGCCGAAGTTGACGCCGTCGGGCACCTGAATCAAGCAGATACCTTCTTTTTCAATATAGGGCTGTCCCTCGCCATCCCCGTGAGGCAAGGCGACAAAATTGCCGACATAGACACTCACTTTACGTTGGCGCGCCAGCATCGAATCGATGTAAGGCGGCGACACCAATCCTTGCCCCACCAGGAATTCACCGGCGGCAACGATTGCGGCTTCGGCGTTGTTGTAGGTTTGGTCCAACAATATATGCTCATCTTTGATTGTAATCATACGGATTCCTCAATTCTTTACTTCTTGACTTCTTCGATCAGGAGCGCCGACAACAATTGGTAGATGATTGCTTCATTACCGGAATTGAAAATCTCCATCCCTAAATCGTTCATGATGATCGCTCCACTGATTTTCCCCAGCATCTTAGCGACATTCTCTTCGATCGGATCGGGCGCCAGCATGACCAGCATCCGCGTCAAAGTCATCAGTTCTTTGTCCATGCCGATTATTTCCAGGGGTGTCTGCAGATCAAAGACACAGAAACAAGGCTGAAGAACCGCGGCATGCGAGGCGTGGAACAAAGCAAAATGGGTGTTTGGAATCCCGATCGGCGCTTGCTGATAGCGGTTCATCAATTTATCCCGGACTTTTACCGGGTCCGCAATGATTTCAGTTGAAATATTTTCCACTGCCAAAGCGACGGTTTCGGAAATGCTGGCGCTGTTTTCCAGCGTCTTGACGAAGAAGTATTTCAGCAACTGGTTGATTTCATCGATAAATGTCATGACTTCCTGATAGTCATCATTGTCGGGCAGACTGGACTTCGCCATGGCTTGAACATGCCGCGTCGTATGATCGATTGCGCGGAACGCTTCTTTGAGTTGCTTGATCTCGTCCTCCAGGAGCAACGGGGAAATCAATAAGTATTTCCCGCTGTACCCCGGCAACAAGGAAGTGGAGATGGTCAAGTCAAACTTCTCTTCCAAATTCAGTTTTCCGAGGTCGGCTATCCGGAAAAAGACGATTTCATTGATGAAAGGAAAATGTTTCCGCAAACGCATTTCCAGCATCCGCGTAGAGGCCAAGCCGCTCGGGGAAATGCCGGCAATATCCACCGCGATGACTTTCGGGCTGCGTTCGAGGGAATTGGCGAAATGCAGCACCATATAGGCAATCTCCTCTTCCGAAAATTCCTGTTGCGGGAACACCTTCGGCAAGGCTTTGCGGATCGCACCCGCAACTTCCGAGTATTGCCCCATGATCCGCTCCAGGATGGGATTGTTCAGGCTCCCTTGATTCAGGATGGCGCGGCTCAACGCCGCGGAAAGATGCGTCAAAAGCATTTTATAAAGATTGCTGTCTTCAAAGAAATTGACTTCGGCATCCTGACTGACGTTCTCGATCAATTGCTTCACCTGGTACGCCAAACGCGGATCGAAGCTTTCGTTAAAAAAATCATTATCCAAGTCACTGAAGAAATCGCCCAACAGATTAGCGAAGAAAACGACTTCGCTGACCGCATACAATTGCTTCGTATGGGCTGCGATTTTAGCAAAAATCTGCTTCGACAGATCCAAAAGTTCCTTGTTGATTTGTCCCGCATAGGACTCTTCCACCAGTTGGCGGCCTCGCGGGACGCGATCCATGGAAATCGTCAGCATCAAAATCAAAAACTCCAGCTTCCGATCACTCAAGTCGGAAAAGCGGGGCTCGACGATTTCTCGCACTAATTTTTGAGCAAAAAGCAGCTGCTCCTGATTGACGAATTGCATAAAGAAACTTTCTTTATCTTCCAATTCAGAAAAGTGAAAGAAGTGGTACTCATTGATCTCGATTCCCAGAATATTGGCCAACAGAAGTCGGCGATACTTTTCGCTGCCTACCAGTTCATAGCCGCGGTTTCTCGCGATCGTTAAGGGCAGACGCGCCAAACGTAGCTCCAACTGTTTGATATCGGCAAAAAACGTGGTGTTGCTGATCAAGTATTCGTCCAAAAACGTCTGCATGCTGATTGGCTCGTCACTGTTCAACAGCTGCAGCAAAATGGCATGCTGGCGCTCCGTGGCGGATAATTCGGAAGGTTCATCCTCAGACACAATGGAAAGGATTTTTGCTTTTGCGGCATCCTCCGCAAGCAAGCGAAAGCGGCCCCGGCTTTCTTTCTCCAGCTTTGCGCCGATGGATTCCAAAGAAAGCTCGAGATTTGCCAACTCACGGTAGACCGTTCGCTTGCTGACTTTCAGCAGGCTCATCAAGCGTTCCACGGTAACCGGTGAGGCGGAATGCAGCAATTCTTTTAGAATGAGGGTCTCTCTAGGAGTTAGAAACATCTGACAAATCTCCCCTTAATAGTTTCTCGTATTTATTCGTTGCGATAAGATGTTCGACGACCAGCAACGGCCCCTTTGGTAGCTCGTTCTCAGCAGCAAAGGCCTCCGTGACGATATACAAATTATGTTGGTCCGCAATCAACTGTTCCAATGGCTGCTTTTCGACATCAACTCCGATATTTTGCTTTTCCGCCAGATTCCGAAACGCTTGTACGGCCATCGTCTGTGAACCACGCACGCCATCCGCGTACAAAAAGATGACTTTCTGGTACGGCAGTTTTTTTCCAATTGCTTCCGGAATCATTTCATTTTCTTGTTCATCAGTCAGCATCGTGATAACTTTCGTGTACTCTTCCTGGTCCAAAAAATTTCCGATTGTAACAAGTTGTGCGTGTGGGGCTTGGATTTCGGCCAAGTGCTTCAACTCATTTTGGGTAATGAGCAAAAGATGGGGATCATCGTTCACGCGATAAATCGACGTGTAGTCCACCGGGATCGAAATCCCGCTCGCTTGCAATTGCTGGCGCATCAGGCTGGCTCCCATCGCACTTGAACCCATTCCTGCATCGCATGCGAATAAAATTGTCCGGATTTCTGTCACTTTCGTCACCTTTTCTGAAATTTCTTTTTTTGTCTGGTCTTTCCTGATCACGAGGGCAGCGATTATAAAACTTACCAGTGTGCTTCCTGCAATGCCACTCGCAACCCCCAGTAACATCTCTTGCGGTGCATTCGCCAAAATCACCACGATCGATCCCGGCGAAGCCGGAACTTTCAGTCCCACTTGAAACATTTCGAAAATCAAAGTGCCACTCATCCCGCCCAAAATGACGGCTGCAAACAGCAGCGGATTCAACAAAACAAACGGGAAGTAAATCTCGTGGATCCCGCCGAACAGATGGATCATGAAAGCACCACTGGCTGTGGCCTTCAGTTCCTTTCGGCTGAACAGGATGAACGCCAACAAAACCCCCAGACCCGGTCCGGGATTGGTCTCGATCAAGAACAAAATCGAGGTCCCCGCATCCCCTGCCTGTTCAATCCCCAGCGGCGTAAGGATGCCATGGTTGAGCGTATTGTTCAAGAACAATACCTTCAACGGTTCTATAAAAAGATTCGTGAACAACAGCAGATTCCGCTGGATCAGCCAGCCTACAAACAATCCGATCTGATTCGTGATGCCCGCAATGATTGGGCCGATAAATACAAGGCTCAAATAGCCGAACAGCATGCCTAGGATTCCCGCCGAAAAATTACGGACAAGCATTTCATAACCTGGCTTTACTTTAGGCAACACATATTTGTCGAACAGAAACACAATCCAGCCGATCAACGGGCCGATGACCATGGCCCCCAGTATTTGCGGATCTTCTGATTCCGTGAGCATTCCGATCACTGCGACAGCCGCCACTACTCCGGCGCGATTTTCGATTAATCGTCCCCCGGTATAAGCGATCAGCACAGGGAAGAGAAACTGAATCATGAGGCGATCCATTTCAAGAAAAGAGCTTTGGAGCGGTCCCCGAAGATATTGGATTAGTGTGGTAATGATTCCCCACGTGATGAAGACACTCACGTTCGGCATGATCATTCCGCTGAGATAATGACCGACCCGCCTTGTTTTCGGTAATTCGAAAAGATCTGCTTGCACATAGAATCGTTTTGGTTTTATCATGATTGCACCTACCTATCATTAACCTGTCGATTTCGTTACGCATTGGTTTCGCTTACATTATAACCATAAACTTATGATTGTGTATATTTGCAATCATTGTTCTGAAGGATGGCTTCAAACCACTCATGGGAGCTATACTTCACCACTGATCACTAAACAAAAAATGCCGTGGAACACCACCTCTGCAGTGTTCCACGACCATAAAATCATTTACAGGCTCTATCTCTTAGATGCCGATTTCGGCTTTTACGACATTTACGATGCGCATAACGTAGTCATGGCATTTTTCATCCGTTTCAGCTTCAGCCATAACGCGCAACAACGGTTCTGTTCCGCTTGGGCGCACCAAAATGCGTCCTTTGCCTGCCATTTCGGATTCAACTTCTTCGATGACAGCTTTCACAGCCGGAATCTCCATTACGCCGTCTTTTTCGGAAACGCGTACGTTCACCAATTCTTGTGGGTAAAGCGTCACTTCATCAGCTAATTCAGAAAGTTTTTTACCGGTCTGTTTCATGACGTTCAACAATTGAATACCCGTCAAAAGACCATCCCCAGTCGTGTTCATATCCAGGAAGACAACGTGTCCGGATTGCTCGCCGCCCAAATTGTAACCATTTTTGCGCATCTCTTCCACAACATAACGGTCGCCGACTTGCGTCTTCAAGGCCGTCATGCCTTCAGCTTCCACAGCCAAATGGAAACCCAGGTTGCTCATGACTGTCGAGACGATTGTGTTTTGATTCAATTTGTTGCGCTCTTTCAAATATTTACCGCAGATGAACATGATGCGGTCGCCGTCGATAATGCGTCCATTCTCATCTACAGCGATACAGCGATCGGCGTCGCCATCAAATGCCAAGCCGACATCCGCTTTTTTCTCAACGACAAATTTACCCAGGACATCCGGATGAGTCGAACCGACGCCTTTGTTGATGTTGATGCCGTCCGGATTTGCACCCATTGTATAAAAGTCTGTTTCCAAATCCGCGAACAGACGGTTGACGACAGGCGAAGCTGCCCCGTTTGCCGCATCCAAGCAGACTGTGATGCCGGAAAGATCATCCGGAATGGTCGTCTGCAGGTATTGTGCGTATTTCAGGACGCCTTCCGGATATTCATCCACCGTGCCCAATCCGTCTGCGGAAGGTCTCGGCAAATCATCTCCTTCTTGGTCCAAATAGGCTTCGATCTCGTATTCCTGTTCGTCCGACAGTTTGAAGCCATCTGATCCGAAGAATTTAATACCGTTATCGCCTGCAGGATTATGCGAAGCAGAGATCATGACCCCTGCAACGGCACCTTGAATGCGTGTCAGGTAAGCCACGCCCGGTGTCGGGATAACTCCCAATTGCAATACTTCGATACCGACTGACAACAAGCCGGAAACCAATGCGTATTCCAACAATTGACCGGAAATTCTCGTATCACGCGCAACCAACACAAGCGGATGTGCGATATCTTTAGCGTGCTGTCTTAGAACATATCCTCCAAAACGGCCTAATTTGAAAGCTAATTCCGGCGTCAATTCGCTGTTCGCAACGCCTCTGACACCGTCTGTTCCAAAATATTTACCCATTACTTATAATCTCCTTTAGATTTTTCATTTATTTTCTTTGCATGGATTCGTTTGATTTTTAATTTATGAACTACTATCCGACTGATCCTCTTCGCTTTTCGGATTATCTGAAGTCAAAGATGCGACAGCACTGCTTTCGTCGGCGGAAGAGGAGGACTCTCCTTCATCAGCGGTCGTCTCCGAATCAGCTGGGGTCTCGGCAGCATTCGACACACGGATGTTTACCTTGATTGTTGTCGGTGTAGCCGTCAACGTGTCATTCACTACCGGAATCGTGAGTGTTTGGGTGGTGTTGCTCTCTACGCCTGTGACACTGACCGGCAGAAATACCTCATCAATATCAGCAAGAATAGACTTATCGCCCGTCAAGGTCACACTGGCTTCTCCATCTACGTCAATCGTATAGACTTTACCTTCAAGCGGAACCCCGATCTGTTGGATGACCAACGGAACTTTTTTCCCGTACAGTGAAATCGGAATGCGGACGGAAATTTCCTGCGGATCGACGGAAACATTCAACTTATTCCCACTTGCATCCACTACTTGTACTACAGTATTCATATTCACGGTGTTTGTCAAGCCATTTTCAGCTGCGACTGTCACATAAACACTATCCACACGGCTGATGGTCGAAGCCGGACCAGTCAACGTTACAGTATCCACACTCAGTTCCGGAACGCCTGCCAAATATTTAGGATCTACCAAAGATTCATCGAAGCGGACTTCCACCGGGCTCTCGATGGCAACCCGCTCTTCAATGACGACATTCACTCGTGATGGCGTAATCGCATAATCGATTTCATTCGATAGATTCTCGGCCGTCAATTGAATCGTATGCGTCCCTGGCCCCAATTCATCCAGATTCTCCGTCACGATGCGGTAATCCGCGGCCGAAATCGTCTGCACGAGCACGCTCTCCGGCCCATTCAATGTCAAAACCACCGTTTCCGGCAATCCTGAAATAAAATATTCATCTGTATCGATATTCACCTGGATCGGGACATTCGAAATGGTTTCCCGCTTGCTGGTGCTGATGGAACTATTGCTGGTGCTCGTGGACCAGCCGTAGTTTTCTGAGTAGACATAGGTGAACAACAATAAGGAGATCAAGAAAGACAGGCCTCTGACGACCCACTTGTTTTCCAGAAACTTATCATCCTGCTGTTTTCTCATTCAGAACCACCCCATTTCGTATTGTCAAAGAAATCTTGTATGAAATTGGTAGTTTTTTCTTCCTCTTCCTCCACAACGAGTTGGTCTGTCAGATAGGCGACAAAATCATCTCGGCTCATTTCGCGCAGCAGGCTTGTCTTATGGGCTATACTGACACCACCTGTTTCTTCCGAAACGATGATGGTGATGGCATCACTAACTTCACCAAGTCCGATTGCGGCACGATGCCTTGTTCCCAACTCTTTCGGAATGAAAGAACTCTCCGACAAGGGCAGATAACTGGCTGCGGTTGCGATTTTGTAATCCTGAATAATGACTGCTCCGTCATGAAGAGGCGTATTGGGAATAAAAATATTGATGAGCAGCTGATTAGTCACTTCCCCACCGATTCTTATCCCCGTGGCAGCGTACTCGTCCAACAGGTCCTGCTGCTCGATGGAGATCAAAGCTCCAATTTTTCGCTTTGCCATGTATTGGACCGCTTTATCCAGTTCCATCACCAAACGTTCGCTCATATTGACCGACCGTTTGGCTTTCTTTCTGAATCCTGTTTTTCCCAGATGCTCCAAACCTCTTCTGATTTCCGGCTGAAATACGATAATGACCGCCACAACACCCCACTGGATGACGCGATTCATGATCCAATCTATAGTCTGCAACTGAAGCGTGACCGCAGCCAGTTTGATCAGCACAATAATCCCGATTCCTTTCAGCAATTGAATGGAACGTGTACCTTTTAAAATCATGATCAACTTGTAGACCAGATACCATACCAACAGGATATCCACTATATCAAAGGCATTGCTCCAAGTGATCACTTCTCCCCAATCGATTGACACATGCGCACCTCCACGTTCAAAGTTATATCTTCAATTATATCACAAATAATCCGACCGAATGACATTGATTCCTTGAGAAAGCGCTTCAGTAGCGTTACAATGGAAACAGATGGGCAATCGATCACAGCTGAAGCATATCGTTTGCAAATCCGGCCCACTTTGCTATACTTAGTTTATAGTTATTACAATAAGATAATTAATTTAAATTAGGAGGAATTCAAATGAGTATCGATTTTAAGGATCACGGCAAAAAACCTTATGTAGTGAACATCGAGGATGCAACCCTGCAGAACGAGAATTACCGCACCACGATCTGGACCGGCGAAAAATTACAGGTGACGGTGATGACAATCCAACCGAACGATGACATCGGATTGGAAGTCCACCATGGCATCGACCAATTCATCCGCATCGAAGAAGGCGACGGCGTGTGCGTGATGGGCGACTCAGAGGACGATCTGTACTTCAAACAGAAAGTTTCCGACGATGACGCTGTCTTTGTCCCTGCCGACAAATGGCACAACATCACCAACACAGGCGACAAACCACTCAAGCTGTATACGATTTATGCAGGCCCTGACCATGTGCCCGGAACCGTCCACCCGACCCATGAAGATGCAAAAAACGACCCGAACGAACATTAATGAGGAAAAGCGGAACGGGACTGTCTCAAAAATTGAGGCAGTCCCGTTCTTTTTGGTTTGATGGCATGATTGTATAGTTTGGGGATTGCATTCATAGCGTACTTCCCCGTCAAAATGGTTTTGACGGGGAATCTCGTGTTGTCCGCGAACGTTTTTCCCCGCCAAGGAGGCTTTGGCGGGTTTTCCGACTGTGATTTGAATTGATTTTCCCCGCCAACAAGGGTTTGACGGGTTATTTCTGAGCGTGAATTCAATTCCCAAATGAAATAAAAGGGGCCTATCAAACCAGAACGTACTTTTCTGGTTTGATACAGCCCCTTTATTATTCACAAGAATCAATCAATCAATTTCGCTAATTGCTCTTCAGGCAAGTAGAACGATACTTTGCCGCATTTTGGACAAACTGCCGCTTCCAAAGCCGCTTTTGTGTGTCCGTTCAATGTTTTTTCCTTCGCCAATTCAACAAGATAAACCCCTTGCGAATACAAACCTAGCCCTTCAATCAAATCGACGTTACAATCTGTGCATTTAGCCATGTATTTCCCCTGCTTTCTCTTCGATAATTGTCTATTTTTTTGAAACATACGCCTCATCCATCATATCATGTTTTTCTGATGAAACATTTTTCCAAATTATGAACTTTTATCTCAAGAGCGGGAAAGCCGATCAGATCGCCCTAGGAGGTTTGCTGGAGTGGATTATTCCGTTACTTCTGTCACATCGACGCCATAGTATTTTTCAGACAAGGCTTTGATTGTACCGTCAGCAAGCAAGTTCTGTAATTCTTCACCAAACGCTTTACGCAATTTTTCGCCTGCTTCATCTTTAGCAAAGGGAAACGCGACTTAACCTTTCAGTGTATCTTCTTGCGGGCCTTCATGCGTATCGTATTGACGGATTTCGATCCCTAAACCTGTTTCGGCAAAAAAAAACGGCAATAAGAAAGAGGCTAGGCAACCCGCCCAACCTCTTCCTTATTGCCGCTGTGGAATCACAATGTGCCGATCATCCAGATTTTTATCCTGCAGCAATTGGTTCGTGTATTTCTTAAGAAAATTATCACTGTTTTGTTGAATGATTTGATAGCCGGCATGGCTGGTCCATTCTCCCAGAGAACGCTCATCCTCGACGTAATCCTCCCCGGAAAAAAAGCGGACATTCATCTTTCCGACATAATCCATGACAGCTTCTTCATAGATCTCTTCATGCCACTGTTCTTCGAACATCATCTGCAAAGCCAGATTCTCGCCATCGCGCTTGAACAAGTCATGGGAAGTCTGCGTGTAGGCAAGCAATTCAGGCGCTTCAACCCCTGTAACTTCCGCCCAACCTTCAATGTCCAAGGTTTTGCGCTGATAAGCTAATTCTTCATTTGTTAATGTAATTTCTCCGATCGCGTTGGGGAATATCGAAAGTGCTCCGGTTACGACTTCATAGAAAGGAGCCTCCCGATCCGTCGCCTCGGAAATATCTTGTGCATGGATGTGCCCCGCAAAGCTCGTTTGGACGCCTTTTCCGGCAAAATAGTCGGTTGCATCTTCCGCATTTTCCAAAATAAACCCTCCGCCTAATCTGCCGGTATGGTTCAGCAGCGGATGATGCCCGACCAGCTGGATCGTCTGCAGGTGCTCTTCCTGCAGCGCAAAATATTCATCCAACCAGGCGTATGTCTCTTCCTTGATTCTTCCCTCCGTTTTCGGGGCTTTTGTGCTCTTCGTTTCGCTGTATATATTGGTGTCGATCATCAAAAAAGGAAATCCCGCTTTCGGCTCCATCACATAGCTCAAGGACTCCGGGTCTTTGCTGATGGCGAGATCATAGCCATAGTCCGCAAAAATTTGTTGGAAGTCCTCTGGTGTTGCTTGCTCAACGACAGCCATTTCTTCGCCTTCGAATTTCCGGGCCCAGCCGCTGTGGATATCGTGGTTTCCGGGTATCACACTGACCTGCGTCCCATTTTTTTCGATTCTTTCAAAAAATGCAGCAAGCTCCACCAGGCTTTGGTATTCACCGTTGAAGGTCAAATCACCACTGACGATCAACAGATCCGGCTGTTCTTTCGCTGCTTCCCACACAAGCGCCTCCATCATATCCGGGACGTGCTCCAAGTCTTTACCGGCAGAAGTTGCTTTCATTCGGGCAAACGCTTCGCCGTCATCGAACAGATCCGGGGAGAGGTAGTGGGTATCCGTCACTATCCAAATCTTTAAATTTTCGTCTTTCCCAACTAAAGGCGCGATCGGCTGCACCGCGCGTTCCTCGCCTTTTTGATTGTTCAAACCAAACAGAAAAAGACCCGTCAGCAATACAGTCAATGCCCTGAATATTCTTTTCATCAATTTCTGGCTCCTTGTGGATCATTTGGACTCATTATAGTTGTTCTGTTTGCTGCTTGTCGAATTATTTGCTATCAAAAAAGAAGCGTCCCGGAAATCATTGGTATGATTCCGGAACGCTTCTTCGTTTTTATGACTGGGCTAGCTGGATTCGAACCAACGAATGACAGAGTCAAAGTCTGTTGCCTTACCGCTTGGCGATAGCCCAATGGTGGAGGGAGGCAGATTCGAACTGCCGAACCCGAAGGAGCGGATTTACAGTCCGCCGCGTTTAGCCACTTCGCTATCCCTCCGCGCGCTTTCCTTAAAAAGCTGACCAACATATAATATAACAGCAGCCATCGATTTTCAAGAGGTTCTTTTCAATTTTTAATATATTTTAATGCAGTCGCAACGCTTTAAAAGCATAAGCGATTAAGCTTACAGGTTCCCCGAACGGAAAATGGAAATCAGCAACCAGATGCTGAACAAGCCTGCAATCACAAAGCCCGCTTGCCCCAGGAATTGCCCTCCCGGTGTACCGGACATGACGGCTGATGACAGCAGCAATCCGGCAACAATCAAAGAGATGACGACACGATTGGACATCTTTTTGACGTCCTTCCACTTATCATCCAGCTGATCGACATCGATCCGCAACGTGGTCCTGCCGCTTGCCGTTTGCTTCAGAAGAGCCAGCAGGCTGCTTGGGATTTCACTGCTGTCCTTGATGAAAGCATAGCCCCTCAACGCCAACTTTTCAGCAGAAAATTTCTGCATCAGCGTCGTCAGCGTAAAACTTTCCTTCAGATAGTCTTTCGCGATCGAAATCAGGTTCAATTCAGGAGAAATTTCCAGAAAAACACCTTCCAGTATCGACAAAGACTTCGCGAGGATCGTCAGATCGCTCGGAATGGCGATGTTATGCCGTTTGAACATTCTGATGAAATCGGTGATGAACGTCCCAAGGTTCACATTCAGCATATTGTTCGAAAGATACATGTCGAACAACATCTCGACATCGGCATACAGATTGCGTTTATCGACCCGTCCTTTCGGTGTCCCCAATTCTAGACAGACTTTCACCATCCGATCCAGATCTTTCGAGGCCAATCCCTGGAGAATATCATTCAGCGATTTTTTTGTGGTCTCCGATAGATCTCCCATAATACCGAAATCGATGAAATAGATTTTGCCTTCTTTGATAATCAGGTTTCCTGGATGGGGATCTCCGTGGAAAAAGCCGTCGTGGAAAACTTGTTTCAGATAGGCCAGCATCAATTTGCGGCTGATATCATCCAAATCATAGCCCAACAAGTCCAACTGTTCCCGATTGGTGATTTTGGTGCCTTCGATGTACTCTTCCACCAATACCCTGCGCGTCGTAAGCCCTGGATAAACCTTCGGAACGCCGATGCAAGCGATAGTGGCATTGAGGTCCCTAAAGCGCTGCAACAATTGGGCTTCGTTGCGGAAATCCAGTTCGATCAAAGTGTTCGCTTTCACCTGCTCCAAAGCTTCTTTCGGATCGACCACCTCAACCAGTTCCTTCGGGATCTTTCCGCTGAGCCGGATCAGGATGTCCAAATCGCGGATCAAGAGATCATCGATGATCGGGCGCTGCACTTTCACGACCACTTCTTCCCCCGTCCGGAGAACCGCCCGATGGACCTGCGCAATCGACGCGCTGGCGAGCGGTTTTTCATCGATGGACAGGAAGGCTTCGCCTAATGACAGTTTGGTTTCTTCCATAAAGATGCGTTCGACTTCCGCAAACGGAAACTCCGGCGCTTTATCCTGCAGATGCGCCAGCTCTTCAACGAAGGCCTGCGGGAGAATATCGATGCGAGTGGAAAGGATTTGGCCGATTTTGATGAAACTCGGCCCCAGTTTCTCGAAAGCAAGGCGAAGGTTCTCCGGATCTTGATCTTTTCGGCTTGGCTTCACCTGGTTGTGGTAAAGGAATTGCAGCCCGTAAGAGGACAGGATCCGGACTATTTCATGCAACCGTTCGTCTCTTGCCATCCTGACCCCTCCTTCAACTTTTGCGATTGCTTATTTGCTCAACAATTGATCAAGCTTGGCGTTGATCGCGTCCATTTTGGCTTCCAACGCCTCCACATCCTCTTTTTTGGCGAACGGCAGATTATCGAGTTCCGCTTTCGTCGCCGGCACGATGCCGGATGCTTTCCGGGTCAACTCCGTCTGCAGTTCTTTGCCTTCCTGGACCGTAACGCGCCCTTTTTCGACCATCTCATTGATCAGCTTTTCAGCCTTCTCGATCGAAGTGGAGGTCATGCCGACACCTGCTAAGAAAATCTTCTTTAATTCATCCATTGTACTCGCTCCTTTGATTGTTGGAATGGGAAAATCCGAAAAATCTTAGTGCTCATGGGAATGTTCATGCTCCGAATGATTGTGTTCGTCTTCTTTGTTGTTGCGGCGGATGCTGAATTGTTCCGGCACCGGATCGTAGCCGCCTTTGACAAAAGGATGACATCTGAGAATGCGTGAGATGCCCATTATACTGCCCTTAATTGCGCCATGTTTTTGGATGGCTTGGACCGAATAATTCGAGCAGGTCGGATAGTACCGGCAACTCGGCGGAAACAGTGGCGATATAAATCTCTGGTAACCACGTATCAAACCTATAAAAATTTTTTTCATGGCGGCTTCCTTTCTGGCTCTATACTGCTATTTTACCCTTTTTCTCCCTAAAATAAAATAATTGCGCATCATAATAAAAGGACTTCCGCTGCCGCTATTTTTTTTTGGAACAATTTGGTAGAATACCTATATATCGGCGCTTGCCGAAATGCAAACACAAAAGAGGTTGAGCCTTCATGAATACACAAAAAAATAAAACGTACCGCATCGCCATTCTTGGCATTCTGTCCGCATTCATCATCGTCCAGACATTCGTTCCCTTCCTGGGCAACATTCCGATTCCGCCACTGAATCCGACCATCATCCACATCACCGTCATCGTGGCCGCTTTCGTCCTGAGCACGAAGGACGGCATGCTTGTCGGGCTCGTCTGGGGCTTGGCGCGCATGGTCAAGGCCTACACACTGCCGGCTTCCCCATTGGATCTGCTGCTCTGGACCAATCCGGTCATCGCAGTCGTTCCGCGCGTCATGGTCGGGCTTGTGGCAGGACTTGTTTTCCATACTTTCCTGAAACGCAAACAGGAAAAAGTCGGGATGGTCACCGCTGCCGTTTTGGGATCCTTGACCAACACAGTGCTTGTATTGGGATTCATCGCCCTTTTCTATGGCAATGAATACGCCACAGCCCTGAATGTCGATCCTTCCAACCTGTTGAAAGTGCTGGCTGGCATCGTTGCAACCAACGGAATCGGCGAAGCCGTCGCAGCCGGATTGATCGCCCCATTCATCGCCACGGCATTGATGAAGGTCAGAAGAAAATAAGCAAAAAAACGATAAGCCTCCGTGGCTCATCGTTTTTATTTTGGATTTTATTGCAATACCGGCTGGATGGCTAGCCACCCTTTGATGAATGTCGGCATATTCAGGAACACCCATGTCACAAGCGATGCCCCGCCGATGCCGTAGAAGTACAGGGTGATCGGTTTGAACAGGAGGAAGATGGCCATGAAACGTTTCATTGACATTTCCGTCAGACCGGCGACCATGCAAAGGAAATCATCCGGGAAGCCGGGGAGAGCAAAAGCTGAAGCCATCAGCCATTCGAAACGTTTGCCTTTCGTCAGCCAACCATAGTATTTTCTGTATGTTTCTTCCGAAACGAATGCTCTAACGAATGTCTTCCCGTATTTGCGGGCGAGGATGAAATTGATGCTCGAACCGATCAGCACACCGATAAAGCTGTATATGAACCCCCAAAGCGGACCGAACACGAGCGGCGCCACTACGACCGTCACTCCGCCCGGAATGATGGGGTAGACAACCTGGATAATTTGGATCAGCAAGAAAGTGAGAGGAGCATAGATACCCATTCCATCCAACAACGCTTTAAAACTGCCTTCAGCTTCAAAGAAGCCTGTCCGATAGATCCAAATGCCTAAGATGAGTGTCGCGACTGTTCCCACTACCGTCAAAAACTGGACGATTTTGCGGTTCAATGTAATCCCTTGATGGGTGGTGTTCTCCAATTCCACTTCTTCACCTCTTATTCTTTTTTTCGCTGCTCCTATTTCCGATTATACCTGACGAAAATAAACTTTCTGTGAATTTACCTTATCGGTTCCGTGAAGCTCAAAATTTGATAGCGCTTCCCTTTTTGTGTGTCTCCACTATAACGCAAACGCCCGATGTATGCCTCGGACAAAAGTCGGATTTTCTTAACCGATTATAAACACTTACCGGTATTTTGTCCATAAAAAGAAAGTTAAGATTTTATAAGCATTAAAAATAAGGACATCTTGTGCTAAAAGGCGCCTCCGGCTGGAAAAATACCGGCAGCTGTGATACTTTCAGTGTATAGAAACTTTAATAAGATAGGTGATTTATGGCAACTACATTTTCAAAGAACATCCGATCGACTTTGGCCAGTTCTTTCATAAACAGTTTGATCTATTCCTGCACGATTCCTTTTCTGGTCATCTATCTGGCCGGCGTCTTCAATCAACAACTGACTGGCTTGCTCGTCATGACAAATGTGGTCGTATGCTTCTTGGCCGGCATCATCGGCGGTTATCTTGCCGATAATTTCCAAAGAAAACAAATCCTGTATATTTTCCAGAGCCTGTACGGAGGATCCCTATTATTGATCGCCTTCAGATTTTCAGGCTTGCTTTCGGCAGATGGTTGGTTGATTCTCGGTTACCTTGTCTGCGGCATTTCCTTCAATCTGTATTCGCCGGCATACGATGCCGTACTGATGGACTGCACTACCATCGAAAATAGGAAACAAGCCTACCAATGGCAATATTGGACCTTCAATTTGTCGATGGCTCTGGGTTTTTCACTTGGCGGCTTCCTGTTTCAGCACTACCTTTTCCAGCTCTTCCTGGTGGCCGGGATAGCGCAATTGGCAATGGCCTTATTGTTTCAGAGTCAGTTGGACTACACGAACGCCACCACGAAGAAACGCCATAGTAACAGGCTAAAAGATCTATTATCGAACTACCGGATCGCCGCGAAAGATACACGATGGCTCTTTTTGATTCTGGGTATGGCGTTGTTCAATACGGCCGAGTTCTCGCTGAAGACCTACACCGCTGTCCGGCTTTCAAAAGAGTTCGAAACGCTGACACTCTTCACGGTTCCGATCGACGGCGTCCGGATGCTCAGTCTGCTGCAGGTCCTCAACACATTGCTTGTTGTTGGCTTCACTTTCTTGGTATCGCGCTTCACTGATAAGCGATCCGAAAAGGCGACCATTCTTTACGGTCTTGTGATCTATGTCGTCAGCTATGGATTGATTGCTGTCATGAACAACATCTACGTTCTGATTCCGTTGATGATTTTGGCGACCATCGGCGAACTGGCTTCCGCCCCGAACATCAATGCCCGCAAAGTCGATCTCGTGCCGGAAGATAAGCAAGCTTCCTATTTGGCCTTCAGCTCCCTATCTTACCAAGGTGCTGACCTGTTGGCGGCTTTTGCATTGACGCTCAGCGGATACATCTCGGCTGGGTTCATTGCCGGTTACATCATCATTTTAGGCTTGATCGGAACGTCGCTCACCGTCAGCAGTCTTTATGGGCGCAACAATAAAGACATATGAATTAGCCACCTTCCATACATTCAGTGGTGCCGTACAGCATAAAGAAGAGGAACTCGAGCTCGCTCGAGTTCCTCTTCTTTATTTTTCTTCGTCGCAGACGATTCCCAGAATGCGCTGCTGCCTCTCCTCGATATTTTGCCGGTCCAATCTTTCCGTGAAGTTAGGACTCGTCAGATTGGACAAATAATTGCTGTAATCCTTTATATAGCTCAATTTCTTCGGATGAGCCGCATAAGCGACAGTCAGCAACGAATCAAACAGGGCCACTACTCCGGAAATATCCGTCTTCATGTAGTGGATCAGCTGCCAATAGCTTTCATATAGGTCTTTGGAGAAATTATTGAAGTCATAAAACACGCAGCCGCTGTAACGTAATGCTTCCTCGTCGAAGTCCTTCTTTTCCTCTCCCATCAAAACGAATCTTCCAGGTAGACGGGCAAACTTGGCATCCAACAAGGCCTTGTAATGCAGGATGTGAATCGCCGTGTTCGGATCGTTGATTCCCGGCGAAACTGCCCGCAGCGCAATCTCAATCAATTTTTTACGGGCAAAATTCGGATCGAACATCGTGGAGGGTTCCGTTTCGTAAGTCAAGCTACGGTTCAGCACTTCCTGCAGCCGCGGCTCATCCTCCAATTTCCGGTTCGTGTAAAAAATGGCCAACGGTTCATTGCCGGAAAGAAATTCCCCAATCCTGAAGCGCAATACCGTAATCCCCTCAAATTCTGTACTCAGCTCCACCAAACGATCGAAGTTGATATATTCCACATAACCATTCCTATCAGCATGGACCGTGTACTGATGCAAAGTCTCTAATTGGGGAAGATGGTCAAATACCGGTTTCTCCTGAAAGTACGCGATCGTCTCATCGACTATCGTATCCGCCTCTTTGTAAATTTTAATCACCAGTTTTTCCAACTGCACAGACGTTGCGACATTATAGACGAACTTTATGAAGTAGACGACACAGGCGAGGGCATAGACGAGGGCGACCGTCGCGGAAATGACCAGTTGTTCATTTTCCGAACTGCGCATAAAGAACAAGGACGAGAGACAGTAAATGAATCCCCCCAGAAAAATGCCCAACGTCTGCATGGAGGTCTTGTGCAAAAGAAAATTTTCGACTGTACGCGGGCTGAAGTTGGAGGAGTAGAAGGAAATGACGGACAGCATCGTAGCAAACGTAAAGGTGGCCACCGAGAAAAGCGACCCCGCCAATAGGCTCAGTATCGATTTGGCCAAGTTGACGCTCGTCAGCAAAAAAGCCGGAAAATAATCAAGCGCCGTGACCAATCGCGTATCGAGCAGAATGACCGCGATGGCCAGCACGAACGCAAAGAGAACACTGCCGCCCAAAGTCATCCACATGCGCTTTTCTTCAAAAGTTAATCGGAATGCCTGCAGCACATCCCTCACCCCTTTCAGTAAAAATCCTGCTCGTTTTATTTCTTTCATCATACCATATGCCCCTTCCATTGAAAAAAATATGGTATGCAAAGAAGGATACCCTTCCGCAAAAAGTACATAAACATTTCAGGCGCTTCCATTGAATGATATGATGGACCTATCAAAAAAATGGAGGAAGTCATATGGTCCATATCCTGTTATGCTGCGGCGGCGGATTTTCATCCAGCGCGCTGGCAGCAAAAGTAAAAAAAGACATCCAGCAATACCAGTTGGAAGACCAATTTGAAATCGAATTCTCTCCGTTCATGATCGCCCAAGAAAAAATGGACCGATTCGATATCGTCGTCTGTTGCCCGCACCTGACTTACGACGTCAAAAAGATGGTCCAAAACGCCAGTCCGGATAAACCCATCTACATCCTGCCGCCGCGCATGTATGGACTGATCGATATCCGTGAATTGTCGACCGATGTCCTGGATGTACTCGAAATGTACGGCCGGAGCCCAATCAACCCCGTCCATTTCCCGGGTGAAGAAAACGTCATGCGCGTAACCCGATCCGTGGCCTACCGGCGCAACAAAGTGCTCCAAAAAGAAGCGAAAAAAGCCACTTCATTATAGTGGCTTTGTATTTTCTAGTTCATCCCGCCATGGCGCCGATGAAAATCTTCGACACCCAGTTGGCAGGCTGATTTGTCCCCTATCATCCGGAACATTTCAAAATAGACATCATTGTCAAACGTATCCGTATCGATCGGCTCAATCCCGATCCTATTCCCGGCCCAACTACCGTTACTCTCGGCTTGCTCTTCCGCTTGCGCCAGAACAAAATAGGGCATCAAATTTTTCGTGCGCTTGAACAACCGACGATCAATAGTCATGAATAGGTGCGAGTCATAATTGATCAGCACGTATTGGTTGATGAACTCCCCCCACTGTTTCTTCCAGCGGATAACTTCGGATGGATCAATCGAGACAACATCTATCCCCGCTTCTTTCCGGCTCCGGCGCAATAATTTTTTCTTGTATCCTGCATAGAACGCATACTCCTCTTCCTTCAACAAGTAATCTCTCACTTCTTTGGAATCGACAACCAAAGTGATCCTGTCGCCTTTCCATTCGTCCATCAACAATTGGAACACCACATATTGAAAAGGATTGCCCAACTGCGGATGCGTTGCAGCTATCCCTGTGATCGTGCTATCCCCTGCCCAAGTCAGTCGGGCCGGTTCCATGATTTTTTTCTTGTCCATGTTAACCAGTAAATGATGCTGCTCGCTTTTTTCCAAATTTGCTGCCTCCTTCACGAATGCCGTTCACTCAATAGATACGCATTCAGGGGGTAAATTCTTTTTCAACAAGTACGTTATTCTTTTCAGTTAAAAATGGACAAAAAAAAAGATACATCAAAGGTAATGGAGACCTTGATATATCTGTGTTCATACTATTATGCCGGCTGCAGGATTTGAACCTGTGACCTCCGCGTTACGAGTGCGATGCTCTACCAACTGAGCTAAGCCGGCCTTGCAGTAGGTTCACTCAAAAAGTGAGCCACAACACAATAAATTATAAATAAATTTTGCTGGTTTGTAAAGAGGGCAATTTCATCAAATTGAAATTACCCTCTCTGCATACCTTCAGAAATAGCTTAGCTTAGATCCAGGACAACTCAACAACAACAGTCTTCAGTAAGAATTTTAATCTTGAGCAGGCTTATTCCGCAGCTCATGGATACGTTGCAGATCATATGGTGTTTCCTGATAAACAAAATAATTCAGCCAATTTACGAAAAGGATATTGGCATGACCGCGCCAACGTACTACCGGACGCTTGCTCGGATTGTCATCAGGATAATAGTTGATCGGGATATTGATGGGGCGCTCCAGAGCAACGTCACGCTTGAATTCCTTATCAAGCGTATCAAAATCGTATTCAGCATGACCCGTCACAAAAACGAAACGGTTGTCTCTGCTGCGGACAATGCTTACCCCTGCCTCTTCGGATGTCGCAAGGATTTCAAGCGCACTGCAAGACTCTATATCTGCTTTGCGCACATCTGTATGGCGGGAATGCGGCATATAAAATTCATCATCAAAACCGCGGAGCAGCATCGTTCGGCTATCGGTGATCGTGTGCTTGAACACACCAAACAGTTTTTCATTCAGAGGGTACTTTCCGATATTATAGTGATGGTACAGACCCGCTTGAGCTCCCCAACAGATATGCATCGTTGAAAAAACATGACTTGCCGACCATTCCATGATGGACACAAGTTCCGGCCAGTATTCCACCTCTTCAAAAGCAAGATTCTCAACAGGTGCCCCTGTGATGATCATCCCATCAAAATATTGATCTTTGATATCCGAAAAAGTCTTGTAGAAATAGTCCAAGTATTCTTCCGAAACATGCTTGGAATCATAGCTTTCCATCCGCAGCAAGGTCACTTCCACCTGCAGGGATGTGTTCGAAAGTAAACGGATGAACTGCGTTTCTGTCGCTTGTTTTGTCGGCATCAGATTCACGATGATGATTTTTAACGGACGGATATCCTGCGTGACGGCCCTCAGCTCGTCCATGACGAAAATATTCTCTTTGGCCAACTCTTTGATGGCGGGCAAATCCTTCGATACTTTGATCGGCATATTTTCCACTCCTTTTTATTAACCGGTCCATTCAACAACTCTATTATGCACAAAGAAGCTCCCATCACCACAGTCTTACGACCATGGGACGAAAGCTTCGCGTTACCACCCATTTTTATAAGGACTTCACAATCCTCACCTCAAAAAGTACGTAAAGTGATTGCATGATCGCTCATCCTTTATATACTCTGCAGAATATCGCCTGCGTACGTAATCTGGCTGATTATTCACCCGATTAAAGGCTCCAAGACCATCTTCACTTTGTTCCGATACGCTCCCTTTCACCAACACAGGAGCTCTCTTTACGTACTTCCCAAAGTTACTCTTCTTATCATTGCCCATTCTATTGTCAGATTCGAATTATATTAATATAATTAAATTATCATTATTCCTTAATCTTGTCAATAGGTAAAACCGATCATCATTGAACCTTTCCACCAAATAAAAAATAGCAGGCCGGAACTACTTCCCCTAATTCCGGCCCGCTACTCTCATCTATATTTAAAATAAGAGAGAACAGTATTAAAATTCTGCCTTGATATCGGCATATTTTTCGCGTTTGCGATCGAACATCGCTACGACATAGGAGCAACGCGGAACAATTTTTTTGCCTTCCTCCCGCATCTCTTCGACAAGGCGATCCAGTAACATTTCAGCGATGCCTTGTCCTCTCAGAGACGAATCCACATAAGTATGGTTGGCTATAACTTTATCTTCACCGTAAGGTGCATAAGTAATTTCAGCTATCATACGTTCGTTCTCATCATTCAAAGCGAAGCCGTTTTTAGTCTTAACAAAATCTACCATATTTTTAATCCCTCACCTTCTGACAATTACTCTTGAATATAGTTTAGCACGGTTCCACAATTTTATATACTAAGTCGACTTAATCCGAATAATCCTAAAGCTGAGAAAAGCTGAACGGGTTCGTTCAGCCCTGAAAGAAATTTAGGAAATCTGTCCACGCAACGTTCCCTACGGTCACCTTGTACTGGGGCTCTAAGGGATGAATCCCTAAGAGTCCCATGCAACTGAGCATCG
>NZ_FOQC01000076.1 GCF_900113645.1 Trichococcus flocculiformis
AATGAAAAGATGAACTGGACCAGTAGTACCGGTGAGATGCCTGCTTCTTTCCGAATATTGGATTGATTGAGTAACGTACCCAGTTTTTGTTCGCGAAAAAATTGATGAACGGAAGAATTAAGTTCCTGATTGATTTGATTTTCTGGTAAAATAGTAGCCATAAGACATCTCTCCTTGGTTGTGTTAGTGTGGTAACTACATTTTACCAAAGAGAGGTGTCTTTTTGCGCACATTTTTGATATTAAAGACTTTAAAAACATTGATATATCAAAGGGTTAAATAGGTTTTTCAAGTGCGAAAGTTGAGTTGATTACTATCTGGTCTGGCATCAATGAGGCTGTGACTATCGAATACCAGACAGATGTGTGATTTCTCGGCAGTTCGCAACGCCATCCTAGCCGTATGCCCGACAGAAGGGCAATCTGTCGGGTGTTATGCGGTTTTCGGTATTCGATCAGTCGACAGATGCGTGATCTCTCGGCAGTCCGCGAGATACAGAAGAACCGAAACACAGTACAGGGGGCCGTCTCGAAACGAGACGCCCCTGTACTGCACAGAACTTTAAAGTTGTTTACTGAAGATTCATACTGAAATCAGTCTTCTGTTCCTAAAATTTGATTAATCTCTTGTGATAGCAAATCTGCTTTACCGCCGAATACAGCTTGGATACCGCCTTGGACTTCGAAAACAGCAGTTGCTCCGAGATTCTTGATGGTATTTTTATCTACGATCGCACCGTCTTTCACGGAAACACGCAGACGGGTTGTACAAGCAGTGACGGATTCGATGTTCGCTTGATTTCCTAATGCTTGAATGATGATTTGGGCTTCATCATTTAATGTAGAAGCCTTACCTGAAGGTGCGACCGGCATGTTTGCGTCAGTTTCTGATTCATCCATACCAGGTACCATCACTTTGAATTTCGTGATCAGGAAGCGGAATACGAAATAATAGATCAATGCCCAAATGATTCCGACCGGGATAACCCAGATCCAGTTTGTTTTGGCGTTGCCTTGCAACGGACCAAACAGCAAGAAGTCGATCAGTCCACCGGAGAAAGTGTTTCCGATACGGATGCTCAGTAAGTCAGCTACGTAGAAGGAAACGCCATCAAGGAAGGCATGGACCACATACAACCAAGGTGCGACGAACAAGAACATATATTCAAGTGGTTCAGTAATACCGGTCAAGAATGAAGTCAGGGCACTACTGAAATAGATACCGCCATTTGCTTTGCGGTTTTATTTCGGAATGGAGTGGTACATGGCTAAAGAAGCAGCCGGCAAACCGAACATCATTGTAGCGAAACGACCTGCGAAGAAGCGCGTTCCGTAAGTGAAAAGACCTGTATGATTTGGATCGGCCAATTGCGCGAAGAAGATGTTTTGGGCACCAGCAATGTTTTGACCCGCTACAACTTCGCTTCCGCCCAAAGAGCTATACCAGAACAGCGGATAAATCGTATGGTGCAAACCGACTGCGCCTGTCAAACGAAGCAAAAAGCCGTACAAGAACGTTCCGAAACTGCCCATATCTGCGATGGCTGTACCAGCGGATGTCAGTGCACCTTGGATCGGTGGCCAAACCAGCAGTTCCTTTATCTCCGTTCGCGAGACCGACAGCGACCCCGATGGTGAAGATGAGCGCCAAATTGGCAAAGACGGCATTTCCGGCAAAACTCATGATGCTCAGGATCGTCTGCAACCATTCAATGTCAAGGAACGGATAGGCGGCCAAGGTGCTTGGATTGGTCAATGCGCCACCGAAACCCAGTAAAAGGCCGGCAGCGGGCAGAATGGCGATCGGGAGCATCATGGCTCTTCCGACTTGAGAGAATTTTTTAAACATGTTTTTCACTCCTTATTTTAAGTTGTCAACGAAACGTTTCGCAATTTCTTTTGGCCGTGTGATGGCACCTCCAACGACAATCCCTGCTACACCCAATTCCTGGATTGCTTTAGCTTGTTCAGGCGTATGGATTTTACCTTCGGCGATGACAGGCACACCGGCTTCCACCAGTTTTTTCATCAAGGTGATATCCGGTCCATCCTGTTGGGGGCTTTCCGCTGTGTAACCGCTTAGCGTTGTGCCGATAAAATCGATTCCTTCATTGAAAGCGTTGATTCCTTCCTCGAAAGTGGCAATATCCGCCATGAACAATTGATCGGGATATTTTTCTTTAATTTCTTTGATGAAGGCATTGATTGTTTTGCCGTCATAGCGTTCCCGCAAAGTGCAATCCAAGGCAATGACTTCTACACCCGTTTCAACCAATTCATCGATTTCCTTCATGGTAGCCGTAATAAATGGTGCTTGAGGGGGGTAATCACGTTTGATGATCCCGATGATCGGTAAATCAACTTTTTCCTTAATTTGTTGAATATCCCTTACCGATTCGGCACGAATTCCGACTGCACCAGCTTGTTCAGCTGCAAGAGCCATCAAAGGCATGATGCCGCCTTCTTCTGTGTATAAAGGTTCTCCCGGTTGCGCTTGACAAGAGACAATAATGCCGCCACGGACTTTGTTGATGAAATCTTCCTTCTTCATGGATATTTCCTCCGTTATTTATTTTATTCCGGAGTTAATCTCCGTAAATGAAATATTGCACACGCTTTCATGTTTGTAAACAGGTAATTTGCATTTTTAAAAGTTCGTGTATAATGAGAGTCATAAACAGGAAAAGGAATGACTTTATGGGACTAGCTCAACTGATTCAAGAAAAATATCACGCGTTGACGAAATCCTAGAAACGGATTGCGAATTACTTATTGAAAAATCAAGAACAGGCTGTGTATCAGACAATGAAGGATGTGACCGAGGCAGTAAAAGTAGGCGATGCAACACTGATCCGCTTTTCTCAGAAGATCGGTTTCAATGGCTTTTCTGATTTGAAAATTGCTATTGCCAAGGAGGAATTCACCAGCCAGTATGAAAGTGATAATGACCATCAATTTTACGATCGGATTTTGGAAAACCAAGTCAAAGTTTTGGAATCGACGCGGCAATTGCTCGATCCGGAAGTGGTCATGCAAGCGATCGAGGCCATCACCAAAGCAAAATCGATATACATCATCGGAGTCGGTTCGAGCGGCTTGTCGGCCGCTTCTTTGGAAAAGATGTTGCTCCGGGTAGGTGTGCATGCGAACCATATCGTTGATCCCCATTTTCAAGCCCATGCCTTGGCCTTGCTGGGACCGGAAGATCTCGTGATCTGTTTCTCTTTGAGCGGTCGTACCAAGGATATCTACGATTCTTTGAAAATAGCCAAAGAAAATCATACGCCTATCATTGCGATCACTAATTTCTTATCTTCGCCCATTGCTGCCTTAGGTGATATTGTCCTGCAGACCGCCAATGAGGAATTCTTTGACGGTGGATCGTTGGCCGGGAAAATATCACAATTGTATATTTCGGAGACGCTGGTACGGGGATATGAAATAAAAAATAAAATCAAAACAGTCGAATTACGGGAAAAGGTGTTGCGATCCATTATTGATAAAACCTTGGATTGATTTTGCAGCATGATTGTGCAGAAATATGCTATGCTAAAAGGGAACCGTGAAGCCGGACGAGCGGGGGGCGACTGGAGTGAGCGGAGTAAGAGTCGTAGGAGGATGATTATGGGGGAAGAAAAACAAGCGGACATAAAGCAGCTGAAAAATCCGATCAACAAGGAAATCATGAGCATCGCGTGGCCGGTTCTGATTGAACTGGTGTTAAGTTCGCTGTTCGGGATGATCAATATGATGATGTTGGGGAATATCGCAGATCATGGCTATGCTGCGGCAGCGGTTGCCGCAGTCGGGGTGACGAATCAGCCGTTGTTCCTCGGACTGGCTGTGGTGCAGGCTTTGAATATCGGCGGCACAGCTTTGATCGCCCGCTATTTCGGAGCCGGAAAACATGACCGAATGGAAAACGTTATGAAGCATGTCATGATCATCAGTATGATCCTTTCCGCTCCGTTAGCCCTGGCTGCCTTTGTCTATGCCGATCAGATCATGGCTTTTATGGGCGCACAGCAGGACACGATCGAAGTCGGGCGGATCTATTTCCGCATCATCTGCATCAGCTATCTGCTCCAATCCTTTAATTTCAGCATTTCCGGATCCTTGCGCGGGATCGGCGAAACGCAGATTCCGATGGGTGTGAACCTGCAAGCAAATTTTCTGAATGTTATCGGTAATGCGCTACTGATATACGGCCTTTTCGGTGTTCCGGCGTTAGGCATCCAAGGCGCAGCGATTTCGACAGTCATTGCCAACACAGTGGCGTGCAGTCTACTGATTCGCTATTTACGCTCGGGCAAGAGCAAATTAAATTTTTCTTTCGCGCATCCGTTCCATTTTTCGATGAAAACAATGAAAAGTTTGGCCAAAATCGGACTGCCTTCAGCGCTGGAACAATTAGCGCTGCGTTCCGGGATGATTCTGTTTATCCAGATCGTGTCGGGCCTGGGGACAGTCGTCTTTGCCGCCCATAACATCGGCATGAACATCCTGACGCTATCATTCACACTTGGGCAAGCCTTTGGGATCGCGGCTTCTTCGTTAGTCGGTAGAGCATTGGGTGCCGGCGATGCAAACCTGGCCGAAAAATATGCTTCACGCACCGGCAAAATCGGCAGCATGTGCGGTGCCATACTCGGCTTGGTCTTCTTCTTCGGCGCCGAGTACATCGTCAGCTTCTATTCCAGCGATCCGGAAATCATCCGGAATGCCGCGATCGCCATCCGCGTGGCGGCCATCACGCAGCCCTTCCAATCGCACCAGCTGATTGTTGCGGGTTCGCTACGCGGGGCAGGGGATACGATTTTCCCGCTGATCTCGACCTTCCTGGGGATATTGATCATCCGGGTAGCGGCCGCTACGTTCTTTGTGCAGGTGCTCGGACTGGGTATCCTCGGTGCCTGGTTGGCCGTTATGCTGGATCAGATCATTCGTTGGTTCCTGATCGCGATGCGTTTCCAGTCCGGCAAATGGAAAAGGATGAAGTTGGCCTAACTTCGCTTAAGTTCGATCGGAATAAACAGGCTCATTTGTGCATGCCAACAAATTTAATCAGTTTTCATTTATCCGCCTCTTTCTGAAAAGAGGCGGATTTTTTTCACATACATTAGCGAAAAATGGTATAATATCAGATGAGAGAGCGGTTACAAATCGGGGCGTGAAATCCGTATTTGGGACACCGAAATAAAGGAGGATGACGAGTATGGGAGGACAATTGATACTGATTCGGCACGGAATCGCAGAAGAGCGCACACCTGAGGGGGATGACTTCTACAGAAAACTGACGGAAGCGGGAGTGGAGGAAATGACAGCATTCCTTCCCGACATCGCACCCTTACTGACCGAGGACGGTAACTTGAAGATATGGACAAGCCCGTTGCTGCGGGCGCGTGAGACTGCTGAATTGGTTGCGGAAGCTACTGCTGTCGAAGAAATCCAACCACAGGAATTTTTGGCGACCGGTGATTTCGTAGCCTTCATGGATGCATTGAAACAGGAGGACGAGGGTTTCAATTTGGCGCTTGTCGGTCACGAGCCTTATATGAGCAGCTGGACGAAAGAATTGATCGGGGCGGCGATCCCGTTCAAAAAAGGAGCGGTAGCCTTCTTTACTGTCGACTTGACCGAGGATCCGATCGGCAATCTGGAATGGCTGTTGGCGCCGGGCGAATCGGCGAAACGCAAACACGAAACCGCCGCCGCCAAAATGCGTGCGGTCGATAAGCACGAAGGGACGGCGGATTGCAGCCCATGCGTTGGCGAAGACACATTATACGCCAGCATCATCAAAGACCAGCTGGCAGGCATTCAGCTGGCCTATGCCGCTTATCAGCAGGATCCCGTCGAGCCGGAATCGGCGCATGCGCTGCGTGTGGCAATCCGACAGCTGCGGGCTTTATTGAACTTCAACAAGGCGAACGGCGAAGAAAAATATTACCGGGAAGCGGGTGAAGACTGGCGCGAAATCGCCACTACCTTCGGTTACCTGCGCGAGCTGGATGTGCTGATGGAAGAATGCCGCGAGCTGCGCGGGTTGTACCCGGAGATGCTGGCCGAGGACGGCCAAGTCATGACCTGGCTGATGGAAGAACGCCAAGGCGAGCAGGACAGTATCCAGGAACTGATCACGAGCGGAGCCTTAACCGAACGCATCCTCGATGCTGAAGCCGCTACGGACCAGTTCCTGAAAACGATCCAACTGGATGATGCCCAGCAGAAAAAAGCGACGATCAAGAAACTCGAAAAAATGAAGAAACGCCTGATGCGCAAGTGGGAAGAGGTAGATTTCTCCAACCATGAACAGACCCACAGCCTGCGCATCAACGCCAAGAAACTGCGTTACGCCGCGACCTACCTCGCGCCGATCCTGGGCGAGAAGGACAAGGACACCATCAAAGAAATGAAGAAAGTCCAAACTGCACTTGGTACGCTCTGCGACCTCGATATCAACGGCCACCTGCTGCTGGAGATGGCCGACAAGACCGACGATCCCGATTTGCAGCACCACTTCAGAAAACTCAGCGAACACCAATTCCAGCGCAGAGAAGCGATATTGAACGACGAAGCAGATTGAACATAAAAAGAAGCCCGTCCAATAACCGGTTCAAACGGTCATTGGACGGGCTATTTTTTGGCTGTTAAGCTTCTGTAACGGGTGTCTCGACAGCAGCCGGACTTGATTCGGCAGACTTGGCATCTTTGTAGCGGCAATAGCTCGCGAACAAAGAGCCGGTCACATTGTGCATGATTGAATAGATGGCGCCAGCCATGGAAGCTTGCGGCGCATTGAACGGCGCATTCAGTGCCATGCTGGAAGCAAGTCCAGAGTTCTGCATGCCGACTTCGATCTGCATGGCGCGTGTCGATGCCACATCGACTTTCAAGAGTTTGCAGACGCCCCAAGCGAAGGCATAACCGCTTGAATTATGCAGGAAAGTCACGAAAGCGATCAGCAATCCGGAATGCATAATCGTTTCTTTGTTGACGGAGACGACTGCCGCAATAACGAGTAGGACGCCGATGGATGAGAAGGTCGGCAGCACGGAATAATACGAAGCAATTTTTTTTCCGAACAAGGAGTTCAAAATAACCCCAAAAACGACCGGCAGGAAAACGACCCTCAGAATCGACCAGAACATCGGCCAGAAGCTGATTTCGATGATTTCGCCGGCATAAAGCGAAATGTTCAGGGGCATGATGATCGGCGCCAGCATCGTCGAAATCGAAGTTGCCGTAACGGAAAGCGCCACATCACCATTGGAAAGGTAGGTCATCACGTTCGAAGCCGTGCCGCCGGGGCAGCAACCCAACAGAATTACACCCAAAGCCAGTTCAGGCGGCAGATTGAAGAGTTTCGTAAGCGCCCAACCGGCGAAAGGCATCCAGATGAATTGCATCAGGCTGACCATGGCCACATAAGCCGGACGGTGGAACACCTCCTTGAAATCACTGACCGATAAGGTCAAGCCCATGAAAAACATGATGATTTGTAGGAATAATGTCGTATAATTGCTTGCCCACACAAAGGATTGGTCGAAAACGAAAGCCGCCAATGCGACACCGATTACGATCCAGGTAAGATATTTGTTGAAGATTTGATTCACATTTGCCATAATTTCCCCTCTTTTTTTAAAGTGATAAACATCATGCTATAAAATAAACGAATGTTTAGAAAAGCGTGATAAACAAATATTAGAACTTGATGAGCATTATGTCAATCTTTATTATTCGATTGTTATAACTCAACTTTCGCACACCGAAAAAGACCCTAAAGGCTTGATATATCAATAATTTTAGCTATACTATTATGCCGTTAAAACGCTTGGGAACTGCTTTTCAGGTTGATGAAATGCTCCTTTTAAGAAAGCAGGAAAGTTGTCGAAAACTCTGTCCAGAACAGACTGCACCATTTCTTCAGACAAGATAGGTTCTTCCGTGAGAGACGCCTTCAGGCAGTCCAATACCAATAGAATTGCTTCTGCAAATCGGATGTCCTCCAATTCATCACAACACAAAAAGAACAGCTGACCGATGGTCCTCGGATCTTGCGCTTCGCGCGTCCGAAGCGCAAGCATGATGTAACGGGTGAAGACAATCGTCGTGTGGGCTACCATCGCATCGTAACTGCGGCACTGAAACTCTTTTCCTAGCGCCAGATGTGATTTTGCCACCTT
>NZ_FOQC01000047.1 GCF_900113645.1 Trichococcus flocculiformis
CCGCGCATGCGAGTTCTCACGATTTTCTTTATAAACCCGTGCGCCTGAGGCGGCAATATACTGCTCGTAATAATTGTGTTGATAGTCAAGTTGGCGCGTTCTGCCGCGTTTCAACTCACGAGAAACAGTCGATTGGCTGACTCCTAATTCACGCGCCATCTCCGCTTGTTTATAGGTGCCGATTTTAGCCATCTGTTCCAGCTTTCCCCGTTGAATATCAGTAAGGTGTGTGAAGGTGCGGTTTTCTATGATACAATTATTATTAGTCATGTAGATACCCCTTATACTTTTGGTTTGGTCGCTAACAAGTATATCGTATCTACATGATTTTTTCGTTTATTTCCTTATGCATTTCATTTTACAATTTACCATCTTATTTTTTACGTCCCATTAACACTTTTGATGATTTATGACTATTTCCCTGATTCGTTCTTATCCGATTGGATTCCAATAGAATTGAATGCGGGAATCATATTAAGCTTGTATCTTGTGTCCATATTGTTCGAACGTTTCCGGCGTCCCAAGAATGCGGAAAATATAAATGGACAGATATTTTCATTATTCTATCTGTTCTCTGTGTTGATTTTATTGACCGCTCTAGGCGGAAATTCTGCTTCAGGCATAGGTTTAGACAATATCGGAGTTTGGGTAACTTTGGCTATTTCTTTTGGAGAAATTTATGCGCAGAAACTTAAATCAGAATGAAAAGCAAGCATCCTAGGATTCCTTATCGCAGGCTGCTTGCTTTGTTTTTACAAGATTTTCTTGCTACGGTTTAACAGAGGAGGCATCTGGGAAAGGCATTATCTACTTTTCGGTGCTATTTCCGCTGACTCTCCACAAAATCCCGCAGCACAACGACATGATTGATTTCCGGGTCCCGCGCGGCATAGACCAGAGTGACATCCGTCTCTTCCAACTGCTTTAGGATTTCCGCTACGGCAGCAGCGGTCGGCGGGTTCGTCAATAGTTCCTCTTCATACCGTTCCTTGAAGGCGGCGAATTTATCGGGATCGTGGGCGAACCATTTGCGCAAATCCGGCGACGGTGCGCTATCCTTCAGCCATGCATCCAACTGCGCGGCCTCCTTCTTGACTCCACGCGGCCACAACCGATCAACCAAGATCCTGAAGCCATCTGTTTCCTCAGGAGATTCGTAGATACGCTTCATCTTCAGTTCCATGTCCATTCCTCCTTTTGAGTGAATCAAAAATATGTCGTTCCTTGAATCTCATTCCGAACATGCTTAGCATTTCTTCTTACTGATCAGCTTGTACCTGAAACCATTCACTTTGAAATCTGTTCCGGGTTGCACTTTTTTCGCTTCTTGGAGAAGAACGGAATCTTTGCTGACTTGGTGTTTATCTAAGTTGCTGTTCGGTGATTGGACAACCCTGTAACTGTACGTTTCCTTATCCTCATAGTCATACACAGAAATCTTCCAGTCCAACCATTCTGATTTTTTGGGAGGCTCTTTGCTCTTTTGAGGTGCTGCTTCTTTCGGTGATTTTTCATTTTTCTTTTTGTTATTGTTCTTCTTTTTTGCTGCACCCATCCAGTTTCTTTCCACAAAGGATAGATTACTTTGGGAGGCATACTCTCTATCTAGCTGGAAATGCTTGCAATATTTCCAATAGTTATAGCCGATCTCCGGAACAAAGACAGGCTGCTTCTTGCAGGATCGATCACTCCGGTCGTAAAATGCGCAGGTACCGCAAGAAACTCTCTCTGAATGACCAATTTTTTCGATATTAGGAAAATGGGCATATTTAGCCGGTGCCCCGCGAGAAATATGATTCATCCGTTCGACTCCTCCATAAAAATGATTATAAGTTGCCAAATATGCCGAAAAGTCTGCTTGGCATATCTCCGGTCGGTCCCTCTACATTTCGTCCCCCAACAACATTAGCGTTCCAGTCATGTTTTCCAAGGTAATCCTCTCGTTCTGAAGCTGTCCTTGCAGCTTTTCGATGCTGCGTTCAAGCTGCTGCACTTCCAATAATTTTTCGAGTATGTCACTCTGGAACTGTTCCTTTCCGAGCTGTCTTGCATCCTCCAGTTGTTGTTTTTGCTGCTTGTACTGATGATAGAGCATGGCCTCGGATTGGCTTTTTGGGCCGCCTGCCGCTTCCATTCTTTCGCAGCGCTCGAATTGTTCCTTTGTCATTGTCATCGTGTTTCCCTCCAAATTGTTTTTTTGAAAACAAAAAACCCTTCTTTTAACAAGAAGAGTCGGGAATGTCGCTTTGCTCTTCTTATCTCTCAGATTGCTCTGCAGGATTTAGCACCGTGCCCTTGCGCTCGCGCATTGGTCGGTTGCTGAGATGTCATCGGGCCAGTCCCTCGATCTCTCTTGATAAAGAAGTTATTTAATTTTCAAATATATTATGTCATACCCTTGCGCAAAATTCAACTAATCGCGAATCCATATATTTGATTTTTTAACTACATCTGTTCTACACACTTCCTTAGTATACTGAAGAAGGATCAAGTGATCCCGCGTTGCTAATCATTTCTTTTGTCCGATCAACAAGACTGAAACAGCCGCATAAACTATAGTCAGTATACATAGGAAGGAAGAACTTATTCATGAAGAAAAAATATTTGATGATTGGCCTGATTTCTTTTACTGCCTTGACCACCTTTGCTGTCGCAACTCCCGTAGATGCAGCGATGATGGATACGGTGACATATGAAAATCACGGTCAGTATGTACGTAGCCATGCCACTCATCTCCGTCACCACACGGAAGACGTCCATCACATGAACGGCATCAGTATGCATGCAAGAAACTGGGACGGACATATCCGTTATTCCACTGGAGAACTGGATCCATCCTTAGACCAATAATTTCGGTACATGGACAACAGATTATAGTTGATGGCATCTTTTTGACCATATAGCTAAATAAGGCGGCATCAAAACCAGAAAGGACTATTCTGGTTTTGATGCCGCCCTATTAATTTTTGTATGGGACTTGATTTCACGCTCAGAAATAACCCTTTAAAACAGTTATGGCGGACATTCCTGCTACTGACTCGCTTTGATTGTCCGATTCTTCTACATTATCGGACAACCAGCAAGACTAACTCACTCTACTTATCCGATTCTTCCACATTATCGGACAACCACCACAGATCAAGCGTACTTCAACGCAATCTCTTCCACGAATTTGGTCACGTCCTTGAAGGCGTCGCAGCAATCCTCCAATGATTCATAGATTTTCCCCAGGATGACGATGCTGACGGTATCCGCATCGCTCTGATAGAGTTCGCGCATGGATTGGATGTAGAGCAGATCGCCTTCCTTCTCACAGGCATTGATCCGGTCGATGACTGCATGAATCTCTTTTTGTGACTTTTTGTAGGTTTTCAGTAGCCGCACCGCCGTTAGCAATTCTTCTGCGGATTTTTCGACCAGATCCAGGAATTGATTGATTTCCGGGGTGATGTGCTGCGGTTGATAAATCTCAATATGGATCATGACATCCTCAATCATGTCAATGGCATGGTCCAGACTGGTGACCAGCGCAATCATATCCTGCCTGTCGAAAGGCGGCAACAGATCGTTGTACATATAGCGCATCAGTCTGTATTTCGCGAGGTCGGCATTGTGTTCGATTTCATGCATCTCGTCCAACTTTTGGCTAAGGTCAGCGACCGGATATTCCGCCAAAACCTGCTTCAGGAATTCCGCCGATTGGACGCCCCATTCAGCAAGCTTGATGAACTCATCGAAATAATCCAACTTTTCCGTCTTCTTTTTGAACATAATCGGCTCCCCCTAGAATATCTGAATGAACAGCTTTGCCATCAGATAACCGACAAGGCCGCAACCTGGAAAGGTCAACACCCACGTATAAACCATTTCCTTGACCGTCAGCCAGTTTACGCTCGACAGATGCCTGCCTGCGCCTACTCCCATGATGGCAGTCGTCTTCGTGTGGGTCGTGCTCACCGGCAGCCCAAACAGGGAAGCCGTCAAGAGGCTCAAGGCCCCGGCAAAATCAGCGCTGAATCCTTGATAGGTCTCCAGCTTCACCATATTGACCCCTACCGTCTTGATGATTTTCCCGCCACCAATTGCCGTTCCCAAGGCCATGACGGTGGAACACAACAGCATCAGCCAGACAGGAATCATGAAATCAGTCGTGGCATTCCCTTGCGCCAAAGCGATGCCCAACAAGAAAATCCCGATGAACTTCTGGCCGTCCTGGGCCCCATGCATGAAGGCCATCGCTGCCGCACCGGCGATTTGGCTGTTGCGGAAGAATATGGTCGTGCTTTGCCGCTCGATGTCTTTGAACAGCGCGCCGACAAGCTTCACGACCAGAAAGCCCAGAGACAACCCAAGAACGGTGGAAAGCAGCAATCCATACAGAACCTTAATCCATTCCGCACCATTGATTCCATCGATACCGCCTTGCAACGCAATCGCAGCCCCAGACACCCCAGCAATCAAGGCATGGCTTTCACTTGTCGGAATGCCAAAATACCAAGCGGCAGTGGCCCATACCACAATCGCAAAGAGCGCCGCACACAGCGCCACGACCGCATCTTCCGTATTTCCGCCAAAATCAACCATCTTCGCCATCGTCTGGGCAACTTTCGCATTGACTGCGGTCATCGCAAAGACACCAAAAAAATTGAACACTGCCGCCATCAAGATGGCATTGCGCGGGGTCATACTTCGTGTCGAAACGCAGGTGGCGATGGCGTTCGGCGCATCCGTCCACCCGTTCACCAAAACCACGCCCAACGTCAAGATCACCGTCACCGCAATAGCCGGGCTCGTCAGCAGCAACTGAATGAATGCACCAAATGAAATCGCCATAAAGGACCACCGCCTTTCCGGACCGCACTGAAGTAAGTGACCTTACATCGGAATCCCCACTTCGATATGCTGGAAGGAATCCACATCAAACAATCCTTTATCCGTCAATTTCAGCCGCGGAATGACCGGGAGACACAGAAACGAAAGAATCATGAAAATGTTCTGTCCTTCCTCCGCCAGCGTAGCCAACTGCCCGTGCAACTGATGCAATTCCTTGATCACTTCTTCATACGGTTTTTCCGACATAATACCTCCGACCCGCAGCGGGACTGAAGCCAATACTTTGCCGCCATCTACGATGACGAGTCCGCCTTGCATCCGTTCCGCTTCCTCGATCGCCAGCAGCATGTCTTCATCGTTGGTTCCGGCCACGACCAGATTATGCGAATCATGGGCTACTGTCGAAGCGATTGCGCCCCGTTTCAGACCTAAACCACTGACGATGCCAGCACCGATGCTGCCGGTTTGGTGATGGCGCTCGCACACAACTATCTTCAGTTGGTCATTTTGCGGATCCGCAACAAAAAATCCGTCTTCCGTCTGCACATCCCTTGCGTTTTTCTGTGTAATGATGCTTCCCGGCACAATGCCGATAACCCAAGCTTTTTGGCCTTCCAAGAGTGGAATCTGCAAGTCGACTTTTGTTACTTTCTTTAAATGAAGCGATGATCGTACAGCTTGCGGGACAACAGCATGGACATTTCTCAGCTCATCCAAATTCAGCACGCGCCCGTCTTTGATGATCGTTTCCGGGCTCAGCCTCTCTAAACTGTCCGTAATCAAGATGTCCGCAACATAACCTGGTGCGATGGCGCCTTTGTCCTGGATACCGTGACACACCGCATTGTTGAGCGTAGCCATCTGGATCGCGATAAGCGGATCTAAGCCCTGTTGGATCGCAAGCTGAGCGGCATAATTGATGGTTCCCTCTTCGGCTAACTCGTCAAGATGCTTATCATCCGTACAGAATGAAAAACGACGGCTGTTCTTTTCGTTGATGGCCGGCAACAACGCCAGCAAATCTTTCGCGGCTGAACCTTCGCGCACCAATACGTGTATGCCACGGCGTACGCGTGCCATTGCTTCTTCCGCCGTCACCGCCTCGTGGTCATTGCGGATTCCGGCTGTGCTGTACACATTCAGCGCAGTATCAGTCAAACCGGCCGCATGTCCATCGACCATCATCCCAGCTTCTGTCGTCATGCGGATTTTTTCCAGCATGTCCGGGTCTGCATCCAAGACAGCTGGATAATCCATCACTTCCGCCAGGCCAATGACGGTCGGATGGGTCAAATAAGGGCGGAGATCATCCGCAGTCAGCGTCGCGCCGTTCTGCTCGAAGGGCGTTGCCGGCACACACGAAGGCAGCTTCATCAGAATATCCATGTCGGCATTGGCGGCGTCCTCGAGCATAAAGTCGATTCCGATTGTCCCTGCGACGTTCGCAATTTCATGAGGATCGGTCACAACGGTCGTAATACTGTGTTTGATGAGCGCCCGTGAAAATTGCGACGGTGTCACCATTGTCGATTCAATATGAATATGCCCATCGATAAAACCCGGCAGAATGAACTTGCCTGTAGCATCCACCACTTGCTTTCCGTTCGGGTAGGTACCGATGCCGACGATACGACCGTCCCGGATCGCGACGTCAGCCTCAAAGGTCTCAAGCGAAAACACATCCACTACGGTTCCATTTTGAATGATAAGATCCGCTTCCTCCAGTTGTTGCGCCGCTTGGATCAACCTTTTCAATCCATCTCCCATACAAATTCCCCCTGGTTCCATTTCGCTCTCTTGATCAGCGAATCTCTTGTTTTTTCTTATATTATACACGATTCTCGTGGGGGCCGATAAGCATCTTAATCGCGGCATGATTTTCATGATGCATAATACTTAGGTGATCGGTTTTACCTATCAATACTGTTCATTTTTAACTATTTGCTTCTTACATACGCTGGTGATAAGATTTCCTCATGCCTTCGAGCGACAAAAAGTAAGGAATGTCGGTTTACGGTCCACCATCACCAGCAATAACCATGTGGGGCGTTTTTTCGGTCGAATGACCGGCAACTATTCAAAAAAAACAACAGGAGTGAATATAATGAAGAAACTATTATCAAAAATCTTATTCGTGGGTACAGCCGGCTTGGCTTTGGCGGCTTGCGGCGCAACAACAACCGACTCAAGTTCGGACAGTGCCTCTACAGCATCCAGCACTGCCGCAACAGCAAATGTCTTGAAGACGATCGAAGAAAACAAACAATTGCGCATCGGTGTGGAAGGCACTTACCCTCCGTTCAGCTATCATGATACAGAAACCGGAGACTTAGTCGGTTTCGAAGTGGAAATCGCAGAAGTCATTGCGGAAGATTTAGGTGTGGAACCTGTCTTTGTCGAAACGAAATGGGATTCCCTGATTGCCGGATTGGACGTCAATAAATACGATATCGTCATCAACAACGTCGGCATGACCGAAGAACGACAAGCGGTCTACGACTTCACCGATGCTTATTTCGAGTCCTATGGCCAATTGGCGGTCAGTGCAGACTCCGACATTCAAACTTTGGATGACTACAGCGGCAAAAAATCAGCCCAATCCACTGCAAGCAATTACGCACAGAACGCCCGCGACCTTGGTGCTGAAATCGTCCCTGTCGACGGCTTCAATCAAGCAGTCGAATTGATCACTTCAGGCCGTGCAGACGGAACGATCAATGATTACATCACTTTCTTGACTTACTTTGAAGAATATCCAGACTCCACTTTGCGTCTGATTGATGAAAAACTGCCTACAAACGATAAAGTCGGCATCATCCTGCAAAAGGAAAACACAGATTTCCAGACTAAACTGAATGAAATCATCGCAGCCCGCACAGAAGACGGCACTTTTAAAGCAATCTTCGAAAAATACCTAGGCGAAGACATCAGCGTCGGCGCGAACAACTAAGAAAAGCTGAACGGGCTCGTTCCGTCTCACATATACGAAATCGTACCGATTGCGCAGATTAGAGCTCAATCGGTACGATTTATCTGATTTATGGATGGTTAATCCTTGAAGCTAGCCATCATCGTTGGATGCGTGTTACAATTTGGTATCTCGTGAACCACTTGCGGTGATGCGCTTTTGGACATTGAATAGTTTTTTATTTTTTAATATAAAGAGGAACGGTGAGTAAATTTTGCAGCATACATTATCCATAATCGAAAACGCCCTATGGCCAATTCTGGAAGCAGGATTTACCGTCACCATCCCCTTGGCGCTGATTTCCTTTGCTTTGTCCCTTGTACTGGCAGTCCTTACTGCAGTCATGCGGATTTCGAAAAGCAAGATATTAAAAGGGCTGGCTTGGTTCTACGTTTGGGTATTCCGCGGCACCCCGCTTTTGATCCAATTGTTCATCGTCTTCTTCGGTTTGCCGAAGCTAAACATCACCTTGGATGCGTGGACCGCCGCTATCCTGACTTTTGCCTTAAACAGCGGCGCCTATTCGGCCGAATCCATCCGTGGCGCGATCCTGTCCATCCCGAGAGGGCAATGGGAAGCGGCCGACTCCTTGGGAATGACGCACGGACAGGTCCTGAAAAGGATCATCTTCCCGCAGACCGTCCGGATTGCCTTGCCGGCCGTCATGAACGACTTCATTTCTCTGGTGAAATCGACTTCGCTGGCATCCAGCATCACGATCATTGAAATGACGATGGTCGGGCAGCAGTTCGCTTCCGTTACCTATGAACCGCTGATTCTGTATATGGAAGTAGCTGCGATCTACCTCCTTATCAGTACCGTGTTGACTTGGATCCAGGGCAAATTGGAAATCAGAACTTCCAAATATCTGAAAAAGGCGTGACGACATGATCGAAATCAAACATATCCAAAAATCCTACGGTGACTTTCATGCCCTCAAGGATATCTCATTAACTTTCAAAACTGGCGAAACGACCGTCATCGTCGGGCCATCCGGTTCAGGCAAGTCCACCTTGCTCCGCACCTTGAACCTGTTGGAAGTGCCAGAAAGCGGCATCCTGAAGAACGGCACTCTCGAGGTCGATTTCAGCTCCAAAATTTCGAAAGAAACAATGATGGCAATCCGCAAAGAAACGGCGATGGTGTTCCAGAGTTTCAACCTCTTCCCGCATCTGTCGGTATTGGAAAATGTCATCGAAGGCCCGATTACGGTTCTGAAACTTTCGAAAACAGAAGCGACGGCCAGAGCCAAAAACCTGCTGACCAAAGTCGGCTTGGCCGACAAACTGGACCATTACCCGGACCAACTGTCGGGCGGTCAACAACAACGCGTCGCCATCGCGCGCGCCTTGGCTATGGAACCGGATTTCGTCCTGTTCGATGAACCCACTTCCGCCCTTGATCCCGAGTTGGAAGCGGAAGTGCTACGCGTCTTGAAGGAGCTCGCTTCCGAAAAGCTATCCATGATCATCGTGACGCACAACCTTGACTTCGCACGGGAAGCAGCGGACCGCATGCTCTTCCTGGAGGACGGCAAAGTCGGCTTCGACGGCCCGACCAAGGACTTCTTCGCAAGCACAACCGATCCAAGGATCGCCCGCTTCATCAACAGCATCACGATTTAAAAAGATAGACGATACCAGAGCTTGGATGCTCTGGTATCGTCTATCTTTTTTGAGGCACTGGATACTATTGTACGCAACATTATGTTTTATTCTCGAGTTCGATGATGGTCATGATGGCATAATTCGTCATATCCATCACCGTATCCCTCCTGAATTCCATTGTTCTGTCGGCTGACTTCCCTAGGGTCATCGACTCCATAAATCGATTATATTCCTAAATTTACTTTTTTAGCATGTGCCGATAGTGCACTTTGCGTGACTGAGTGTTGTCGAGTATAATTATTCATAAGAGGTGAGAAACATGCTAATTACAAAGTCCAGACTGCAAGGAAGTTCCGTAGTTGTCACCCTGCCGCTTCACAATGGCGAAAAATTAGAACCCAATAAAGAATATGTCGTAATCTATTCACCAGATGGGACAATCACATTGGTTCCAAAAATTGATGATCCCTTTGTTTTGTCCGAAGCTGGAGCTTTTTACGAAAAAGATGAGTGGAATAATTTATCTCCTGAAGGGAGAGAACTATTCTGATGAACGCTTCCGATAGGTACATCCCCAAGAAAGGCGATATCGTCTGGGTAAATTTTGACCCATCTTCAGGAAATGAAATCAAGAAACGTCGGCCGGGACTGGTTGTCTCAAGATACGAATTTAATCGTTCCACCTTGTTTGCGGTTATTTGCCCCATCACTTCGACAATAAAAAACATTCCTACTCGATATACGTTGCCGAAAGAAATGGTTGTCACAGGTCAAATCGTCATTTCCCAACTCAAATCTTTGGATTTTCACGCCAGAAAAATCGAATTTGCTGATAGATTGCCTGTTCAGGATATCGCTAAAGTCGATCAGATAATCGAATACATTTTTTAAAATCCGCAATCACTTAACAGCTGATTGCGGATTTTTTGTTGTATATACTTGTATTTGGATACAAATTAACAGGGTTATGACTAATTCGTCATACCAGGCATTACGGCCATGCTGTCGATGATTTCAGGATTCACCATGCCGAAAATCATGGCAATATGGGCAACGACAAGGAAGCCGCCGACCAGCATAAAGTGGATTTTCATTTTTTCTTCATCGGTTTTATTCCGGAACAGGACACCAATTTCCATGAGTGCGATCGGCAAAAGGAATAGGTCGCCGCTCAGATAGAAGCCCACTGCCGCAACATCGACCCAAGTATGCCAACCGTTTGTGGTGGTCAATGGAATCACTGCGTTAAACAACAGGTAGAAGAATATTCCCGTAAAATAGAAGCCGGCAAAAATGCCGACGATTTTGTTCAAAGTCCTCAAACCACCTGATTTTACCCTGTCAAAAATAATGAAAAATTCCGAAATCGTGAGCGTCTCCGCGCATATGACGGGGATGGCCATAAAGATGATTAGATTCCAAGGCTGGTTCGACGCTAATAAAGACATGTAATGAGTCATGCTCATTTTTGTTTCCTCCTCAAAGTAAAATAACCAAAAATTGATAGTCTAAATATACTGAACGAATGTGTAGATTGGATGGAGATTAGGCGTCTTCATCTGAGCTACATAATGACCTGATATCCTGTTCCTGTAGCAAAAAACAATCCGGAAAGAGGGGTCCAACTTATGCTGACAATCCAATTTATCATTTCAATATTGCTGATTTTTATCTTAGTGATGTTAGTCATAAATACAATCCGTAAATTCGATTCTGTTTTGAGAGCAGATGTGAAACGACTGCGGTCTGAAAATGAAGCTTTGAGGAAAGAGCTTCTCAAACGCGGAATCGTTGAATATGTCTAATAGCTGAAAACGGATAGCCGAAACAAACGCTGTCTATACACTATAAAAAACCAGCCGGAAAACGGAAGTTCGATAGACGAACTCCGTTTTCCGGCTGGTTTATTTTGTTGAAATCAATTGATTTGCCTTCACTGTTGCGCAGTTATTAAAAAACTTGCACTTCAGATTCAGTCGTTTTTGTAAGAACAGCAATAATCCACATACTTCTCAACGATCATCTTGAAGGATGAGTTCGCCGGAACGACATAGCTTTGGCCTTTGCTGTAAAGCGTGTATTCCGCTTCACCTGGCAACATAACCGACATATCGCCACCCAAGACTTCCATTATTTCCTCTGCATCAGTGTTGAATTCGTACTCGCCTGCCAACATGAAGCCAAGTGTCTTTTTCTCTCCGCTTTCGAACAAAACCGTTCTGCTGGTAACTTTCCCATCAAAATAAACATTTGCTTCCTTGATTACTGTAACGTTTTTGAATTCCATTCTATTTCCTCCATTTGCTTGATTATTTTATGTTTTTCTTGCACGTGTAACCTATTTCCTCAGTATCTTCTCCATGGCCTTCCCCTTAGCCAGCTCATCGACGAGTTTATCCAAGTAACGGATTTTTTGCATGAGCTTGTCTTCGATCTCTTCGACGCGGTATCCGCAAATGACACCTGTGATAAGCGAAACTTTAGGGTTCAACTGGGGTGCCTGTGCAAAAAAAGTTTCGAAATCAACTTTGTTTTCCAACTGTTGCTGCAGAGTTGCCTCATCATATCCGGTCAGCCAGAAAATGATTTCATCGACTTCTTCTTTCGTGCGGCCCTTTTTCTCGGCTTTCTTGATATACAACGGATAAACGCTGGCAAACGACATTCCAAATATTTTCGTATTTTTCATACTGACCCCTTTCTGAAAATTCCTGAATCTATTTTCCATATTTATGATGTTTATTATGCCACAAATCGCAAAAAAATGTAAAAACTCGATTCATTAGCCTCCATCATCTTTTTCCTCTAGCATTTCCATGAATTCCTCGCCGGTCATGGTTTCTTTTTCGAGCAGGTAGTTTGCAAGCTCATGCATTTTCGGTACGTTCTCCCGGATGATTTCTTTGGCTTTTTCGTGGGCGAATGTGATGATGCGCAGAACCTCATCATCGATTTTCGCAGAAGTTTCATTCGATACGAGTGAGGTTACATCCGTTCCCAGATAAGGATTATTGATCGTTTCCAAAGCCATCATGTCGAATTTTTCACTCATCCCGTATCGTGTGACCATCGCTCTCGCAATCGCTGTTGCGGCCTCTATGTCATTTTCCGCCCCGGAGGTGACCGTATTCAGGATGACCTCCTCGGCAGAGCGTCCGCCCATGTAGGTGACGATTTTATTCAGGAATTTTTCCCGGCTCATCAGTATTTGGTCTGTCTCTTCCGACTGCATCGTATAGCCGAGGACCCCGGATGTCCTTGGGATGATGCTGATTTTATTGACTGGTGCGGAATCGGTCTGTTTTGCTGCAACAATCGCATGGCCGATTTCATGGTAGGCAATCGCCAATTTATCTTCTTTCGAGAGGATCGCATTTTTCCGTTGGTAGCCGGCCAGAATGATTTCCAAAGCATACTCCAAATCGGATTGAGTGATCTCGCTGCGTCCTTCCTTTATGGCATGGAGAGCGCCTTCATTTATCAGATTGGCAAGGTCAGCTCCGGAGCTGACGGGTGTATACTTTGCGATTCCTTTCAAATCAACATCCTCCGTCATTTTGACTGTTTTTGCATGCACCCTCAGAATCGCCTCTCTGCCGGCAATATCCGGCAGTTCGAGTGGAATGCGCCTGTCAAAACGCCCTGGCCTCAACAGCGCTTTGTCAAGAACTTCAGGTTTGTTCGTTGCCGCCAGGATCACCACGCCTTTTTCCGAGGAAAAACCATCCATCTCATTCAATAATTGGTTGAGCGTCTGGTCCCGCTCATCATTTCCGGTGATTCCAGACAGGTTACGGCTCTTGCCGATCGTATCGATTTCATCAATGAAGACGATGCAGGGGGCTTTGGCCTGGGCTTGATTGAACAGATCTCGCACCCTGGCTGCTCCGACACCGACAAACATCTCCATAAATTCTGACCCCGATATCAAAAAGAACGGAACTTTGGCTTCTCCCGCGACAGCTTTCGCAAGCAGCGTTTTGCCGGTTCCCGGAGGTCCGACAAGCAGAATCTCTTTCGGCATCTTCGCCCCGATTTCCCGGTATTTTTGGGGATTGTGCAGAAAATCGATCACTTCCCAAAGTGCTTCTTTCGCTTCGTCCTGGCCTGCTACGTCCGCAAATGTTTTTCCTGTTTCAGATGCAGCATAAACCATGACATTGCTTTTGCCGAATTTCATTTCGCTGCCGCCGAGCCCTCCGACTCTTCCCTGCAGCCTGCGCATCATAAAGTTCCACAACGCATACAACAACACCATGGGCAGAATCCAAATCAGGAAGAAATTCAACAGTGGGGATTCTTCCGGGATAATTTCCTGGGTAAACTTCGCATTCGTGGCCAGTAGTCTCTCAGTTAGCGCCGGATCTTCCATTCGACCAGTTATGAAGACAGCTTCCTCGCCTTCATCATTCAGTGCCGTGAATTCGATGCGGCTATCCTCCACCAGCACCGATTCCACACTCCCTTCCTCAATCATGGCAACAAACGTCTTGTAGTCCACTTCTTCACCCTTTGACTTCATTATACCGCCAAATGATATGAAGGCGGTATCAATTGGCTATCCAGGATATTCCAGCCAATTTCGAAAGAGCGTCGTATCGATTTTCTTTTTCTTGACACAGATCAAGTATCTTTTGGCGGATCAGCATTATAATGAAAGCATCAGAACTCAGAAAGAAGGATCTCAGATGTCCAATCAACCCACATTTACAGAAGTGAAGGAAGCTCTCTTTCCAACATTGGAACAATACGTGCCGATTGTAGCCCGTGTACATGGAAAAAATCACCCGGAATTCCATGATGTTCACCAGCTATTCAACGCGATCCTCGAAAAGACCTTAACAGCCGACACAAAAAAACCAGACCTGAACGAGGAGTTCATCCAATTGCGCGCGGTTTCGAATAACTACACAGTTCCGGATGATGTGTGCGAAAGTTATGAAGCGGTCTACCAGATGTTGGCGAAAGTGGATCAAGCTTACCAAGCTTCATTATCGCCAAGAAGTTCCCGCTCTATCTGAGCACTTACCGGGACACCTTACAGCAAAAAACTGATGTCGACTTTATGTCAGCATCAGTTTTTTGAATTTTTCATGATCAAGCACGGTTGGCCGCGCTATCCACGCCTCTTATTTCTATTTTTTCCATGTACGCGGTGCAAAAAGGATCAAAATCGGAAAAATTTCCAACCGCCCCGCAAGCATCGTGAAAGACAACAAAATCTTTGAGTAATCATGCAATTTGCTGTAGCTGTATGCCGGTCCGACTGCTCCCAAAGCAGGACCGATATTATTGAACGTTGCCGCTACTGCACTGAAAGCCGACAAAAAGTCCGGCGCATCCAGACTGATGAGCATGAACACTGCTGCAAAGACTACCGAGTAGATGATCAGATAATTAGCTACACCGTGCTTCGTATTTGTCCCCAAAGGCTTTTGATCATATTGAACAACCACGATCCGATTCGGCTGCGCGACACGTTTGATTTCCGCAACCAGAATCTTAACATAGACAACGACACGCGAAATCTTCAATCCTCCAGCCGTAGAACCCGCACATGCCCCAAAAAACATCAGCAACAAAATCACCATCTGGGAAAATAACGGCCAGGAACCAAAGTTTGCTGTCGTAAATCCGGTTGTCGTAATGACAGAAGATACCGTGAAAAAAACATCCCTGATCAATTTCGAAATTGAATCATAGTACCCTATCAGATTGATACAAATCAGCCCCACAGCACCCAGCACAATCAAGAAATACCACTTCAACTCTTCACTCTTGAATACTTGCTTGATATTTCCTATCAGCAATAAATAAATCATATTGAAGTTTATCCCGAAGGCAAGCATACCTATACCGATTACCCACTCAACGTAGGCATTCTCATAAGGCGTGATACTGCCATTTTTGATGCCGAAACCTCCCGTACCAGCTACACCAAAAGCATGAAGCAGAGAATCAAACAGATCCATCCCGCCAATCCAGAGCAGGATAGTGACGATGGCTGTCATGGAAAGGTAAATCAGATACAAAATCCGAGCCGAAGAAGACAATTTCGACACAAGTTTGCCGAAAGTAGGACCGGGTGTTTCGGCTTTCATGATATTAACGGATTGGGAATCGATTTGCGGCAAGACCGCCAAGGCAAAAACCAAAATCCCCATTCCTCCGACCAAGTGGGTAAAACTTCGCCAGAATAAGCTGGAATGGGATAAGGATTCCACATCATCCAAAATACTCGCACCTGTTGTTGTGAATCCGCTGCTCGTCTCGAAAAATGCATCCACAAAAGAAGGGATATCCGAATTAATGACAAAAGGCAGACTGCCGAAAAAGGAGAACAAAATCCAGGAAATCGCGACGATGACGAAGCCTTCCCGGGCAGTCATCCGTTTATTCTCAGGCTTTTTCAAGCTTAATAGTTGCCCGAGCACCGCCAAAAAAATCATCACGGACAAAAAACTGAAAAGATAGTTCCAAGATTCCCGATAAAGCAAGCTCACCGCAAGAGGGAAAATCATCAATGCGGCTTCAATCTGCAACAGACGTGCCACAACATAACGAACGATCGATACATTCATTCCGCATTCCCCTTCCTAATAAACGATGTCGTCGATATCATCATAATTTTTTTCTTTCGTGACAACGATAACGCGATCATTCGGCTTAATGACATCTTGTCCGGAGGGGATGATCAGTTTTTTATTGCGGATAATATATGCGATCAGCAGATTGGGTTTTGTATTCAATTTTACTAACGGGATATGGATGATCCGGCTCGTTTCTTTCACTTTGAACTGGATCGCTTCCGCTTCATTGTCCGCCAGACGATACAAAGCTTCGACATCGGACACCGAGGAATTTCCCAGACTACGAACAAAGCGTAAAATCGTATTGGCAATCACACGTTTTGGCGTAATGATCGTTTCCATTCCTAGTGAATCAAATATTTTCAGCAATAATTCCCGATTCACTTTGGTGATCACTTTTTCCACATTTTGTTGGATAGCATATAATGAAGCGATAATATTTTCTTCATCTACCCCAATCAAAGAAATGAAAGCGTTGTACGTTTCGATACCTTCTTGTTGAAGAACATCTTGGTCCGTCCCGTCACCCAGTATTACTTCAACATTTGGATAGGCTGCGCTTAGCTCCTCAGCGGTCTGCCGGCTCTGTTCGATGACTTTGATATCCATCCGGTATTCTTTCAGGAAATCAAGCAAGTAATAGGTCAGCCTTCCTCCACCGATCACGAGAGCGGAGTTTATTTTTGTTTTTTGGGGACAGACCGTTCTATAAAATTTACGGATTGTTGCCCTGTTTCCTATGATATAGGCATGGTCCCCAACAAGTAGCCTGTCCTGACCAGAGGGAATCAGTGTTTCATTCTTCCGGCGGATAGCACACACCAGTACGTCACCGAATTTTTTCCTGAAATCGGCTAGCGATAAGTCTGCAAGGGAAACAGTCGACCCAATTTCGATTTCGATCAACTCAACGCGGTTATCCGCAAAAGATTGGATGCTCAGTACTGTTGGGAACTTGATGATACGCGCAATGCTCCGCGCCGACTCCAATTCGGGATTGATCATCAGATTGATGCCCAAGCTTTCACGGACATAGTCAAAATGCCCAGAATATTCCGGGTTGCGTACGCGTGCAATCGTATATTTTGCCCCGAGTTTTTTCGCCAGGATGCTGGCCATGATATTCACTTCATCTTGTGCTGTCACTGCAATAAAAATGTCGCAGTCAGCGACACCTGCTTCCTGTTGGATATCATAGCTGGCACCATTTCCGACTATGCCTGAGATATCATACGTGCTGATCAGCTTATCCAAACGCATTTCCATTTTTTCGATCAAAATAATATCATTTTCTTGTGTAGCCAATTCTGAACAGAGCACGGAACCAACCTTCCCGCCACCGGCAATCACGATTTTCATTCAAAACGTCCTTTCGTTTCTGACTTCTCTTCCATTATGACATAACGAGTGTATCTTCGCACATTTCGTGTGGATACACAAGATACTAATAGATGAATCTGGATAAGTATCCAACATTTTGGCATTTAGTTCATAAGAAAAATCGGATAGATTTAGCTGAAGTGCACAAATTTCCTGTGGTTGCTTGGACGTTATGAATGAATGGAATAATGCGTGATTTGTATATGCTCCGATTGAGGGGCACATGCAGATCACGCATTATTATTTCTTACAGTTTCCAGCAAGCCCTCACACTGGTTAGCCACGCGCTCCATATCCAGAAGCTTGAATGTCCGGATGATGTCCGTCAGCTTTTGGGCATCTTCCTGCTGCATGATACCAATCAATTCCTTGAAGAACAGCAACATGGTATGTTCATACATCTTGTTGTCCGATGCAGAAACGGTCTTTTCCAAATCAGCGTAATAAAACAAGCTCTTCTCCAGGTCATTTTTCTCCAGCTGCAAAACCAGGATATTTGAAATGAGGGAAAACAGTTCGTTTTTATACCGTTTCATCTGATTGAACTCTGTCATCTTCTCCTTGGCTCTAGCGTACACAGCATCCACTGCATCCTCCGGAAAGAAATCCAAGGCGTTGGTGAACAAAACCAATTCATAATAATGCCATGCCTCACAATGAAAAAGGTAGTTTTTTATGACCGCCAACTCTTTATGCGGGAATGGCAGCTCGCTGAGGTTACACCTCAGCAGATGGATAATGCTCGCATGGTGCAAATATTTGATTTGGGTAGTTTCATCAAAATGATTTCTGGACGCTTCCTCTAAAGCCGCCAACCTTGGTATATCCTTTGCGTAGTAGGCTTCTGAATAAGCGCTGATCATCATAGTATCCGTATTCGCTTTGTTTCCATCATACAGGAAATGGAATTCCTCCAAAGACAGATTTAAATTCTCAAGGATCTGAAGAAATTTTCCAGCAGTCGTATCACTCTTGCCCTTTTCAAACCGTGAAATGGCAGGTCTGCTCAATATACCTTTATAGACATCTTTCGATTTCAGATTCTTGTTCTTCCGAATGTCACCTAGTACTTCTCCGATTTGCATCAACACCCCACCTTTTTGTTCCGTATTATTAACATTTTTACTATTAACAGTATAACTAGTTTACACTAAATATGTAAACAAATAAGAAGTAGGAGGAGTGTGAAATGTTGGAAAGCATCGGAACCCTTATCTGGGAGGTGATAGGCGGACTGTGAACACGTATTTTTGCTCTAGTACACAACAATTTAGAGAAATTTGTATAGAATAATTATCAAACATCTGTGTGTTTTGCAAGACCTTTCTACACAATATTGCAAAGAAAAAGTACACACTTTTGCGCCTGAAATTTTTCTCTGATTATTTTGGTCTTGATAGAGCGTTTTTGAGCCGGAAGCTCTCTCCGGTGAAGCTTAAAATGTGTGCGTGATGAATCAAGCGGTCCACCAATGCCGCAGTCAAACGTGTATCGATAAACACCTTATTCCATTGGCTGAACTCCAAATTGCTGGTGATGATGATACTTTTAGTCTCATACCAATCACTGATCAGCTGGAAGAGCAACTCGGCGCCTTCCTTGGTGAACGGCACATAACCCATCTCATCTAAGATAACCAACTTTACCTTGTCAAAGCGGTGCTTGAAGGTCTCCAACG
>NZ_FOQC01000048.1 GCF_900113645.1 Trichococcus flocculiformis
AACATTCGCTCCCCGGAGTTGAGCTACCCGGCGCCACACCAACTCCGACGAGCACCCACCTCACCGGAGCTGACGCCGTCCTCCGGTGTTTTCGATAGTTGTCAGGAACCTGTATTTGCCTAATACATACGCAAAAATCTTTGTATAAATAGAATCTGGGATATTTTTGACAAATTTTACTTCACCCAATACGCCATGATACGAGAAGGATTACCTAGGGCCAAAATGAAAATAACCCACCAATATCCCGTCTCAGTCCGGTGTTTTTCCGATGCTAGAGACCTTATTGGTGGGTTATTTGATAGGCTGAAAGTAAAAAAGCCCACCCTATGAATGGTGAGCTGTTGCAATCTGAATCTATGAAGTTTCTTCTACTGTTTTCTGGTTGAGTATCTCAATGCTCTTGTACCAATAAAAATACGCTTCAGGATCAAATTTCATGATCGTTTTGAATTTCTTGAAATCTGGATGTTCTATCACTAGCTCTCTCAAATCTACTTTTGGATCAAATTTCTCAACATCAGTCATTTCGTGTTTTATTAAAAGTGATAGGTACGCTGCTTTGGATGCACTGTTAATTGCACTCTCTACTATATAGTTTCTAGAGAAAATGTAATCCTTGATCCTATTGACTCCCAGCTGTAACTGATCATAAATGTCTTTTTCGATCCGACCTCTTTCACTTAAAATTCTGGAGGTCTCAAAAATATCTTCAAGAACGTCTCTATACGATGACTCCTCATCTCGTTCACGATAGATTAGTTCCTGCTGTGCCATCTGTTTGAATGTCTGGCTTACTGTATTGACATCACTCATTTCATCAAACAAGTTACCTACATCAAAGAGCTGTTTGATGATTTCCAACTCTTTACTCTTTCCGTAAGGGATACCCGTAGTATTTGGTGCATACGCTGTTAACTTATCACCTAAAATGCAATCCACGCTCGGCACATGAACCTGGACTGATGGTTCAGAGTATTCTATGAAACTACAGTTTATGGTCTTCTCAATCACATCTACATAATGGCTTTTTTCGTATAGAATGTCCAGAAGGATGTAGTTCTCATCTTCATTAAGTGACGATGTGTAGAATACTTTATAGTGGGCTTTTGGGACTTCGTTATTTCCACTTCTCACATTCTCTTCAAAATGGGTGAAGATACCGGTCTTTCCAACTATCTCACTAAGAATATCATCCATATCAACCTCATGCTTTTGCTTCTCAATAATAATGTCAATGTCTATCGAGAATCTGTGCATCTGATTAAGAAGAAGGAGTAGTGATGTTCCCCCTTTGAAAATAAATTCCAAATCTGTTTTTGCTAGTTCTTCTATCAGATGAAAAGCTTTAGTTACTTTTTCGATAAGCGTTGGATCCGCTTTCTTCTTTCCTCTTTTGTAATCCGTGCTCTTTTTCACAATCCATTCTTTTGTGTATGTCGTCTCGTGTATCATCAAATCACCTCATATTAATAGCTCATCTTCATCAATGCTCGTTTCCTCTTTTAAGAAAGATATGAGTTTGTCTTTTGTATGCCTCTTGTGTGCATACTGCTTTAATGTTGATTGGTTGACACTATAAGTATTAAAAAGCTCCTGGTAAATACTCTTAAGTTCTGCCCCTTGATAGGTAACAAACAGTTCATCATCTACAAATAGATCAACCATGATTTTTTCTACAGTTGGCACAATGATGCTTTGAACTTCTTGTAGCGGAGAAGTCACTGTAAGGTTCTTAATGATGATGCTCGTTTGCCCAGCACTGATATAATGCTCCACTTCATGTTTCCCTGGATTTAAGTAAACATTTTTTTGTGATTCCTGCAGAAAAGCAAAAATTGCTGAAGCGGCGTCTTTATCAACTTCCAGTATAATACTACTGGAAAATGCTTGATGAACCATAAGATTATTTAGCCAAGAAGTCTCCCATATGCACATGTCAACATAGGGGAATTGATTTTGAACTTTTGAAAACAGATTTTTAAGCTTTTTGCTCACAGTAGGTTCGAAGTCTTTCTTGCTTTTGGTTGCATAGACTCCTCGCTTTAATGTGTTAATGACCCCATCATTTTTTAATGCATAGACACGCCATCGGAATGTATTCTTCTTTAAGTTTGGATCGTATTTTTGGTAAAAATGATATAGATCATCACTCGTGAACGGCTTATTGCCAAAGACTTTTTTTATTTCTTCAGTTCTTAACTTGTCATTCATCTAAATCAACCCTCTTTTCTCAAAACCAACATTTGGAGCGATTCACATTTCCGCTCCGTTTGTTTGGTAAAGAAAAATCAATTTCTATAATCAAACATTCGGAGCCATTTTAATTTTCGCTCCATTTGTTTGATTTATTTAAGTATACAACAAATACCAAATTTAAGTAAGAATCAAATCAAACATTCGGAGCTATTTTTATTTTCGCTCCGTTTGTTTGAAATGAAAATAAACCCACCAAGTGGCTTGATCACTACAATCAGGCTACTCAGTGGGTTTCATTCTTACTTTTTTATCGGGAGCTTCCAATATTCTCTGCGATTATCTCTTGCATTCCAGCTCACGCCAATACTCAGCTGGTACTGTATAACGTCATCAGCCAAGAAGGTTCCTGACTCAATTAACCGAGTGAAAATATCGCCTCTAAATGGTATCCTCCGGCCAACATTCGCTCCCCGGAGTTGACCTCCCCTTCGCAAAGCCAATTCCGACGAGCACCCCACTCTTCGGAGCTGACGCCGTCCTACGGTAAGGGGCTGCTCTGCCGGAGAACAACGCCCAAAAAGATTATCACCTCCGACCAACGCGGCTTCGCCGGAGTTCGCCCGACCACCAAGCATCCTCCTCCGGCGAACATTCGCTCGCCGGAGGAGAACTCCCCGGCGCAACACCACCTCCGGTAAGGGCTGCTCTGCCGGAGGAAATCTCTCAAAAAGATCATCACCTCCGATCACCTCGGCTTCGCCGGAGTTCCGCTGCCTACAGTATATGTGTCCCGGCATAAAGGTGCCTCCTTCGCTAAATTTCCCATTGTGTTGCTGTTACAGACGCCTGTCCGTCTGCGAAAAATTGTACGTGATTATGGTCTGATTGCGAATAAATACGCGCTGTAAAGACCTCTAACCCATCATTCACAAAAATTTCCACTGAAGATTCATCCATAAATAAGCGAATCTCTAATGCTTCTTCAGAAAAAGCACATCGGCGGACTGTGCCGTATTCATCCGTCACTGATTTTCCCGATTGGCTCCGATCAAACACCAGTTTTTTGGCTGCAAGGTCATAATAGAAGTACGTTGCTTCCTCGGCTCCCTTGCGGAAAGCTAAACCGACACGTGTCCCTTTTATATCTTTAAACGTTGCTTTGAGTTCATAGGTTCGAGCTGAAAACTCTTTTGCCAACAACGTTTCGTTTTCCAATTTCATTTCTTTAGCGACCGCTTTCCCGCGTAGAGCTGCCAGCTCTGGGACTGGACGCTGATAAAGTTTTCCGTTTTGCAAGCTGAGTTCACGCGGAATCGTCAAGCAGTGCGCCCACCCAAACGCATCCGTGACACAATCTACACCCGGAAGGCCTAGCCAACCAACTAATAATTGACGCCCTTGAGGATCCGTCATCGTTTGCGGCGCATAGAAATCAAAGCCGCGATCCAATTCGTTGAAAGCCTCTGTCACTTGGAATTCACCTGTAGCAAAATCGAGCGGTTCTCCTACTAAGTAACCAGACTGATAAATATTATGATAAGCATCTCCCTCGGGCTCCATGCCTTGAGGCGAGAACAGCAAAACGCCTTGATCCGCTAATTCAAAATAGTCCGGACATTCCCACATAAAGCCTTGGTTCTCTGAGGCTATGTTCCCTTTCAGCGCTATGGCTTGTTGGTACGTCCAGTCTTTTAAGTCCTTGGAAACGTAGTACGCGATCGCGCCTTGATGATCACTTGTTTCAGCTCCGATAATGCAATAGTAGCGCCCCACCTGCTCAATTACTTTAGGATCTCTAAAATTATCGGTATACCCTATCGGCGAATCACTGATCAACGGCTCCGCATCTTTCTTGATTTGGTTGTCGCTCCCCATTACTGCGTGACACTGGTAAGGGATACGCGTCCAATCTTCCGTTCGCGTATTGCCTGTATAGAATAAATGCAGCTGATCGTTTTCCACAAAGCCAGTCCCTGAGAAAACGCCATGACTGTCGTATTCCGTATCCGGTGCCATGGCAATGCCTAAATCTTGCCAGTCAACCAAATTGTCTGAAGCTACATGATACCAGTATTTCACACCATGAACCGGGCCCAAAGGAAACCATTGGTAAAACAAGTGATATTGCCCGTTATAATAGCTAAAGCCATTCGGATCATTCAATAATCCTGTTTTTGGTTGAATATGAAATTTTTGCCGATAAGGACCCGCACTGACTTTTTTAGTCAGCTCTGAAATATAGGCTTCGGAAACATCTTCCAGCCGTGTATACCGCTCTTCTCTTGACCATTCCATTTTACTACCCCACACACTTTCTCTTATCTTTGATAACATTAATGTAACTTGCTTTTTGCTTGACTCATCTTAGCGAACAGGATGGTAACAACAAAAGTTACGACAAAGGCAATGCCCAACGCAACCATGTATTGAACCATGGATTGCGGCCGAATGACGATCACGCCCGGTAACCCCGCAGGCCCTTGAGATACAGAAAGAACTTCCCTCCAAGTAGCATAAGCTGCTCCAACTGCGGACCCTATCAACGCTGCAGCAAACGGGTATTTCAGTTTTAAATTAACCCCGAAGACAGCAGGTTCCGTAATCCCCAATAAAGCGGATATGCCGGCTGCTGAAGCAATAGCTTTCATTTTCACGTCTTTTTTGAACAGGTAAAAAACGGCCAATGCCGCGGCACCTTGAGCTACGTTTGAAGCAGCGACTACTGCAAAAGTAGGCGAGCCTCCAAGTGTTTCGATATTAGCCAAGATTTGCATTTCAGAGGTAACCAAACTATGGTGCATGCCCGTAATAACGAGTAATGGATAAACAACACCGTAGATGGGTCCGCCTATAGGTCCTAATTCAAAGAATAACCACATCACGCCGTTCGTCATCCAATCGCCGACCACTCGCATAACTGGTCCGATCGCTATAAATGTGAAGCTGGCGGTAAACAAAACAGCCAATAACGGTGTAACAATGTTATCCAACATCATCGGGATAAATTTGCGCAATACTTTTTCCGTTTTGGCCAACACAAAGGCAGCACCGATAACCGGTAAAACCGTACCTTGATAGCCGACTTTAGCGATTTCAAAACCAAAAACATTCCAAACCGGCACAGCATTATCCAACACTGCTTGTCCGTAGCTGTAGCCATTCAATAAATCCGGGTGAATCATGATTGCTCCGATGACTGCACCTAAAACGGGTGTCCCGCCAAAAATTTTGGCTGCATAAAAACCAATCAAAATCGGCACAAATACAAACGCCGTATTCGCAAAAATATTGATCATTTCCGCTAAATCCGCAAAATGTGGATACGCTCCGATTACCGTTTCACCAGAAATAAACAAGCCTTCAGCTGTTAATAAGTTGTTCAAACCCATCAATAAACCTGAAGCTACCAAGGCCGGCAAAATCGGCACAAACACATCCGCCAACGCCTTCAATACACGTTGCGCAATATTTAACTTGGATGATGCAATCTCTTTCAATTCTTCCTTGCCTACTTCAAATAGATGTCCTCCGGCGAACAGTCGCTCGCCGGAACTGAGATCGCTGGCACAACTCCTTTCTCCGATAAGGATTTCTTCCTGTAAAGGTCTTCTCTGCCGGAGGAGGAGATCCAAAAAGATGATTACCTCCTACCACGGCGGCTTCGCCGGAGTTCGGCCGCCGGGAAATCAATGTCCTCCGGCGAACATTCGCTCGCGGGAACTGAATTAGCTGGCACAACGCTCTTCTCCGATAAGGACTTTCCTCCTGTAAGGGGTTGCTCTGCCGGAGAAGAACATCCAAAAAGATCATCACCTCCGACAACTGCGGCTTCGCCGGAGTTCGGCCGCCGGGAAATCAATGTCCTCCGGCGAACATTCGCTCGCGGGAACTGAATTAGCTGGCACAACGCTCTTCTCCGATAAGGACTTTCCTCCTGTAAGGGCTGCTCTGCCGGAGGAGGAAATCCAAAAAGATTGTTACCTCCGATCACGGCGGCTTCGCCGGAGTTCGGATGCCGGGAAATCGATGTCCCCCGGCGAACATTCTCCCGCCGGAACTGAGATAGCTGGCACAACTCGCTTCTCCGGCAAGGGATTTCCTCCTGTAAGCGGCTGCTCTGCCGGAGGAGGAGATACACAAAGATGATTACCTCCGACCACGGCGGCTTCGCCGGAATACAGCCGCCGGGAAATCGATGTCCCCCGGCGAACATTCTCTCGCCGGAACTGAGATAGCTGGCACAACTCGCTTCTCCGGCAAGGATTTTCCTCCGGTTAGGGGTTTCCCTGCCGGAGGAAATCCTCCAAAAAGATCATCACCTCCGACCACCGCGGCTTCGCCGGAGTTCAGCCACCCGCCATGCATCGTCCTCCGGCGAACATTCTCTCGCCGGAACTGAGCTCGCCGGCGCAAGTCTGTCTTCCGACGAGCTCCCGCCTCATCGGAGCTGACGACCACCTCCGGGCAGCCATCCCTTCTGCCGGAGGAAAACTCCCAAAAAAATCATCACCTCCGACCACGGCGGCTTCGCCGGAGTTCGGCCACCGCGAAAAAGCTCACCTCCGGCCAGCATTCGCTAGTCGGAGGTGAGCTTTTTTATGCAGTATTGTCTTCCGATGAGCACCCTGCTCATCGGAGCTGGCGGCCCCAGAAGGTCATCTCACTCAGCCAACGCACTATAGTTCATCGCCACCGCAACAAACATCTTCACCCCGATAAGAAAACTGTCCTCATCCAGCGCGAACTTCGGATGGTGATGCGGGTAGTCGTAGCCTTTTTCGGCGTTTCCGGCGCCGATCCAAATATAGGTGGCCGGCACGATGTCGGAGAATGCGGAGAAATCCTCGCCGCCGAGCATCGGCGGCAAGTGCGTGATCTTTCCGGGGAACAGTTCCTCGGCGATAACCTGGACGATCTGCGTCGTCGCTTCATTGTTGTACACGGCGCTGTAGCCGTACAGGTAGTCCAGCTTATAGGTCGCACCATAGGCATCGCAAGTGGCCTTGGCGACACGGTCGATCTCTTCCGCGATCATCAGCCGGTCGCCCTTATCGTTCGTGCGCACGCTGCCGGCCAGGAAGGCTGTGTCGGGAATGACATTCAGGGCGTTCGGAGATCCCGCTTGGAAAACCGTATTCGAGATGACACCCGCATGCATCGGATCCATTTTCCGGGAAATGATCGTCTGGATCTTAGCGAGAATCTGACTGCCGATGATGATCGGATCGATGCTTGTATGCGGAAAGGCTGCATGACCCCCTTTCCCATAAATCGTCAATTCGTACAGATCGGAATTGCCGGTGTTCGGGCCCGGCTTGATGTCGATCATTCCCAGCGGCATCGTTGAGAACAAATGGTGCCCATAGATGAAATCAAAATCATCGAACAGTCCGGTGGCGACCATCTCCTTGGCGCCGCCGGGAGGCAGTTCTTCCGCATGCTGGAAAATGCTGTAGACCTCGCCAGCCAATTCATTGACATGTTCGGCCAAAAACTGGGTGGCAACCATCAAAACCGCAGTGTGGCCGTCATGTCCGCACGCATGCATCTTGCCGTCCACCACAGACTTGAAATCAAGTTCGTCCCGCTGCTCCTGGATGGGCAAGGCATCGATGTCGGCGCGCAGGCCGATTTTCTTGCCGGGCTTGCCCCCGGTTATTTTCACCAACACGGAAGTCGCGGTCGGGCGGGTCACCTCGACATTCTCCAGCTTCGACATTTCGTCATAGATGAATTGGCTCGTCTCATACTCCTGAAAAGACAATTCCGGATGCTGATGCAGATGACGGCGGTAGGCGATGACCTGCTCCTTGCGGGCGGCAAGCTCCTCAAGCCATTCTTTTTTCAATAGTTTCTCCATAGTGATCTCCTTTCTGATTGAAACTCATCCTTGCAAAAATACCGGACTGTCTGGTCCCAACGGCAAGCCCAACAAGTACCAACCGATCAGGATGATCGTCCAGACGATGCCGATGCCGATTGAGTACGGCAAGGTGTTGGCCATCAAGGTCCCGATTCCGGCTTTTTTATCATAGCGTTGAATCGTCGCCAACAAAAGCGGCATATAGGCGATCATCGGCGTCAATGAATTGGTGATGGAGTCGCCGATTCGGTAAGCCATCTGGGTAAAAGCCGGATGGAAATCCAATAGCATGAACATCGGCACAAAAATCGGCGCCAACAATGCCCATTTGGAACTTGCGCTGCCGATAAACAGGTTGATGAACGAAGTCAACAGGATGAAGCCGACAATCAGCACAATGCCGTTCGTGTTCTGCAGCAGTTCCGCGCCTTTGACAGCGATGACGGTGCCCAAGTTGCTCCAGGCGAAAAAGGCCATCATTTGCGCGGCGAAAAAGACGATGACAATGAAATTGCCCATCGAAGACATCGATTTCGTCAGCATTTTCGAAAAATCATGGGAATTTTTGATCGAGCCGGATTTCCAACCGTAAAGCAGTCCCGGCACAAAGAAAATAAGCGTCATGATGATCCCGATGCCGTTCATCAGCGGCGAAGCATTCACCAGGCTGCCAGTCTCGGCATTACGCAGCAGTGCATTTTCAGGCACACTCAAAACTACCAACAACAAAATGACAGCGTAGAATCCCGCATTCGCCCATTTGAGCGCAGTTCGCTCGCCGGCGGATATCTCCTTTTTCGAGGTCTGGACAACACCCTCTTCCGGAATATATTCGCCCAATTGAGGGAAAGTGAATTTTTTCATGATCCAGTAAATGACTACCAGCAACACCGGTGTCGAAAAGGCGATGAAGTAATAGTTCATCAAAACGTTCAACTGCAGATTCGGGTCAATCAGAGCGGCTGCCGGTTCGGTAAAGGCAAAGACCAACGCGTCCGACATCCCAGGAATCAAGTTGGCCGCAAACGCTCCGAGCGGGGAAACGTAGCCCACGATCGCACCGGCAATCGGATGCAGCCCCATCTTCAAAAAGATCAATGCAGCTAGCGGAGGCATGACAATCGGTGCAGCATCCCCGGCAATATTACCCAGAATACCCACAAAGATGATCATCCAAATGACCAGCTGTTTCGGCGCTTTTTCCACCAACGAAGTCAGCAATACTTCAAAATAGCCCGACTGCTCAGCCAGGCCGATCCCCAGCATGACCACCAAAACCAGTCCCAACGCGGGGAAAGCCTTGAAATTATTGACGGCTTCCACTAGAATCCGCACCAGACTTCCGGGCGTCAACAGATTCTCCACGCGGATCATCTCCTGCGTCGCCGGGCTCATCACTTCCACTCCCATAGCAGAAAATAACCAAGACGCCACCAAAATCACGCCACTGAGAATAACAAATATGATGACCGGATCCGGCATCTTATTCCCGCTCCGCTCAATCCACCCCAAAAACCTACTCACCCATCTAACTTTCTTTTCCTCACTCAAAGTGATCCCTCCCATAAATGTCTGAATATTTGCATAAATTTAATTATCCGATTATGAGAGTATAGCACATTCCCTTTTCAAATTGCCATTTTATAAAGTGAAAACAAGAGCGCTCTTTCTCATTTGTACGATTCCCTTCACAAATAGTAAGGGCTGATTACAGCTGAACCTTTCCCAGACGGCGCTGCTCCGGTGAGGGGGCTCTCTGCCGGGGGAGAAGAACCAAAAAGACGATTACCTACGACCACAGCGGCTTCGCCGGAGTTCGGTCCTCCGAAAAACATCCTACTCCGGCTAGCATTCTCTCCCGGGAGTTAAGTTAGCCGTCGCTATACTGTCTTCCGATGAGTGCTCTCCTCATCGGAGCTGACGATTTCCTCCGGCGAGGAGGTTCTCTGCCGGAGGAAATCTCCAAAAAAATCATCACCTTCGATCAGCGCGGCTTCGCCGGAGTTCGGCCCCCCACCGCGCATCCTCCTCCGGCCAGCATTCGCTCCCCGGAGTTGAGTTAGCAGGCGCGAGGCTGTCTTCCGACGAGCGCTAGCTCCGTCGGAGCTGACACGTATATAACAAAGCATACCCTCAACCGGCATCGCTGCTGGTTGAGGGTGTGCTTGTTCTATAAATAATTACTAAATCAATCTCTACACATTCTCATTTGCGAAGGCAATCACTTCGTCACGAAGCTTGTCATTTGACAAACCATCAAGTGATTCGACAAATTTCAAAACCTCTTGTCGGTCATAGGTTGTGGCGTTGCCGACGAATATTTTTTCGAAGACTTGATTGTCGGATAATTGTCCATCAACCAGCAATTCTTCGTACAATTTCTCGCCAGGGCGGATGCCTGATTCCACGATCGGAATTTCAGCCTCCGTGTAACCGCACAACTTGATCATTTTGCGTGCCAGGTCAGAAATTTTGACAGGTTCGCCCATATCCAGGATGAAGATCTCTCCACCTTTGGCCAGCACACCGGCCTGCAGAACCAGACGGCTTGCTTCCGGAATCGTCATGAAGTAGCGGATCATGCGCATATCGGTGACAGTGACCGGACCGCCTTTTTCGATCTGTTCTTTGAAGACAGGGATGACGCTGCCGCGGCTGCCCAAAACATTTCCGAAGCGGACTGCGGCGAATTTGGTTTTACCCGGTTCATTCAAGGAAGTCACCAGAATTTCCGCAATACGCTTCGTCGAACCCATCACGTTTGTCGGACGGACTGCTTTGTCGGTGGAGATCATCACGAAACTCTTCACTCCGGCCGCTTTGGCGGCTTCAGCCATGTTTTTTGATCCGTAGACGTTATTTTTTATTGCTTCCATCGGATTGTATTCCATCAACGGTACATGTTTGTGGGCCGCTGCGTGGAATACATGATCGGGTGTATAGGTTTCCATTACTTGGAAAATACGTTCACGATCCTGGATATCCGCAATGACCGGAATGATCTCGATCGTGCATCCGTACAGGTTGCGCAATTCTTTATCGATCAGGTAGATCGAATTTTCACCATGGCCCAGCAAGATCAATTTTTTCGGTCCGAATTTTGCGATTTGGCGGCAGATTTCCGATCCGATCGAACCACCTGCACCACTCACCAAAACCACTTCATTTTCCAACTGCTCGGCAATTTTCGTGCGGTCCAATTGCACTTCTTCGCGTCCCAGCAAATCGACCACATCAATATTGCGGAGGCGGCTGACGGTCAGTTTGCCCTTCAGGACATCCTCGATCCGCGGCATCTGATTCACTTTCACATTTGCCCGGTTACAATATTCCAAGATGCTTTCCAACTCTTGCGGCTTCAGGGATGGGATGGCGATCGTCACCTGGTCGACGGCAAACTCCTTCACCAATGCAGGAATGTCTTCTTTCGTACCGACGACCGGGATATCGAACAAGCGCGAATTCGCCTTGTTCCTGTCACCGTCGACAATGCCGACGATTTCGATCTCACTCGGCTGACGCAAGATGCTGTCGACGAAGATACTGCCGCCAGCACCGGCCCCGACAACCAACGTGCGGACCTTCTTGTCGATCGGCACATTGTTCTTTTTAAGCTTGCCATCATTCCATTCATGATAGAACCGCCAAAACACACGCGATCCGGGCAGGAACACCAAACTGAACATGTACATCAGGAAAATGTAGCGGAAGCTGACACCTTTGATGAATAACAACGTAATGAGTGCCGAAATCGCATAGGATACCGTCATCAAAATCGTCGACTTCCCGACTTCATAGATGCTCGTGTAGCGGACGATCCTCGCAAATAAGTGACTGCGAAGCCCGAGCAGAATGTAACTGCCGATGCAGACACTCACCATGACGAAAAAGAACGTTTGCGGCGGCCCAATATACGCCTGGATCAACCAGTAGGCCAATAACGCAGATACGAAAATAAAAAATGAATCCAGTAAAATTAAAACCATTGCCTTTTGTTTGCGTGATAAATTAAGCGACATATCTCAGTACTCCTCCTAAAAAACTTCCTTGACGCTTGCTGTCTTCTTACAACATCTCAACTTTATGTCCAAATCTACGGGAAACTGAGTAAAAAGCTGTCCCCATCGAGAAAAATTGTTGCCTTTGTTCGGAAAGCAGCCACTTTCCCAAAACCAAAATCCGCTTCGGAACGAGCAGATGCGCCTTCTGAAAACCGGATCGAACGATGGGAATCCAACAGTGAATAAAACTCCCTTAACATATCATATTGTACTATATCATTCTTGAAATAACTATAATTATTTTACTGAAATTCAGAATTAACTGGGCCGAAAAATACGTCCTCTTGCTCCTTGAGAAAAAAGCACGCTGCCATCCGCATTGATGAATAAAATGCGGATGATGGCGTGCTTTCGTTCGGTTTTTGCGCCGGAGAAGAGAATCCCGAGCGGGTTGTCTCCTCCGGTCAGGCGGGTCTCGCCGCAGTTGGGATACGGGAAAATGACCGTGCTCCGGCCAGAACATTTTCACAGGAGCTAGGCTACCCAGCACGAAATGTGCTCCGATGAAGATAGCGTTCATCGGAGCTGGGCACACCTTCGGCGTTATAATTCGCGTATAATATCTTTAAGCGAATCCTGGTATGCATCCAGATTTTCTCTGATGATGTTGTCCGCAATCAGATCGCTGATTGCGTGCATATCGATGCGCGCCAGGTCGGATTCCTTGATCGAAACAGCGACGCCACGGCGCTTCAGTTCTTCGATGTTTTCGGTATCCTCCAGTACGCCTTCCCTATCAATCAGCACCAGGTTCCGTTTGGAAAGCAGTGCTTCCGATATCGTGCCCCAGCCGGCTTTGGCGATGACGATGCCGCTGGCGGCGAGGTAGTTGTGGGTATCGAAGGTATCGATCGGAAGTTCGATGACGGTGGCGTTGCCGGTAGCGGTGATGTTGATGCCGCTGGTCGCGAAAATGGTTCCTTCGTAGTTGTCGATTTGGATATTCAGCAGGCTGGCGGATTTGCCGCAGGTGATGAATATGCACGGACCGTATTGGGCTTTGATGGCGGCGATGCGGTCGGGATCGAAGCGGCGGCAGATGAAGCTGGTCTGTTTTCTTGGAATAGGCAGTTTGGGTGCCGGAAGCATCAGGTCATATTCGATCAGAAGGTCAAGTTTGGCGTAAACTTCCCGGAAGCGGTCAATGATGGTGTCGGAAAGACCAAGAAACTCGTACTGTTCGCACCAAGTGAAGTTGGCGATACCAATGTTGCGCACACCCAGTTGTTCCCCGACTTGGATGCCGATGGCGCTGATGTCACTGATGATGCAGGCGACGGGCAGATCGCGCAGAATGGCGACTTCCGCAGCGACGGCCGTATCCCAGTCGGACATGAAATCGATCAGCTCGTGCTCGAGGCGCGGGATGTCGACCTGCAGGCTATTCGGCTGGTTGACGAGGCCGACTTCGGTGCGGATGTCGTTGTAGGTCACGCGGTCGCCGAAGCGGGCCAGGTAAACGCGTGCGAAGCTGTTCTGAAAAGCGCCGCTCGCCAGATAAATCCGATGATCGGTCGTCTCCAAAAGTTCCTCGATGATCGCCAGGCAGCGGGTCATATGCCCGAAGCCGTGGGATGATGTGTAGAATGCAAGCCAGTTTTTATCCACAAAACACCTCCTCTGATAAGTCTGTTTCTTACCATTTTTCAAATCAAAATCTATCTCAACTAGTATCAAGCGACTTCTAAATATTATTTTTTAATGCTAACTAATTAATTACCTTTTATAAACTGTATTATTGAGGAAATTTTTATCCCCTTTTAATTATCGTTCTATATCATTTGTTATTAACAGTGGATAAATGATTTCCACAGTAACCAATATACAATATTCCATTTTCAATTAAAAAGTGAATTCTTAAAGACCCTCCTATTTTGGCATGCAAAGTAAAGCATTGTTTATTGCCTGGTGAAATTTGAAATAACCTTTGCGCCCTGAATCTTGGATGACGAATTGTTTCAATAGATTCTTCAGAAAACTCAAAACCTGTTTTATTCTTAAAATACATTTTCCTATTCTCATTTGTTAAATTATTGTTTACATCCATAAATTCTATTGATGACAAACATTTTAATACTTTTTCAACACTCAATAAAGTTGAACTAAAATCATACTTCCGTGCGCTTTTTTTTGCTGAATCAAGAATAACTACATGGTCAAACCTTGATATTCTTTCGAACACTTCATCTATAGATTTGGGTATGTTCTGGCTAAAGATAAACTCGGTTAGTTTATCTTCACCAATAATATTTATTAGATCATAACTTTCATCTTCATGAACTAAATTATAATTATCATGTGTTAGGATCTGTTCCTGTTTTTGGGACAAAATAATGGATTGACCCCAAATTATACAACTGGCAAGCATGTTGAGAATCGCGCTATTGCAAGGTACTTCAGGATTAATTATTACTGATTCCGCAGAATCAAATTTATCTTCATCACAGTAAAAAGGCCCACTATTAATAATGGCATAAATTAGGCCCATTGTTTTCTCAGAAAACTTCCGTTCGCTTAATATACTTCGTAAATCTTTATCATTTACTTTAATTTCCCACAGTTTCCAGTAAAATTTTAGCTCATAATTATTTTCTTTTACAAAACTGCTAAGTCGTAATATTTCGGATAAACAATCTTCTATAGTTTCTCGGTTTTGGTCAGCTAAAGTATTGTGATTAAAATATATGACGTTATTCATTCAATTAACCCTAACAAGTCATAATATGTTTGATCAAAAAAATCTGCTGGCCACGATTTGATTCTTCCATCTTCAAAAATTTCAATATCAGAGTGTCTCAGCTGTCCATTACTTTGTTCAAAAAACAAAATATTAACTCTATTTGATATGATTAAATCTTTTTTTATGTTAATCCTCAGCTTATTAACAATGTGTTCACTGTGAGTTTCGATAATTAACTTTCTATTATTGTTAAAAATAAAAATACAAAAATCTATAAACACGGATTGTAATTTAGGATGCAAATGAACTTCCGGGTTCTCGATTAATATTACATCATTTTTTTTACTTGTGAGTAATAGTGTAAAGACAGGAAGTAATTGTGATACGCCAAAGCCAATTTGATCCAAGCTAAATTCATAATTAGTCTCAGTATTAGTTATGATGATCTTGTATTTATTTGAATCAATCATTTTAGAAATCACTTTGTATTCTTTTCCAAGTAGTTTTTTAATCCAATAATCAAAAATATAAGAAAATTTATTTATACCATCAATAGATAAATCTGTTGTTAATGATTGATTTTGTGATATGACTTTTGCAGTGTTCTCACCAGACAATCCCAGATTGCCAGTAGAAATTCCATTAGCTGAGTCTAAATTATCATTACGAAAAGCTTTTATGTATCTAATATTTTCATTATTTATCATTTTAAGCAAAGTTATTATTTTCTCTAAATTATCAGAAACTATTTTCTTCATGTTTTCCTCAAATATAATTGGTTCTGGTACAAATCCATTAAGTTTACAATAACCATTATCTAATTCGCTCGAAATGTGATATTTTACTTCTAATTCTTTAGAATCATCAATTTCTATGCTATATTCGTGAGGTTGTCTATCTGCATCTAAACTATACACTTCAATTTTACTTAGTATAGGGTTTGTCTCGAAAGGTTTTACTGGGAGATTTTTAAACGTATTTGGATTTCTATAAACTAAATTAACATCTAAATAGTCTAGATTATAGTTTTCTAACAGTGATTTTTCATAAGTAAAACTTAATTCTAAACTTTCAATATTGCCTTTGGACTTATTAAGAACATCTGAAAATCCTCCAAGATTTAATTCGCTATTAAGTGCTAAATAGGTGTAATTAGATGTTTTGTTTTGTGTTAGCAAGTAAATTGCTTGCAATAGAGAAGATTTTCCGGAACTATTTGTTCCAGATACAATCGTAATTCCATTTAAATCAAATGTATTTTCATCTTCATAGCATTTGAAATTCTTGATTTGAACATTTGTCAACATACAATCGCCTCACAATATTTTAGTAAATTCCTCTAACCATACTTCAAACCTGTATGTTACATTTCCTTTTGTTTGAGTGTTCGAGGAAATGGACTTTATAAAGTCATTATCATTTTCACATAATTCATTTAATTTATGATTAATCAACTCTTTGTTTTCTACAATCACCCTTTTTTTATCTATATTAACTGCAACTGAGTACATAATAATATCGTATAATGACATATTTATTTTTCTCATTGTAGATGTTGGGTTCATAAATGCTTTTTCATTAAATACTTCATTTATTATCTGCATAGTTTCACTTAGTAAATTATTTATTTCTTTATAATTTTCAGAACTTAATAAGTTTTCTTCTAGCGTTTTATTTAAAAAGGAATTTAAGTTACCGTTATACGCCTCGTATCCATAAAAATAGAATGAAATAAATCTCAGAATTGCTTCTTGGTCTTTTAAACGGCTATTTTGCACTTTCCCCTTGACCACTTTGATGAAATCCCTATTCTTAGATAACTCTTTAATTTCTTTTATCCCGTTGTCTCTATACATACTATTTCTAATTTCTTGCGCATTCAGTTTGCTCGCTCCTTCGTTTATTCTTTGAAAAATATCAAACTTAATATCCTCATGAGATTCCTTCTTTACGATAAATATTTGTAGTTGATAATCTTCTATTTTTCTTTTTAGTGGTGCATCCAGGTCATTAAAGTTCTTTTTATTAAGTTTTGTTAATACTGGTAATTGTGATAGTTGATAATCTCCATTTAAGAAATCAAAAAATGAAATTAATCTTTGCTGACCATCTATCACTTCATATAACCCATTTTGAGTTTCGGAAAAATATATAGAAGGAATTGGAATATTTCGAAGGACTGATTCAATTAATTTAGCCTTCTTAGTATTGGTCCAAACATCATTGCGTTGATAGCGCGGTCTGAGAATTATATCCTCTCTCAAATATCTTCTATGCAATTCGAATACTGACATTTGTGCTTTTTCTATCACAACCTCTCTTTGAGATTCTGATAAATAAGATAAGTCATCGATTTCCTCTTCCTTAAAATCATTTCCATCTTTATTAATTGTAAATCTGTTGTTTGTTATTTTTTTACTCATTTATACGGTCTCCCTTGTATTTCTGACAAATGAACGCCTCTACTATAAATTAGCTATTTATTTTGATTTTTTGGAATATCAGCAAATCAAAAATTTCTTTTGTAGACTTAAATCTTATTAGCAATTGCACTTACTTTCTTCTAAGAACCAATCAACCTTTAGTTTAAAAAAAATTCTATTATTCCTCTTAACTCCATTGCAAAAATCAAACACCAGGTAACACCTATCCTAGTAAAAGCCATTTTACTTTCTTCAGGATTTTTTTATTGTTACCTCTTTATCAGTTTACTATAACCTTTCCGATTAGACTAATATTAAAAAAATGTCATGAAAGCTAAATGATCAGGTAAATATTATAAATACCTTCAACTAATTTTCTTCGGAAATCCCAATGCTACTTTTTTCGAGCGCTCTAAAGCATTATCGTAAAAAATTTCAAGCATATATACCTATATCACAAAGAACTTGTTATTAGTCTCTGCCAAATCGCTTCAAATCTGGTTTTCACCGCACTAATACACAACTCTTCAAGTATAGCTTTTCCGAGAACAGAACTACACGAACGAATTTATTCTCCCAATATCTTCAGAATTGCATCGCTGCAAACTCTGACTGTCCAAAATCTACAATCACCACTTGCGTATGCGCAGCTTGTTGATTCAATTCGCTCTAAAGATCATCAACAGACCAAACATCGGGTTTCATCTGACGATAAGTTTGGAGTCAAATACAAGATCACTCCTCCATGATTTATTAATCAAAAAAAACTTCACGAATATTTAATGGCTTTCATGTCATGGAACTTACTTTCATCAATATCATCGTCACGACCATCCCCTTCAATCGAGCGTGATCGAAAGTCATTTTCATCGATGTAATCAATCTGGACAAAGATCTGGACCAGTTACAGGTTGCAATCAGCAACTCCGAAAACAGCAATCGTTCGGACCAATCTCAACAATATTCTGGCCATCCCGCATCCGATGTCGTTGATGGCATTCAAGTCGGTTGTCCCTGTAGCTGTGATCCCGGACGGCATCGATTGGGGAGACGGCCACCTTGTGAAATTCGTCTTCCTGTTCTTGATCACGAAGCAAGACTATACGAACACAGAACATATTTATGACTTATTGCTAGAATTGATGGATCAGATCGATAAACAGGAGCAGATTCTGAGTCACCCTTGCTTTGATCATTTCATGTCTGTCACAGAAAACTTGACTGTTGTGTCCTAAAAGCTCAACTCCGACGAGTAACTCTTTGGACTGTCAACACTTTTTCGGACAAAAATAATAAGGTGTCAAAAATGATTTGAGGGTGTACACGGCTGCCATTGACACGGAGCCTCTGGCGGTAGGATAAACTGGCCTGTCTCCAAATTTTCAAGAATCGAAATATGGGCCAGCCCCAAAGCCTATCCTGCCGCCCCTCCATGTCAATGGTACGCAAGCCAGCCTCGTCTTGTTTTATTCGCAGTTTGCTTCCGCCAATTGGCGGCGGTACTCCACAGGGGCCATGTAGTCCAATGTGCTGTGCAGACGGATATGATTGTACCAATGCACATAGTCAAACCACTTAATCTGAAGTTCTGCTATTGTTTCGAATGTTTCTTGGTATACGAATTCTGTCTTGATTGATTTGAAG
>NZ_FOQC01000049.1 GCF_900113645.1 Trichococcus flocculiformis
CTGATATTCTTCGCGTATTTGATTCACATATAACCGCATCGTACTTTCACCAACGGTGAAGTCGGGGAATTTCTCAAGCAGCCAATCCTGTATTTGAGACGCATTCAGATGCGGATACTCTTGAAGCCAAGCAACAATCCAATCCTTGTATGGGTCCAATTTCTTCTTCCTCGAACCTAATGAATTGACCCATTCGAAAGCTTCTTCCGGTGTCTTCTCCATGTAGTTATAAACCGTTGTGCGGGATACCTTCAACTGCTTTGCGATTTGTTGGATGGAAAAGTCCCGCTCTTTCATCTGTTGAATTTCCAAATATAACATTAACTTCTTCTTCACCTTTCGTCCTCCAATAACCTAAGATACCTTTAAAAGTATACAGGATTGGAGATATTCTTTGGTGAAAGTGTTCAATCTTATTCATCGAAAACTGTTCAATTTAGTTTAGCACTGACACCAGTTCCGCTTCCTATTCATCTGTCAGCCGTGAAGGTCGTCCGCTTTGTTTTTTGGAGACTAAACCTTGGATTCCATTATGGCAGTAATTTTTCACATAGTGGCTGACAGTATGCTCGTCGCGGCCGATGGTGTGCCCGTCTTCTTTCCGGGTGTGGCCTTCAAGAACCAACTTGACTGCTGCCAGGAAACGCTCGTACAACCGGCGGTTGTCTGTCGTATTCATCGCTTTTTCCAATTCACGGATTTGGCGTTCTGTTTCCATGTTCCCCACTCCTCAAGTGTTTTCTTTAGTATACGCCTATAGGAGGAAAAACGAATACAATTTAACTCAATTTATATAGTAAAGATTATCAAACACTATTAACTGAAGATATAATATTTGAGAGTGCATCAACATACTTCCATACAGATTATGCAAACAAAGATTCTGTTTTATATTCTGAAGTTACTCAAAATAATTTGTATTTTCTTGATGAAATGCCAGTTGAAGTCGTATATGATCACACAGATTCAATATTTACAATTAGAGTCGACAATCCTAAGAATTACAGTGGGAATTTGATTACACCAATTTATAGGTATCTAGGGCAAGATATAAAAGTTAACAACATAGAAAGTAAAAGTACTTTATCACGCTTCGGTACAACTGAAGTAGTAGTACCTCCTGGGCAATCTATCATCGAAATTTCCTATCACTATACTACCCTTGCTGTAATCTCTAAAATACTAAATGGGATTTTTGCCATTGGGTTTATAATTTATATTTATTTTACAAAAAAACGACGAAAGCTTTTATTATCCGAAGCCTAATTCAATTTTAGACCTTAATCATTTTTTGGCAGCATCTTAGTATATTTTGTTTTTTCTCAGTAATCTTCTGCACTTTTCTCTTGAAAAAAACAACGTTGCTTAAATTCTCTCAAAAGGAATCCTTTGAGTTTAACCTAAACCTCCATAATAATGTCATAAAAATAGGCATGAGATTAACCAACTTAGGTAATCTCATGCCTATTTTTTATTCAATTGAATTTTTGTGATCCACCTTCTTTATATTATTGAAGTGGAAACTAATCTAAAGCGTAAATAGAAATAATCGATTCATCAAAAGTTATATAGTCTCAGTCTGCGGTCATAGAGCTGTCTATATCGAAGGCCTCAACATAGGCTGGTTCCTCTTGGATTTCTGGTGTCTCTTCAACCGGCTCAACAGCTTCATCGAAGCCGGAACTGTACACCGGCTCCTCTTCTAGTATGAATTCAGAAGAAAAGAGCAACTCAAAATCGTTGTAGCCATCCGTATTTCCGTTGTCATAGCCAGCATTGTACCCATCATAGTAAGCTCTGTAATAGCCTGCGTAGGTTCCTTCGTCATAACCAAAGTAGTAGCCTTCAGGATAGCCTTCGTTATAACCTTCATAAAAACTGTCGTTATAGCCATTGTAGTAGCCTGCATCGAAACCATCATCATAACCATCATAGTAGCCATCATCATTACCTTCATAGTAGCCATCGGTATACCCGTCATTAAACCCTGCTTCAAATTCCTCATCAAACAACGGGATGTTCTCTTCTCCAAAGAATGGTGGCGGTGTTTCTTTCTCGTACGCCGGATCAATTTCTTCTACGAATGTTGGCGGAGTCTCTTCTTCGTAGGATGGGGAGTATTCTTGATTGTACCCATCATTGTATCCTTCTTCATATCCGTACCAGTAGCCATCATAGTAACCGTTATAATAGCCAGCGTTATAGCCATCATCATAGCCGTCGTTGTAACCGTCGGTATATCCACCATAGTATCCATCCATGTAGCCGTCATAATAACCGGCGTAGTATCCTTCCATATATCCTTCATAATACCCATTGCTGTAACCATTCGTATAACCGTCGTCGTATCCAGCACTGTGCCCTGCATTATACCCTGCACTATACCCCGAATCCTCATAACCGATTAAATCGGATATTGTCACAAAATCATATCCCATATTTTTAAGATCACTGATTATGTAAGAAAGTGCCTCAGGTGTATTCGCAGCTCCAGGCATCGCATGCATCAATACAATTGCCCCAGGATGAATATTATTGACTACCGTATTTATTATTGTATCAGCTGAAAGACCTTGCCAGTCCAAGGTGTCGATCGACCAGCCAATCGTATAATCATAGCCAGCATCCCCTACTGCTTCCAATACGGAAGAGTTCACGTCCCCATACGGAGCTCTGAAGAACGGAACAGTGGATTCACCCGTATAATATTGAATGATATCATCTGCTGCATTCAGTTCTTCTATCATCTGGTAGTAAGTTAAATTCGTAAAGGCAGGATGCGTATAGGAGTGATTAGCAATCTGGCTTCCTTCCCATATGATGTCATTCATCAAATCCGGGTATAATGCTGCTGCTTCCCCGACCATGAAGAAAGTTCCGGGCACATCGTTACTCGAAAGTATCGAAAGAATTTCTTGTATTTTTCCGGCATCATATCCGTCATCAAACGTTAGTGCTACTAATTTATTGGTGGTATCAACACTTGAGATTAGCTGCGAAGCTGCTGATATAGTGGGCACGGAGAATGTGAATGTGAATGTGAATAATGAAACAAGCAAAATCATCATCATTGCCTTCAGAGACTTAAATTTATCTCTCAACATTTTATTCGCCTCATTTTTTTATGACCAGACAGGAACAAAACGGAAAATACTGACAACGGCATTCTGCGCATAGGTGACATAGGAGATTCCCCTTTGCAGCTCATTTAATCCTCACTATTTCTGGAATAAACCCCACACCACCATTACTCACTACTGAACGACTTACCCCTCAAGCCACCACCTCTCACCTGTCCATAACTTTAAATATATTTAACCTTAGACTCAGGTTATCCCCTAGCACAATGAAATATAACTGCTTTTGGTAATTGCAACATACCTATTTAAGCTTATTTTAACATTCCGTCAACAGCATAAGCAATTATTCGTACCTGTGCAATTGGATCTTCTTACCATGTGTTATTTGAAAAACCAAAACAAACACCCGAACCAGAATATGGATTTCATATTTTGGTTCGGGTGTTTGTTTTGTTGTATAAACTGGATTGTTTGAGTGTTCATTCAGTATCATTCGAACAACAGAGTGTCATAGGGTGTAAAAAACACGTAATCTCCAGAAAAGATAAAAATGATGAAAAAAATCACGACAGTAAAACCTAAAAATAAAAATACATTCAGCAATTTATTTCTTGTGAACGACAAAATAAAATAAGGTGCGACAAACATTTCATATGTTGCAAAAGGTGAGCTCAACCTTCCTCCCACAGTGGCTAAATCCCCAAAAGATATTAAAATTAATGATGCTAAAAAATAAATTTTATGGTAAAAAGCGAATTGTTTGTCTTCTTGAATATCAGAAAATAAATACGCCCCCAAAAAAATCAACATTTGCATCAGAAGTACAGGATTGAGCAACCATTTACCTCCTGTAAATGTAGGATTCGTAAAATATCCGATGTATCGGTAAGGCACAGCCCATAAGTAAAGATTCGGAATCTGGACAATGACACCTATAACAACCGTGGCACCCAGCAAAAGGAGCACATTTTTTTTGTCCAATTGCGGAAAGTAATTCTTAAATAAATAGGCAAGGATAAAAATCAGCGCTGTGATATGGAAAGTTGAAGCAAACAAAACAACCAACAGAAACTTTATAGGCTCTTTTTTCTTGATGTACTTCAGTGAATACAACAAGAGGATGCTGACAAAGGAAGCGCGTATTTGTCCCATATCTCTGGCAAAAAAGAATCTTGCGTAGTAGTAAAGCAGTATCAGAGAGGGATAGGAGGTGTTCTTATACACAAAGAAAACAAGCAGACCGATGCTGACAATCGAAAAGAAAAGCACAAATGTATAGAAATTTAACCCCAACTTTATGAAAAGATAATTCAAGAACAAATAACCTGATTCAGCATCAATCGAGCCGTTGAATACATCTCCAATATCATTCAGTTCGTCATAGAAGTTGGAATAATTGTTAAAATCATATCCGGAACGATAACGAAAACCAGCTAAAGCCGCTAAAACACTGCCATTTATAAAAACAATTTTTTTATTTTTGAATAGAATCTCAAAAGTGGACAAGAGCAGTAAAATCAAAAAAATAAAAATATATACTAGCATCATTCACCCTCCAGTCTTAGATCAAAATTATTTTTATATCTGACCGGTAATTTGCTAGTTGAATTCGTTGGCTTTTATACCATTCTTTCGTTGTTGTATTTTTAAGCAAAAATATAACAATTTCATCGAATTCCATATTAGATGGAATATTGCTGATGCTGTCCGTTATGAGGATATTCTCCGATTGATCATCTGGCTGCTTATTATTTGATAATAATCCAGCTGAAATTGGCTCCGGTAAGGAAATTTCAGTAAGAATACATTTTCTGCCCTGCGGATGATTTACAGCCTGCTGGGCTGCAGCTACTCTTTCCTTTTCAGATGAAATTTGGGTCAAATCCAATACTAGATCTTTTTCGGAAAAACTGGCGTTGAATACGTCGGATACTTCTTTCTTGAATATTAACCTTATGACAGAAGCAAAAACGCCAGCCAATACAGAAACGATAGCCACGATTACGCTGATTAAAGTATAATTTGTATCTGAAACATTAACTTTTGTTGAAACCATTGCACTTTCGGCGGATTGATTAACTTCTTGCGGCTTTGTTAAAATAACGACTTGTCGGGTCTCAAAAGAAGGGATATTACCCGCTTTGACGTCTTCAAAAATAACTTGAGCGATATCCAAATTATTATTGTAATCACCCGTCCCTACCTCGATTACCAAAGCATTTGTGGTACTGTCAAATTTCACATTCAGCATATCTTCAGGCGTTGCTTTTGTAACAACAGGGGAAATAATAGCCACTTTTGACTCTAACTGCGCCAAAACCTCTTCAGACAAGAGAATTGACTTTAACAAACGAGCATTACTGTACACAGCCCCTTGTTCATTTTCAACGTAAAAGCGGAAGCTTACTGCCTTTTTATTAAGCTTTGTATAGTCTTCCACAGTCAGCATAGGTTTCACTTGCCCTGTTATAGTGCTGATTTCCTCTGTTTCTTTTATCTGGCTATCACTGTAAATCGCATAGGAAACCGCCAAACCATAGATGATCATCATCGTTACAAAAATAGTTATTATAAATCTTAGGTTATCCTTGAAGAAGGACTTCAAATCTTGAAAAGTCGGTAACTTGTTGTTCATTGTCATTCCCCCGGATTGCTGTATATTTTTTCTAACATTTCTGCGGTATTGTTCATGTCGTATGCTTCCAAATCCGCCAATGATTTATTGCCAAATGGTGAATCTAAAATTGCCTGACTCCATACCGCCATATCATCCTGCAGATCCACAAAAACAACATTCTCAGAAAGCTTAGTATGTATCGACACTTCTGTTGACATAACAAGTTTCAGATTGGCAGCTTGAGCTTCCACTGCTACGATAGGCAGACCCTCATATAAAGACGGAAGGACAAAGACATCCATAGCGCTCATCAGTTGGGGTATATCATCTCTCTCGCCCAAAAAACGAACATTTTTTTCTATGCCCAATTCCTTGGCTAAAGCATGTATACGGGACTCCAAGCTCCCAGTTCCAATCGCTAACAAATAGGTATTCGGATTTGATTCTACGATATATTGCATCAGTTGCATCAAGAATGTATGATTCTTCTGTGTCTCAAATCGGCCTATATGCCCTATTACAAAAGCATCTGAGGGAAGCCCTAGACTCAATCGCATATCCTGCTTTGAAATCCCAGTATACCGATAAGCATCCAGGTTGATTCCATTTGGTATATTGATGAATTTCTGCTTATCCCCGTATAACCCAACCCCTGCTTCCTGAGAACAAGCCAGGAAATCAGTAGCATATGTCATCAAAAGTTTTGAGAACAACGGCCTAACCAAATTATATGGAAATTTATTCCCTTTCCCATCGGTTGTAGCATGGCTGTGGGCAATCCTTTGTTTTACGCCTGCTTTTGAAGCTAACCAAAGATTCAGACCTCCACCAAAAAAAATTTCATTATGGACAATATCAACTTGATTTTCATCAAATATTTTATTCACTGCTTTGATGTATTTTAGAATGTGCTTATTGGGGTTAGGCACGACAAAAATCTTCCCGCCCAATTCCTGAATTTCATTATGGTAAGGTTGAACACTTGCGTACTCTTCATAGATAACAAAATCAAACTGATATTTTTCCCTATCAATATTCCGATAGGCATTCATCATAAACGTTTCTGCTCCACCTTTTCCCATTCTTCCTTGAAAATGTAGGACTCGCTTAGTTTCCAATATTTCTGTCTCCATTCTGTTAAAAATTGCCTTTTAGTTTTTCAAAAAATTTCGGTGATAGATTGTTCATTAAAAACATAATATTTGATGCTGCATAATTTAAAAGGACAGACTTCGAAGAAAATAAAAATCGCATTATTTTTCTTGAAGAAGTATCGACAGAACTGTTTTCCGTTGCATAACGGACTTGTGGATGGGTCAGTATATTTTTTATATAGGTCATTTTCTCTCTACTATTCAAAGGGCAACCCTTACTGTGCAAGGGAATCATGCACGACATAGCGCCTTTCAAGAACAATGCGCTCACCCCAGCCAGATCATGCGTTGACAGAGACTGCATTTGCTCATAGAATTCGACAAATGTTTCGAATTTGTTTGGGAAGTATTTATTTGTTAAACTTTTCTTACCATCAAATGAATATTGATAAAGGATTCCTTCAGTGGTGTAGACACTATTGGCATGTTTGTAATAGGCCAGATTAAATAGTCTGTCTTCACAGCTACTATAATTTGGAAATTTAATACCATGTTTCCGGATGATATCCGTTCTGTAGACTTTATTCCAAATAACATACATCAATTGTTTATTCATCAAAGAATACAGATTTTCAAGAAATTCCTCATTTGTTGCATAGTGGCGTTCATCCACAATGACAGGTCTTTCAGATACCAAAGCATCACCATCCATCACCTTCATGTTGTAGGACGCTATAATCAAATCAAAGGCCCCTTGTTCCAATAATCCAGCGTATTGCTCCAACGTGTGGCTCTCCAGCGCATCATCAGCATCCATGAAAAAAAGATATTTCCCTTTAGCTTTATCAATTCCTATATTTCTTGCATTTCCAGGGCCGTTATTTTCAATAGTAAAAACGGAAAAATTAGGATGTTTACCAATATATTCATTAACTTTTTTTTCGGTTCCATCTGTGGATCCATCATTGATGATGATAACTTCATAATTACTGAAAGTTTGATTTGTAATACTTGCTAATGTTCCTTGTATTGTCTTTTCACAATTGTAAGCAGGAATCACAATACTGAAATAAAAACTATTATAAAAACTATTATTCATACGTTTCCTTTCCGATCATTTCCATTTTTATTTACTTTTCCCTTACGGCCAAAAAGCACCGCTTCGAACTGCTTTAGGCTTAAACATTTTCATTATATCAGATTTGTAGATAAATTAAAGCATCATAAAAATCTCAAAACGGAAATGTATACGAGTATACTATACCTTTTTACATCTATTCAATAGGATTATTAGTCACATCAATATGTATCAAGGATGGCATTTCAGCCAATACATTGACGTCTCTGACTTGGTTATTATTCAAGTTCAGGGATTTCAATTTACTCAGAGCAGCGAGTGGACTAATATCAGTGATGTTATTGTAGCTTAAACTAAGGCTTAGTAAGCTTTCCAATCCTGATAATGAAGATACGTCAGTGATGGTGTTGTTATCCAAAATAAGTGTTATCAGTGCCGTCATTCCGCTCAATGCACTGATATCGCGTATCTGATTACCGTACAAAACTAGCTTCTGCAAATGAATCAAATTTTCCAATGGCCTGATATCATTTATTTGGTTACTCATCAGATCAAGATAGGTCAATTCGTTTAATTCCCCTAGAGCGCTGATTTCACTAATCACGTTCGAACTGAGCTCTAATTGGGTTAGATGAATCAGTCCACTCAAAGCATCGATATCGGTTATTCCATTTGAGTGTAGGTCCAAAATTGTCAAATTCGTCAGTTTACGCAAAGGACTGATGTCACTGATGTTGTTCCCGCCTAAACGAAGAATATTCAAGTTGACTAAGTCTGCTAAACTACCTATATCGCTTATTTTATTATCCCCAAGATCTAAATCCATCAGGTTTTCCAATCCCTTTAAACCATTAATCTCGCTGACCTTTGTGAAACGAATGCCCAAAACTTCAAGATCAACAAAATTTTCAATGCCATTAATATCCGTGATGTTCTCACCCGACAAGTGCAATGAGGTGATGCCCGCAAGATTTGTCTTATAAATAGGACCGTCCGGCTTTCCTATCAATAATCTCACCTGCTTTTCAAATTCTTCATTGTTAAATGCAACGGGAACGATAATGGTGCACGTTGCACGTTTATTAGTATTGGCAACTTTCACTGTAATGGTAGCAGTACCTGCGGCAACGGCTGATACTTCCCCTGAAGCAGACACGGTCGCAACACTTTCATCAGATGACGTCCAGTTTAAAACCCAATCCGTGGCATTTTCCGGCATGATTTCCCCAGTCAACACCATCTTTCTACCTATTTCAATCATGACATTTTCCTGTTCCAAACTAATTGAAGTTACCTCAACAACATTTCTTTTGTTCAGAAGTCCTGTGGCCACAAGAAGCAAAATAAAAATGCCGGTTATCAGTAGTATTTTTTTTTGAAAGCCTTTATTGTCCTTTACCATCAAAGTCTCCCTCTTCCCTTAAAAACAAAATTTCCTTATGTTTACCGAAATCAATCTAAATCAGCAACCAATTTGAATGATTTACCCTTTTCTGTAATAAGTTCTGGGAGGAAAACGATAATTTTCCGTGTACGCAGCTTCTCCCCCTACATTTTAACATGTTAAGGAATAGAAATCCCACCAAGGGGATATCAACAAGGCTGTTTCCCCCATTTTTTCGTAAATTGGACAACTAAAGCCAAATAGATCAGATGATGTACTGAATCTACATGCACCTGATCTATTTGTAATTTCTTGAAGGACCCGTCAGAATTGGACAAAAAGTCCTAAATTTGCCACGGTTCCTGTTTTGTCAATAAACAATCGAGACCTCTATTTAAAGAAACGAGCAAACCATTGTTCCAGATCATATTTGTCCAAGATTTCAGAAGGAAACTGATGTAACGGTCTATTCAGGAATGCAGGAAGTTCAGCAATAGCATCTTCTTCCAATATGAATATATTGTCCGGATGATAAAAATCCTTAGATTTGATTCCCTTGTTGTTTGTTATCAATTTTTTTGAAAAAAACAAAGCCTCCAAAGGTCTAAGCGTCAACCCTTTTTGGTTATCGGTCAAAATATCCATGATGGCTCGGCTTTTAGTAATCATGTCCACAATAGTATCATAAGATACCCTTTTTTGGTAATGTTCAGATTTATTGATTTGGCGGTCTTTATTGGCAACTATATAAAAATTGGTGATAACTCCCAACGCTCGCATCTGCGACTCCAAGGAGAGGAGTTCTTCCAAACGTCCCTTATCTTTGCCTACAAATAAAACATCATACTCAGGTTCCTTCGCTTCCTTTACTAACCCCTTCGAATAGAACTGAGTATTGTAATGTAATTGGTGCTCCCGGCAATCATTCTCATCAAAAGACCAAAATTCACATTTGCAGTCATCAAACTTATCCAAAGAAACAGAATTTGAGATGCTGTTCCAATACCAAACGATGACCCTGATTTTCTCATTCAGTCCATTGATGTATCTAACAGCTTCGGGGGTCCACTCAGCGTCCAAGAGAATGACCGTATCATAATCTGTTATATTTTTTTTCCAATCACCATACCATACCCTTGTGTACGGGTAACCTAATTTAGTGTGAAGTCGTCTCATTAAGTCAACTGGATACACTCTTTTTGGAAAATAGGTTGCGACATGATACCCCTTTCGGGCTAATTCTTTCGTGGCAAAATCATTTTCATCGATACCCACGTATAATGTTTTTTCTTTGTGTAATTCTAACGAGTCCATTTTTTGAACCTTTCCTTATTGTTTTCCCAACCAACTTAACATTTATCCGCAAAATAATCTTTCCAATCAATACGCAAAACCGGCTACGCATCGATACTAGCGACAAACTGACTCAACGCTTCCTCCCAGGTCGGAATCTGGAATCCTGTTGCTTTTGCTTTGCTCAGATCCATTATCGAATGTTTAGGACGATAGGCTTTTTGTGGGTATTCCGCTGAAGTCACTGGTTTCACTTCCACGTTATGGTTCTTTAAAATTTCACGGGCGAATTCATACCAGGAGCAGCTGCCATCGTTTGATAAATGGTATACGCCATAAGCTGCATTCGTATCAAGCAGATGCAGCATGAAAGCCGCTAACGTACGAGTCCAGGTTGGGCGTCCAAACTGATCGTCAACAACAGTCAGGATGGGATGTGTTTTCCCTAAACGGAGCATCGTACACACGAAGTTATTTCCGAATTCCCCAAAAACCCACGAGGTTCGGATGATATAGAATTTGGAACAGAGGCTTCGAACCCACTGTTCTCCCTCATATTTCATACGGCCGTATTCGTTTTGTGGATTAGCCTGATCTGTTTCGGTATACTCTTTGGAATTATTCCCATCGAAAACATAGTCAGTACTGATGTACACCATAACCGCACCATTGGCTTCGGCAGCTTCCGCAACAATCTTTGTGCCAATGGCGTTCACTTTTTCGTTCAGATCTTTACCTTCGTCTTCAGCCTTGTCCACGGCTGTATAGGCTGCGCAGTGAAAGACTAGCGTTGGATTTACTTTTTGAAAAAACGCATCGACTGCTGTCTGATTTGTTATATCCATTTCTCCCGAATCAGTGGCTGTATAGTTCATACCCTTCTCATCCAACAGTTTCCGCAACTCCATACCGAGTTGCCCTTTTGAACCAGTAATTAATATAGTCATCATTGGCCGCCTTTCCAGATTAGGATAATTTCGCCTGTTCCTTCAGTGGGCGCCACCAGTCTTCATTATTCAGATACCATTCGATAGTTTCCAAAATACCTGTATCAAAAGTGTATAACGGCTTCCAACCTAGTTCTGTTTCCAACTTTGTAGGATCGATGGCATAACGTTTATCATGTCCTAAGCGATCATCTACATATGTGATTAAATCGCGGGATACGCCTAATTGTTCTATTATGATGTCCACAATTTGATTGTTTGTGCGTTCGTTGTGTCCGCCAATATTATAGACCTCACCCTTGCGTCCTTTGCGCAGAACCAAATCGATGGCTTGGCAGTGATCTTTCACATGCAACCAATCGCGGATATTTTCGCCATCTCCGTAGATTGGCAACTGTTTCTTATCCATCGCATTAGTGATCATCAATGGAATCAATTTTTCTGGAAAATGATAAGGACCATAATTGTTTGAACAACGGGTGATGTTAACGTTCATGCCATAAGTTTCATAGTAGGAGCGGACCAATAGATCAGCACCTGTTTTACTGGCTGAATAAGGGCTGTTCGGAGCCAATGGTGTTTCTTCTGTAAAGTAGCCTTCTGCTCCAAGCGAACCATACACTTCATCGGTTGAAACTTGCAAGTATTTCTCGATTCCCATTTCTTTTGCAACATTCAATAGGGCAAGCGTGCCTTGAATGTTGGTCTCCACAAATATTTCTGGATTCAAAATACTGCGGTCCACATGTGACTCCGCTGCAAAATTGACGAAATGAGTGATTCCATGCGTTTTTACTAAATGACGGACCAACTCGCGGTTATTGATGTTTCCTTGAACAAAGATATGATTTGGATTATCCTTTACATCATCCAAGTTATGGATATTCCCTGCGTAAGTCAACAAGTCCAAATTGATGACTTGATCCTCGGGGTATTTTTCTAAAATATAATGGACAAAATTACTGCCGATAAAGCCGGCACCCCCGGTAACTAATAGTTTCATATTATTTCCCCTCCCATATAAACGGATTATCAAATTCACTTAACGTTGGATGCTGTTTGTCTTTCTCCGATAAAACCAACTTATTCAGCGGCATAGGCCATTGGATGCCGATTTCAGGATCATCGAAAGCAATCCCGCCATCATGTTCTTTTGAAAAATACTCATCGACTTTGTATTGCACATTGCAATTCGGTGTCAATGTGACGAAGCCATGGGCAAAGCCCTTCGGCACCAAAAGCTGACGATGATTATGTTCACTTAAAATATAGCCTTCCCATTTACCGTAGGTAGGCGATCCTATACGCATATCCACCAAGACATCATAGATGACGCCGGTCACTGCGCGGACAATTTTTGTCTGTGCTTTAGGTGTTCTCTGAAAATGCATGCCTCTCAGTACACCAGGCTCTACGGACAAGGAGTGATTATCCTGGATAAAGTCGATTGTAATGCCAGCATCAGCAAATTTCTCTTTTGTGTAGCTCTCCGTGAAGAAACCTCGGTGGTCACCATAGACAGCCATCTCGATGATTTTGACATCTTGTAAGTTTGTTGACAATACGTTCACTTTTTTCATCCCTCACATTTGGTTATACATTTGCTAAACGCAATAAATATTTCCCGTAATTATTCTTTTTCAGTGGTTGTGCCAATTCAATCAGTTGCTCTCTGGTTATGTAGCCCATTCGGTAAGAAATCTCTTCCAAGCAAGCCACCTTCAGATTTTGACGTTTCTCAATCGTTTCAATAAAAGTTGAAGCTTCAAGTAAGGACTCGTGCGTTCCGGTATCTAACCAGGCAAATCCTCGGCCCATGATTTCTACTTCCAGCTCACCTTTTTCCAGATAAGCTTTATTTATGTCCGTGATTTCCAATTCGCCGCGCGGTGAGGGTTTAATATTTTTTGCAATCTCAACCACTTTATTATCATAAAAATAAAGACCTGTTACAGCATAGTTACTTTTTGGGAATTCCGGTTTCTCTTCGATAGAAATGGCTTGCTGATTTTCATCAAACTCGACAACACCAAAACGTTCTGGGTCTTGCACATGATATCCGAAGACTGTCGCTCCTTTTTCTTTTGAAGCTGCTCGTTGCAGCATTTTAGATAAGCCGCTGCCATAGTAGATATTATCACCCAGAATTAAGCACACAGAATCATCTCCGATAAATTCTTCACCGATTATAAATGCCTGCGCAAGCCCGTCCGGACTTTCTTGAACTTTATATTCTATATGGATCCCCAAATCAGACCCGTCTCCGAATAATTGCTCGAATCTAGGCGTATCCGTTGGAGTGGAAATAATCAGAATTTCTCTGATTCCAGCCAGCATTAAGGTTGACATAGGGTAATAAATCATCGGTTTATCGTATATCGGCATCAATTGTTTCGAAACGGATTTAGTCAATGGGTACAATCGCGTACCACTCCCACCCGCTAATATGATTCCCTTCATTTTTTCAGCTCCTTACTTAGTGCGATTATGTAATCGTGCATTTTTTTGGCAGTTTCCGGTTTTTTCAGACCAAATTCAATATTCGCAATCAACAAGCCATATTTATCGCCTACATCATACCTTTTGCCTGTGTATTCAAAAGCGGTTAAGGGATGGATTTGATTCAAGGCTTCGATAGCATCAGTCAATTGTACTTCATTTCCGGAATCCGGTTTTTGACTCCTTAATACATCGAAAATCTCCGGTGTCAGCAGATATCTGCCGATAATGGCTAAATTACTCGGTGCGTCTTCCAAATTCGGCTTTTCTATGAAATGATCTACACTGTATACGTGCTCCAATACTTGATCCTGAATATCAATGATACCGTATCTGTTCACCAAGTTGTTCGGTATCCGCATAGTAGCGACAACTCCGCCTTCAGTCTTTTCGTAAGTGTCCATCAAAAGCTTCGTCAACGGGATATCATTCGGCATTATGTCATCTCCCAATAAGACAACAAAAGGTTCATCCCCTACAAACGGCGCAGCCTGCAGTATCGCATCCCCTAGACCTTTTGGATAAGGCTGACGAACATAATGAATACTCGGAATATTCGTCTTCTGGAGGATAGTTAACATTTCGTTTTTCCCATTTTTCCTTAAGTTCTCCTCAAGAGTGAAATTCACATCAAAATGATCTTCGATTGAACTTTTCCCTTTACCCGAAACAATGATTATTTCTTCGATACCTGATGCAATTGCTTCTTCAACAACATACTGGATGGATGGTGTATCCACAATCGGCATCATCTCTTTTGCCATTGCTTTCGTTGCGGGTAAAAACCGTGTTCCTAAGCCCGCAGCCGGAATGACCGCTTTTCTTATTTTCTGCATACTGAACCCACTTTCTAATCATGTCTTTGCCATTATAACAAAAAAACCATATCAATGAGAAGGGATAATGGAAGTTATTGTCGAAGTTTCAAATAACGGACTAAAGTACAAGAGAGCTGAAGAGAATATAATCATCTCTTCAGCTCCCATTGCGTTTGGCTGTTTTATTTTTCATATCCATTCGGGTTATTTTTTTGCCATTTCCACGAATCACGGCACATGTCACCCAATGTCTTTTGAGCTATCCATCCCAGTTCTTCTTTCGCCTTCGTCGCATCCGCATAACAAGTCGCGATATCACCAGGGCGTCTGTCGATGATGGTGTACGGAATCTCGATGCCTGTAGCTTTCTGGAAGTTATACGTCAAGTCCAGCACGCTGTATCCTTTCCCCGTCCCAAGATTGTAGATGCCGACGCCATTAGTTTCCTTGATCTTGTCCAAAGCTTTAATGTGGCCCAATGCCAAGTCGACGACGTGGATGTAGTCGCGCACGCCTGTGCCATCCGGGGTGTCGTAATCGTCCCCGAAAATGCTCAAGCGCGGCAATTTCCCGACCGCCACTTGCGTGATGTAAGGCATCAGATTGTTCGGGATACCGGTCGGGTCTTCGCCGATCAGACCGGATTCGTGGGCACCGATCGGGTTGAAGTAACGCAGCAAAGCGATGCTCCACTCGGAATCGGCGAACGCCACGTCCTGTAGGATCTGTTCGATCATAACTTTCGTGTAACCGTACGGGTTCGTTGCGCTCGTCGGCAGGTCCTCCGTCAGCGGCGACACGTTGTTCATGCCGTAGACCGTAGCCGAAGAGCTGAAGACGATCTTCTTCACGCCGTGATTGCGCATCACATCGCACAGCACCAAGGAGCTCGTGATGTTGTTGTGGTAATATTCGATCGGTTTGGCGACGGATTCGCCCACCGCCTTGTAGCCCGCGAAATGGATGACCGAGTCGATATTTTCTTTATTGAATACTTCCTCTAACGCCGCTTTATCCAATAAATTCACTTCATAAAAAGAAAAATTTTTGCCCGTGATAGTTTTAATGCGATTTAAGGATTCTGGTTTACTGTTTGAAAAATCATCTACAACAACAACTTCGTATCCTTCTTTCAACAATTCAACAACTGTGTGACTCCCAATATACCCCGCTCCACCTGTTACTAAAATTGACATTTTCTCCCTCTTCCCTCATATCCAATAATTTAACTACTAAATTTCCAACTCTTTTTTCAATAATGATTCCACACGATAAAACTCTTCATCCTCAACAAAGTGATAATAAATTTCATCCATTATTTCATCAAAACCACTTAATTCCTCTTGTTGGATGCTCTTCGTTGCCTCTAGATAATTATTCTTGAGCAACAATTCGTAATCCTCCATCTGGAAATTTGTTTCCACATTGCCTGAAACAGTGGTCAAAACATCTCTATATGTTACCAATAGATTCGATGATAAGAGTTTCTTAAGAATAGCTTCGATAACTAACCGTTGCCGGGATTGCCGACCAGCATCTCCTTCAGGGTCCTCATATCGCATTCTGGCGAAAGCCAGAGCATGTGCACCGTCCAGATGATTTGGACCTTCTGTGAACGAGTAACTAAATTCCCCTTCTTCTGTGTAGTCGGTGAAAGTAAACCCAAATGGACTGTCCACATCAATTCCGCCGACAGCATCCACAATCTTTTCCAGCCCGGCCATATTTATAGTGACATAGTAATCGATTGGAATTTCCAGTAGCTCTTGAACAGAGTCAATCGCCATTTTAATTTCACCGTATGCATAGGCATGATTGATTTTATCAAAATATTCCACGCCATCTCCATAACCCACTATTTTCGAATAGGTATCACGAGGGATACTTAACAAGGTAGTTTGCTGTGTATTCGGATTGATGGTTGCTACAACCATTGAATCCGAACGCCCTTGTTCTGTTCTGCCTAATTCACCAGTGTCCACCCCCAGCAACAGAATGGATATCGGATCTGATTGCTCCAAATCAACGGCAATCCCTCTAGTCTCTTCCTGATCGACAGGTTCATAAATAGACTCTGCTGCCTCGACAACGTTTGTATAGACAGAATGTAAATACAGACCCGCGAAAATGAATACTAGGATAATCAGCCCTAGAAATAGTTTTAATCCGGTCCAGTTTTTCTTCTTCTGTTGTTTTCTAGTGCCAGGTTCTTCCATGAATATTCCCTCCAAGCCGCTGTTACCTTAAATTCACGTATTAATAAAAGCTTCAACTCTAACAGTATAAAACAAATATTCCATATAAAAAAGACTTTCTGAATAAGAAAGTCTTAAGCTGAAAGCAAAATAATGCTCAATTTCCCAAATTTAAGTTACCATCAATACGGCGTTCGGTCATTCTCATCATATGTAAATACGGCTGCCATGGTCTATTTATGCAACAAATACGGGTATTTTATGTTTAGTTTCAGGATTGTTGGCCAAGCATAAAACGAAGAATGCCGCTCACTAAATGTCTCCTTTTGTGATTAGGAGGTCATTTAGCGAGCGGCATTCTTTATTCATGAGCGTCTCTTTCAACGAGTAAATTGTGTTCCTTTGCTCTTAACTTTAAATCTAGCGCTCTTGCTACAATTGACTGTTGAACCAATCACTTATCGTAGTTACGTTGAGTAAATCCTTATCTACATAGCCTAAAACATACGCACAAATCTCTTGGAAAGCAGAAATACTTATGGAATCACTTGCGCTTGTTCCGATATCATGCCCAGTCAATATGATGGTTGATCCTGTGCTAACAGCAGCATCTATATAACTTTTCACCACAGAAACACCAGATACTAGATCGACCATACTCAATCTGTAAAAATCATTTACTGGTAGAGGAACGAGGCCATTCGCACCATATAATCTGGCACTGTCCACGCCAATACTTTTCAATATATTGATAAGTTGCTCATTATAGTAGCCGTTCGGGTAAGCCGCATGATAAGCTGCGCGCGTCCAGCCATTAGCCAATAGCCAATTTTGTGTATTCAAATATTGTTGAGTGAAGTAGGTAATATCACTACTGGATAACACACTCGGCAAAACCAAATGACTTTCTGTGTGGTTTCCGATATCCCAACCGTAATAATTATAAAGTATATCCAATTCGGATACATTCAAAAATCTGCCCGTTGAAGAAAAATATGGATCAGACATGACATAGGCTGTACCAACAAATCCATAATCGCTGAGTATGGATGCTCCTAAAGTTAAAGTGGACGTTCGGCCATCATCAAACGTAAACAGCAGTGATGCCGACGGTGCACGATATGGGAGTGTCACCGTTACATAACTTTGAGCTGTATTTTTGCCCACAGTAGCGGTGATTACAGCTACACCTTCTCCAACAGCGAAGACGGTTCCCGAAGCATCCACACGGGCTACACTTTCGTTCGAACTTTGCCAGGTTACCCTCAGATCATCGGTTGTGTCCGTAGGACTGTAACTCACTACTAAGGTTTTACTGGTACCTTCCGTTAGCTCAAAATTTGTTGTATCGAGCGTGATCGCTTCCAATGGAACGGATGCGTCCAAAGCGGTCATGTCCGCATACCATTGGCTGATGGTCTTCACTTCTAATTGGCCCAGACCGGCGTATTGAGAAACATAATTGACGATCGTTTGGAAATCAGCCAAGCTTACTTTATCCCCGAAAGCCGTATCTGCTATGCC
>NZ_FOQC01000070.1 GCF_900113645.1 Trichococcus flocculiformis
CCAAAAACACAATAACAATCGCACTCCGTGCTTCTTTTCGTCTCTAAGAGACATTTTGAAAGGGAAAAAATAACAACTCTGCCAAAAATCCAATATTGCAGATGAAATAGGGTTATTCATATCAAGATTTGGTATGGTATGAATAATTCAGGTAATTTGTTGTTTATACAATCCACAGAATCGATACGGTTGTGCAAAAAATGAAGACTTCGATTAAATATGTCGTTTTTTTGAACACTAAGAATGAAACTATTGTTTTTCAATAAGGAGGTTTTTTTCCATGTTAAATGAATCAAACAGCAAAAGTGCGCGGCGAACGAAGCTCTTATTCAAGGATGCATTGATGCGGTTATTGGAAACGGAAAGTTTCGCTTGCATCTCCGTAAAAGACATAGTGGAAACCGCCGATTATAACCGCACCACTTTCTACAACCATTACTATGATAAATTTGATCTGCTGGATGATGTGACACAGGATTTATTGGATGGGTTGGCGATTGCGGTCAAAGAAAGTTTCGAAAGTTATCACAAAATGCATCTCATGTCGATGAAATCTGCAGATATCACGTTTTTCGATTATGTCTACCAGCATCGGAACCTTATCTATAACTGCAAAAAGAACGAAACGAAAAAGGATCTTTCGCATATCTGCGCCCAAACGATCTACGACAAGCTAATCGAAATTTGGACACCATTAGTAAGCATGACGGAACAACAATTGACCTCCTATGCTAAAATATTTTCCTATACTTTGGTAGGTACCATTCACGGCTGGATCTACGAAGATTTTGTGACGCCGCCGGATAAAATCCGAGAAGAATTTATGCATTTTTATAATCACGCCCACAATCATAATTTGAAATAATTTAAAAGCCGGAAAGTCATCAACGACTTTCCGGCTTATTTTCTTTATCGAGTTGTTATTTGGCTCTTCAATCGCAGTTTACCCTTGCACTTCCCACAAACATACTTCTTCAGATCAATCCTTCGCTTCCGCGGATAAAGCTGCCCGCATGCACTGCAACTGTACAGCCATTTCGGCGGCACAATAGTTCCAGTTTGCCGTAGATCTTTTACGAACCGGCTGCCGCCGCTTTCCTTCAGCAGCTTGCGGAAATCGGCATCCCGATGCAGGTAGCCCCGGCCCTCCAGATGCAAGTGGTAGTGGCAGAGTTCGTGTTTCACAACCTTCTCCATTTCCTCCGCCCCGTGCAGTTCCAGCACCAAGGGATTGAAATCCAAATCGTGGCTTCCCAGGTGGTAGCGTCCGCCTGTCGTCTTGAGGCGGCGGTTGAAGCTGGCGCGGTGGCGGAACGGTTTATCAAAGACCGCTTGTGAAATATCTTCCACCAACCTTTGCAGTTCTTGTTCGTTCATCAATTGTTCCTCATTATTTTTGCGGCAGCATCGTCAGGGCAACGCGGCCTTTGTTCGTGTCGACATGATCGACCCACACGGTTACGATATCGCCGACCGCGACCACATCGGAAGGATGTTTGACGAAGCGATTGCTCAGTTTGGAGATGTGGACCATGCCATCCTGTTTGACGCCGATGTCGACGAAGGCGCCGAAGTCCACGACATTGCGGACGGTTCCTTGCAGTTCCATGCCCGGTTTCAAATCTTCCATTGAGAGCACATCCTGGCGCAGCAATGGCTGCGCGATGTCGTCGCGCGGATCGCGGCCCGGTTTGGTCAAACCGGCGATGATATCCTGCAACGTTTCCTTACCGAGACCGGTTGCTTCGCGGGCTTTGGTGCGATCCAACGCTCCCAGCGCTTCACGGGCTTGTTCGGTTCCGATGTCCTTCAGGCTAAGCCCAGCCAGTGCCAGCACTTCTTTGGCGGCCGGATAGGATTCGGGATGGATATCGGTGTTGTCAAGGATGTTCTTGCCCCCAGCAATGCGCATGAAGCCGACCGATTGTTCGAAAGCCTTCGGGCCGAGACGCGGCACTTTCTTCAATTGTTGGCGGCTGTCGAAAGCCCCATTCTCTTCGCGGAAAGTGACGATGTTATTGGTGATGGTTTTGTTCAGACCGGCAACGTGCTGCAGCAATGGCGCACTGGCCGTGTTCAGGTTGACGCCGACTTGGTTCACGGCGGTTTCGACGACGAAGTCCAAGCGTTCGCCCAACTGTTTTTGGGAAACGTCATGCTGATACTGGCCGACACCAACCGATTTCGGATCGATCTTCACCAATTCGGCAAGCGGATCCTGCAGACGGCGCGCGATGCTGACGGCACTGCGTTCTTCGACCTGGAAATCAGGGAATTCCTCACGAGCGATATCGCTGGCGGAATAAACCGAAGCGCCCGCTTCATTGACGATAGCGTAGTAGACCGTATTCAGCACTTGCTTAATCTGCTCGGATACGAATAGCTCGGACTCGCGGCTAGCGGTTCCGTTCCCGATGGCGACCATTTCGACTTTGTAGTCCTGAAGCATTTTGCGGAAAGCCGGACCGGCAGCAGCGCGTTTTTCCTGGTTGGCTGGTTTGTGCGGATAAATAACGCTCTTCGCCAATACTTTACCGGTCGCATCGACGATCGCCAACTTGCAGCCGGTACGGTAAGCCGGATCCAAACCAAGCACCACTTTGCCTTTCAAAGGCGGCTGCAGCAACAGGTTGCGCAGGTTGTCGCCGAAGACGTCGATCGCTTGCGCATCGGCGGCTTCGGTCAATTCGTTGCGCAGTTCGCGTTCGATGGCCGGTCCAATGAAACGGCGGTAGCTGTCTTCATTGGCGGCCTTCACGTACGGCGCAGCGATACTGTTCGGATTCTTCAGAACTTTCTTCGACAAATACGCGAAGATTTTCTCCTCATCGACCGCGATCGCAACCTTCAGGATGCCGGTTTTTTCGCCGCGGTTCATAGCCAGGATGCGGTGCGGTACGGCCGTGGCCACACCTTGGGAAAAATCGTAGTACATCTCGAAGACGCCCTTTTCGTCGCTCTCGGCATCCTTCACCGTGCTGACGACCTGGCCGTTTTTGCGCGTGAACTCGCGGATATGTTCGCGGTAAGCCGGTTCATCGCTGACGATTTCGGCGATGATTTCATGGGCCCCAGCCAAAACGTCTTCTATAGTAGAAAGTTCCATTTCCTCATTCAGGAATTCCTTGGCCTTCGCCTCTACTGATAAGGATCCGCTCGTCGGTCCGTTCATCAGCCACTCGGCAAACGGAGCCAAGCCTTTTTCGCGGGCGATTGCGGCTTTCGTACGGCGTTTTTGTTTGTAGGGACGGTATAGGTCTTCAACGCGTTGCATCTTTTCGGCGCGTTCGATATCCGCTTTGAGCTTTGGCGTCAGTTTGCCTTGCTCTTCGATGATGCGGATGACTTCTTCCTTGCGCTTGTATAGGTTCGTCGCGTATTGGTGGCGCTCTTCTATTTCGCGGATCTCGACCTCATCGAGCGATCCGGTCGCTTCCTTCCGGTAGCGCGCGATGAAAGGGACGGTATTACCCTCTTCCAATAGCTGCAGTACTTTTTCGATTTGTGCGGGTCTGAATTGGCTTAGCTCTGCTTTCACCAAGTCCATAACGATTTGTTGAGCTGTTTCTGTCATAGTGTTATTTATTCCTGCCTTTCAAAACAAAAATGCCGTTTCGGCACCTTCATCATTTCTGTGTTATATGGTCCGCTTTCAGACCGGTTTTGTCAAATACGACGCCGTGCAGCGATCCGCCGTAGACGGCTCCGCCATCGATACCGATCTTATCGTCCGAGATCCAAAGGTCCGATCGATCGTTATCGCCGTGGAGATAAAAAGTTGGGGTATGCCCGAACACGATTGTTTTGCCGCTGCGATTCTTCTTTTTGTGGAACGGTTCGCGGATCCAGAGGAAGTCCTCTTCGGAGCTGTCGTGCCAATCTTTCTTCCCCAAATCTACACCGGCATGGACGAACACGTATTGTTCCCATTCATAGTACAAAGGAAGCTCAGCCAAAAAAGCGAGCAGATCCTTGTAGTAATGTTTCATCATCAGGGCGATTTCAGTAGGCGAATACTCTTCATCGATGCGCTCATGCAGAAAACTTTCCAAGGAACCCAAACCGCCGTTCAGAAAATAATTGCCTGCGTATTCCTCCGGCTTCGCGATGAAATTCATCAGGATAGCCTCGTGGTTGCCCTTCAGATAAATAGCACCGTACTTCTCCACCAGTTCCTTCGCCAGCAGAAAACAGGCTTTCGAGTTTTCGCCGCGGTCCCCTAGATCGCCGATAAAAATCAGCTGCTGCTTCTCGCGGTCCCACTTTTCCAATAATTTCTTCAGTAAGGTGATTTCCCCATGGACATCGCCCACCACAAATACTTCTTCTTTCATGCTCTGCACCTTCTTTCGTCCAGACTGCTTCGGTACTTCTCATTTTAGCATATCACCCGCTTTCCTGCTCAGGCATATTTACCGAAAAAGATCCTATTTTCCTGAAATGCTAACGTTAAGAAGTAATAGCAGCGTTTTTGAACCGCTTTCATTACTGGATCAGGCAAATCACGAACATTAAACTAACAAATTGATTAAATCATTCACTTATTTATTGCAAGCCTTAGGGTGATTGGTTATAATAGTCGAGTGGCAAGCAAGGAATGCATTTGAAATCATTTATTGTATCTGTTTCCTGTCGCTGCCGAAAAAAATTCAGATGGGAGATCTTTTCAAAATGGAAAATTTCTTTAAACTCAAAGAGCACGGAACAACAGTTTCCAAAGAAGTCGTTGCCGGAATCACAACTTTCTTCGCAATGTCTTATATTATCTTCGTCAATCCAGCAATCCTTTCTTTATCAGGAATGCCTAGCCAAGCAGTCTTCTTGGCAACAATCATTTCCGCTGCAGTCAGCACTTTGGTGATGGGCCTTTTCGCCAACGTACCTTATGCTTTGGCACCGGGTATGGGCTTGAACGCCTTCTTCACTTTCACTGTCGTCTTCTCGCTTGGCTTCACCTGGCAACAAGCTTTGGCCATGGTATTCATCTGTGGGATGGTCAACGTTCTGATCACTGTAACCAAAATCAGAAAAATGATCATCAAATCGATCCCTGAAAGCCTGCAGCACGCAATCAGCGGCGGGATCGGCATCTTCATCGCTTATATCGGAATCAAAAACGCCGGCTTCCTTGAATTTACTTCCGACGCTGGCTCCATCACAGCGATCAATGGCGCTCCTTACGATGCAACGGCTGAAACGTTCACTGGCGGTGTAGGCACAGTCATTACTGGCGGCGGCATCGTCCCTGCTTTGGTTAATTTCACGCAAATGCCAGCATTATTGGCTTTGATCGGTTTGATCCTTACAGCTGTATTGATGGTCAAAAATGTCCGTGGCGCAATCCTTATCGGTATCGTTGCGACCACTTTGTTGGGTATCCCGATGGGTGTTGTTGATATTTCAACAGCAAGCCTGCAAGCAAACTCGCTTGCAACAGCTATTTCCGAACTAGGTGTAACATTCGGTGCTGCATTCGGTTCAGAAGGTCTTTTGTCCTTGTTCTCCGATGTTTCCCAATTGCCTTTAGTATTGATGACCATCTTCGCATTCAGCCTTTCCGATACTTTCGACACAATCGGTACATTCATCGGAACTGGTCGTCGTACTGGTATTTTCTCTGCAGAAGATGAAAAAGCGCTTGAAGAAGGATCCGGATTCAGTTCGAAGATGGATAAAGCTTTGTTCGCCGATTCAGTCGGTACGGTAATCGGTTCGATCTTCGGTACTTCAAATACGACTACTTACGTTGAAAGTGCTGCCGGTATCGGTGCTGGCGGACGTACTGGTTTGACTGCAGTTGTTGTTGCCGGCATGTTCATCATCAGCGCATTCTTCGCACCGCTGATTGGTGTTGTTCCCGCTGCTGCAACAGCTCCGGCTTTGATTCTTGTAGGTATTCTGATGATGGGATCATTCACGGAAATCAACTGGCATGATCTCGAAGATGCAATCCCTGCTTTCTTCGCATCCATCTTCATGGGTCTTTCTTACAGCATTTCCTACGGTATCGCAGCCGGCTTCTTCTTCTACTGCATCGTGAAAGTCGTAAAAGGAAAGTCGTACGAAATCCACCCGATCGTTTGGTTCTCTTCGGCTTTATTCTTGGCAAACTTCATCATTTTGGCATTGCTTTAATAGGACTGGGCGCATTTCCGAAAAATACGGAAATGTGTCTTTTTTTTTAAATGTTTTCGTTTTCGGTAATAAATTGTTGCGATTCCTTGCTTTTGTCGATATAATTAACCCGAGTGTTAAACTGAATATCTCCATAGGGGAGTAACTAGCAGTACAAGGCTGTGGTAATGTCAACAATAAGTAGAGTAATCCTATCTGCTGGTGTTACCTTAAATAGTGAGACTTATGCATACAGTGTTGTCTGATGGACAATTTTATGCATAGGTCTCTTTTCATTTTAACACTACTACATTCAGGTTAAGAGAGGGGAAATACTGTGTCAAAAGAACAACTGAATAAAGCGTTCTTCGCGCAAACGGAAGAGGAAGTCTTAGCTGAACTTAACTCGACTAGAGATGGACTTACCAAAGAGGAAGCCGCGAAGAGATTGGCTGAGTATGGAGAGAACGTACTAGAAGCAGGTGAAAAACGCACCACTTTGCAAAAATTCTTGGACCAATTCAAGGATTTCATGATTCTCGTTCTATTAGCTGCAGCAATCATTTCTGGTACTATCGGTCATGAAATCGCTGATGCCATCATCATCTTAGCTGTTGTTATCATAAACGCATTCTTAGGTGTATTCCAAGAGAACAAAGCCGAAGAAGCAATCGAGGCTTTGAAGAAAATGGCTTCACCGCTTGCCAACGTAAAACGTGGCGGAGAAGTTATCCAAGTCAAGTCCGAATTGCTTGTGCCTGGTGACATCATCGTTTTGGAAGCCGGAGATGTTGTTCCTGCAGATATCCGCCTTTACGATGTCAATTCCCTTAAAGTCGAAGAAGCTGCTTTGACTGGTGAGTCTGTACCGGTCGAAAAAGACTTGCGCGACGTTGAAACAGACGCTCCTTTAGGTGACCGCAAAAACATGGCGTTCTCAAGCACAAACGTTACTTATGGCCGTGCGGAAGGTGTCGTCGTCCTTACAGGGATGAACACCGAAGTTGGACATATCGCGAACATGCTGCAAAACGCTGAAGAAAAGAAAACACCATTGCAGATCAACCAAGACCAAATGGGTAAATCTTTGACGATTCTGATTTTGGTCATCGCTGTATTGATGTTCATCATAGGATTCGGATTCAATGGCCGTCCTTGGTTGGATATGTTGATGGTTTCCATCTCCGTTGCCGTTGCCGCTATTCCTGAAGGTTTGCCTGCCATCACAACAATCATCTTGGCATTGGGTACGCAAAAAATGGCCAGCAGAAATGCGCTTGTCCGCAAGTTGCCTGCTGTTGAAACATTGGGTGGTACTGAAGTTATCTGTTCCGACAAAACCGGTACATTGACTCAAAACAAAATGACGATCGAAAAAGTTTACTACGATGGTCAAGTCCACGATGCTGATGAAAACATCGACTTGGAATTGCCTGTCATGAAGATCATGAACTTGGCAAATGACACAAAAATCGCCAACGACAAATCGTTGATCGGTGACCCTACTGAAACAGCAATGGTTCAATATGGTTTGGAAAAAGGTTTTGACTTGTCCGCTAAATTGGTAGACATGCCGCGTGTTGCTGAGGTACCTTTTGAATCAGACCGCAAATTGATGTCCACGATCCACCCAGAAGGTGACCAATTCTTGGTCGCTACCAAAGGGGCTCCTGATGAGTTGTTGAAACGCTGCACGCACATCATCAAGACTGGCGTCATTTCTCCAATCACAGACGCTGACAGAAAAGAAATCCTGGACACCAACCACAGCTTGGCTATCCAAGCATTGCGTGTATTGGCGATGGCATTCAAAAACGTCGCTGCTGTACCTGCAAAAATGACGACTGAAGCAGTCGAAACGGACTTGGTGTTTGCAGGTCTTATCGGTATGATCGACCCTGAACGTCCGGAAGCGAAACAAGCGATCGCTCAAGCACAAAAAGCTGGTATCCGTACAGTCATGATCACGGGTGACCACAGAGATACTGCTTCTGCAATCGCAACGCGTTTAGGCATTTTGGATGAAAACACTTCTGCTGGCTCAGTCATTACCGGCGCCGAATTGAATGATATCTCTGATGATGATTTCTTGCGCACGGTTCAAAACTATTCAGTTTATGCCCGTGTTTCTCCTGAACATAAAGTACGTATCGTTAAAGCTTGGCAAGATAACGGCAAAGTGGTCGCCATGACTGGAGACGGCGTGAACGATGCCCCTTCATTGAAACAAGCTGACATCGGTATCGGTATGGGTATTACAGGTACGGAAGTTTCTAAAGGTGCTTCCGACATGGTATTGGCTGATGATAACTTCGCAACAATCGTTCACGCGATTGAAGAAGGACGCAAGGTTTTCGCAAACATTCAAAAAGCGGTTCAATACTTGCTTTCCGCTAACTTGGGTGAAGTATTGACCTTGTTCATCGCTACTGTTTTGGGTTGGCAGATCCTCGAACCAATCCACTTGCTGTGGATCAACTTGGTTACGGACGTATTCCCTGCTATTGCTTTAGGTTTGGAAGAAGCTGAGAAAGATGTTATGGAACAAGCGCCTCGTGGTCGTTCTTCCAACTTCTTCTCGAACGGCGTATTCACCAGCATGATCTACCAAGGTATCTACGAAGGTGGTATCACCTTGTTCGTATTCTGGTTGGCGACTATCTACTACGGATATGAACTGCACATTGGTGAAGCAATGGCCTTCTTAACATTAGGATTTATCCAGTTGTCGCATGCCTTCAACTGTAAATCCGTCTTCAAATCATTGTTCTCTGTCAACCCGTTCGGCAACAAAATGTTCAACTACGCAGTCTTGCTGTCGTTGTCATTGATGCTGATGGTGGCATTCGTTCCAGGATTAAACACAATCTTCGGAATCTATGATATGACCGGTCAACAATGGATGATCGTTATTGCAGCTGCTTTGTCGGTAATCCCATTCGTAGAGATCATGAAAGCTATCTTGCGCGGTATCGGATACGACAAAAAAGTGAACCAGATCAAAGAATAATACATGAATATTTAAAAACCCCATCGCGACTTATGGTCGTGATGGGGTTTTCTTTTGCGGTTTGGGTTGAAGGCCTGGATTTTGGATTGAGATTCCCCGCCAAAACCATTTTGGCGGGGAATCTCGCGGTGTCAGCGGGAGATTTAGCCCGCCGAAGTAGTTTTGGCGGGTTTTCGTGTAGTAGTCGTGACTGATTTTCCCCGCCAACTTTATTTGAGGCTGCTGAAAAAGTCGCTTAGAGAATGTAAAAAGCATCAACAAAAATCATTTCACCATTTCTCGCTTGCTAT
>NZ_FOQC01000077.1 GCF_900113645.1 Trichococcus flocculiformis
AGCTTGAAGGTCTGGATTTAAAAGGGAAGCTTCGATATCCCGAAGACTGGCTTTTTGGCTCGAGACTGCGTGGAGCATCAGCTTGAGGAAACGATCAAAATAGAGCTTCTTGACATAGGTATTTGTCTGTCCAATTTGTTCTTGTAGTCTTAGCGGTAGATTCTCAAAAGAGACAGGTGCAATCCATTTACAAAATGAAGTTTTTTGTTTATGCTTATCCATAGTTGTAGGTCCTTTAAAGTGGTCTTGGATAAGTCATCTTACCAACCATTGTAAAGGACTTTTTGTTTTTGTCTAAAAATTCGGTTTGTTTATTTTATTAATGCAACACTAGTGAGTAAGAGTATGGAAATCCATCCATAAGTATGGAAAGGGAGAAACATCATTGAGGTGTTAAGCAAGTCAGACACGCACGAATGCCCATCATGATAATATTGCTTGTGCGAAGAAGCTGGCTCAGCGGTAATTTTCGGTGCGCGTGTGTTGAAGGAGGCGGAATGCAGGTCATGATAGATCCTTTATTAGTATTTGCGGAAACCTTTGACACTGATATCAAGATTGCCATAATGTACCTGTTCCTTTGCTATCCGACAATGAGCTGCAATGATATCGTCCTAATGACGGGTGAAAAAAAAGAAAGTGTGGTCACCAGTCTGTGGAGACTGCAAATGGATACGATTGTGGTCAATAAGATTGAGGACGACAGAAACTGCTATTATTCCTTGACGAGCAGCGGTACAGCGAGTTTGAAGGTATTTAGCGAGATGGCAGATTTTTCGGATCGTTGTTTAAAATGAGAGGAGGTCCAAAATGCTAATTGATGACATACTGCAATACTTTCAAGAGAATTTCAGTCAATATTTGATTTACGTTTACCAACACCTTGGATTGAGTATCCAGGCAATCGGAATTTCTTGTCTGATCGGTATTCCGCTGGGATACGTCAGCCACAAGCACCGGAAACTCAGCCAGATGATCACCCTCAGTTCCCAAGCCTTGCGGATCATCCCCAGTTTGGCGGTCCTCTTTTTATTGATTTCCTTGATAGGCGTCGGCAGGGCTCCCGCATTGATTGCTTTAGTGTTATTAGGAATTCCGCCGATTTTGGTCAACACAACGGTCGGATTCCTGGAAGTCCCCTCTGTGATGATCGAAACGGGGAAGGGTTTGGGCATGACCGATAGGGAGCTCCTGAAAAGGGTGAAGATTCCGATGGCTTTTCCTTTTGTGATGACCGGCGTGAAACTGGCGTTGGTGGAAATTATCTCGAGTGCGACGCTGGCTACATACATCGGTGCGGGTGGTTTGGGGACACTGATTTTTACAGGATTGGGTTTGAACAGGATGGATTTGCTTCTCATTGGAGGAGTATCGGTAGCGATGATTGCCTTCACGACAAGCATCTTTCTTGATTACATAATTAAAAGGAGCATCAATTAAATGAAAAGAAAAAATATCATCAGTACGATTGCAATGTTGGCCGTAACACTTATGGTCTCAGGTTGTTCAGGCCTGACTGGCGGAAGCGATAGCAGCACGGAAGATACAGCCATCCGCGTGGGCTCAAAGGACTTCACCGAAAACTTGGTTGTTTCGGAAATTTATGCATTGGCTTTGGAGGATGCCGGGTATGAGGTTGAACGGATCCCGAATATCGCCAGTTCGGTCATCCACACATCGATCACCAATGATGAAATCGATCTTTATCCGGAGTATACAGGTACAGGTCTGTTGGTAGTATTGGAAATGGAGATGGAAACCGACCCTCAAAAAGTCTATGATACAATCAAAGCAGAATACGATGAGCAGTTCGATCTGACTTGGTTGGATTATGCGCAAGCCAACGACAGCGCTGGTCTGGTCATCAAAACGAGCGTAGCCGAAAAATACGGCATTGAGACCATTTCCGATCTGCAGGAACATGCTTCAGAGCTGCGTTTTGCATCCCAAGGTGAATTCGATCTGAGGGAAGATGGCCTTCCTGGTTTGACCAAAGCATACGGAGAATTCAATTGGAAGAGTTCGACAGTCTACGACAACAGTTTGAAATATGAAGTCTTGAAAAATGATGAAGCGGATGTCGCTCCGGCCTATACGACTGAGGGACAATTGACCGATAAAGAGGAATTCACTGTTTTGGTGGATGACAGAAATTTCTGGCCGCCGTACAACTTGGCACCGGTAATCCGAAATGAAGTTTTGGAAAAAAATCCTAAAATCGCGGAAATTTTGAACAACATCAGCAGCACATTGGACACGGAAACGGTGACCGGATTGAATGCCAAAGTGGATGTCGATGGACAGGAATATGAAGCGGTAGCGAAAGAGTACTTTGATTCGATAAAATAAACTAAGGGGGCGTTGAAGCCGCATGGAGCAAACCGCGATAGAATTCAAAAATGTGACGAAGCTCTACGGGGAAGGAGAGATGAAGGCAGTCGATGATATCTCTTTTGAGATTAAGGAAGGCGAGTTCATCACTGTCCTGGGGTCTTCTGGCTCCGGCAAAACGACCACTTTAAAAATGATCAACCGCTTGATCCGTGAAGATGCAGGAAACATAACCTTCTTCGGGGAAGACATCAGCGGAATGAACGAAGTGGACCTCAGGCGGAAAATCGGTTATGTCGTCCAACAAATCGGTCTGTTTCCGCATATGACCGTTGCCCAAAACATCGCGACAGTCCCGGAACTGCTGAAGTGGGACAAGAAGGAAATCCAAGCCCGCGTCAAAGAATTGCTGGAGCTTGTCCAACTGGATCCGAATGTGTTTGCCGACAGAAAGCCGAAACAATTATCCGGCGGTCAGCAACAGCGTATCGGCGTTGCGAGGGCGCTTGCCGCCAATCCGAAAGTGATGCTGCTGGATGAACCATTTGGAGCGGTCGATGCGATCACGCGCCTACAACTGCAGAATGAACTGCAAAAGATCCACAAAGAATTGGGAGACAAAACCTTTGTGCTGGTCACCCACGACATCAATGAGGCGTTCAAGCTGGGGACGAGAGTGCTGGTAATGGACAAAGGCAAGATTTGTCAATTTGATGCACCGAGGGAAATCATGCGCAATCCGAAAACGGAGTTTGTCGCAAATTTGATTGCCACCGTAAAGGAACAAGAGGCATTTTGGAGTGAGCTGAAATGATTGCATACTGGAATACTTACCATGAAAAACTGTTGCTTGCCACGATGCAGCATATCGAATTAGTGGGGACGACGCTGACGATCGCCATCCTCATCGCTAGTGGCATAATCCTGGCCTGCATGCATCAGGAACGCGTGATGAACGGCTTGATCTATCTGACCTCTTTGCTTTATTCGATCCCGAGTCTTGCTCTATTTGCCATCTTGATTCCGTTGACGGGACTGGGAAGGAACACGGCCATCATCGTATTGGTGATTTATTGCCAATATGTCCTGTTGCGCAGTTTTTCCGCAGGGATCAAGGAGATCGATCCGACAATCATCGAAGCCGCTGTAGGGATGGGCATGACGAGGAATCAAATGTTCCGGAAAATCCAACTGCCGTTGGCAATGTCATCCATAATCGCAGGGATACGGATCGCTGCGACCTCTACAATCGGCATCGCAACCATCGCCGCAACGATCAATGCGGGCGGGTTGGGAACTGTCCTTTTCGATGGCTTGCGGACATTCAGCGTCGTAAAACTGTTGTGGGGCACTGTGCTGTCGATGTTGTTGTGTCTGCTTGTCAATGTCATCCTGTACTTACTTGAGAACGCGTTGCGACGGAGATTTGCCTGATCTTTTCAAAGGAGTGGTCGCTTGAGTGATATCTGGAACCCGTGGCACGGCTGCAAAAAGGTCAGCCCGGGATGCCAAAATTGTTATATGTTTCATTTGGATAGTCAACGAGGAAAAGATGGCGCGCTGATTTATAAAGTCCAGAGCAGCTTCGATCGACCGTTGAAAAGAAACCGGCGCGGCGACTTTGTCATACCTCCTGGTTCCACGATACGCGTCTGCATGACTTCTGACTTCTTTCTTGAGGAAGCGGACGAGTGGCGCGGGGAAGTCTGGAAGATGATTGAGAAGCGTTCGGACGTGCTGTTCTACTTGTTGACGAAAAGAATTGAACGCGTGAAAGATTGCCTTCCTGAAAATTGGGGAGACGGTTGGGAAAACGTGTGGATGAATGTCTCTGCCGAAAACCAAAAGATGGCCGATAGGCGGATCCCGGTACTCCTGGATCTGCCTTTCAAACACCGAGGCATCATGGCCGCACCGTTGATCGGCGAAATCGACTTGACGAAGCATTTGTCGTCCGGAAAAATCGAACGCGTCATCGTCGGCGGGGAAAACTATGACGGAGCAAGGGAATGCCATTATGAATGGGTGCAGAGGATGCACCAAGATTGCGTGGACCAGCATGTGAACTTCGAATTCATCGAAACCGGGAATCATTTTGTGAAGAACGGACGGAAGTATGAAATTTTGGACAAAAGAAAGCAGCAGGAGCAGGCAAAGAAATCCGGCCTGTCTTATGAAGGGCATGCGGTTTCGGTTCAACTGACGGAGGTTGCCCAGGGCGAATCGGTGCCGCTTTTTCAAACAGATGCCGTGACTTTGTGCGACTCCTGTGCCTACAAGAAATTTTGCGGTACGCAATCGGGAAGACCCAGCTGCATGCTGTCGCTATGAAAATAAGAAAGGGAGTCGGAGAAATGAAGGCAGTCGTAGTGCACGAAGCGGGGGGACCGGAAAAACTGGTGCATCAGGAAGTTCCTCTTCCGGAAATCCGGGAAGGCTGGTCGCTCGTGAAAGTCATGGGCTTCGGCATCAACCATTCGGAAATCTTTACACGGGAGGGGTAATCCCCTTCGGTCAAGTTTCCCCGAATTTTAGGCATCGAATGTGTGGGGATAGTCGAACAGACGAACGACGAAGAGAAATTGCCTCTCGGTCAAAAAGTGGTGTCGATCATGGGAGAGATGGGGAGGGCCTTCGACGGGAGTTATGCGGAATATGTCCTGTTGCCGAATGACCAAATCTACCCCATCCACACCGATTTGCCCTGGGCCCAACTGGCGGCCATTCCGGAAACCTACTATACGGCTTTCGGTTCCATGAAGAATCTGAGGATCCAAGCATCCGATCAGATTTTGGTTCGGGGTGCAACGAGCGGTGTAGGTGTTGCCTTTGCCAAGTTGGTCAAAGCCCAATTCCCCGATATCAGGATTTTTGGCAGCACACGAAAAGCCGAAAAGGGCGAGAAATTGAAGGAAGCCGGCTTCAGCGACTATATAGAAGATCCCAACGGTATTTTGGATACCGAAGAGACTTTCGACAAGATTCTGGAATTGATCGGCCCTGCGACGATCAAGGACAGCCTTTCCCATATCCGGGAAGGCGGCGTTGTCTGCAGCACCGGTCAACTGGGCGGGAAATGGTTTTTGGAGGATTTCGATCCCATCATGGAATTGAAGCACAACAGCTACTTGACTACTTTCCATTCGAGTGACGTCTCCGGCGAGAAGTTGAACGAACTATTGGCATATATTGAAGAAAAAGGCGTAGCGGTGGAGCCCGAGAAAGTCTTCATGCTCGAAGAGGTTGCCCAAGCCCATGCCTTTTTGCAGAGCCAGGACAGTTTCGGAAAAGTCATTGTGTTGGATCCGAGCGCTGTGGGAGAGCAAGCTTCAGAATAGGGTTGCGTTTCCGCGGATTATTGGTTAGAATCGAATGAGAAACACTGGGGGTGCGCTATTGCGCTGAGACCGGCATTGCCGGAACTCTTTGTACCTGATCTAGTTCATACTAGCGGAGGGAATGTGGCGTTTGACTATTCGCATAATAGACATCAAAACGTTATATTTTCTGATTTTCGCATCAGATCATATAGCGTTTTTTATTTTCAGTAGGGGTGCGCGCGAGCGCTGAGACCGGTTGTATCGGAACCCTTCAAACCTGATCCAGTTCGTACTGGCGGAGGGAACTGAGCTCGGTCTGGAGTCCGTACGTATATCCAAGACATCTCAGGGGAGGTGTCTTTTTATTTTCGTTAAAATCCGGGAGGAGGGGAAACGGTTCGCATAGATCAGGCTTCAAAAGGAATGAATCAAACTGAAAAGGGGAAAATCTTATGAACACAAAAAAATTAGTCACCACTGCCTTGATCATCGCCATGGGGGTGGTCAGCAACAGCATCTTCGTCATCCCGATCGGACTAGCAAAAGTAGCACCGGTGCAACATCTTTTGAACGTACTGACTGCTGTCTGGTTAGGACCCGGATACGCCGTCCTGCAGGCTTTCGGCGTTTCCGTGCTGCGCAACCTGTTGGGAACGGGAACCATATTTGCCTTTCCTGGCAGCATGATCGGAGCTATTTGCGCAGGTCTGTTTTATGCCAGAACGCAAAAGATCGGTTACGCGGCACTGGGTGAATGGATAGGCACCGGAATCCTGGGCTCTCTGGTAAGTACTTTGCTGGCGCAACTCTTTATGGGTATGGAAGCTGCACTGATGCTCTTTTTGCCGAGCTTCGCGATCAGTTCCGCCATCGGAGCCGGGATGGCATATTTTATCATCCTGGAAATGGAAAAAAGGAGTGTATTGGGTCGGAACAGAATTTAAAGCAACTGCATATGAAGGAAGCCGCTCTCGGAAGAGGGCGGCTTCCTGTTGTCCAAAAGTGTCTCCAATAGAAATAGTTAAGAAAATAATTTTCATTAATTAATAATTGAAAAAACTATTTTCATGTGTTATTCTATCAGCGAAGGGGAAAAGGCGAAGTCAAGAAATGCGCAGTGCGCTTTTGGCGGTTGCGCAAAGCAGGAGGAGGCAACAAGTAAATGACAATCATCGAAGAAATACAGAATCAGTATTCTGCTTTTTCCGCGAACGAGAAAAAGATTGCGGATTACATTCTGCAGAACAAAGCATCCATCAAAAATATGAACATCAAGGATTTGGCAGCGAAGGCGGATACCTCGACTTCCAGCATCACCCGGTTCTGTAAACGCATCAACATCGATGGGTTTGTGGACATGAAGATTGCGCTGCGTTCATTGGCGAGCGGTCATCCTTCGAAAGAAATGCCGACCGTCTATGACGATATTTATGGCTATTATACACAAGTCATCGCTGAAACCAATCAGATGATCGAGGATCAGGCAATCGAAACGGTTGTCGGTTGGATCAAAAACGCAAACAAAACCGTCATCTACGGCATCGGCAGTTCCGGTTTCACGGCCGCAGAATTGGCGCAACGCTTGATCCGGATGGGGCTGAATGCTACGGGGGTTACGGATTCCCACCTGATGATCATCAACAGTTCGATCATCAAGGAGGGCGAATTGGTGATCGCCATTTCAAATTCGGGAGAGACCCCTGAACTGATTGCATCTTTGGAGATCGCGAAGAAGAAAAAAGCGAAGATCATCGCCCTGACGAGCTTCAAAAACAGTTCGCTGACGAAACTGGCGGATATCACGTGCTTCGGTTATCACTCGCGTTTCGTCAACAACACGGTGTTCGTCAATACGCAGTTCGGGATGATGTACCTGATCGATGTGATTTCGACCTTCCTGTTGCAGGACCATGATTTCCAATACAATATGGATCTGACGAGAGCAAATGTGCAAGGTTATTCAAAAAAAACAGAATAGCGCGATGTGCTGTTTGAGTCATGCAAGTGGACAGTGAAAAAAGTTCACGATCAGGTAGTGCCAAAAATTCTATGGAAACTGCCCCAAATAACGAGGTGATGTGAAAAACCAAGTCCTGCTATTCAAAGTTTGGTGAAACAAACACTCTTGACAACCGAGCCAATGGTTTTTTCCTTTGCCGTCAAGGGCGACGGTATACAAAAGGAGCAGCACAAAGTAGCCCTTGGCTCAGAAAATTTTAAACCATTGGCCATTCGGATTGTCAAGAGTACGCTCCGCTGTTTGTTTAGTTAATTGGTTCTCTTTTTTTAGAGGGCTCAGGTGCCAAAAGTTAAGGGGTTTGGTCCATCAGCCAATCTTGTGATAAAGAGATTAATTTTGTCCATTTAGCCGGCATGTTGGGA
>NZ_FOQC01000051.1 GCF_900113645.1 Trichococcus flocculiformis
AATTCACTTTGAATAATCAAGGCACCTAGTGCCATCCTTACCGGTTTGGCGATGTTTCCTCTGTCACTGCTGAACAGAGCAGCGTACTTATCTTCAATGACTGACCAGGGAATCGAATCTGCTTTTTTGACCCAACGGTTTTCTGGGTTCATCGTAAGGCCCAATGGCTGATCGAAGTCATAAATGGTTAATTGCCGATTCGTCTGCTTTTTGTACATTTTCATCGCCTCTTTGTATCATTTTTGAAAAAAGTGCACGGGTTTTTGGTATTTCCCTCTGGAATCCATGCATCTATTATACCAAAAAACAGCTAAAAACGCTGTTGCGATAAGGTTTGTTAATTATTCAGTAGACATTAAATAGGTTTTTCAAGTGCGAAAGTTGAGACTTTAATATATACAAACGAAAGTGACTATAAGGGCAAATGGATAAATGAATGATTGTTAAATCCTTTACTTAATCCAAAAACGCGACTTATTCTTCTTAATAATGTACGTTATTATTAGTTGGTTGCTTCTATTATATTGTTAGCCCCACAAAAAGACGATGCAGAAGTTCTTCCCGAATTTTTATAGTTTAATCGATGAAAAAGTGATAGAAACATTAATCTCATAATGTTTCTATCACTTTTACTTTGAATTTGCATTGCATACGAATGTATATATTTTATGATGAGTAACCTTAAAATATACAAAAAAAGGGGGCTGGAATACATGTGCATTGCGGCATCTTGTAGAGACCCGAAATAAATAATAGTTACTGGAAGTGAATTCAACCGCCCTCGAAGAACTTCATAAAAATGGTGGCTAGATGAATCTGGAAAAAGAACTAATTGATGTTTCGATGTCCACACACGTACTCAACCAAATGATGCGGGCACCCCGTTTCAAAATTATAGCTATGAGGTATATCAGCGGCTGGGGATCAGGTGAAGCTTGCTTCTTTTCTACAGTACCTTCAGAAAAGGGAAACAAGCATTCATTTTCCTACCAAAAATACCAATTATTCTTCTTCAGAAATATTCATTTCCATTTTGAAATATCTATCAATCTCTTCAATGAGAAAATGAATATCTGCATCATTTAATTCATCTAGCCATTCAGTTAATTCATTTATCGTGATAACTTCTTCAATCGAGTCGTGATATAATTTTTCTAATACTCTTAGTCCACCTGATTTTGCTGTTCCATAGTCAAGTAAATCCTGAAAAATTTTCTCCGAGCTTTCGTGAGTTTTTATGACGAATGTAATTGGAAAATGATTGACTTTTTCCATATCCAAGAAGTATTTCCCATAACTATCAACCTCTGTTACCTGGAAAAATCTTCCTAAGGGTCTCATTACAAAGTCGATTCCACCGTCATTTGCATTTGTTCTACCAGTCTTATATAGCTGTAAATACTCTTCCTTCAAATCTGTTTTAGTCAAGCCGAAATAAATTTTTTGATTTTTATAATGAGTTTCTAAAATAGCATAGGATATAATTTCAAAAATTCTTGCTTCTGAATCGTCTGTTAGAAAAGATTGCAGGGTATCTTTTTTGTCGCGTGTAACGCTATAATCTTTTAACTCCTCAAGTAGCCCTGCAAACTCACTATCCTTAGTATACAAAATAGATTGATATTCTTTAATAATATCAATAACTGCTGGTACAATATCTATTTCATTCACATATAAATAGTCCGGATGAATCATATATTTCCCACCATTACTCACAATCAGAGGTCTTAATATATCACGGCTAATTTTATTCGAAAATTCATTATTTGTTCTAGAATTAAATCCATGATTTTGTAGTTTTGACCCACCATATTGAGTTCTTTGAAAAATAAATAATTTGGTGAATTGATAGCCGTCAAATTCTAAGTACCTTTTTTTCCTCCCCACGAACCCATCATCGACGTAAAAAGTTAGGATTGAATATATAGCATACCAATTGGCCAAAGATCTTCTTGTTTTGGAATTCCCATGAATTGCGCCACTTTTCAAATTTAAATATTTCAATAGGTCAGACTGTTTAAAAATAATTTCCCACTCATCATTGTAGTGTTGTTTTAATATTTCAGCAATATATTCTTCGATTTTAATTTTTACCATTACACTTTCAGCTCCATCTGATCTGAAGTACTTTCATTTTTCAAATCGTGGTCTTTCTTTGATTTATTGGTTGTTTTTCGCTTCTTTTTCTTTTCTAAATTCTCTCCATTATATTCGTGGGTAATCCCTAATCGTCTTAAACCTATTTTGAAATATTCAGGATTAAGATCAATAGAAATGGATTTTCTGTTAAGCTTCTTAGCAGTTGCAGCTGTTGAAAAACTTCCTCCAAATGGATCGAATACGATATCCCCTTCATTTGAAGAAGCTTTGATAATTCTCTCAAGTAATGATTCAGGTTTTTGGGTTGGATGATTTTCATATTCGTTCATTCTAAAACGAACGCGAGGAAACTCCCAAACATTTCCTGGAACTTTGGTAGTGTTATAAGGTTGCGGTGGACTTTTTCTGTAATCAATCAGGCCCCTTTGAGCCCCAGTTTTAGCCTCAACCAAAATATCTTGAGAGTTAAATGTATAGTTAGATTTTGCAGACTTAGTAATCATTAAAATTGGCTCATACAAGGAGCCATACATTTTTTTTGATTGAACGCCAGATGAATCGTATGACCAAATAATCCTACTCAATACATGGTAATTTTCTTGAATGAAGACATCAATATATGGCATAAATTGAGTAGCTGTCATTAAATACATTGTCCCATCAGTCTTCAATATCCGCATGGCCTCATGAATCCACTTTTTATTCCATTCAATATATTCAACTGTTGAATTCCAAGAATCTTTGTTATTCCCAAAGTCTTTCCCTATATTATAAGGTTCATCTGCAAAAATAAGGTCAACTGATTCAGACTTCATATGTTGCATTACTTCAATAGAATCTCCCAATATAACAACATGATTATCTTTTTCCAAATATTCAAATTCCTTAAAAATAAGCTTCTCATACATAATGTTTATTTTCCTTTCGGTATAATAATTTATAATACTATCCATATTTCTTATATAACATATACCTTTGCACTTGTTATTGGAAATATCCAGCAACTTTGAGAGTTGTAGTTAAAAATTGCTTATTAGTTTGGTTCAAACTAAGATTTGACTCCGATATGATAATCTTCAGTACTGAAAACTAACATTGTTAAATCTAAAATCATTGTACATAACGTCTTCTATACAATGACCTTTGATATTCAATTAAACTCATATGACCACTTTAGCACCTAAGTAGTCTATTCTATCATTTTTAATTTATTCTTTGAAAATGTAGTATTACATTTTCATCAAGTTTATACCATGTATTATAGCATATTATAAACTTGCCATTTAGTATCTCTATTGTTGTTTTTACAGACTTTGACAGTTAACAAAAAAAAGCAGCTAAAAACACAGTTGAATACCGGTTTCTAGTTGCTTTTTATCGTTTTAAATCTGTTGTACACACATGCTACTTCCCGTAATTTATAAGGACCTCAAGTGGAACAAATAGATGAATCCATTTTCCCAAAGGAGCCCATTAATTTTCAGTAGGCCTGTATGGCCTTTCTCTTTGTTTATTGTCTTACCGAACCGCAATTAAACCGGCCTATAAAGTGCTTGATGGCACTTTTGAATTTATTTCTCCAAACGGTCCGGCATCATGAATTCCATGAAACCCCAGACGCCGTTCGCAAGGAACAGTTCTTCGCGGTCGTAGTTGGATATTTCTTGGCGGATCAGATCGTCTTTTTTATCAAGGGCTTTCGCGCCCCAATGCGGATCGATCAACAAAGCACGTCCAACAGCAACAAGCTCCGAATTTTCCAATACGTGCTCCGCATCTTCGCTAGTGCGGACATCGCCGACGCCGACCAACGGCACGCGTCCGTTAATTTGTTCATGGATGTACGCCATCATGCTTTTCTCTTTATGATCCTCAGAAACAGAAACCAGCTGGCTATCTCTCAAGGAAATATGCAGATAATCCAAGCCTTTACCGGCCAATTGGTCCACAAGGAATAGTGTATCTGTAAAGCGGATGCCAGGATTTTCATATTCTTCAGGGGAAAAGCGGTAGCCAACGATAAAATTCTCGGCGCCTAATTCATCCACGGTTGCTGTCACTTCATCAACCAATTTGTCGATGAAACTGAACCGTTTTTCCAGCGTGCCACCCCATTCGTCGTCTCTGCGGTTGGAGTGCGGCGAGAAGAATTGTTGCAACAAATAAGTATTTGCACCATGCAGTTCCACACCGTCAAACCCGGCTTCAATCGCGCGGCGAGTCGCGGCTTTAAAATTTTCGATCAGATCAAGTATTTCGTCATCTGCCAATGCTCTTGGCGTTTCGGCATTCGGTCTTTCGGCAGCAATCGCACTTGGCGCTACTGGCTGAACACCCCGCAACACGCTTGAATCCGTCATGCGGCCACCGTGGAAAATCTGCAGGATGGCTTTGGTGCCATTTTTCTTGATGGCTGCAGCCAATTTACTCAAACCCGGAATGAACACATCGGAAGCGACGCTCAATTCGCCTTCCCAGCCTTTACCGTCGTTCTGAACATTTGCAGCGCCTGTGATGACCGCACCTATTTCACCGGAACGAAGCGCATAGTAATTGATTTCGTCGGATGTCACTACCCCATCATAAAAACTCATTTTCGTCGTCATCGGTGCCATCATGATGCGGTTCTTTAACTCAAGGCCGCGTTTGAAAGTCAGTTTGCTGTTCATTGTTGACATATTTTTCTCTCCTCTTGGATTGCTTTATTTCATTCTACCGAGCTTGCCGGAAATTCCCAAGCATAATGCTCGATTTATCCGAAATGTATGCACATACATGTATTTTATTACAAGTAATTCGCTTTTGCAAGAGGATTGGCTTTGAGTTTCTCCGTAGGTACCACTTCAGACAAATAAGACTGCGGATCAGGCTTATAAGGCCATCTACACAGTCTTACATCATTGCTATGTTCTTACATTTTCAATCAACCCAATTCAGTAGTCTGTCTGTTTACTGATGGCACTCCAATCTTCGATTTCCTGCAACCTTTCTTTCATCTCTGCGGATACGATTTTCACCGCATCCGAACCAAGCAACAACCGTTTCGGAAGTTTTTCTTTCTTCATAGTTTCGTAGATGACTTCTCCCGCTTTGTCCGGATCGCCGGGCTGGTCCTGGTTGTCAACGATGTTCTCTTTTCGAGTTTTCCAAGCGGTATCGGCATAATCTTCGATCTGCTTCTGGGTCCCTTTCAGGGAAGTGTCGTAGAATTTGGTCCGGAAAGCACCAGGTTCCACGGTCATCACTTTGATCCCCAACGGTGCGACTTCCTTCATCAGTCCGTCCGTCATCAATTCCAAAGCGGCCTTGGATGATGCATAATAGCCGGAGCCGACACCTGAGCGGGCAGCAGCGATCGAGGAAACATTGAGGATGGCGCCGTTTTTCTGCGCCCGCATGTAAGGTAAGACTTGCTTGATCAATTCAATCGGGCCGAAGAAGTTCGTATTGAACAACAGATTCACACTTTCTTCCTCGCCTTCTTCGACGGACGAGCGGTAGCCGTATCCTGCATTGTTCACCAGAATGTCCACCCCACCAAAATTATCCGCTGCCGCTTTTACGGCGTCCGCGATACTTTCTATATTTGTGATATCCAGAGGCACCGCGATAGCAGTGTCGGGATAATCTTCGATGATATTCATCACCGTCGCAACGTTCCTTGCAGTTACGACTGCATTATCCCCATGTTTTAAAACTGCTTTTGCGATCCCTCTGCCGATGCCGCTGGAGCAGCCTGTAATCAACCATGTTGTCATATTTTTTTCTTCCTTTCCGAAGCTGTTTATTTTGATCACTGCGCCTTTTTAGAGTATCAAAATGGCGCCACTCGCATTACAAACAGAAGTATACACCTTGGAGTGCACTTCAAGGGAAGCGTTTTATTTCCGAAAATTACTTTTCCACGTTTTCTACTTTTATTTCCTGATCGGATGGCGGACGACTGTCTTCATCTTTTCCGGAGCGACTCTGCGCGGATCATTCAAGTAAATTTCATGGTGCCTTCGGATTATGCCGTCCGGACTCATTTCCGAAATGGCATTGATGTATCCATTAGCCGCAGCAAAATCGTAGATAGCCTTGACCGTCACTGCTTCCGTATCGTAGGGACCCATATGCATCATCTGAACGCAAAGCCCTTCCGTGAACTCCGCTAACCTTGCCTTGGCGAGGTCAAGTTCCGGTTTCTTTTTCTTCAATTCCTCAACGGCCCATCGGAATACTTCATCGGTTACAAATTCCGGCTGCCGGATCATCGCTGTCCAGATCAATTTGTCCTTTTGGCTCGTGTCAAAGGGGCGATCAATCTCCGTCCACCATAAGCCTTCCAATGGCGGAACGACATATTCGAAGAAATCCGCCGGGGCATTGCCGCTTCTGCTGCTCATTTTGATGGTGTAGGACAGCCCGTAAAGCATTTCGATTGCTTTCGCGTATTCCCCCGATTCATCATTGGGGTTCCCCTTGCCGTCAACCATGATGAATGTCATTTTCGGCACATCGACGATCACAGGGATAGTCTTGGGTTGGTAGAGGTTCTTGGATTCTTTTTTGAAATCTAATGGACCGGGCATTTCATTTTTCCTCCCTTAATCGTTCAAATCAGTTATAAATAAAACAATGCGGCAAGGATGGAAAGTGCAACAGCATAGTAGTGATACCATTTCTGCTTCATTTTATGAAGCAGAAATACACTTATTGAAGCAACTAATAATAGGACCAACCCCACTACAATGGGACTTTTGTACAATTGCACACCAATTCCGACCATAAAAGTGGTAAGTGAAGCAGTCAGCACACTGGCTTTAAGCCAATCGGATAGAGTCGTACGATATACGATCAAACATAGACCAAGCCAAAGAATCCCATACCCAACACGCAGAGATGACACAAATCCATAGGAACCATCCTGATTTGCAAAGGATTCAAAAACCATGAAGATCAGAAAATACAGCATAAAGGCAACTGCCAAAGTAAGTAAGCTCGCTATTGTAACAAGCAATCCTTCCTTAATGATTCCAGACTTTTTGTTCATATGTCATCCAGCTCCTTTCCTTATATCCGCTTATAATACTCCTTGAGGTTCATCCAGTATAGAAGTGATATCCTTTATAAATTCCATCGTCTTCTTTTCAATCTGCTTCTTGAGTTCCTCTGGATGGTCAAAATCCGGCTTCTCAACCAGAGTTGATTCTATAATGGAATCAACTCCCGGAATAACCTGTGATAATTTATATTTACCAATATTATCACTGCTCATCAACGCGATATACTCAGCTTGAATTTTTCTGTTATTCCCAGCCAACCAAACTTCGAAAACGCCTTTTTCATGCAAATAAACTACGGCAATTTTCAGCTTTTTATTTTTCAAATCAGCAGGCGTAAAAGCAAAATACGTCATATCCATGTAACCAAAATATAAATTACCAGCAGTATAATCTGGGTACTTGCTTTCCAGATAGGAGCGGAGTTCTGACATAAAAGTCATGATTCCTTTGTAGGCTTTCTGAATCCGTCCTTTGCTTAACTGTGCAGCATATTCCTTGATATATTCATTTATTGAGTCCAAAAACTCCACCTCATTCCCTGATTAAGTATCCCGCAAATTGACAGAGCCAACTACGCCCTTTTTGTAACCGCTATTTCCCAACCTCATTATAACGCGAATACCGCGTAGATACCCTACGCAAGACAATGCAAATGGCAAATAAAGAAGACGCCCTGACTAAGGACGTCTTTACACAGTTGATGTTCGGGCAACGATGCGTCAGTGCGGGAAAGCAATTTCAGCGAGTGTCCATAAAATGATCACAAGTCCGACCGGAATAGACAACAACGTCAGCAAGGCTCTGTCCTTGTATTTGATAATGGCTATCAGCCCCATGATGAAGCCGACCAGTCCCATCAACGCAAGAGCAGGTGTCGGCAGAGGCAATCTGATTGCAGCACCAAGCCCGACCATTTTGATGGCCATCAGCACGATGAATGCTAAAGTCAAACCCGCTGCCCATTTCCCGGTTGTCGTTTTGGACCAAAACTGCATTTTCATGATTATTTCCTCCTTATTCTTCTGAAAGATAGAATGCTGCATCTGGCAGGTTTTCTTCGTTTCCATCAGCGCCTTGGCTACCACTAGTGTCATGATGCTGTCGTCCGTCATCCGGCACGCTTCCGTGAACCGTTCAAAATGCTTGTCCCTGTGATTATGCCACTCGAAACGGGAGCCGATAATGTCCCCGATGATTGCGCCCAACATACGAAATCATCTCTTTTTGAAAGCGCGTTGGCGCCTTCGGGTTGTCATTCAAACAATACAGCCGCCGAGCCATCCAGCTTGATGCGGTAGTGTTCACCGCTGTATTGGAGAATGTACATCCAATCGCCCAAGATATGGTCCAGTTGCCAGATCATGATGTCATTTACCCTTTCGGTTCCCGAACCGTCCAAATTGACTCGATACAAACCTTTTTCCAGTCTACCCTGGCCTTTTCCCAACTGATAATACAGGTAGCCGCCGTCCAACTGCGCCGTTACAACATCTTCTATAGACAGAATTCCAGTTGCTTCCGCACCAGTATCGTCCATTTGATGCAGCGTCAAAGTGAATAGGCTCTCGTCTTCCGTTTCGGTCAGCATGATGTAAAAGATGCTCTCTTCATTCAAGTAGTAATCTTCATAATCCGACAGCAGCTGCTGATTCATGCTGCCGTCCGTCTTGATGCGTGATAAGGATTGTTTGTCCTCGGCATAATAGACCCAATCACCGACAATGGTAGGAACTCCACCTTCTGTCTGAAGTTGAGTTTGCGTTGCACCATCCAAATCGCTTCGGAACAGCCCCTCGAGGGTAGTGTAATAGATCGCATCGTCTGCAAGCGCGCAGGAATATACCGTCTCGGAGATAACCAAGCTTTTTTCGGTTCCGTCCGCCTTCATCCGGTAAAGATGACTATTGTCGGCTCTATCCGAATAGTAGACCCAGTCTTCCGTTACCGATAGATAGCTGACAGGAGTATCCGTCAGTTCGACGCGGCCGCTCCAATCCCGGTTCCTTCTGATCAGACTGCCTACCGGAGAACCCGGGGACATTTCACCGGCGCCGGGGTCGATATAAAAGATATACTCTTGGGTTTCCGCAACCCAGCCGTTGTTCAGAACTCCGTTTTCAAGCACACCCGCCTCTTCCATCGTCAATGTTTCCTTCACCTTGAAGTCAGAAGTGATCCCGAGTGCAGACAAAATAAACATGACAGCTACTACCACAAGGATCGCCAAACCGATGATCGTACCCCACTTGAACAGTTTGTTGCTGGAAAAAATGCTGGTTTTCATTAGGTTCCCTCCATTCGGCTATTCCATCAGAGTTAAAAATCATCCGTCGCAAAGTAACCCCTTTCATTATCTGACTTCATTTTACCACTTTCCGAATCAAAAAAACTCTCCTAAATAGTTCTTGGAGAGTTAGGGGAGTTCGATCTTTTTCTAAAAAGTTGCTGGTGGAAATAGCTTGGATTCAGAACAAATTAATCCAACTTGCTCAGTTCATCCACAAAAGCTCGCTTTTTCTTATAGAGGACGAGCAATTCGTTCACCAATTCTGCGGCATTGTCTTTGCCGATGATGTTTTTGTATCGTCTGATGAGACCGCAGACATCTTGGTAGGCACTCCTTTTTGAGGATGAATGGGCAGCGGATCTTATGTGATTCGAATAGAGCACATCCACTTCATCCGCATAATTGTCTTTCAAAAGCTCTGCATACCTTACGATGTAATGAGGATTCTCCCTGACGTACGCCATGATTTCCTCCGTGTCTTCTTCCTGTTCAATGAGATTTACATACATTTTCTTCGCTTGCCAACGGCTATCCTTTTTCAATTTTGTCTTCAACTCATCATAAAATTCTTTTTCGTCCCCAGTGTTCAGATCCTTGAGTTCCTGATAGTATTCAAACTGGCCGTCAAAGAGCAGTTCCTTAGCTAAACGCGCCTGTTCAGCCTTTAAGGATAATTTTTTGTAGGCATCATAGCGGATTTCTTTCCATTTTGGCTTTCTGCCCGCATAGTAATCATCTTGTTTTTCCCCATCCATTGCCAATTTTATGACTTTTTCGAAGTTGTTTTCCTTTTTGGCTCTCTCGATCAACATTTCCCGGAAGGATGCGTGTGTGCTGTTCTCCTCCTCGAATTGTAACGCCTCAGCATCCGTTCCATAGAGGACAATCAACCTGTGCAGGATTTGCAGCAAGGGCGCTGCATAATAGGTGCTGAAGCCATCAGTTTCAGATTTGTCCAGATAGGCCATTACCCTCGCTCTGAGCAGTACTCGCAACGCTTCTGTATCCGCGACTTCCGCGCACACTCTGAGAATATCGATTGTGTATTCTTGCCAATCATCATAGGCGTGGTCATTGCTGTCTTCCAGCAGTCTATTGAACAACTTTCGCTTTAAGGAACTGTCGGAAAATTTTTCCACGAGGACAAGATCTTCCATCAACTCAATGCAGTCCAAAGCCAAACCACCGATTTCTCCATCGGAATCGTCAGCGTATTGGAAAGCTTCCATTGCCTCATGCAGGACCAGGATAATGATTTCCAAGGCCAGTAAGCGATCCGCTGTATGCCTGGCTTTTTCCAAAATACCGACCATCTCTTCCACATAATCGCTGATTTCTCCGTAGGCTATAAACCCACCTCTGCCGGCATACTTATTCACGATACGTCGGATAAGCTTGGCAACCTGTTTAATTTCCTGTTCTTTGTTCCCATCAGAGTATCTTAGAATCAGACTCTCTTCCAAAGTGTCGTTTTTAGGGACGATTTCCATTATGATCCTGATCAGTTCCTCTTTAGGCAGTTTATTCAGAACCTCTTTGATTCCCGGTTGCTCAGTCTGCGCTTCCTTAATGTCCCATTTGACGTCCCCGTCGTTGATGATTTCGGCGAGTTGAAAAAACACCGCTGCTTCGTGTTTGCAGATGGGACCTAGGTCATAAGGACAATCGCATTCGGCATGGATGAGCTCTCCCGAGTCATCAAGCTCCACTGAAACCTCGTACACTTCGCTTCCTTCCACCAGAAAAATATAGGTGTTTCCTTTACGGACATATTCCTCATCTACATGGCCGCGCATGTAGTAATCATAGCCTCTGCCCAAAATGGTTTGGTTGATGTATTTTTGGAAATTATTGATATTCACCGTAGCCACCCTCTCTTAAAAAGGAAAGTCCTGATTGGATGCAGTCCTTTCCTCGAAGTCCAAAAGTCCGTCTTCCTCAGCTTGTTCCCACGTGATGCCGTAAGGAGCTCCACCGGAAGTGCAGCCGACTATAAAGAAAAAATTTTCGTCACTGTCATAGTCAAATACAGCTTTTATTGTCATTGTAATATTTCACACTCTCTCAATTGATTAAAAAATGATTCAATCCCTGCTATCATTTTGATATTCCGTATTACGGATATAGGCTGTATTTTTACCCGCACCTATCTTAATGATGTAGCCCTCTTTCAGCAGAGTGGCCAACGTTATTTCTACTGTAGCCTTGCTGATGTCCGGACATTTTTCTAAAATCATGCGTTTTGAAAGCTTCTCAAGTGTATTATCAAACAGCGAACGGATGCGTTCCGGTTTGGAAAGGCTGCGATTTTGCATCAACTCCAGACGAGCCGAAAATTCTTTAGAAGCACTTAAAATAACTTCGAGGTAATACTTAACAAATGGTAAATAATTATTCTTTTCTTCATACCAATCCGTTGAGCTGTCTTTTAAAACCTCATAGTACGTTTCCTTTGTTTTTTCGATTATCATTTCTATACTGATATACTTCCCTACAATATATCCGGACCTGTATAAGAGCAACAATGTCAATAGGCGGCTCATTCGTCCATTGCCATCGCTGAATGGGTGAATGCAAAGAAAATCCAAGATGAACATCGGAATCAACAGTAAGGGATCATATTTTTCAGTGTTGATCGCTTCGATGAACGTATCAGTGAGTCGGTCTATTCCATCTGGGGTTTCAAATGCTGACATGGGCTGAAAGCGAACTTTTTTTTGTCCGCTAGCATCTGTTTCAGTAATGACATTATCCGACCCTTTGAAATTACCACCGTGAGATAGTGGACTGAAATGGTAAAGGTCTCTATGCAGCTGTAAGATAACATTAGCACGTGGAACTATGTAATCGTAGCTTTCATGAATCAGACCCAGTACTTCATGATAACCAGCAATTTCTCTCTCTGATCGGTTACGCGGCTCCGCTTTTTCCTTTACCAACGCATCCAAACGTTCATCAGATGTATAGATACCCTCAATCCTATTGGATGCTCCAGTGCTTTGGATTTTTGCTATTTCAATCATTGACTCTAAAACATCCGACTTTGCCTCAATAAATAGCTCTTGTTTTCCTTTATACTCGTGAATCGCAGAAATCAGATTCATAATTTCATGATTCATCAATTCATCCGGGATTATTGAATAATCAAATTTTCGCATGAGTGGTTCCCTTTCTGCCTAAAAGTTTACGCTTCTACATAATTATACGCGTAAATTATGTAGAAGTGAAGTGGAATAGGCAGAATACAGAGTTGAATTCGTATTGAAGGCAAAGAGCTTCTGCACATTAATGGGTGCATAATGTGCAGAAGCGTTTTTATTACACTCATTTTTTTAGAAAGTAACGACCTTGTCCGCCCATTCGACCATCTGGACGCAATCGATCATAGTGCTGATCGGGCAAACGTCCGAGCCTTCCATGTTGCGCGACTTCAGGCACGTGCCGCAAGCCAATATCTCGCCATCCAGTTCGTCAAAAGCTTGCACTTGTGCGGCCACATCGTATGTTTCGTGGGTCATATTTTCGATTTCGACGGCTTCGCCCATCAGGAAAACTTTCACTTCATGTCCAGTCTTCTTCGCGGTTACGGCGAACCTCATGGCGTTCCAAGATTTTTCGTATTCTTTCGTTTCGATGATGATACCTAATTTCATTGCAATTCCTCCAACTTTTATTTTTCCTTATTTTTTGACTTAGCGAATTTCCTAGCGTTCTTGATGCCGCCGAAATCAGAAAACATCGTACTGATTTTCTCTTTTTCGATCTGTTTGGAATTCATACCCTCGTATTTGGCTTCCTTCTTCAGCTTTAGGTAGCTCTGCAGCCGTTCTTCGGTCAGTATGCCATCCTCTATGGCCTTCCTGACCATGCAGCCCGGCTCGTTTTCATGCTTGCAATCTTTGAATTTGCATTGTGCCGCCAATTCATCGATGTCGACGAACGTCCTCGCCAGGTTCGCGCTCTCCAAACCGAGTTCGCGCATGCCCGGCGTGTCGATGATGCAGCCGCCCGTCGGAATGAGGAACAGTTCCCGGTTTGTGGTGGCATGCCGGCCTTTGTCATCTCTTCTGATTTCCCGCGTTTCGTTCAGTTCTTCCCCAAGGATCCGGTTGATCAAGGTTGACTTTCCCACACCGGATGAACCGATGAAAACAACGGTCTGGCCCAGTGTGATGTATTTCAGGACGGCCGTGTATCCGTCCTCGCTCAGGCTCGACGTGACCAGCACATCGATCCCGAAAGCAATCGTCTCAATTTCACGCAGCTTTTCCGGGATATCCGCGCACAGATCCGCTTTCGTCAGCACAACCACAGGCGTTGCACCGCTGTCCCACGCAATCGCCAAGTAGCGTTCCAGCCTCCGCAGATTAAAATCATTGTTGAGCGACATGCAGATGAAGACAATGTCGATGTTCGCGGCAACAACCTGAACGTCATGCGCTTTTCCGGCTGCTTTCCGGATAAAGACGCTTTTCCTTGTCAAAGTGTGGTGGATGATGGCATGGTCCTGGCTTCCCTCGTTCCGGTCGATCATCACAAAGTCGCCGACTGCCGGATAGTCCGACATATCGACTGCAGCATGGCGCATTTTCTCGGATATTTCGGCCAGCATCTCCGATTCTGCGGTCGCAACCCGATACAATTCCTTGTATTGCACGATGACTCTTGCCGGATGCAGATCCGGATTAAGGGTCGCCTCCTGCGCGAACCTGTCCGTGAATCCCAGACTTGTTAATTTATCAGGCATTTTCTTCCCTTCCTTTCGAACAAAACCGCTCTGTCATTCCAGAACCATTAACCACAATTTTTCCGACTCAATCACGAGTTCCGCTACCAATTTTATGAAAGGTCCGTAATCCATGGTCGTGTGGGCGTGATCAAGCACCTTATAATAGTCAGCACGGTTTTCGTTTTTGATGATGATTGGTGGATAGCCGGATTTCATAAGTTCAAAGTTCAACAACAACCGTGATGTCCTGCCGTTTCCGTCAATGAACGGGTGAATTTTCACGAATTCGCCATGCAGTAAAGTCGCCCGCACAACGGGGTGATACACAAGCCATTCGTTCTGATATTCGGCAATCAATTTTTGCATATATTCGCTTATTTGATAATGTTTCGGCGGAATATGCTTTGCACCACTGATCACCACATTCTCGCTCCGATATTTCCCCGCATTTTGATTATCAATTTGCTTCAGAACCAGCGCATGAATGTTCTTGATGTTCCATTCGGAGAGCGGTTCTTTTTCAGAAACAAGTTGTTCGATGAAAAGAATGGCGTCGCGGTGATTGATGATTTCCAGATGTTCGACCAGGCTTTTTCCGCCTATCGTTATCCCTTCGAGAACGACTTTCGTTTCTGACATGGTCAGTGTGTTCCCTTCGATCGCATTGCTGTTGTAAGTCCACTCAACGATCAGTTTTTCATGGAGGGAATCCGCCAATCCCTTTGAAAACGGTCTGTGTCTATTGATGGTATCCATCGCCGTATCGATTTGGCTGAAATCGTATCCCAAGCCGAGATACTTTTTTTGTTCACTTTGCCTTGCATCCACAGGTTTATGCGCATCAACAGGGATTGCCCAGTTCCGACCAATTTTGACTACCCCTTCAATCCGGCCTTCTTGGCAAAGTCCCCGAATCCTGCGTTCGCTTATGTCCCAATTGTTGCTTGCTTCTTTTGTGCTGATGTATACCATAATCGCTCACCTCAACTCCATTTTATGCTTCCTAGTGTTGAAAAGCAATATCATTCCGACATCGGAATGATAGGTAATGAACAGTTGGTGGAATTCCAGCTCAACAAAGTAAAAAGCGAGAAATGGTTCAAAACCCATCTCTCGCTTGATTCTGTTATCGGTTGCTGAATGTGACCTCGACACTCCCTCGTCCCAGCGCTTGGGCAAGTCCAGATGGGTCTTCAATCCTCCCGATTGGCGTGTAGCTGTAGGAGGTCGAAAAATCTTTGTAGAAAATCACCAGACAGTCGGAACCGTACAACATCACATCCCCGGCTTTGATTCTGCCGACTCGTTGAGAGTCCGTTGGCAAGGTCTCCAAAAGATAATGAAATTTTTCATTCCCATTCAGTTCATCCATTTTTAGAGTCATCGGCAACTTTTGGGTCAGTGCCTGCGTTGTCGCATTGTCATTCAGCGACACAGCATAACGGGTGTTTCCGACTTGAATCGTCACCATTGGCATGGCGTCATCCCTTTCTTGTGGGCTGGATTCGGTGAGCATTTGGTCTGTTTCTGCAACAAGTCCGGCGTCATTCGACGGCGGACTATTGGTGCAGCCGAACAGCAAAACCGCACAAAATGCGAATGCAAAAATAAAATCAACTTGTTTAGGATTTTTCATCTGAACCACATCTTTTTTACAGATTTTCCGTAAAGAACGACTCCAGTTTATCGAACGGAATCAGATCCGTTCTGTCGTACAGATCCACGTGGCCGGCGCTGGCAATTTCAAACAGTTCCTTCGGTTCGGCCGCCATTTTGTAGGCATCCTCGCTGAAATATCTCGAATGCGCATGCTCACCGATGATGAACAGGATCGGTCTAGGAGAAATCGTCTGGATGTAGTTCATCAACGGGAAGTTCATGAAATCCATGGCGCTCGTTTTCGTGAACGCGCCGATCGAATTCGGGTGGAATCCGCGTTTCATCGCATAATAGCCGAAGGATTCACTGCTGATCGGATCCATTCCTTCAGGGATAGAATCCACAGGCTCGCTTGGGAAAGTAGGCGTCAATTCCGGTTCATTGCCCTGGAAATCTTTCCAACGTTGCTCACCCAGTTGGTCAAAAAGCTGTGTGCGTTGCTCATCCGTCATGCTGTCTGCCCAACCGTAGCGCATCACCCGGCTCATATCGTACATGCTCACTGTCGCAACTGCTTTGATCCGCGTGTCGACCTGCGCCGCTGTCACTGCAAACCCGCCGCTGCCGCAGATGCCAATCACACCGATTTTGTCCCTTTCCACAAATGGACGCGTGCCGATGTAATCGACGGCAGCGCTGAAGTCTTCGGCAAAGATGTCCGGAGATGATACGTGTCTTGGCGCGCCACCGCTTTCTCCGTTGTGTGATTCATCGAACGCGATTGCTGCAAATCCGCGTTCCGCCATATTCTGCGCATAGATCCCTGCGCCTTGCTCCTTGACGCCGCCATAAGGGGTGCCGACGATAAGTGCAGGATATTTTTGGGATGTGTCGATGTCCTTAGATAAGTATAAATCCGCTGCAACGGTTATGCCGTAGCGGTTTTTAAAAGTGACTTGCTCAACCGTTACCTTGTCGCTGAGTATAAAAGTTCTGTAAGTATGCTCTGTCATATCATTTCCTCCAAATTATTCATGATTATGGTCGTTTAATCTCTAAGCAGTGCGCTTAAGTTGATTCTACGACTTAACCTTAACGTGAAGTCAAATGTTTTTTCAAAAATAATTTGGATGTGCGGGAAATGGCACAACAAAACATGGCTCATTGAGACTATTCCTCCATAAAATAATCAACCAGCTTTTTGTATTCATCCTGCGCTGAGTAGCACGTATCCATCAAATACCCTTTTGCAGTTTCAAATTGCTTCAGGCCGCGGTAATAAAACAGTTTGTGACGTTCATCGATGACAAAAGGCACAATTCCCCAGCGCAAACATTCCTTGAACAGAATGATCCGTCCAACTCTGCCATTGCCGTCCTGAAATGGATGGATCGATTCGAACTGATGATGAAATGCAATGATGTCCTCGAATTGTACGGTCTCCAGAGAGGCATAATCTGCCAGCAACTTGGCCATCTCACCCTTCACTTTTGATGGGGAGACGGTTCGGTTGTCGCCGACCATATTCGGTTTTGCTTTATAATCCCCAACTTTGAACCATTCCTTTCTGCTGTCGGAAGTGTTCGATTTGAGCAAGCGATGGAAGGCTTTGATCATATTCTCCGTCAATTCCTGATCCGCCACGTCAATCATATAATCAAAGCATTGGAAATGGTTGATTGTTTCGATGATGTCATCGACAGGAGTAGCTTCTTCCTTCGGCATTGCAATTGTATTCGTTTCGTAAATATAGCGCGTCTGCTCTTCCGATAGGATGCTTCCTTCTATCCGATTTGAGTTATAGGCAAGTTTGATTTGGGTCTGATGATACAGTCCGCCCTTCAACTTCATTTCTTTTTCTTCCCTCAAAAGCTTCAGCAATGGCCGTTCCGACCGCTGTTCCATCGCCATGATATCTCCCGGCTGGCAATGCAGAAATTTGCAGATGTCCTCGATGACTTTTAAGGAAACCGGCTCATTCTTGGTCAGCTTTGCCATCGTTGCCGAGGAAATCCCTATCCCCTTTTGTAATTCAGTTCTTAGGATGTCTCGCTCCTCAAGGAGTTTAAATAATTTAGTATACTGGATCGCCATACAATCACCTCATCCTGATTATGCGTACTGTCAAAGTTTAGCTCTGCCAGACGTTCAATTTTGTATTTTTTCGTTGATTTAACGGGGTTAACGACAAAAACAACTTGCCACCCCCCAATTTTTGGTCAATAGTGATGATAACGACACCGCACTATTTCCCCAAAAGAAAGGAAGATGACAAGTTGCTACCTCTATTATTAACCTATTTAGTTGATATTATCAAGCGTCAACGAATGATTATTCTTGCGTT
>NZ_FOQC01000031.1 GCF_900113645.1 Trichococcus flocculiformis
AAAATTAGAGCAGAAAAACAGTTAACCCAATCTGAATTAGCTAATCTAACTGGGAAAAAACAATCTTACATTGCCCGAGTTGAAAAAGGTACTCAAAATATTAGTGTACAAACATTGAATGATATTGTGGAATCTGCAGGCGGAAAGTTAAAAATAGAAGTAGTCGTTTAAAATTGTGTGAATTCTGCAACCGCACATGCGAAAACACAAAAAGGTGGGGCTGTCTCGTTTACAGACAACTACGCCTTTTTGGCTTGTGTTGTTCAACATTTTTGGTAATCGCCTCCACTCAGGTGTGCCCTGTAAAGTTTGTGTATGGTAAACTAGAGGTACATAAAAAAGCAGTGACAAAAACCTATATCATTGGTGAGGTGTTAGTGATGGTGAGCAGAGAATTGAAAGAAACCGTGTTGGAAGCAGTGGATAATCAATTAAACGACAATGATCCAAAATGCACGACAGGTACTTTTGGCCATTCCGAAAAGACGATGGCTGAACTAATTGATCGCATCAAATGTGATCCCGACAGGATTTTCCCTGAGGAAGAGTTGGCGGAAATTATTGCCAGAAAAGAAGAAGCGATTCCTTTATTGATGGCTTTCCTTGAAGAGGTGAGGGATAATGCGGAACAATTCAGCAACAACTTTGATTATTTAGGGCATATTTATGCGGTTCTTCTGTTGGCTCAGTTCAGAGTCAAGGAAGCTTATCCTATTGTGCTGGAACTGTTCAGTCTGCCGAATGGGCTGACGGACAAGTTGTTTGGAGACGCGATGACAGATTATGCCGGAAGGATAATGGCATCCATTTGCGGAAATGATGTGGCATCCATAAAGCAACTGGTTGAGGACGAGGAAGTCGATAAGTATATTAAAGTTGAAGCGCTAACCGCCTTGGCTATTTTGACATTGAACGGGGAGCTCGAACGGCAGGAGCTTATGGCTTATTACAAAGAACTGCTTCCCACGATCGATAATCCAACCATTCTCACGTTGCTGATAAATCTCTGTACGGATATCTACCCGGGCGAGGTGTATGATGAAATAAAGGAAGCCTATAAGAATGATAAGGTGGATTCTTTCCTGATTGGTATGGGCTCCGTAGATCAGGCCATGGTGGAAGGCCAGTCGATGGTACTGTACAGAGCCGAGAGAGATAGAAACTTACAAAAAATCGATGATACGATCGGTGAAATGAGGAACTGGGCGTATTTTGAAAATGAAGAAGATTCTTCCGAAGAGAACTATTTTGAGCAGCTGACCAACAACAATCTGAATTTCGTGCACCAACCGAAGGTGACGCCAATCGTCAATGAACCAAAAATCGGCCGCAATGACCCTTGTCCTTGCGGGAGCGGCAAGAAATACAAGAAATGCTGCGGGAAGTAAGTGGAAAAACGATATAAGAATGTAGGTGACGAAGTGAATTAGCCCGTCAAAACGCTTTTGGCGGGCTAATTCCGCATTTCGCGGCACCCCCGCCACTGGGTCCAACAAAACTAAATGTAAAAAGAAGATCTACCTCGCGCGAGGTAGACCTTCTTTCATCCAAACAGATTAAGTTCACGCATACGTGACCGCAACCCCATAATGATCAGACACGATAGGCAATTTCTTACCATCGAACTTAACTTCATACGTTTCGACCGCTTGCGGTTGATCCGAGAAGATGTAGTCGATGCGCAAAGACAATTCGTTTCCTTCCCAGCCGTCGATTGCCGGTGGAACGGTTGCAGAACCGATGCGGGCTGCAGCGACGGCGTAGGCGTCCTGCCAGCCGTCGTTCGTGATTAGGTCGTAACCTTCGTTGCGGACATCGGCTGGGTTGTTGAAGTCGCCCATGACGTAGACGGGCTTCTTGCTGCGTAAGTTTTTGACGGCTGTTTCCACGGAAGCCCACTCCCTTAGGAAAGGATTTTCTTCTTCATCTTTCCACCAGGACAGGTGGACGGAGACGAACGCGGCCGCTTCTGTCTCGAGGACCAAAGCGCGGCGTGTGTGGAGGCTTTCGAAATCATTGCTTGCTGAGAGTTGGACTTGTTCCACTGACTGAATCGGTACTTTGCTCAACAGGGCAATGCCCTCATCGTAGATGTCGTAGCCTACATGGCACGGTACCCAGGACCACTGATACGCAAGGCCTTTTTCTGCCAACGCCTTCACGAGGAAATAAGCGAAGTTGTTTTCCTTTATCGGGATTTCATTCTGAGTCGCGTGATAGCCTACCGGATCGTTAATGACCGGGCCGGTAGAGAGCTGATTCACCTCCTGCAAAGCGATTGCGTCATATTGGTTTTCCAGGATGTCCGCAATCAGGGCGGCGTAAGTTTCGGGGTCTGCTGTTTGAACCCAGCTGTACGTATTCAAAGTCAGTAGTTTCATGTGGTCCTCTCCATTCTAAATATATAGTTATTAAGATAATCTTTTAAAATAGAAAGTGCATCATTTGGGATGTTTTACAGACTTTTAAAGTGTTTCGTGCATCCAAAATGATGGCTAGCTACACGGGTAAGCCCTTCGGAAAAAAGAATAAGGAACCTCTTGTCTCTGCGAGCCAAGACATACTGTTCGACTAATCTGCTGACGCAGAAAGTCTCTCAGCAATTGCGCTCTTCGATGCTCAGTCGGCACGATTTCCTAAATTTCTTTCAGGGCTGAACGAACCCGTTCCGCTTTTCCTATCTTCCTAATAAATCTATTATATCAGATTTCAGGACATCTGCTTGCGGACCGTACACGACTTGGATACCTTTGCCTTTGCGGATGACGCCGCGTGCACCCAATGTGGACCATTTTTTGTCTTCGGCCACTTTCGTTTCGTCTTTGACGGTGACGCGCAGACGGGTCATGCAAGCATCGACTTCAGTGATGTTTTCTTGGCCGCCGAATGCGTCGATGATGTTCCAAACTAGTTTATCGTTATCGGATGCACCAGCGTTGCCTTCCGGTGTCGCAGTGGCAGGAGCAGCTTCTTCCGCTTCGCCGTCGAAGTCCGTGTAGTTGCCCAAACGGCCTGGCGTTGCGAATTTGAAGCGTTTGATCATGAAGTTGGCGACGAAGTACATGATGACAGCAAACGCGACCGTCACCCAGATGTAGTTGACGACATCCAACCATAAGCCGGCTTTCAAGGACATCGGGATGCGGGTCAGGAATTCCAGCATACCGAAGGAGTGGACGCGCAGGCTGATGATGTCGGCCATAGCGAATGCGACCCCTTGCAGAACTGCGTAAACGCCGTAAAGCAGCGGTGCAGCGAACATGAACATGTACTCAAGCGGTTCAGTAACACCTGTCAGGAAAACAGCGATGGCTGCCGAGAAGAACATGGACTTGTATTTCGGACGTTTGTCGACATCGACATTGCGGTACATAGCGTAAGCCAAGCCCATCAAGCTGCCGGCAGCGCCGATCATTTGGCCTACTTTGAAGCGGGCCGGAGTGAATGCGTTCAATAATTCATTGTAGGCTGCTGTATCGCCTGCGTTGTTCAGGTTCACCAAATCGCTGGCCCAAGCCAACCAAAGCGGATCTTGTCCGAACACTTGCGAACCTGCGGCAGCGCCTGTCAAAATGGTGTAAGTTCCACCCAAAGACGTGTAGTTCATCGGAATCGTCAGCATATGGTGCAGACCGAACGGTAACAACAGACGCTCGAGCGTACCGTAGACGAAAGGTGCCAAGATCGGTGCGGTGTCGGCAGAATCCGCGATCCAAATCCCGAAATTATTGATGCCGGTCTGAACGACTGGCCAGATGATTGCCAAGGCAAGGGAAATGAGTACGGACCAGCCGATGACGACGAAAGGCACGAAGCGTTTGCCGTTGAAGAAGGACAACGCATCAGGAAGTTTGCGGTAATTGTAGTATTTGTTGAAGATGACCGCACCGACAAAACCGGCGATGATCCCAACGAAGACACCCATATTCAAAGCGGGCGCGCCCAAAACATTGGTAAAGTAACCATTCACCAGGATGTCCTGGCCGAACAAGGTTTTGGTAGTCGCGCCTTCAGTAGCCAGCATATCTCCGGTCACTGCGAAAAGTTTGCCGGTCGTGCGGTTGATCAGGATGAAGGCAAGCAGTGCTGCGAAGGCTCCGCCGGCACGTTCTTTCGCCCAGGAACCCCCGATGGCGACAGCGAACAGGATATGCAGGTTGACGATGACAGCCCAGCCAAGATCTTCGATGACCCCAGCCGTTGTCAGTAACAATTGGACATCTCCAGAGAACATAGCGATCATCTTGCCGATACTGATCATCAAACCAGCTGCCGGCATGACCGCTATAACGACCATCAAAGCCTTACCGAATTTTTGCCAAAAATCGAATGTAAATATATTTTTCATTTTAAAACTCCTCTCAAATTTATCGGTGCAATCGATTGCAACGTTTGCGATTCAAAGTATAGACCATATCCAGAAATTTTGCAAGCGGTCTATTTCAGAATAAATTGGTTTTTAAACGGATAGATGAAGAAAACGTCTCAATGCCAAGGAAATCATGCGTCGGAAATAATAATGCAACTTTTGCATTGACAATGCAACCGATTGCACGTAAACTAAGGGGGAAGAACAAATAAGGGGGAACCAATAATGACGCAACAAATTTTTGAAATCAATCCTTGGAAAGTAACAACCAAACAATTAGACAAAGAAAATCGCCGCCTGCAGGAAAGTCTGACCAGTCTCGGCAACGGCTACATGGGCATGCGCGGAAACTTCGAGGAAGCCTATTCGGGCGATCACCATCAAGGCACGTATCTGGCGGGCGTCTGGTATCCCGACAAAACACGCGTCGGCTGGTGGAAAAACGGCTACCCGGAATATTTCGGAAAAGTGATCAATGCGATGAATTTTCTGTATATGCACATCTTTGTGGACGGAGAAGAAATCGATCTTTACACCGATGAAGTGAAAGACTTCGACTTGACGTTGGATATGAAAAAAGGCCGCTTGGAACGCTTCTTTACGGTAGTGAAGAACGGTAAAGAAATCACCGTCCATTTCACCCGCTTCCTGAGCATCGACATCAAGGAACTTTGCGCTATCAAAGTGGAAATCACAGCCTCGGAAAAGGCCGCGATCCGTATCGAAAGTGCTCTGGACGGGAATGTCCAAAACGAAGATGCCAACTATGATGAAATGTTCTGGGAATGGGTCGAACAAACGGACGATACGCTGGTCGTCGAAACGATCCCGAACAACTTCGGCATTGAACGTTTCAGTGTGGCTGCAGCGATGCACCACAAAGCGACAGGCTTCAATCAAAAAGGCAACAACAGCAAAGAATTGTTCGTCTCCCAAGTGTTCGAAGGGGAAGCCGGAAACGGCCAAGTCCTTTTATTAGAGAAATACGTGACGCTGACGACGAGCCGCGATCATGCGAAGGACCAGCTGGCAGCAACTGCCGAAGAAATCTACGCCACCAAAGTAGCTGGCCAAAGTTTCGAAGAATTGGAAGCAAAACAAGCGAATCTGTGGACTAAGCGTTGGGATCTGGCGGATGTCGAAATCGGCGGAGATGACGAAGCGCAACAAGGCATCCGTTTCAACCTGTTCCAACTGTTCTCTACTTATTACGGCGAAGATGAGCGCCTGAACATCGGACCGAAAGGCTTCACCGGCGAGAAATACGGCGGCGCTACCTACTGGGATACGGAAGCTTACGGCGTGCCGCTCTACTTGGCGGTTACCGAGCCGGAAGTTACCCGCAATCTCTTGAAATACCGCCACAACCAATTGCCGGGTGCTTTCCATAATGCGAAGCAACAAGGGTTGAAGGGCGCGTTGTATCCGATGGTGACCTTCACCGGCGTGGAGTGCCACAATGAATGGGAAATCACTTTCGAGGAAATCCACCGCAATGGTGCGATCCCTTACGCAATCTACAATTACACCGCCTATACAGGGGATGAAAGCTACCTGGCCGAAGAAGGGCTGGAAGTGCTCAGCGCCGTCAGCCGTTTCTGGGCGGACCGCGTACACTTCTCACAAAACAAGCAATGCTACATGATCCATGGCGTAACCGGACCGAACGAGTACGAAAACAACATCAACAACAACTGGTACACAAACCGTTTGGCTGTCTGGGTGCTGCGCTATACTTTGGAAAGCTTGGAGAAGTATCCGGAACGCGCAGCAGCATTGGGCATCACCGCAGCCGAAAAAGCAAAATGGCAGGACATCATCGACAACATGTACTTCCCGTACGATGAGGAGCGCCAAGTTTTCGTGCAGCACGACACGTTCCTGGACAAAGATCTGAAACCGGTCAGCGCGCTGGACAAAGCTGATTTGCCATTGAACCAACACTGGTCATGGGACAAGATTTTGCGTTCTTGCTTCATCAAACAAGCCGACGTCCTGCAAGGGATTTACCTGTTCGGTGACGAATTCACGCTGGAAGAAAAAGAACGCAACTTTGACTTCTACGAGCCGATGACCGTGCATGAATCAAGCTTGTCGCCATGCATCCACGCGATCCTTGCGGCCGAGCTGCACAAGGAAGAAAAAGCTGTGGAACTGTACCAACGCACTGCCCGCCTGGATCTGGACAACTACAACAATGATACCGAAGACGGCTTGCACATCACTTCGATGACCGGTAGCTGGTTGACGATTGCGGAAGGCTTCGCCGGCATGCGCGCCAAAGACGGTCTGAGCTTCGCGCCGTTCTTGCCGAAAGACTGGACGCACTACCAATTCCACATCAACTACCGCGGTAGCTTGATCCTGATCGCGGTGAACGAAGAACACGTCAGCCTGACCTTAGTAAAAGGCGAAGCGTTGTCTGTCCGCATCTATGATGAAGAACTGCAACTGAAAGATGAAATCAAAGTCGCACTGAAAAAGACCGTGTCCGCATGAGCGGCACCAAAGGAGAGAAAGAAATGTTGAAAGCAGTATTGTTCGACTTGGACGGCGTCATCACCGACACTGCCAAATTCCATTTTTTGGCCTGGCGTGACCTCGGCGCGGAGTTGGGGGTCACCGTTGACGAAGCCTTCAATGAAGAGCTGAAGGGTGTCAGCCGCATCGATTCGCTCGAGCGCATCCTGGCATTCGGCGGCTTGGCGGATAAATATTCCACAGCTGAAAAAGAAGCCTTGTGCACAAAGAAAAATGACCATTATCTGGAATTGATCCAGGAAATGACACCGGCGGACATCCTGCCTGGCATCCTGCCGCTTTTGGAAGAATTGCGCGAAGCGGGTCTGAAGGCGATCGTGACTTCCGCCAGCAAGAATGCACCTGGCATCCTGGAGCTTTTGCAGGTCAAGGACTACTTCGACGGCATCGTCGATCCAGCCTCAGTGGCTGCAGGTAAACCGGCTCCGGACATCTTCTTGGCCGGCGCGGAGCTGGCAGGGGCAAAACCAGCCGAGTGCATCGGCGTGGAAGATGCCGCTTCAGGCGTGGAGGCCATCAAAGCTGCGCATATTCCTGCGATCGCAATCGGCGACGCTGAAGTGCTGGCGCAAGCCGACCGCGTCTTGGCGGACACGAGCGACTTGTCGCTTGCCGTCCTGCGCGATACGTGGGAGAAGGCGACGGCCAATGGCTAGCATCTCTGTCCGCGAATGGGGCAGCATCGGAACGGAACAAGTCATGCGCATCGATTTGAGCCAGCCGAACGGCATGTCCGTCAGCTGCATCAACTACGGCGCACGGCTGATCAGCCTGTTGGTGCCGGACCGGGCAGGCAAGAGCGAAAACATCGTCCTCGGCCTGGCTGATGCCGAAGCCTACGGAAACGACCAAGCCTCCTTCGGCGCCACCGTAGGACCGGTCGCGGGCCGCATCGCTGAGGGCAAATGGGGCACGGTGCAGCTTGAGCAGAACGCCGGAGAAAACCATATCCACGGCGGCAGCCGCGGCTGGGGCCAACAGTTCTGGAACTTTACGACCGAAGAGACGGCAGAAGCTGTGACCGTTACTTTTACATTGGAATCGACGCCTGAAGCGGTCGGCTATCCCGGCCGACTGCAGGCGAAAACCAGCTACTCCCTCGATACGGAAGGGTGCCTGACAATCAAGATGACAGGCACCAGCCCTGAAGAGACGCTGTTCAATCCGACGAGCCACATCTATTTCAACTTGAGCGGCGAGGCCAAGCGTCCGATCACCGAGCACACTTTGCAGCTGGCCTGCGAAGAAGTACTGGAATTGGATACAGATAAGCTGCCGACCGGAAAAAAACGCGCCGTCGACGGGACGGCTTTCGATTTCCGCGAAGCGACTGTTATCGGCGACGCCATTCAAAAAAAGCCGGAAGGATTCGACGACGTGTTCCTGATGCACTCGGACGAACAAAAGCAGTTGGTCCTCAGCGATGCGGGCAGTGGCCGGGAAATGGCGCTGTCCAGCAACCGCAGCAGCATCGTGTTGTTTTCGACGACTGACATGAATGAGCCATACCTTGTGAACGGACGCCCGATGCAAAGCCACCTCGGCTTGGCGATCGAAGCGCAGGAGATGCCGGACGCCATCCATCATCCGGGCTGGGACAATATCGTTCTGACGCCAAATACTTTAGCGACAAGGGTTCAAAATTACACTTTTAAATGGTAATCTAGAGATACAAAAATGAACCTGAGGAAAATGCCTATGGCCGTTACGATAAAAGATGTCGCCAGAGAAGCGGGCGTCGCTACTTCAACCGTCTCACGCACGTTGAAGGACAGTCCGCTGATCAGCGAAAACACAAAAGTGAAAGTGCGCCAAGCGATGCAGAAACTGGGCTACACGCCCAACTTCGCCGCCCAGAACCTGGCCAATAAGTCCACGCAGACAATCGGTGTGATTCTGCCGGTGGGAACGATGGGGAATCCTGCGCAGAATCCGCTCTTCCTGGAGATGATCCAGGAAATCGGCGTCGTCTGCAACGAACAGAAATACATGATTTCCCTGGCGACCGGTAAGACGATGGCGGAACTGAAGGACAGCGTACGCTTGATGCATCAACGCAAACTGGTCGATGGCTTCATCCTGTTGTATTCGGAGGCGAAAGATCCGATCCGCAAGTTCCTGCATGATGAGAAGATTCCATACGCACTGCTGGGGAAACCGGATGTCTACGAGAACGAAACAATCTATATCGACAACGACAACCGCCTGTCCGGCAAATCGGCGGCCGACTGCCTGATCCAGCATGGGCACCAGCGGATTGGCTATGTCGGTCTGACGCCTTCGCAAGTCGTCGATAAGGAACGCTATAAAGGCTATTCCGATGCCTTACGCGACGCCAACCTGACCGTCCATCCGGAACTCTATTTCGAAACGCCGACTGATTTCATGGCTTTCCAGGAGTTCCTCGAAGAGACCCAACCGACCGGACTCGTCGTCGGCGATGACCGCCAAGCTTTGCGTGTCCTGCAGTATCTGCAGCTGGACAAGTACAAAGTTCCGGACGACATCTCGCTGATCAGCTTCAACAATTCCGTCTTTGCGACCCTGTCCCACCCGTTCCTGACGACCATCGACATCCACGTACAGGAACTGGCCAGACAAGCCGCCGCCCTCCTGATCCGCCAACTCAACGAACCGAGCGCACTGCTGCCGAAGATGATCGTGCCGCATGAAGTGATCGAGAGGGAGACGGTTATGCGGGTGCGGGATTGAGGAGGAATTACTCATTTCGGAGGCCGAATTCCCGGTGACAGCGTCCTCGTTGGGAAATCCGCACATTCGATAGCTAAATTCCGTAAACAAACAAGCCTCTTGCTTCCGATATCTGATCGGAAGCGAGGGGCTTTCTAGTTTTTGAAGCTTCAGCATTATGCTGAAGCTTATAATAGTGTATATTAAACTTTCAATGCAAAGGTATTAATAGTATGGTTTTCGTAACTATGATATGTGCTATAATCAATGACGTAGAAAAGTTAATGACGGTGGCGGGATTTAATCGAAAGTGAGGTGGTGCGCATTAGTGTACAACCTAAATCTGGAGAAAGGAGCCAGCCTTTTGCTTGAGACTATTCTAGCAGTGATGGTTGCAGTTGTCGGTTTAATTACCGCAATTGTTCAACTTGTGACTGCTATAGTAGAAGCCAAAAAAGAGCAAAAAAAATAACCGTCATCTTTGCGAGGTCGCGGTTATTTTTAGTATAAATTAACTTTCTCGTTACCGTCTTTAACGGTACTACACAAGGGGGCATGTTGACGCATGTCCTCTTTTTGTTAGCATTATTATAGCATGGCTATTCTTGTATTCCAACTAAAAGAAACTTCAACTTGGCTTTCCGAGCTGATGGGTAATTTATTCCTAGTTATAAACCTATAATAAAAATAGTTATTAAATACTAATCAGTTTATACTTTACACGTAATGGAGAGTATGTTATTATAAATATATGAAATCGAACAGAGGGAGTGGTTGCAGTGTTTAAGATGGAAGCTGGATTTGCGGAGAAGATTCTTGTTTTGGGAGATTGCCAGTTGTCGGATGCTTGTGTCCAACAAATATGTAAAAGACATGGAATAAAGAAAGAAGTGTTTAGATTCATCGAATATAACAAAGTGAAGATGTTTGATTTTGAAGCTTTGCTGGATACCGAACGTTACAGTGATATTTTTGTTGCTGCAAGTCCGCATAAAGCCAAAAATATTGAAGGGGCAACCAGTGTTTGCCAATTTTTGGAAGACAACAGTGACCGGCTGCCGAAAGTTACTGCACTCCGTTTGACTACAGGGAAGTTGGGGCTATCCAAAACAAATCTCGAACAAGCGATTCTTACGTCACAATTATTGGAAAATCGCCACAAACGGACGAGAGTGGAAATTTTTTTGACTAATCAAAATTAGTTATGGAATACTATGTTATGATAGAGAAGGATAGGAGTGAGTATTTTGAACAAAATAAATACAAAAGAAATGTTGTACAGATTGTTTTCTGAGCTAAGAGGAAAGATGAAGTTGGGGGATTTAGCAAATACGGTTGTCGCGTGTATCTTTATATCTCATGATAATCGACGAGTTTTATCGGAATTGTTGCAACGGCAACTACCAATAGAGGAACTGAAAGATTTTTTCTTCAAAAAACAAGAGGAATCCGGAATTAGATTGAGAGCGCTCGATTTTTCTGGTGGGCTTGCTTCTCTTAATAACGAGATTGCATTTGAAGTGTGCAAATTCCTCTTAGAGATTGACCCACAGAATGATCCCAATCTTATTATGGATTTGTTGGAACTGGACGGTTCCCTTCCTGATTTCAGTGTAACTCCGAAAGCGGTCAACCAGTTGATGATTGCCTTGGCGGATATCGGTGAGGAAGCAAGTATTCTGGACCCAACTTTTGGCGTCGGCAGTACGTATCAGGACATTCTGAAAAAAAATCCCGGACAGCGGATTGTGGGACAAGAAATCAATCCGATCATTTATGACTTTGCGCTTGTGTATCTCTATTGTCTGGATGCCACCAATACAGAAGTTTTTCAGGGAGACTCGCTCAGCGATCCTCATTTTATAAATGAAAAATTTGACCGTGTCATCACGAATGCACCTTTTGGTCTCCGGGCGGATCATCGTACATGGGAGCTGCTGCAAAAAGATTCCTATAATCGATTCCGTTATGGGCTGCCGTCGAAGACAAGTTTGGATTGGGCCTTCATCATGAATGGATTGGCAGGGTTAAATGACAACGGGAAAGCTGTTTTCGCGGTTTCCAACTCAGCGCTGTTCATGGGGAGCCAGGTAACCAAAATCAGGGAGAATTTTTTGGCTGCGGATTTGATTGAAGCCGTCATTGCTTTACCAGCTGGTTTATTCGCTCCAAATACACAAATCCCAACTGCGATATTGGTCATTAACAAAAACAAGGAAAGACTTGTCAATAAAGTCAGGATGATTAATGCAACGAGCATCCCTGTCACAAAAAGCAGAGCAGGTGTCACTCTTCCTGAAGACTCCATCAAAAAAATTATTGAAGCATACGAAGGAAACGATGATGTGGAGGGATTCGTTAAATCAGTCAAAGCAGAGGATATCCGCAAACAGGCATCCATCTTATTGCCTGAACAATATGTGAAAGACACCACCTATAAAATCGAAGGCGGCACGGTCATTGAAATTGATGTCGAAAAATGGAGAGCAACCGAGACTGTGAAATTGACTGATGTTGCTGATATTTATAGAGGGTTCAATGCGATCTCAAGTGATGAAGCTGCCGACGGAAAATATGCATTCATCAAAATATCCGACCTGAACAATCAGGAAGTGGACTTCAGTAAACTCGCAAAAGGGAATGTCAAAGAGAATACAAAAGTTGATAACTATCAGATTCAAAAAGGAGATATTCTGTTGTCTGCTAGAGGCACAACCGATAAATTTGCCCGGATCACAGAAGACAGACCGCACACTCTCGTTACGCAGAATCTGGTAGGGATCCGTCCGAAGAAAAATAAGGTGGATAGTCGTTGGTTGCTTGAATATCTGACTAGTCCTTTAGGATTGGCCGAACTGGCATCCGTCCGTGTAGGAACCACAATCGCGCAATTACCGATGAAAGGTTTGGCTACTGTGAAAGTGCCTAATCTTTCATTAGAAGAACAGAAAGAAATGATGGACGCCTACCAAGAAAAAAGAAGCGTATTGGACGAACAGCTGTCCGAAATCATGAAGAAAATCAAAAATTCGAAAGAGCAGTTATACCAAGAAATGGGCATCGCAGATGTGTATACCCAACATAAGGAGGAAAAATAGTGAACGAATCAAAACGCAACACGCAAACGACAATCAACGTCCAACAACAAGCGAACCTTATCTGGAATGTGGCAGATATCTTAAGGGGTTTGTACAAGCCTCATGAATATGGAAAAATCATTCTGCCTATGACAGTAATCAAACGGCTGCATGACACGCTGTTACCCACTCGCGACAAAGTGTTGAAGGCGGCTGAGCAACACAAGGACATGAATGTGACGATGCGCAATCGTTTCCTGGAAAAAGCTTCCGGGTTTGCCTTCTATAATACAAGTCTATTTACATTCGAAACCTTATTGGCTGATTCGGATAATATCGAGGAAAACTTACGGGCTTATTTGAATGGATTTTCCGATAATATGCAGGATATCCTGGCCAACTTCAAATTCGATATCGAAATTTCAACGATGGCAGCCAACGATGCGTTATTCTACGTCATCCAGGAATTCAACAAGAAAGAATCCTATCTGGGGCCGGATAAAGTGACCAGCACGGATATGGGTTACATCTTTGAAGAATTGGTGCGCAGATTCTCTGAAAGCTACAATGAAGAAGCAGGGGCACATTTCACCAGCCGAGACATCATTTATCTGATGACGGACCTTCTTCTGGCTGAAGACCGTGACCTGCTGGCAGGTACAGATGTGGTCAAGACGGTTTATGACCAGACGATGGGCACTTCACAAATGCTGTCCGCTATGATTGAGCGTATCCACAGTTTCAATGCGGATGCGGAAGTCCGGACGTTCGGCCAGGAGCTGAATCCAGAAACATATGCCATTGCCAAGGCAGATACGATGATCCGCGGCGGCGATCCGGACAACATGGCCTTAGGAAGCACCTTGTCCAATGACGGTTTTCCCGGCTATACCTTTGATTATTGCATATCCAATCCGCCGTTCGGCATCGATTGGAAGAAAGATAAAAACGCTGTACAAGCTGAACATGAACTTGGCGATCAAGGCAGGTTTGGCATCGGTTTACCGAAGATAAGCGATGGACAACTCTTGTTCCAACTGAACGGCATTTCCAAACTGAAAGAGAACGGCCGGATGGCGATCATCCACAACGGTTCAGCCCTGTTCAGCGGCGCAGCCGGAAGCGGCGAAAGTGAAATCCGCCGTCACGTTATTGAAAATGATTGGTTGGATGCAATTATCCAACTGCCGAACGATGTTTTCTACAATACAGGCATTTCGACCTATGTTTGGATTATCGACAAAGACAAAAAGCCGCACCGTCAAGGACGAGTACAGTTGATCGATGCATCAAATATGTATGAAAGCCGCCGGAAAAATATCGGGAGCAAACGGGTGGATATCACCGAAGAGTGCCGGAATGTGATTGTTCAAGCCTATGGTGATTTTCTGAACACGGAATACAATTTTGGAGACCGTACAGCTGAATCTAAAATTTTTGATAACTTGGACTTCGGTTTCAATAAAGTGACGGTAGAAAGCCCACTGAAGGACGAAGCAGGCAATCTTGTCCTGAAGAAAAAAAAGCCCCAACCGGATGCATCCTTGCGCGACACAGAAGACATCCCGCTGACGGAAGACATCGATACGTACTTTGAACGCGAAATAAAACCCTTCAATCCGGATGCGTGGATTGACAAGAGCAAGACCAAAGTTGGTTATGAAATCCCATTCACACGCCTGTTCTACAAGTATGTGGCACAAGAACGGACGGAAGATATCGCCTTAAAAATCAAGGCGTTGGAAGAAAGCATCGTCAGGAGCTTCGAACAACTATCAGGACAGGATGTGAAAGTTGATGAGTAGAGCGATGAAGGATTCCGGTGTGGAATGGATTGGGGAGATTCCAGAAGATTGGGATGTAAAACGGCTTAAACATGTCGCAAAAATCCAAACCGGGAACACTCCTACTAAAACTGATGAACAATATTATTCTACAAATGGCATAGACTGGATAAAATCTGATAATCTTTTGGGTACGAAAGGAATATCTGAGTCGAAAGAGAAATTAAGTACAGAAGGAGAAAAAACTGCTCGTATTGCAGCTCCATACTCAACATTGGTTTGTTGCATCGGCACTGTTGGGAAAATAGGATACACGATTAAACCAGTTGCCTACAATCAACAAATAAACGCAGTTACTTTTAATTCGGCAAATGTGTATTGGAAATATGGCATGTACCACTTGTCAGTTCAACAAGAACAGCAACAATATTTCCAAAATGGCAATGTGTTAAAGATACTCAACACCGACAATCAAAAGAAAGTTTCATTACCCGTCCCTCCATTATCCGAACAACAAAAAATCGCTGACTTTCTCGACGAGAAGGCAGTTCACATCGACAGCCTTGTCTCCCAAACGAAGGAGTCCATCGAAGCGTTCAAAGCCTACAAACAGGCCCTCATCACGGAAACCGTCACGAAAGGGCTGAATCCGGATGTGAAGATGAAGGACAGCGGGATTGAATGGATTGGGGAGATTCCGGAGCATTGGGATGCGTGGAAGCTAAAGCAGCTCTTTGAGATAAAAAAAATCATTGCTGGAAAACTGGGTTACGATATTTTGTCCATCACTCAAAATGGATTAAAAATAAAAGATATATCAAGTAACGAAGGTCAGATTTCTGCTGATTACAGTAAATATCAAATTGTTGATATTGGGGATTTCGCAATGAATCATATGGATTTGCTAACTGGATGGGTGGATTGTGCTACATTTTCGGGCGTAACAAGTCCGGATTATAGGGTGTTCAAAAGTCGTAACCTGCAGACAGTTTATAATGACTATTATAAATATGTTTTTCAAATGTGTTACTCCAATAAAATTTTTTATGGATTAGGGCAAGGAGTATCAAACTTAGGTAGATGGAGACTTCCGACAAATAACTTCTTGAACTTTGGTATTCCTCATCCTCATATGAATGAGCAACAACAAATCGCCGAGTTCCTTGACGATAAGACCGCCCACATCGACGCTCTTATCGCGGACAAGGAAAAGATGGTGAAAGAACTGCAAAAATACAAAAAATCCCTTATCTACGAATATGTAACTGGAAAAAAGGAGGTTTAAGATTTGGTTGAAAATCGAGAAATGCGATTCGAGCAGGATATTGAAACAAGTCTGACGAAAATCGGGGGATGGGAGAAGGAAGCTTTTCAAGATTCCCACTATGACGCTTCTGTGGGGATAGACGTGGATAAGCTGATTGCTTTCATTGAGCAGACACAACCGAAGCAATGGAAAAGGTATCTTACTATCCATCAGGGTGATTTCAGACGTAAACTTGTGAAACGATTTGATGAAGAAGTTAACGCTCATGGGATGTTGCATGTTCTTCGGAACGGTATCCGTGATCGCGGCGTGACCTTAAAAGTTGCCTTTTTTAGACCTGTTTCGGGTTTGAATGAAGAATTGCAGGAGAAGTACGAAGCGAACCGGTTTACCTGCACTCGTCAGTTTGCATACAGTCCGACTAATCGTAACACCATCGACATGGTTCTGTCCGTAAACGGGATTCCTTTAGTGGCGTTGGAACTGAAGAACCAGTACACAGGGCAGTCGGTTGAGAACGCTTTGGTTCAGTACCAACAGGATCGGAAACCTAAAGAGTTGGTGTTCAATTTTAACCGACGCTTCTTAGTGTATTTTGCCGTGGATCATTATGAAGTCTATATGACGACAAAATTGGCGGAGAATCAAACCTATTTCTTGCCTTTCAATCAAGGTTCGAATGGGCCAGGGAATAACGGTGGGAAAGGGAACCCTCAGAATCCGGATGGCTATCCTACAGCTTACCTTTGGGAACAAGTGCTGCAGAGGGATCATCTGATGGATGTCTTCCAGCGCTTCATGAATTTGGAAGTGAAGAAAGAAAAGCAAGCTGGTAAGGAAATAACGAAGAAGACCTTGATTTTTCCGCGTTACCATCAGTTGGACGTGGTCCGTAAACTGATTGCCGATGTCAAAGGGAAGGGGAGCGGGGAGAACTACCTGATTCAGCACAGTGCGGGGTCAGGAAAGTCCAACAGTATCGCTTGGCTGGCTTATCATTTGGCATCTGCTCATGACAAAGAGGATCATCCTATTTTCGCATCGACAATTATTGTTACCGACCGTACGGTTTTGGACAGACAATTGCAGAATACGATCTTGAGTTTTGACCATACAACTGGCTTGGTTGAAACTATCGACCATAATAAAAGCTCCCAGGATCTGAAAAATGCAATCAATGACGGCAAAAAAATCATCATCACTACCCTGCAGAAATTTCCGGTCATTTACCAAGAAGTGGACGCTGCTAGTGGGCGTAATTTCGCGGTTATTGTGGATGAGGCGCATTCTTCGCAAACCGGAAACAGCGCTCAAAAGCTGAAAGCTGCCTTGGCTGATAAAGAAGCCACTTTGGAAGAGTATCAAGCAATCGAGGAGGGCATTGAAGCAACCACTCCTGATGACCAGGATGAGTTGGTAAATACTTTGCTGTCGCAAGGGCGCCATCATAATTTGAGTTTCTTTGCCTTTACTGCAACGCCAAAAGAAAAGACGATTGAAATGTTTGGGACAAAGCAACCGGATGGCAGCTTCGCGCCATTCCATGTCTACAGCATGCGTCAGGCTATCGAAGAAGGATTCATCTTGGACGTGCTGAAAAACTATATGACCTACAAGACTTCCTATCGAATCGCCAAAGAAATCGATGATAACCCGGAGCTTCCGAAAACGGAAGCGGTTCGTGCAATCGCCAGGTATCAATCTTTCCATCCCTGGGTATTGCGTCAGAAGACGGAAGTCATGATCGAACAGTTCCGTTCGGTGACAAAAAAAGAAATCAGCGGACAAGCGAAGGCGATGGTCGTGACACCCTCTCGCTTGCATGCCGTACGCTATATGCAGGAATTCAAGTCGTATATCAAAGAAAAGGGATATACGGATTTGGATGTTCTGGTCGCCTTCTCCGGATCGGTAAACGTGGAAGGGATGGAATACACGGAACCAAGCATGAATGTGACAAAAGCCGGCGACAGAATCGGCGATAAGCAGCTTAAAGAAGCTTTCCACACCGAGGACTTCAATATTCTGATCGTGGCCGAAAAATACCAGACCGGATTCGATGAGCCCTTGCTGCATACCATGTTCGTCGACAAGAAGTTGCGCGGCGTAAAAGCCGTCCAAACGCTGTCCCGATTAAATCGGACCACTTCCGGAAAAAAAGACACGTTCATACTGGATTTTGTGAATTCGGAGGAAGACATTCAAGAAGCCTTCCAACCTTTCTATGAAGAGACCACGTTGGATGAGGAAATCAATATCAACTTGATTTACGATACACAAAGCAAGCTCCGGAAGTACAATATCTATAATCAAGAGGACATTGATCAAGTGTTGAAGCTCGTTCGACAAGCGCAAAAGCGCCAAGACGAAAAACTGTTAGGGCGCATCTCGAGTTTGTTTAAACCGGTCATTCAGCGTTATGAGGAATTACCGAAAGACACACAATATCAATTCCGGGTGACACTACGGAACTTCGGAAAGTGGTACAGCTATATCTCCCAACTGGACCGCACATTTGATATGCAACTCTTGGAAGAGAATATCTACACGAATTACTTGCTGAAATTCATCCCGAGAGAGCAAAAAGAAAAAGTTGATGTTGCAGATAAGGTGAAGCTGGAGTACTACAAACTGCAGAAGGAATTTTCCGGAGACATTTTCTTGGTCGCGGAGGATCCTGAGAGCAGCAGGCTGACCAACAAGCAACAAGTGGATGCGGGCATAAAGCCGCCCGACGATCGGGATTCTTTGGAAGAAATCATCCACCGGGTGAATGAACGCTTCCCGGATGACTTCACCGAGAAGGATAAAGTGCTGTTGGAGGCCTTGTACAGGTCATTTGAAAATAATCCGGACAGAAAGATTGTCAGCATGGCGAAGAACAACAGCCAAGAAATGTTTGTGGATAGCCTGTTTAAAGACGTTTTCCAAGACAAAGTGATGGCTGAGTATGATCAAAATCAGCAGGCGTTCGAGAAGCTTGTGGGTGCTGATGACGCCTATTACAAGCTTGTGTACACCTTGCTTGCGAAAGACCTGTATAAATCCTTCCGTTCAAAAGTTTAGTTATTCAATCCCTTACCCAGTCAATCTCCCTAGTCGAAAGAGCAGGTTGACTGGGTAAAATGCTATTAATTACAGAATTGGAGTGGAATGTATGCCCAGAAATGTACGATTTAGCGAAATGAGTTTAGATGAATTATTGACCGAAATGCACAAAATGGAATTGGCAAGAGAAGATGACTTTAACATCAATGATGAGGGCTACGGACGTGAAATTCGAGTACACAAGCTTGTTTTACGTGAATTGAAGAAATCCAGAGATACTGCATTAAAAGGCATTCGTTCCGATGTAGAACGTAAGTTATCTAAATTACTTTACAACCACGGTTCAGAAATGAAGTTTCGCGGACAGGGCAGCAGACAGGACGCGGAGAAATCATTGGGGGAGGCCCTCGATTTGGACCCGAAAAATGGAATGGCGGCATACCGGCTGGCGTTTATTCGTTATCGCAGAAATGACCATAAAGATGCGATCCGATATTTTAATATGGCATTGGAGAATATAAGTCATGATGAGCCCATCTTTTGTTTGTCTGATCGAGAGATTTATTATACTCGATTGTATTTGTTGGCGTGCTACCTGAATGAGGTCGACAATCTGAATGAGGAATTGGATTCCTCCCCAACCAAGAAAAAATATCCTGAACTTCCGGCTTACGCTTCCTATGGCGTCAAGGATTTTATAACAGATTTGGGTGTAGGGCTTACGAACCAGGAGTACGAAGTGATAACCATCGATGAAGGCCCTCGGTATGTAACGTACGGTGAAGCGGATGGCTATTTCCAAAAAGGTGATCGTCCTGAAGACACCCTGATTATTTGGTTTGATGGCGTCAACAGTAAGATGGCCTTTAATCAATCAGAGATGCCTTTCGGAAGTGAAGGTAAGGCAAGGCAACTCGTATATTTTTTGCGCTTCACCTCGCTTAATAATCCGGGGAACGAGGATAGAATGCGGAATTGCTTTGAGGAAATAACCAATACCTCTTTTGTGACGAATGCAAGGTTTAGAAAAGCTGTCAGTCAATTGAGGAGCCTGCTCAATAAGTTGGATCCAAGGTTGGATGTAATCACAACCAGCAGATCACCCAATCCTAGTGGCTATTACTATAACGGTAAAGTTCCTTATAAGATCATTTGTCGTTCAGAAGAATCATCCTTGTTGGACCAATAAGCTAGCCTTTATTATTTGTGACACCCCCTTCACAACCGTTTCATATACTTATGTCATAACAAAGAGAGGTTGTGATTGTAGTGGTTAAATCAATGAATGCATTATTAGTGGAGCAAGGGTTTATTTTTTATCAGGTAGATAACAGCACGTTGGATTTTCGCAATGAATCTGAATTGAACGTAAACTTCCTGAAGAAAATCCTTAACGAAAGTAATTGGCGTCATGAATGGCAAGGAAGATTTCTGACAGTTGAGGATATTTTATGGGAAGAAACAGAATGGCTTTCCCGTTGTGCTGTCGGGGGTAGAGGCAGAACCGAAATGTGTGGCTATTTCGATGACGAGAACTGCGTTTCGTTGGAAATGCTGGATTTGTATATCAGTGGATTGGTAAGACAACTGAATCGCCTGGGATGCATGACTATCATGAGTTGTGACGGAGAAGGAGAACACAGACCGAATATCCTATTCGCTACCGTTCCCGACGTCAAGAAAGCTACCGTACTTCTTGCAGAAGTCGGACTCAAACATAGAGTGAATGAAGTTCGAAAGTCAATTACCTTTTTGCTGGATAGAAACGAGCTGCTAGATTACGTCAGCTTGCTGAACGAACTGCCTGAGAACGTGAAAGAGATTCCCCACGATGATTTGGAAAGGAATTTGTTTGAAAATAACGTCGAGGAACTTTTGCAAATACCTGGCGTCAGTGGGGAAGAATCCGTGATCCGTAATCATGTGATGAAAAAGTTGATTCCATTAACCGATAAAATCAGCGTGGACGGCTATGGCAATATTCTGGCTGAGGTCACAATAGGGGCAAATAGAGTTGGTCCGGCTTTCACAATTTTGCTGAACAGCCATCTGGATGTAGTGGATGAAATTGAATCAGATAGAGAAATACTCAAACACGGAAATGTCTGGACTTCAAGCTATGGGATTCTAGGTGCCGATGATCGTGCGGGAATTGGTGTTGTCCTCTATACGTTGAAGCAATTGCAGATGATGCAGCTTCAATCACCGGTAAAAGTAAAGATAGCATTTACGGTCAAAGAGGAAGTCGGACTATGCGGCGCAAAAGCAGTATCCCAGGACTTTTTGGAAGGCGTCCAGGCCGCAATTGTAGTGGACCGCAGAGGAAACAGTGATATCGTAACCGGAACACGAGGTACAGCATTTTGCGATGAACTATTCGGGTCAATGATAGCCCTCATCGGGAATCTAGGTGAAGAAAAGCGCTGGGAGCCAACTATGGGCGGAAGGAGCGATACGCTGATTTGGGCACAACAAGGCATCCAAAGCGTAAATCTGTCTGTCGGCTATCAAAATGAGCACACAAGCGAAGAAGAGTTGAACATTGACGATGCTTTTGCGACAGCCAATCTGCTTAAGAAAGTATTTCTCCATATCGATCTGCTGAAGAGCGCACTCCGCGGAATTCGCCGGGAGGCGCAGCCTACGGATGAACGAAGCCGCCGGAGCCATCGTAATGTTGTATCCGCGGTGTCTTAAAAGAATATTAAGCATAGAAATTAGAGCAAGTATTACTGGGTGCGGGAATAATTTTGTAATCGGACGGAACAATCGGATTATGGGATTATTTCCGCTTTTTGGTTATATCATAACGGAAATCGCAATATTTACAAAAAATACTTCTGATATCAACTTGCTAGGTTTATAATATTCTTATATGGAATTTCTTGACTATCATATGCGTTACATTAGATATCGTTGAAAATGTAAGCCCTTACTTATTGTTGTCTGATTTACAGTCTATATTAAAGCGAGGTGTCCAACAGTGCAGCTTCAAGATAGAGTGAATAAAATTAAGGGAAAATATGAGAAGAAGGCCCTTCTGGGACTAGTTTCGATAACTCCAGAAGAATTCAGTAGACTATCCGATGATTTTCGAGAAATGATTCAGCATCCCTCTCGATTTAAAATCCAAGAAAAACGTCAGCTCACCACTATGACTCTTATAGGATTCAATATGTATCGTTTTTCGGGTCAGCGATTTTGGGAAGAGTTGGCTGCGTATTTCGATGTTGAGAAAGTACAGTCATTAAGGAGCGAGTGTGTCGTAAATATTGAAGGATTTTGCAAAGTAAACAGACTCTATATGTATAAAACGAACCAACAAACTTTATACCGAGAGACAATTCAAATGCATTCCATCATTGCAAGCCATCAATTTCCTAAATTTATTCAGGTTCTTTTTGATTTGTATATAAAGGATCTCGAAGAAGATGTCAGCGATGAGATTGTATTAGAATTGCTTAGACATCTGCGTAAATTATTTAAAAATTATCAAAACCAAGACGATATTGTATCTGTATATCGGGGGTCAAAGATGACAGTAACCAATCAACAATTGCCGATGTCCTTCAAAAAAGCTTTTCTCTTAAACTGGGGTAAGGTAGCTGGATTAGTAAAAAGATATTTTTTGTTTTTTGATCTTTTGATGAGAGAAGAAGGGCAACTTCAATTTAGGTCAAATAACTATTACGACTATTTATTTGAACAGCACCTTACTGAAATTGGCACACAATTAGAAATGCAAAAAAATTCATTAGCCAGAAATGGTGGTGGAAAGAAACAATATAAGAAGCCGTTCTTCAGATTGGAAGAGATGCTTACCGGCTTACATTTGTGTTTAACCATTCCTAAACAGTTGATTTTACCTTCTGATATTGGGGAAATCATTGAAGTAACTTTTTTCAATAATAAGAATATGTTGTTGAAAAAAGAATTAGATGCAATGCCGGGTGCATTTTTCTGGAAGACCTTGCCTTCTCAGTATCATCTTGATGCGTTTTATCCCCAACTCACGTATACAATCACTTCGGGGAATACCAATATCTTTGAATCAAAGAACATTATGTCAAATAATTTTCTTCTCTTCAACTCAAAAGGAGATCAATTCTCACCTTCTAAGCTTAAAAACGAGGAGACTTACTTCGTCATCACAGAGAAAGATGCCGAGGTAGAGTTGATAGGGCTGACATACGAATATGCATATCAGGAAAATGGTTATGTCCGTTATGAAGTGATTTTCAATGAGGATTCAGAAATGTGGATAGATGGCGTATTGTTGTCAGCATCATCAAAAGTTCAGCCGGACGGTTTTCCTAGCACGACAAAATATAAGGGAGCCCGTCTATTATCGGACAACAAAGAATATGCACCAGTTAAGTCCGCATCATACTTCAGTTTCACTTACCCACAAAAGGATACTCTTAACAAGTATCGTTTTACAGTCAATGGAGTTTCGTTAGATGAAAAAGCGATTGCTAGTATTGGGGTGATATCAACCTTAGGCGATGGCACTGGCAGATTACAGTGCATTTTAGATTTTAGTGGCTTTTTGAAACAAGATGAAAGAATCTTAGAAATTGTGATTCGTAGAGATGGCGATTTTAGACCGATATTCGAACAGAACTATGTGGTCATAAACGATTTGAGATGGACGTTTCAAAAAATGTTTTATATGGACGAGACTTCAGCGCAGATATGCTCTTTAGAAAGCAGCGATTTGTCTATAACTCTAAATCCGCACAATAATCATTCCGTAGATATGAAGGCAAGGTATTATCGGCAATCTTTTAATCTACAAGAGCGCCAATTTTTCATTGAAGTTGCTATCCCGCTCATTTCGATTGAGAATGGTGCGGACCAAAGAAAAATTACTTTAGAGAAAAAGTATTACTTTGAAAGTTGTCCATTAGAAGATTTGACTATCAATATTCCCGGTCAAATTTATGAGATGCAGTGCTCAATGGGAAATCAAAATAAAAAACTGAACATCAAACGCCAAGGAGATACTTCAGCAGTCAATTTAAAGCCATACATATCATCCCGACAATCTGATATTCATGAATTCAGTCTAAGGGTCAGTAATAGGGACTACCCTCTATTTCAGGTGTATTACGAAGAACGGCTGGAAGACGTGGAGTGTAAGTATGCCAATCCAAATAGATTAATGGGTGGACTCTCTTTGACTGGTGAATATATTGGGAATAGGGAATTGTATTTGGAGCTTTCGGATGAACAAGGAGGAAGTAGAAAAATCTACGATAATATCCGACTGCCTTTCTATGATCCGCACCTGGAATTAGCTTTTGATATCTATCATTTACAAGTCTATACAACCTCGCCAAGTTTTTTTGGGGGATGTGATGAGAAAAATATACTATTTGAGGACAAGCTTATTCACGGGGATGAATTTGTCTTAAAGAGCCGCAAAAGAATTGTTCAAAGTGTTGCAGCAGTTTCTAATGGCGAGAGATTTACTACATCAAAGTTGTGCTTTGCAGGGATTGGATACGATCCCTACAGAGAAGAGTATAAAGCTCGTGCGTACTTCTTTTATACTGATCGCTATACCGGGGAGGAAAAAAAGACCTATCTGGATCAGAATCCAATTAAGTTCAAAGAAGTAATTCCTATGAATGATGAATTTATCATTACCCCGGAAGATGCACATGGAGAATGGATGATAATAGATACCCATACGGGAAACATCAACCCTCGGGCAGCAGATTACTCACATAATTATCAAAGGTACAAGGTAATTGAAAATTTAGTAATACGAATTTTATAAAAGGAGGATTATTAGATGACATTTAACCCTATTGCTGGCTCGCAGAACATACTGAATCATTATCTATCTTACATTACCTCGACATTCTACATAAAAGATGAAGAAATTAGACATAGTTTTGAAGAAGCCTTGAGGGGAATGGAGATTGGTAAAGGTCCGTACATTGACTTTACGGATTCCTTCCGGACAGGAAAATCGATTGTAGAGCTTATTGAAGAAGGCGTCGTAACACAAGAGTTTAAAAAAATAGCATATGAAGGTGAAGGGGCAATCAAGCTGAGCCGCCCTTTATATGCCCATCAAGAAGAAGCTATTCGCAAGGTGAAAAATGAGAGCAATATCGTCATTACCACAGGAACGGGCTCAGGAAAAACCGAAGCCTTTTTATATCCGATATTGAACAGTTTAACGAATGAAAAAGAGAGCGGTAAACTGACGCATGGAGTTCGTGCGCTGTTGATCTATCCGATGAACGCTCTTGCGAACGACCAACTAAAAAGAATGAGAGAGCTCTTACGCCATTATCCTGAAATAACATTTGGATCCTTCACTGGAGAGACTGAAGAAACCGAAAGAAATGCCCTGGCAAAGTACAAAAAGTTAAATAATGGAGAAGTTCCTATAGTCAACGAACGCATTTCCCGAGAAAGGATGAAGTCAGAACCGCCGCATATCCTTATTACAAACTACGCAATGTTGGAATATCTGCTAATCAGACCAGGTGATAATGTGTTCTTTGATGGACCGTATTCCAATCAATGGCAGTATATTGTCTTGGACGAAGCCCATACTTATACAGGTGCAACTGGTATTGAGGTATCCATGCTCATGTCCCGTTTGAAGGATCGGATTTCTCGAGGGACAAAAATCCAATTTATCCTCACGAGTGCAACTTTGGGAGAGGAGAAGGACGATCCCCATATAGTTGAATTTGCCCAAAATCTTTCGGCCAGATCAAGGTTTGAGGAACAGGATATCATAAGGGCAAAACGCCATTCCTTTGACAAGGTCCTTGCTGAGGAAGACGTGGATATTAATTTTTACAAAAATTTGTATCAAATCATAACTGAGGATCCAACGGACTTATCGGATAGACTGAATCAGGTGATTGATGGTTATTTCCCTCAATATAAGGATCAGACAGGTTATCAAGAAAAGCTATTTCAAATCATTCAACGGGATCAAAGGTATTTTCAAGCAAGGAGGAATCTCCAAAAGAAACCACTTGATGTGAAAAAATTAGCCAAAAAAATGAGTACAGCGGAAGAAGATTTGGTTGCTTTTGTAGAAGTGGCAAATAAAGCTAAGAAAAACAATGTCATGCTCTTGGATGCCCGATACCATATGTTCATCCGTTCGTTGGAAGGGTGTTACAGTACCCTTGATGAAAATCCCAAGGTCTCTTTGATACCAAGAAAACGTGGTGAAGCAATCGCGGGACAGGAAGATAAGTTTTATGAAATTTCTGTATGCCAATTCTGTGGGGAAGTATATCTGCTAGGGACTATAGATCCAGCATCGAAAGAATTCATTCAATTAAAGAACCAGAAAAAACAATCGTTTATGTTTATCAAAGACAAAGGAGACTTAACCCCCTATCTCAGTGCAGTCACCTCAAATAAAGAGAAGGATGAAGAAGAATCTTTTGTGGTTTATGATTTCAACGTACAGACAGGTGTTACACGCCTTTACAATGGCCAAAGTTTTGGAGATAAGGCTCATCACCGCTATCTGGTGAAAAATGAGAAACAACAGGAAACAGACTTAAAAACTTGTTATTCTTGCTGTAATACCAACAAAAGAACGGGTGTACTCCGTGATTTTTATATCGGACAAGCTGCGGCAACGAGTGTGCTCGGGACAAGTATCTACGAAGAAATACCAGGCTATAAGGTAACGGTTACTCAAAAAACGTTGGAAGCTTCGGAAGAGTTAGATGATTTTTTTGGAGCTCCTATAAGGGGGTACCAGAAAGAAGAAGAGAGTGAAGAGTTGCTTAAGAAACAACTCCTTGTTTTTTCTGATAGCAGGCAAGAAGCTGCTTATTTCGCAAGTTATTTTGATGTGACGTACCACAATATCCTTCGTCGCCGGATGATGGTTGAAGCTATAAGGGAAACCAGAAACACAAGAGGTATGGATAAAGATGGTTATGAATTAAAACATGTAGCCGACCATCTTGAGAATATCATTCGCAAAAGTGGCTATGAAGAAGACGAGGACCCGAAGAAAGAGGCATGGAAAACAATATTGTATGAAATGTCCACGAACGAAAGAAACAGTCTGGAAAAGCTGGGCCTTATCCACTTTAACTTCATTGATAAGCTAGGCGTGACTTCACTTGGTAAGTATAGCGGTAAAGCCGCCGATACTTTGTACAAAATTGTGTCAGAAGCTTTTAAAAATGATGGGATGATTGATTTTCCTATTCAAAATCAATTTACGGAAGATGATTACGCCTACTTTATTTACTCAGGAAAAAGGCAATATCTAACGCTTGAACCAACAAATAAATACGATACCTCGTTTGTCCCAAAAAGATACAACAAATGGACGAAGTACATAAGTAAGACATCTGGACTGAGTTTAGAAGAAGCAAAAAAATATTTGTTGAATATTTGGAAAGGCCTTTACGAAAAACATGGAATTCTCGACTTTGGGGCTGGAGGAAGCAAAGCTTTACTGAAGAATAATTGTTACAAAATACAGTTAACTGAAGATAATGTTATACAGTGGTATAAGTGCAGTAAATGTGGAACTTTAACTCCCCATAATATTTATGATTGTTGTCCGCAGGGGGCATGTGATGGCAAACTAGTTCAAGCTTCCCCGTTGGAGGAACTAAAAAGTAACCACTACATGAATTTGTATCAAGACCTCTCTTTGAACCCAATGAGAATCAAGGAACATACAGCCCAACTAAGTCCCGAAAAGGCAAAACAATATCAGGAAGAATTCATATTAAAAAAAATCAACATTTTGAGCTGTTCCACTACTTTTGAAATGGGTGTGGACGTTGGCGATTTGGAGACAGTTTTTATGAAGAATATGCCCCCTTCGCCTGCAAACTATACGCAAAGAGCTGGTCGCGCTGGCCGCAGAGCAGACGCCGTTGCCTATGCTTTGACATTTTGTAAAGTCGGATCACATGATTTAACATTTTTCAAAGAACCAGAAACAATGATTAGAGGGAAAATCAAGCCACCTAAATTCAATATACATAACGAGAAGATAGTGAAGCGGCATATGCAATCTTTTCTGATAAGCAGCTTTTGGAGGCATCATCCAGCTCTATATAAAGATGTGCAAACTTTTTATGAAGCGGATAACTTCTCTAAATTTATGACGTACATACGCGAGAACAAAGAGAATATGATTACCCATCTGCAGAGCATTATACCAAGTGGACTACATCATAAAATAGAGGGCTGGTATAGTATGTACCTTTCCGATAATAGTATTTTTAGGGAAGATCGAAGCCAATACTTGGCTGAGGTGGAAGAGTTAGTTGAAGCAATGGAGGAGTTCAAACAGGATGACAATAAATTGTACCTTGCAAATCGAATCAGTTTTTCTTTGCGAAAAATAAGGGAAAAGAACATCTTGAACTACTTATCGGCACGCAATATTCTGCCTAAGTACGGATTTCCTATCGACAGTGTAGAGTTAATTACGGATCCTTCTTCAGTAGAATCTACTTTTGGCCAAGGGGAGCTACGCTTGCAACGAGATTTGATGCAAGCTATTTCAGAGTATGCCCCAGGTTCACAAGTTGTTGCTGATGGAAAACTGTATACGAGTCAGTATATTAAGCGTCCGCCTCAAAAAGTCAAAGAGTGGGATGAATGGGATTTTGTTCAGTGTGAAAATCCCGAATGTGGACATTTGAACTTACATAGGCACTACCCTGGGGCGCCCACAATGGACAAGTGCGGTATCTGTCAGCACGCTTTGTCTCAACTGAAAGTCAAAACGATGATTAAGCCCGAGTATGGGTTCATCATATCCCCTGAGGTGAAAAAGGCAGGATCAAAAAAACCGATACGAACCTACAGAGGAGAAATCTACTATATTGGAGAGCAGAAAGAGCTTTTGGATGAGCGAAGTTTATCGATAGGACTTGATTTAAAATCAATGTCTAACGATGAGTTGGCGGTTGTGAACAGTAGTCAATTTATGGTTTGTCCGTATTGTGGATTTAGTGAGGTATCTTCAGACTTTTCTAAACAAAAAATCAAAACCCACAACGCTCCCAATGGGAGAAAATGCCTTAATGAAACATTTACCCGCAAGTCGATAGGACACACATTCAAGACAGATGTTACAACCTTATCGGTAAATAATTATTTGTCTTGGGAACAGGCTTATTCTATTCTGTATGCGATGCTGGAGGGCCTTTCGAAAGCCTTCTCGATTGAACGAAATGACGTAGACGGAACAATCGATTATATTTACAGCCGCACAGGAAACAGTAGTACCCGCTTCATTCTCTTCGATACAGTTCCTGGGGGAGCCGGCCATGTCAGAAGGTTGGGTAAAGCGACAGAGGAAGAAATCTTGGATGTATTCAAAGTATCATATGATTTGGTAAAAAATTGCCATTGTGATGAAAATACCGCATGCTACTCATGCCTACAAAACTATCGCAATCAGGCGATGCATGATTCTTTGGAACGAAGGTTTGCGGTAGATTTCTTTGATCGGGTATTTTATGATTACGAAAAGTTTCAAATCAATGGGGTAAAGTAATAAAAATACTACAGAAGCGCTGGAAAAAGTATGAAATGAATGATTTTGTACACTGGTGTTATATAATGCCTGCTGAATAAATCCCTATTTTTAGCTTACGGCTTCATTAGAGGTTCAATTCTAGGGGAGCTCACCCATTGGATGAAAGTCAAAAAAATGCGCAATGAAACCTTGGACAGGTTCATTGTAAGGATGGATAAAGCAATCACACAGAGACTGGTCTCTTCAAGGCGTGTTCGAATAAGCCTGAGCCCGAACTTTCTTTTCGCCAGGCTGAAGCCTCTCTCGACCTCTACTCGATCGCAGTTGTCGCTGTATTCCTGTTTTCCCGACTTTTACAGTTGCTAAACCGAAAAATCCCCATAAATCGCGTTATATATGCGTTTATGGGGATTTTTTTATTTTTTGGTATCTCAACTTTCGCACACCGAAAAAGACCCTAAAGGCTTGATATATCAATAATTCTAGCTATACTATTATGCCGATAAACCGCTCGGGAACTGATTTTCAGGTTGATGAAATGCTCGTTTTAAGAAAGCAGGAAAGTTGTCGAAAACTCTGTCCAGAACAGACTGCACCATTTCTTCAGACAAGATAGGTTCTTCCGTGAGAGACGCCTTCAGGCAGTCCAATACCAATAGAATTGCTTCTGCAAATCGGATGTCCTCCAATTCATCACAACACAAAAAGAACAGCTGACCGATGGTCCTCGGATCTTGCGCTTCGCGCGTCCGAAGCGCAAGCATGATGTAACGGGT
>NZ_FOQC01000052.1 GCF_900113645.1 Trichococcus flocculiformis
TTCCTCATCAATCGATTGGAATAAGTCACTGCTTCGTTGTGAAGGAATATCCTGACAATACGGATGATGATGCAGTTTTTGCCAATGGGAAAAACGACTCAAGGCGTTATTCTCTTCGAGAATCAAGTAATAGGCGATCGACAGAATTTGCTTATAATGCTCCGGGAAGATGGCCTTTAGGTCCGCGTATACGCCTGTCTGCTTGCCAATTTGATCGAGCAGATAACCTGCCCCATAGAAGATTCTTCGGACTTGCGTCATCGGGATCGGCCCTGGCTTAACTTCCGATGACGCCGGGGCCGGTTTCTTTTTGTACGAACGCGTGGGTATGATTTCACCTGTAACTGGATCGACTTTCCCAATCAGCGTCCTCTTAGCGCGTGATTGTTGCTTTTCCTTATCCCAGTAGGGTTCATTCTGATAGGCATAGGTAATGCCTGTTTTCTTGTTTGTTTGAAAAATAACTGCCATATCAACACTCCTCGTTATATATTATAATATATAACGAGGTTGAAGTAAACAAAAAAACCGCTATATATCAAGCGTTACAACGGTTTTTCGAGTGATTATCGTTACACAATTCGGGAATGCAGGTTTTAAAATGAGAAACTAGCGCGCATGTTGCTGTAACGTTAAATCTAAACAAGAGGTGAATAAGTGGAAATAAATTTGAATGAGTTTGAGACACTCTTAACTCAATTAACAACATTTGATAAAATCTATGAACCGGTAAGGATTGTAGATCCTATAAAAAAGGAAGTCTTATTTGTTAAATATAAAAATCAATAAGAACTCATTTCGGTTCTGGAGTCCTGTTTTGGTATTTGGGGGAAGGGCGCGGCATGCAAGAATTGTATTTCTATGAGAGCCTATAATGAAAATGATACCGTTATCAAAATAGAAACTTCTTCTGATGAAATCATTATGGTTACAGCAATACCTGTAACCACAGAAGATAGAATGGTTGTAGTTGAACTTTTAAGATTGCGGCAACGGGAATGCTGAAACAAGGACATGGCGCGATCTGCAGTATAGAGGGTCTAGGTTCAAACAACATGGTCCAATCAAAAACAATATTGTACGGTACGACTAAGCACGCCTTGACGTACTTCATGAGAGGACTCGCCAAGGAACTGGCGGGTACCAATGTAATAGCCGGGCGGTTATCCCCTGGCATGGTGCTGACTGATTTTATCAAAAAAACGCCTGACGGTCACCCGTCTGAGGTCTTCTCAGATGAAAAGTTCAGAAAGACATTCAATATATTGGCATTTAAACCAGAAACGGTCGCAAAATATTTTGTACCGAGAATATTGAACAACCTCAAAAACGACGCCCAGATTGCTTGGCTGACAAACCGAAAAGCGGCCTGGCGTTTTATGACTGCAGGATTCCGCAAAGACAGGCTGATATAGGGAACTGTCTCAACTTGAGCGCTTACTTTCCTAAGAAAGCATGGATCGAAACAATCGAAATAGATAGATAAGCAAAAATTTGGGCATATTGACCTGTGCGTAGTATGATGAAGTAACGAATAAATATGATGAGGAGTGCTATTATGACGGCATATGAATTACCAAAAGTATGGCAGTGGAAAGAAGAGAACTCAAATAAAGTGGGCAACCGTCCAACAGCCGGCAGTCGATTCGAACAAAAATTACCAGTCGGAGAGGCTCCGTTTCAACTCTATTCATTAGGAACACCGAATGGCATAAAAGTAACAATCATGTTCGAAGAACTGAAAGAATTAGGTGTAGCGAGTGCAGACTATGACTTGTACACTATCAACATCGGGCAAGGTGACCAGTTCGGTTCGGATTTCGTCGAGATTAATCCGAACTCCAAAATTCCGGCCTTGGTTGACCAAAGTCAAAGTCCGCGTGTGGAAATTTTTGAATCGGGCTCCATTTTACTTTATTTAGCCGAGAAATTTGGCCAACTGATTTCAACCGATATCCATGGCCGGACCGAAACCCTTAATTGGTTATTCTGGCAAATAGGTGCCGGCCCTTATGTTGGTGGCGGATTTGGCCACTTTTTCGCATACGCTCCGGAGCCTATGCAATACCCGATTGATCGCTTCACGATGGAGACAAAACGCCAGCTGGATCTGCTCGATAAAACCTTAGCGCAGCGCCCTTATATAGCTGGTGATGCCTATACCATCGCAGATATTGCTATCTGGTCTTGGTACGGTCGTTTGGCTTTGGGAAAACTATATAAAGGATCTTATGAATTCCTGAATCTGGATGAATACCCTCACCTCTTGGAATGGTCCAAACGTATTGCAGATCGACCAGGTGTTCAAAGAGGTTTGGCAGCAGAGTATCAACCGCTTGGGGAGTAGTTTAGGTAAGTGATCGACGGATGATAAGGAAGGTTGGTTTATTATTTCTGAAATACTCCGGTATCCATTCACCCCGTGTGAATACGGCGTTGACAATCTTTCTCGAAAAAAATATAATCAAATGATATCAATCTAATAGATAACCCTCTTTTTGCCACCGGGCAGAGAGTTCAAGGTGTTCAGAAACATTCCGTAGGTCTTTGAAGGAGTGTTTCCGGGACACCTTTTTTATCATTTTCCGCCAGAAGACTCCCACCTCTAGGAATGAAAAGGGCACAGCCCAATGAGTAGGTGGGAGATGATTGGCGGTAGGCGTCAGCCTATTCTTTTAGAAAAATCTTGTTGTTAAAGATGGCCCTCTCGTTCGACCAAGAACAAACGTTCGTGTATAATAGGTGGCAGAAGGAGGTGCCTGGCGATGATGATCCACAAAGCCTACAAGTTTCGGATCTACCCCAATCAGGAACAACAAATCCTGATTACCAAGACCATCGGCTGTTCCCGTTTCGTGTTCAACCGCTTCCTGTCCGAATGGAACAAAAGCTATAAGGAAACAGGAAAGGGACTGAACTACAACGCTTGTTCCGCCAAGTTGACGTTGCTGAAAAAAGAAGAGGAGACACTCTGGCTGAAAGAGGTCGACAGTACCGCCCTCCAATCTTCCTTGCGGAATCTATCGGACAGCTACGACCGCTTCTTCAAGAAACAGAACAGCTACCCCCACTACAAGAGCAAGAAAAATCCGGTGCAGTCGTACACTACGAAGCAAACGAACGGAAACATCGCGATTGTCGGGAACAAACTGAAACTCCCTAAATTGGGGCTGGTCACATTCGCCAAGAGTCGGGAACCCGAAGGGCGCATCTTGAACGCAACCATTCGGCGCAATCCGTCCGGAAAATATTTCGTGTCCATCTTGTGCGAAGTCGAAACCCACCCCACTCCCAAAACAAACACTATCATTGGCGTGGATGTCGGATTGAAAGACTTTGCCATCCTATCGGATGAGGACAAAACCGTCTTCGAGAATCCGAAGTTTTTCCGAACACTGGAAAAGAAACTGGTGAAGGAGCAGAAAATACTGTCCCGCCGCATGGAGCAAGCCCGTAAGGACGGCAAGAAGCTTTTCGAGGCGAAGAACTACCAGAAGCAGAAACGCAAGGTCGCCTGTATCCACGAGGATATCACGAATAAACGGAACGATTACCTGCATAAAATCTCCACCGATATCATCAAAAACCACGATGTGATCGGGATTGAGGATTTGCAGGTATCCAACATGGTCAAGAACCGAAAACTTTCGAAAGCCATCAGCGAAGTCAGCTGGTCGCAATTCCGCACAATGCTGGAGTATAAAGCGAATTGGTATGGGAAAGAAGTCGTTGTTGTAGCAAAAAACTTCCCTTCCAGCCAGCTATGTTCCTGTTGTGGCTATCAAAACAAAGACGTGAAGAGTCTCCGTGTGCGTAAGTGGACTTGCCCCGAATGCGGAAGCCATCACGACCGGGATTTCAACGCAAGCACAAACTTGAAGCAGGAAGCCATGCGCATTTTAGCTTCCAGAACCGTGGGGGCCACGGGGTTAGCCTAACGAGAATCTGACCGATAGGTCGGAGTTTTTAGGAATCTCCCACCTCTAAGCGTAAGCATAGGTGGGAGTAGTTCAATTTGGAAGGAGACAGCAGCATGGAAAAATCACTAGTGAAGGACTTTTCGAAGTATGTCAGTCTGAATATTTTGGGCATGATCGGCGTGTCGTTCTATATTTTGGCCGACACGTATTATATTGCAAAAGCGTTAGGGGCCACCGGGATTGCGGCGTTGAATTTTGCTATCCCGGTTTTCAGCATCATCCTCGGAATCGGTCTGATGATCGGCATCGGCGGAGCAGCCCGTTTCGGTATCCTGAAATCCCGGAACAAACACAAAGAAGCAGAGGCGGTCTTTGCAGGAGCGCTTAAGCTTGGCACTCTGGTAGGCTTGTTGTTCGCTGTGCTCGGATTGTTCGGTTCGAAGGCATTGTCATCGATTTTGGGTGCCGATGCAGTCACGTTGCCTTTGACACATGCCTATATGGCCACGATTATGGTGTTTGCACCAGTTTTCATCCTGAACAATACGGTCCTGGCTTTCGTCCGGAACGACAACAATCCCAGACTGGCTATGCTTGCGATGATTGGCGGCAGTGTTTCGAATGTCATTTTGGATTACATATTCCTTTTCCCACTAAAAATGGGGATGTTTGGTGCCGCTTTTGCGACAAGCTTAGCCCCGATCATCAGTCTGGGCATCCTCTCGATCCATTTCGCAAAAAAGAAATCCCGGCCCGCTATTTTGAAGCACAAGTTGACGCGTCCGGCAATCAAGGACATTCTCAATCTGGGATCTTCCACTTTCATAATGGAAGTGTCCTCGGCAGTCGTGCTGACGACCTTCAACTTGTTGATTTTGGGGCTCGAGGGAAACAAAGGGGTTGCCGCCTATGGGATTGTCGCAAATATTGCCTTTGTGGCGGTCGCGATTTTTACCGGGCTGGGGCAGGGTGTACAACCGCTCATAAGCAAATATTATGGCCTGAAGGATCGCAAGACGGTCCGGCGCGTGAACCGCTATGCACTGTTGACGGCGGGTTTCATCGCTGCCTTGATTTACCTCGGGACCTTCTTCAACTCGGAAGCGCTGATCGGCCTGTTCAACAATGAAAATGATCCGGTGATTCTAAGGTTGGCTGACAGCGGAATGAAAATCTATTTTCTTGGATTTTTCTTTGTCGGAATCAATATCGTGACGGCGATGATCCTCAGCGCAACCGAAAAGGGACGGGCAGCTTTTGTCCTTTCGGTTCTGAGGGGACTTGCTGTTATCGTACCGATGGCAATCCTCTTGAGCAGCCTTTGGGGAATGACTGGGATCTGGTCGTCATTTGTGCTTTCCGAGCTGATCGTTGCCGGATTTGCACTTTATTTAACGACTGCCACCGAAAAGGGAACCATTGCGTATGGAAACCCTGACTGAATCTGTAAGACATTAAATGTGTAATTTTTCTCGTATAGTGTGAGCATACCAATAAAGTAAGTATGAAGAGCGTCAGGATTTTCCAGTTATATAACAATTGATACAGATTTGGATCTGATTATATAACAGGAATATCCTTATTTAACAGCTTTTTTAACTTTTTTTAAAAAAATTAAAATAACTGTTATAAAATCATTCATGATAGTGTATAATGTGAATATAAAAACAAACTACTAAGATGCGGAGGAATTAGTTTATGAATAATGCGTGGCGTGGTTTTAAAGGTTCTCAATGGCAAAACGGTATTGACGTCCAAGAATTCATCAAAGATAACTACACAGAATATGTTGGCGATGACAGTTTCCTGGAAGGACCTACAGAAGCGACAAATGAGTTATGGCAAGAGATCGTAGAACTTAAAAAACAAGAAATCGCTAACGGTGGGGTTTTGGATGCAGACACTTCTGTTGTCAGTACAATAACTTCTCATCCGGCTGGTTATATCAACAAAGATTTAGAAAAAATCGTTGGTCTACAGACAGAAAAACCATTGAAACGTGGCTTGAACGTTTATGGTGGTATCCGTATGGCAGAAACAGCATTAAAATCTTACGGTTACGAAATTGACCCTGAATTGGATGAGTTTTATACAGAACACCGTAAAACCCATAACCAAGGTGTCTTTGATGCTTACGACGATGACATTCGTATTGCTAGACGCAACAAGATCGTTACGGGATTACCGGATGCTTACGGTCGTGGACGAATCATTCCTGACTTCAGACGTATCGCATTGTATGGTGTGGATTACTTGAAGAAACAAAAACTGAACGATTGGAACGCATTGCAAGCAAAAACGTATACGGAAGAAGACATTCGTTTGCGCGAAGAAGTTTCAACGCAATATCGTGCCTTAGGCAAATTGATTGAATTAGGCAAAATTTATGGTTTCGATATCAGCAGACCGGCAGCAACTGCACAAGAAGCAGTGCAATGGGTTTACCTAGGATTCTTGGCTATGGTTAAAGAAGATAACGGTGCTGCACAAGGTTTAGGACGTATTGCAGAATTCCTGGATATTTATATTGAGCGTGATCTCCAAGAAGGCACTTTGACTGAAAAAGAAGCGCAAGAATTGATCGACCACTTGGTAATGAAAGTTCGTATCGTTCGTCAACTAAGAACACCAGAATACGAAGCTTTGTTTGCAGGAGACCCAACTTGGGCAACCTTGACATTTGCAGGTATGCTTGATGACAACAATTCATTGGTAACAAAAAATACATTCAGATTCTTGCAAACACTCTATAATATGGGTAACGCACCAGAACCTAACATGACTTTGATGTGGAATGAGAAGCTGCCTAAAGGATTCAAGGATTTCTGTGCAAAAGTAAGTATTGATACAAGTGCTATCCAATATGAGAATGACGATGTTATGCGTCACTATTATGGAAGTAATGACGTTTCAATCGCTTGCTGCGTAAGCCCGACAGCAGGAGATACGGGTAGTTCTATCCAATTCTTCGGTGCGAGAGCTTCCCTTCCTAAAATCCTGACGTATGCCGTTACAGGTGGTTACGATGAGAAAAACAGAAGTAAAGTTATCGATGGACTAGAACCGATCACAGATGAATACTTGGACTATGACACTTTGATGGAAAAAATCGATGTTGTTATGGATTGGGTAGCGACAACTTATGTCAGAGCATTGAACATCATCCACTACATGCACGATAAATATGCATACGAAGCTGTTCAATTTGGTTTGTTGGATACAAAACTCCACAGAATGATGGCTACGGGTATTGCGGGTATCGGATTGGCGACTGACTCAATGAGTGCTGTCAAGTATTCTAAGGTCCGTGTCGTTCGTGACGAAGAGGGCTTCCCGATTGACTATGTCGTTGAAGGCGATCAGTTCCCAACATTCGGTAACAACGAAAAAGCAGCAGACGAAATTGCTGACATGCTGATCAAGAAATTTGTCGGCAAGTTGAAAGCTCAACCTACTTACCGTAATGCTGAAATCACAACTTCTATTTTGACAATTACTTCAAATATCGTTTACGGAAAAGCAACAGGTGCTTTATTCAGTGGACAAGATGCGAAGTACAAAGGCTACAGAGAAGCATTCACGCCATTGTCTCCAGGAGCTAACCCAAGCTACAGCAGCCCTTACAAAGGTGCGCTGGCAGCATTGAAATCAGTAAGTACGATTGATTTTGAAGATGTTAAAGATGGTTCTTCCTATACATGGGCAGTTCATCCGAAAGCTTTAGGAAAAGAACGTGACGTTCAAGTAGAGAACTTATCGATGCTATTGGACGGATACTTTGGAAAAGATGGCGGACATCACTTAAACGTTAACGTATTTTCTAAGGAAGGCCTAGAAGAAATGTTGAGAAATCCAGAGAACTATCCACAAGCTACCATCCGTGTATCCGGATATGCGTTGGAGTTAGCAAAAGCAACGAAAGAACAAATTTCCGACTTGCTGGAACGCGTTGTTCATGGTTCATTCTAATTAAACACAATCAGGTTAGAGGTATATGCCTCTAACCTTTTTTGTCGTTCTGAATCAGGGCTCGGAATAGCGTTGTTTCCTGAACGAAACGTTCGCAGAGGATGAAAATAACATTCCCTTCCTTGCGAATGCGAGCGACATAGAGCGGTCTGAAATCAATCTGCGCGGTTGAGGTTATTGAGGATTCCAAATTATATTTTTCAAACGATACCATTAGAAAGAGATTAATTTCACAAAAAAATAGAAATATCGGTAAAATAACATACAAATAGTGATATACTATTTCTGTTGAAAAGGAGACTCCTTGTTTTTAAAGGAATTTAACTTTAAAAATAGAAAGCAGAACCTTGTGATAAAATTCTCTGCAGGTAATCGGTGATTCACATCAACCGGAATTCTGGTGAAAATTTGTTAAAGGTATAAGTCTCTTTATCAACAAAAAATTTATCATTTGGAGGAAATTATGAAAAAGAGAGAAACAATTTTAGGGTTTATTGCTATCATACTTCTTTTAGCGCTAGGGAAGACCCAGCTGGCGTCGGACATGTTGTTTTTCAGACTTGTAATCGGAGCGGGACTAGGCTATTCGCTTTCCAGAGCCTATACAGGCTTCGCGGGTAGCGTGAACCGTGCTTACAAGACAGGATCGACCAAGCTTATGCGTACACTGATGTTCATGTTCTTCATCTCATCCGTTGTGACAGCAGCGTTGCTTTTCAAGGGAGATGTGACGACATTCGGACTTTGGATCAATCCAATAAACCTTGGTCTGATTTTGGGAGGTCTTCTATTCGGATTCGGCATGAGCTTCTCATCCTGCTGTGCATCGGGTGTGCTGACAGACCTCATCACCGGTCTGCCAAGAGCTTTTGTCACTTTGATATTCTTCGGGATGGGCGTGTTTTTGGGCTTCCCGTTGCAGAATACCGCGAGCATTGTCAAAGAATCTTGGTTCACTTCGGCTACCGGAGCGAACTTCAGCCAGGGTGTCTTTTTACCGGATCTTTTCCAATGGGACGGCTTGGGCGGTTATTTGGGTGCTGTGGTCCTGACAGGAATCTTTGCACTCATCGTTATTGTCATTTCTTACAAATTTGAGCAGAAGCGAAAGAACGAAAATACTTACGTTGGGGTTTCAGCAGAAAAAATGCAGGAAGAAGAGGCTCCCTTCGATTCCAAGAACTTCGCGCTACTCAGCGAAGCCACATACGACAGAATGTTCGTGAAACCTTGGACACTTACGCAAGGTGCTGTGGCGATCACGTTGCTGTATACTTTGCTTATGGGTGTCACGCGTTCCGGATGGGGCGCATCAACACCTTACGGTCTCTGGTTTGGTAAGTTCCTGATGATGTTTGGCGTTTCTGCGGATTCCCTGGCATCCTTTGCCAAAATGAAACCGGATGGATTCATCCAGCCATTTTTCGAGAATCCTGTATCCGTGCAAAACTTTGGGATACTGCTTGGTACAATCATCTACCTTTTGACAGCGGGCAAGTTTGTCCAGACTTTCATGTCAGAATTGAAGATCAGCTTCAAAGAAGTGTTGCTATTCGCCATGGGCGGATTGGCGATGGGGATCGGAACCCGATTGGCCAACGGTTGTAACGTGGGCGCCCTTTACACACCAATCGCGAACTTCTCTCTGTCCGGTTGGATCTTCCTCATCGTCATGGTCATCGGCGGTTGGGTCGGAAATACGCTGGGCAAGAAAATCAACAGCTAAGTCAAGCTATAGAAATATTTTAATCGACTGAAACAAGAAGGACTGTTCAATAAACCCCAAAAGAGAATTTGTCTCTTTTGGGGTTTATTTTTTTGAACTGTGCGAGAAGATACTGCTGATGCCAAGGTATTTCAAAATGGAAATCTGATTTGTTGAGTATCTGATTATAGCCGTGCATCCTCTCTTGCATCATTGGGAGCAGATGGTTGGTTAATGCGTTCAAATAATGCTATATTACTTCTATAGCCGCTATGCCAAATCAGATATCTACCAAGCCTTTTGCAGGTGGGCATGCGCCGGCAAAAGAAACGAAAGGGTGACTTCATGCTCGATTATCGCTACCAGACCTTCTTGGTTTTGGCTGATCATTTAAACTACACGAAAGCGGCAGCAGTTCTTTCCCTGTCGCAGCCGACCGTTACAAAACATATCCAGTATCTGGAGAACGATCTGGGGATTAAACTATTCCAATATCAGGACCGTAATCTGGAATTGACGAGAAAAGGAGAACTTCTGCGGGACCGATTGATCTTGATCAATCGGCAGATCAATGACTTATTGCGCACGTTGACTACTCACTCGGAGCAGCCGGACTTTACTATCGGCGTCAGCCGAACAATTGGGGAGTACTATTTACCCAATCATACATCTTTGTTCGGAAAGGAACAAAATATCCGATTGCACCTCTTGGTGGAAAATACGGAACAGTTGTCCGCATTTCTTTATCAGAAAAAAATAGATTTCGCACTTATATCCGGTCCTGTGAAAAGTAACGATTTTGAGAAGCTTCCGTTTTTTGAAGATGAAATCCTGCTCATTTGTGCACCGGAACATCCTTTGAGCGGAAAGACTGTGGACTATGGCCAACTCAGTGAGCAACACTTGTTGTTGCGTGAACAAGGTTCAGGGGTAAGTGATACGGTAGAAAAATATCTGTATCAAGAGAATCATTCCCTGGATACATTCCATAAAGTCAGCCGCATCGGCAATATCCAACTTATGAAGAGTTACATAAAAAACAATGACGGTATCGGATTTTTGTACCGTTTATCGGTCGAAGAGGAATTAAAGGAAGGCTCCTTGTCCATAATCACACTCAAAAATTTCAGCATGAAGCAAGCTTATTATCTTACGTACTTGAAGCAGAGTAAAAAGCAAAGGGATATTGATGCTGTTTTGACTACGTTTTTTGCAACAAGCTAATCGATTCCAAAATATTCAATTACTGCACGGGACTGAACGGTTGGAAACGGTAAGTATGACCGTTTCCGGCGGAGGTTAATGTGCTTTTATAACATTGTGAATCTATTCATTTTCGTAATACTGGTATTCCTTATCTTCATTTCACAATTCCGCTAAATGACTATATAATAAATAGTGTAAGAAATGTTGTGTTTTGTATATTGAACGGATCGTCTTTTTTTTGCAATAAAATGTGAAAGGATGCACGACTGGATATATAAAATGACGTATGCAGCCATTCCCGGTTTCTCTTTCTCAGGATATATTTTCTTGATTTCGATGGTAATCGGCGGTATCATCAATAGGAAAGCGATTTCTGCAAAAAGTGTATTCTTTCACAAATAATCGGAAAGAAATAAGCAATACTGGATTTTGGCAGGTAACGTGAACCATGGATGAAACATAAAAAATTATTAGGAGGCCTTTTCTATGGGTAAAAAAGTATTGATCGTCGGTGGAGTTGCTGGGGGCGCTTCAGTCGCTGCACGGGTAAGACGTTTGGATGAATCAGCTGAAATCGTGATGTTCGAAAGAGGGCCGTACGTTTCTTTCTCGAACTGTTGCATTCCGTTCCACATCAGTGGGGATATCGAGAAATCGGAAAGTCTGGTGTTGATGACACCTCCGGAATTCGATAAGCAATACAACATCGATGCACGTGTCTACAATGAAGTCGTGGCAATCAACAAAGAAGAAAAAACAGTGTCCGTAAAGAATGTGCAGACAGGCGAAACGTATGAAGAGGCGTACGATGTCTTGTTCTTGGCGCCGGGTGCGAATGCCGTTCGTCCGCGTTCCATCGCAGGGATCGATTCCAAGCATGTATTCGTCATGAAGACGGTGCCGGATGTAGCTGCTCTTACGGCCTATACCAAGGCTAACGAAGTCAAAGATGTGGCGGTCGTGGGCGGCGGCTATATCGGTCTTGAAGTCGCTGAGAACCTGAAAATGGCGGGCTACAATGTTTCCTTGATCGAAGCGCAAGACCAAATCATGGCGCCATTGGATTATGATATGGTCCAAATCATTAATCGCGAAATCATGAAAAATGGCGTAGATCTGATTTTGAAAGACAGCGTCCAAGCGATTGGTTCGGACGAAGTGACATTGGCTTCCGGCCGTACCGTCAAAGCGCAAGCCGTCGTGATGGCCATCGGAGTGTCTCCGGAAAATGCGTTGGCGAAACAGGCTGGTCTGGAATTGGGTGTCGCTGGTTCCATCAAAGTGAACCATCACTATCAAACAAGTAATCCACATATTTATGCCGTTGGGGATGCAATCGAAACGACTTGCTTCTTTACAGGTCAAAAAACGCAACTGACACTTGCCGGTCCCGCGCAACGTCAAGCACGCGCCGCTGCTGATCACGTATACGGCCGAACTTATCTTAACACAGGCGTCATCGGTTCTTCGAGCGTGAAAATGTTCGGTTTGAATTCTGCGAACACTGGCTTGAATGAGAAGCAATGCCAAGCACGCGGTATCGCCTACGATTTTGCTTACATCATCCCGAAAGATAAGGTCAGCATCATGCCTGGTGCGGAGAACTTGTTCTTCAAATTGATCTTTGCTGTGCCATCAGGAAAAATTTTGGGGGCACAAGCAGTCGGACGCGGAAATGTCGATAAACGGATCGATGTCATCGCTACGGCAATCATGTTGAACGCCAATCTTGAGGACTTGAAAGAGTTGGAATTGACCTACTCCCCGCACTTTTCCACAGCCAAGGATGTCGTGAACCATGCCGTTCTTGTCGGGTTGAATATTTTGAATGGCGAATTCAAAAAAGTGCCGGTAACCAAAGTGCGTGAATTGGTTGAGAGCGGTGCGATGATCATCGATGCGCGCGAAGAACATGAACACAAAAAGAGTCATGTCAAAGGCGCAGTCAATATTCCATTGAGTCAATTCCGCGGAAGGTTGGATGAGATTCCTAAAGATCAGCCGGTTTATGTTCACTGCCGTTCCAGCCAACGCAGCTACAATATGGTACGTGCGCTTGGACAATTAGGTTTTGAGAACATCTACAACATAGACGGTTCCTTCCTGGGTATTTCTGAATACGAGTACTTCAATGACGTTACTTTGAATCGCGACCCAATCGTGACAGAATATAACTTCAATTAATACAAATAAGACAGCAACGGTCTGTTAATTTAATAGTCAGGATCAAGCGAGGAGAAAACTATTTCTGCTCGCTTGATTGTTATTATCTGGAATAAAGTTTATTATAAATGAATAAAGGGGGAATGTTTATGAATGCGAAAAAAAACAAAAATCGCTTCGAAGTTACATTAACATTCGTCACATGGTTCGCTATTTTTCTGGTGTGGTTTTTGGGTACAAATCTACGTGAGGTATCATCTTTGATTCTTCCGTCGCCACAGGAAGTGTGGGAAACGTTCATCGCCATTGTCCGAAATGGATACAACAACATCAGTATATGGCAACATTTGAGTGACAGTTTTGTGCGGTTGTTTTGGGCTGTGGCCGTCGCTTTTGTGACGGCGGTTCCGCTTGGATTGCTGAGTGGTTATTTCGGGAAATTCCGGGCCGTCATCGATTCGATTGTGCAGTTCTATCGGCCGATCCCGCCATTAGCCTACTATGCGTTGTTGATTTTATGGATGGGCATCGATGATGCCTCAAAAGTCACGTTGCTTTATCTGGCTGCGTTTGCTCCAATCTACATTGCCTGCGTTGCGGCAGTGAACAGCGTGAATCAGGACTATATTCTGAGCTCCCGTTCTTTGGGTGCGAGCCAAAAGGATGTCTTTCTCAAAATCGTCCTTCCGGCTTGTATGCCGGATATTTTCACGGGATTGCGCACCGCGATGGGGTTTGCCTACACCACTTTGGTGGCTGCCGAAATGACTGCGGCGACTTCCGGAATCGGTTGGATGGTTATCGATGCCTCCCGGTATCTGAAATCGGATGTGATGTTCGTCGGCATCATCATAATGGGCATCACGGGCATTCTGATGGACAGCGGGTTACTCTATTTGGAAAATAAATTTATATTCTGGAAAGGGAAGGATTAATATGAAAAGAAGAAAACTGTTTGGATGGATGCTGACTTTTTTGGCATCCAGTACATTAGCGGCCTGTGGAGGATCCGGGGATACAACATCAGACCTTCCGGAAGAAATCAATATCGGTTATTTGCGTGTGCCGAACGATGAAAAAATCGCCAAGACAGAAGCCTTGTTCGATGAATATTTTGCGGATAAAGGCATCGAAACGAACTTCCTGGTTTTCGATTCAGGTGTGGAAGCGAACCAAGCGTTTGCATCAGGGAGCATCGATTTTGCATCGATGGGTAACACTAACGGCATCATCGCCTTATCAAGAGGGTTGGATGTAGAGCTGATTTGGCTGCATGAAATTCTGGGTGAAATCGAAGCTTTGGCCGTGCGTAAAGACAGCGGAATCGAAAAAGTCGAAGATTTGGCCGGAAAGAGCATTGCAACAACGTTTGCCTCCACTTCGCACTACAGTTTGCTGCAGGTTCTTAACGAGGCCGGTATCGCCGACCAAGTTCAACTGTTGGATATGCAGACTGTTGACATCGTTGCTGCATGGGAACGAGGGGACATCGATGCCGCCTATACGTGGCAGCCTTCTTTAGGTAGTCTGCTGGAAAACGGTGACATGTTGGTTTCCTCTGAACAGGTTGCATCGATGGGCCACCAGACGGCGAACGTGCTGCTGGCAAGAAAAGGATTCACGGAACAGTATCCTGAGCTCACGGCGGATTTCATTGCGGCGCTTATCGCAGGAGGCAATCTTTACCGAGAAAATCCGGAACAGGCAGCCGCAATTGTTGCGGCACCGCTTGGAATAACGGTGGAAAATGCGTTGGGCCAGATGCAGGGATCGATTTGGCTGACGGCGGAAGAAGAAATTTCTGAGGCGTATATGGGTACCAGCGAATCAGCCGGCGCTTTCTCGAAAGTCATGAAAGAAACGGCCGATTTCTTGCTGGAACAGGGCTCGATCACAGAATCACCCTCGCAAGAGGAATTTGATGCTTTCATCAATCCAAAGTACATCGAAATGTACTTGGAAAGATAAGGATGTTTTGATATGAATACACAATCACCGTTAATCGAACTCCGCAATGTCAGTATGGATTACGGCAGTGGCAAAGACCAGATGTTGGCTCTTGAAGAAATCGATCTGACGATTGCTCCCCAAGACTTTGTCTGTGTGCTGGGGCCTTCCGGTTGCGGAAAAAGCACGCTGATGAAAATCATTGCCGGTTATCAACAACCGACAACCGGAGAAGCGATTTTTCAAGGCGAACCGATTCAGGGGCCGGACTGGCATCGGGGAGTGGTCTTCCAGTCGCCAACGTTATATCCATGGCTGAATGTAAAAGATAATGTCGGTTTCGGTCCGAACATCAGAGGGTTGGACAAAAAGGAAGTTGATCGGATCAGCGATCATTTCCTTGAACAAATCGGGATGCTGAAGGATAAAGATAAAGCCGTTTTTGAACTTTCCGGCGGCATGCGCCAACGTGTGGCGTTGGCACGTGTTCTCGCCAATCGGCCGGAAATGATTCTGATGGATGAGCCGTTAGGGGCATTGGATGCATTGACGCGCCTGAATATGCAGACATTGATCCGTGATTTATGGCAAGAAAATAAAAATACGGTTCTTATGATCACGCATGATGTCGATGAAGCAATGTCGCTGGGCAACCGTCTCATCGTGATGTCGAAGCAACCAGGGAAAATCATTAAGACTTATGACTTGGATTACACGTATCAGGCGTTGAAAACAAATAATCACCGGGTCAACATAGATAGTACTTATCTGGAGATCAAGAACGAAATCCTCGACCTGATCAACACGGACTTGAACAGCCCTGCTTCTATCGAGACAAGCAAAAAATAAGAAACAAAGACAGTCCTCGGGTAATCCGGGTCCCATTTCAAGAATAATCAAAAAAGAGGAAAACCAGCTGAAAACCGCGAAAACGGTATTCTCAGCTGGTTTTTCTTTTGCGGACCCTCAAAATCGGGAAGAGTTCGTCACTAGGGATGTTGGCAACAATATGCTAAAATAACAGTAAATAGAGAATTCAAAATATGCAGAAAGAGATGATGTATATGGAAGAATTTAAAACGGAAAGAGCGTCCAGGCTCACGCTGGAACTTGTAAAAGAACTCTGGTCAAAAACCTACAATACCGATGGAAAACCTGATTGGTCACACATCTTACCTTACTATGACGATACTATTTAATTTAAAGATACAATACAGCAGATCAGAGGTATTGCGGCATTCAATGAAATGACGGATAGACTGACAGAACGCTCAAAAGATTTGAATATGAAATTGGTTAAAGTTGTGCAACAGGGGGATGATATATTCATCGAATGGGAGATGACGATCAGCTATAAGAAATATCCCAGTTCCATCTTATACGGTCTTTCAAGATTAACCATAAATGAGCAGGGCAGAATTATTGAGCAACGAGATTATTATGATCTGTGGGGAGATATATTTGATAACATCCCGTCATTCGGAAAAAGATACAGAAAATTCATGAAGAAAAAATTTGGGTGACAACATGAAAAATAATGGGATAAAATTCGGGAAATAGTTTAAAGAATATCGTTTGTCGAATGTGATGGCCATGATAAAAAACAACTCCAAAAGTCCATTGATTTGTGCGGATGATTGCAAGGGCAAGCTGGTTGTCATAACTGGGGCTACTTCCGGAATCGGCTATGCCGCTGCCAGAAAGTTCGCCTCAAAAGGTGCCGATTTGATTTGCATCAACAGAAACAAAGAGCGCTCAGAAGCTTTGAAACATGAAATTGAGAGCGTGTATAAAGTGAAGTGTGATTATATTTTGGCTGATTTCAGCAGCATGGATGATACACATCAAGCTGCCCATCGTTTGCTGGAAATTGAGAAACCAATTGATATCATCATTCATAATGCCGGCATTTATCTTACAAAACGACAAATCACTTCAAATGGAATTGAGAAAGTCTTTATGGTGAACTACCTTTCGTCTTTCATCATGAACGACATCTTAAAAGAAAAACTAAAATGCCAGGGGAAATGTCGGATCCTATTGGTAAACTCAGAAGGGCACCGCTTTGCAGCTTGGGGGATGCGTTTTGACGATCTGGATTGGTCAAAAAGGCGTTATTCCGGTTTGAAAAGCTACGGTACGGCCAAACTCGCCGAACTCTTAGCGATGCTGAAATTTGACGAGTATTTCCGAGGATCGGGTGTAACCATCAATGCGATGCATCCTGGAGCTGTAAAAACAGCCACAGGACAAGATAATGGTCCATTATACAAGTGGTTCAAGAAGAATGTATTGGACAAAACGTTAAACCCTGTTTCGGTGGCAGCAGAAGCGATATATTATTTAATGCCTGCTGAATAAATCCCTATTTTTAGCTTACGGCTTCATTAGAGGTTCAATTCTAGGGGAGCTCATCCATTGGATGAAAGTCAAAAAAATGCGCAATGAAACCTTGGACAGGTTCATTGTAAGGATGGATAAAGCAATCACACAGAGACTGGTCTCTTCAAGGCGTGTTCGAATAAGCCTGAGCCCGAACTTTCTTTTCGCCAGGCTGAAGCCTCTTTCGACCTCTACTCGATCGCAGTTGTCAGTGTATTCTTGTTTTTTGTCAACCTTTTGATCCTTCTTGGGCCTGCCAAGCGACGGGCCGGATAATCGGATTCCGAGTTCTTTGCAGTAG
>NZ_FOQC01000066.1 GCF_900113645.1 Trichococcus flocculiformis
AAGATTGCAAGCCAATTTTTGGAGCGATTTCGGTCACGCACGAAGACAATACGGGCCTGAATTTCTTTTTCATTATCGTCCAGTCCCAAGCTGACGACAACAGATGCGAGGATCTTGGCACGACCACGTTTTTTGCGCACAACTTGATACAACTGGGTCAGTGTATACTTTTGCCCTTCATACGTGTAGTAGACGCGGTGCATACGTTTCAGCATACAGACTACCTCGAGTGGATACTCCGAAACCACGCGCTTGATTACTTTTGGAAATGCGAACCAACTATCGAAAAGTAACGTTCGAGCGCAGAGTTGGAGCGGATTTATATCATCAAGCAAGTCGAACAGCGCTTCTGTTGACTTTTTGACGGCTTCCTTCCGACGCTTGTAACCCACGGTGCGCTTATCTATGGTCGGGTTGATTTCCTGGAAACGGTTCGATTGTTTTTCTGAGCTCAATAAAGAGAACGCAAGCGGCACGAAAGTGTTCCCATCCGACCAACCCAAAGTCAGCATGCGAAAGCCACGGACGAACTTCCCAGTGGTATGATCATGAACTAGCGCAAGCATCTCGACCGATTTACTGCGGGCACGGCTGTATAAGGAATCGTCCAAAATCAGGACGCGTTCGCGGTTTTCTGAGACAAGCGGGAGCAAGTTCTGGGTAATGACATTTTGACTCAGCAGCAACAGAAATTTGCGCCAATTATAGGTTGCGTTGTTGAGCAAGCGATAAACCGCATCCTTGGCAGGAGCCTCTGGCTCCCGTGCGGATTCCAATGTCCGATATAAATTTTTCTTTTGAAGGACCAATGAAAAGATGAACTGGACCAGCATTACTGGTGAAATGCCTGCTTCTTTCCGAATATTGGATTGATTCAGTAACGTTCCCAGTTTCTGATTGCGAAAAAATTGATGAACGGAAGAATTAAGTTCCTGATTGATTTGATTTTCTGGTAAAATAGTAGCCATAAGACATCCCTCTTTCGTATGTGTTGTGTGGTAACTACATTTTACCAAAGAGAGGTGTCTTTTTGTGTACATTTTTGATAGTTAAGTCTTTAAGAACATTGACATATCAAAAGATTAAACAGATTTTATAACTGCGAAAGTTGAGTATATTACATTTGGCATAGCGTGTGTATTAGGGAAATCCTGATTCATCACCGAGAAGGAGCTATTATGAAAAATACATCTCTTATTATTTTGGGTTTACTCTTTGCCGTTTTTGGAATCAGTCTGTTTATGCCTTGGATTCTGCTGCCGAACTATGAGACGCTCGCGTTGGATCCAACATCCGGCTATCGGTTTTATTCACAAAACTACTTCATGCTATTGTTATGTGTCCTGATTTTGCTTACGTATTTTCTTCTATTCAGGTTCAGAAAATCCAAACTGTTGCTTTTGCTGGCAGCGGAACTGATCTTTTTGGCGGGAACCATCCTGTCACCGCTTATAGCTAACGGTATGATATTTTTTGACGTAGTGCTCTACGGGTATTATGTCGCGGTTGCAACACTGCTGACCTTGATCCTTTATCTGATGGTTTTGTATTTCGGGTGGAGTGAGCAACTTTCATAGCAATTTACAAAACCGTACGGTACTACTTTGGATGTCCATCCGTGCGGTTTTTTGTTTTGGAGCGATTGCTATTATTCCCATCATGCAAGCGTTTGTATATTTTGACAAACTTTTTCTTTCGTGCTATTATTGCTTCGAAATCGAAATATTAAAGGGAGGTGGTGTTACGATGTCTGCAACAGATCGCGATACTTTAAAGGCCCTTACTGTGTTATTTAAATCATCCCAACATGTACAGGACAAACTGAAGAAAGATATGATGAAGCAAGGTTTGAATTTCTCTGAATTCGCCGTGATGGAATTGTTGTATCATAAAGGGGAGCAACCGATCCAAAACATCGGAAAGAAAGTCTTGCTTGCCAGTAGCAGTTTGACGTACGTTGTCGATAAATTAGAGAGCAAAGGGCTGGTGCAACGCATCCCATGTGCAACTGACCGCCGCGTTATTTTTACAGCCATTACCGAAGAAGGTCGCAAATTGATGGACCGCATTTTCCCGTTGCATGCTGCGTATATCGCAGATATATTTTCTGTCCTTTCAGATAAAGAAGTAGAAACGTTCATTGACTTGGCCAAACGAGTAGGGCTCCATGCCGAGAACTTGGAGCACTAATCAGAATCCAGCGTCAAAATATCAGGGACTGCCGCAGCATTGCGCTGGGAAGTCCCTTTTTTTTGCGCTTTTTTATGCAGGAACCATCACTTTTTCCGGATGCAATCCCTATACATATGGTAAAATAGGCATTATCAGACAAAAAGGAAAGATGACAGTGAAAAATAAGAAAATAACCAAAACAAATGCGATGCGCATGTTGGATAAACAGAAGTGCTCCTATACAGTCCACGAATACGCTTGGTCGGAGGACCACCTCGATGCGCTGTCTGTCCTTGAAAAAATGAGTCAGGATGCCGGCGCGGTCTACAAAACCATTGTAGCGGTCGGCGATAAGACAGGTGTTGTCGTTGGGGTCATCCCGGCGCAGAACGAACTGGACCTGAAGGCTTTTGCAAAAGTCAGCGGCAATAAACGGATCGAAATGCTGCCTTTGAAGGATCTGGAAGCGACCACCGGGTATATCCGGGGCGGCTGTTCGCCGATCGGGATGAAAAAGGCTTTTCCTACCTATTTGTCGCATCATGTCCTTGATGAAAAGAGCGTGCTCGTATCCGGGGGAAAACGCGGTACGCAGATTGAGCTCAGTCCTGCCGACCTGATGATTGCAGCGCACGCCAAAGTTGAAGAGATTACTAAAGAGAAAGATGAATGAAGCACGTTCCTCTTTGTCAACGGAAAAGGAGAACGTATCATGAAGAAATTGCACATCTACCATATCAATGATCTGCATTCGCATTTTGAAAATTGGCCGAAGATCCGACGCTTTTTGTTGGAAAAGAAAGCTTTCCATGAAATGAACGGAGAAGAAGTCCTGCTTTTCGACATCGGTGATGCCTGTGATCGGGTGCACCCTTTGACGGAGGCCACCAATGGCAAAGCAAACATCGAATTGTTGAACCAGGTTCCCTTCGACGCCGTGACAATCGGCAACAATGAAGGGATCGGCAACGACAAACGCCAGTTGGACGAATTGTACGATGATGCCGAATTTCCTGTCGTTTTGGCAAATCTCTACGATCCGGAAACGGATGCTCTGCCAACTTGGGCGCAACCATATCTGATCAAGACTTTGTCCAGCGGTCTGAAGGTTGGGATCATCGGCTTGACGGCACCTCTTTATCTCAGCTATGTTCCGAACGGTTGGGACCCGAAGGAATCGGATGAAGTGCTGCCGAAAATATTGTTGAAAGTAGCGCCGTCCGTTGATTTGATCATCCTACTGTCGCACGTCGGCATCATCGAGGATATCCATATCGGCGAAATGTACCGCTCCATTCCAATCATCATTGGAGCGCATACGCATCATGTACTTCCGGAAGGGAAGCATGTGGATGAGTCCCTATTGTTGGGCGCGGGTAAGTTCGGGAAATACATCGGGCATGTCACGGTCAGTTATGATTCCGACAGGATTTTGGATCGAAAGGCCGAGTTGATTGAAGCAACTACTCTTCGGAAAGAAACTGGCGATCGTGCGGAAGTCGAGGAACTGCAAGAACGCGGAGAGAATCTCCTGTCTGCGATTCCGATTGCGGATAATCCGGTTGAATTGAAAGCAGATGAAGATCATATCAATGATTTATTACTTTTGGGTTTGGACGCGGTGACTGAATATGCCGGTACGCCATTTGCTATCCTGAACTCAGGACTGTTCTTGGAGGATCTACCGGAAGGGATCATCACCAAAAATCATCTGCACCAAATCCTGCCGCATCCGATGCGATTGCTGGAATGCACGCTGACGGGGCGGGATTTCAAAGTCATGATCGATGAAATGGAATCGCAGCGCGAAGAACTGATGACGAAGGAAATAACCGGCATGGGTTTCAGGGGAAGAATTTTTGGGGAGCTCTGCTACCGAGGTTTCGAAGTCAATCCGGTCACGAACCGAGTGACGGTGGGAGGCAAAGAGCTTTCCGATGAGGAAGACATCACCTTTGTGACGGTAGACCATTTCCGCTACATCACCTATTTCCCGACGATCGAAAACGAAGGCCGCAGCCGTCTGTTGTTCCCGTATTTCCTACGGGACGTGTTCGGTCTGCATTTAGAAGAAAAATTTCCTATTACAAGAGAAAAGTGAGGTGCTATCGTGGATAAAAAGGAATTACTGGATGAGTCATTGAAAACGCAAGTGGACTCCTTGCTGGAAAATATTGCGGATGATAGTGAATCGGAAGCAAACGACCGTAAAGAAGAGGAAGAAATTGTTAAGTTATTGGACGACAACCGTCTTTTGGTGGGTACCCAAGAATACGAATTGAGTATCGATCACCGTGAAGGCTTTGATGCTGAAGCGTTAGCCGGAAGATATACCTCCATTCTGAGTAAGTACGATTATATCGTTGGAGATTGGGGATATGAACAATTACGTCTGAAGGGATTTTACAGAAACAACAACAGCAAGGTTTCCCAAGATAAGAAAATCAGCTTCTTGGAGGATTATCTCTATGAATACTGTAATTTTGGTTGTGCCTACTTCGTAATCGAAAAAACGCGTGCGGAGAAAGAAAAAATCACAAAAACCAAGCGCAATCGCAAGCGGAAAAACCGGGAAGCAAACAGAGAAGAACTGCCAGCCGATACAACTGTCCAAACGGCTGCCCAGACAACTCCTGCTCCGACTCAACCGAACAAAAATAAAGAAACGAAAAATGCCGAAAGACCGAAAAGCCAAGGGAAGAAAAAAGGATTCGTGATCAAAGATGTGAACGCGAAGGAATCACAGCCAAAGGAAAAACCTAAAACGACAACAACCAGACCTGCTAAGGGCGAAAAGAAAAGTTTCCAAATCAAAAAGATTGAGCAGTGATCAGGAGGAGAATATCATCAAAAAGTACAAAGGTTATTTAATCGATCTTGACGGAACCGTGTATAAAGGTGCTGAGCGTATCCCGACAGCGGAAATCTTCGTCAAAGAACTTCAGGATAAAAACATTCCGTTCCTTTTCGTCACAAACAATGCAACCAAGACTGCCGCAGAAGTCAAAGCGAATCTGTTGGACAACTTCCAGATCGATGTGACGGAAGACCATATCTACACCAGCGCCATGGCGGCATTGGATCACCTGAATGAATTGAACATCGGCAAGAAGGTTCTGGTTGTCGGTGAAGCATCTTTGAAACAGGAAGTGCAAGCTGCCGGTTTCGAAATGGTCGACCAAGATCCTGATTTTGTTTTGCAGGCGTTGGACCGCGGGGTTACGTATCAGCAATTGGAGGCTGCTTGTTTGGCAATCCAAAAAGGAGCTAAGTTTGTTGCGACGAATCCTGATACCAATTTGCCGACAGAACGAGGTTTTATTCCAGGTGCAGGTGCGTTGACGGCCTTTCTGAAGGCTTGCACCCAGAAAGAACCACTTATCATCGGAAAGCCCTATCCAACCATCATGGCAGGAGCCATCAAACGGATGAAGTTGGAGAAAGATGAAGTCATAATGGTCGGGGATAACTATAATACAGACATTCTGGCTGGCGTCCATTATGGTGTCGACACATTGATGGTCCTGACCGGATTCTCGCAACGGGTGGACATTGAAGGCAAGGATGAGCAACCGACCTACATCGTGAATGATCTGTCCGAGTGGGAAGTGTAGCGATGGGGCAAAAACTGAAATATTTTTTTGGCTATGTAGCCATGTTTTTACTGGTATTGAGTGCGAGTATTGCTTTTACGATAAACTTTACACCGCTTTACAGCTTTGATATTGATTACTTGAACATAGAGCAAATGACTGGATTATCAAAAGACATCATTTTGGATAATTATCGGATCTTGATGCAGTATCTGAATTTGCCCTGGATCACGGAGTTGAAGATGCCCGATTTTCCGGCATCCGAAAGTGGATTATTCCATTTTTATGAGGTTAAACAGCTGTTCTTGCTGGATTACGCCATACTGGGTGTGTCGGCTGTTGTGACCGGCTTATTTTTGCGGATGGTGAAAAAAGAGCAGGGATACTGGCGCATGATGAATCCGTTACGGCTGATGATCGCAGCTCCATTGGCGGCTTTGGCAATTATTTTCATGAACTTTGATCGTTTGTTTGTGGCTTTTCACGGCGTCTTCTTCAATAATGATGCCTGGATATTTGATGCGCGGACAGACCCGATCATACTTGCGTTGCCGCAAGACTTCTTCATGCACTGCTTTGTGCTGGTCTTCGTGCTGCTTGAACTGGTGCTTGTGCTAGTGTACTTCTGGGTACGCAGAAAAGTGAAAACAACATAAAACAAACGAGCTTGAACTGCTATCTACTATGATGGCAATTCAGGCTCGTTTTTGTTTTGGATAGTGCTCGATTTCTCCCCGGGATTTGTCACACTCTCTAAAACGTGTTCTGATTCGCAGGGGATTCCGCCTAAGCTGCTATTACGTCACGGCCAAAAAGCGGCCGTTCTCGTAATAGCTTCTTAGTGCTCATCCCCTCCCGCGAATCATCACACTCTATTTCATTATGTCGCTTTTGTTTGGGTTGTCGTGGGCGATGCGGCTGGCGGCAGCGGCTGCGATGGCGCCGACGATGTCATCAAGGAAAGTGTGGCACTCTGAATCGGATTTGTCGTTCAGTTTCTGCAGGATGCCGGGTTTTACTTTGTCGATGTATCCGTAGTTCGTAAAGCCGATGGACCCGTATACGTTGACGATGGAAAGGGCAAGGATCTCATCGATGCCGTAGAGCCCTTCGTCGTTCAGGATAATATCCGCCAATGGCTGTGAGAGTTCCCCCGATTCGGCGAGTTTATCTATTTCGATACCCGTGATGATCGCGTTCTGAACTTCCCGTTTCAGGAACACGGCCTTAACGTTCTCGATGCATTCATCCATAGTCAAGTTTTCTACATACGACTTTTGGAGATGCAAAACGAGGTCTGCAATATCTTCGACGCTCACACCTCGTTCCTCCATTAAAACTACCGCTCGTGCATGCAACTCGCTGCCTGATTTTACCATATAAATTCCTCCTGGATTCGTATTTGATACTTTTATTATAAGGGAATGACAAGTGAAAACAAAAGAAGAGGCATTTTTGATTCATTATTTGCACTACACTGTTGGATTTGGAAGAGAGGCTGCCTGGGGAAGTAAAAAAAAGGTGCTCTCATTTTATTTTGAGGCTGCTTTATTTAGTTATATTCGTTCGCATACTGCGACATAAGCTGTATGGAAGCACCTTGGATTGGGTCGGTTATACGTGTGATGAACGGAACATGAATATAGGTCAAGTATTCACCTTTTCGGATGCTGGGGTGCGAAAAAAGATGGATATCGGCCAATTATCCATGCCTACAAGCAAAAAGAGGATCATCTCTGAAAGAGACAGTCCTCCATAAAATCTAGAATAAACTGGTACTGTGCATCGGTTGCACGCGGGTGTCCGGATTGATGTAGGCCATCGCATTGTTGACGGCTATTGGGGCTTCTCCGAATCCAGTGGCGATCAGTTTTACTTTTCCGGAATAGGTACCGATGTCTCCGATAGCATAAACGCCAGGGATGGTGGTTTCCATCTTCGAGTTCACGACAACTGCATTTCCTTGAACCTCGAATCCCCATTTCTTCATGCCGCCGATAGAAGACGAAAAGCCATAATTGATCAAAAAGTCATCGATGTCTAATTCCAACGTATTATCCTTCCGGGCTTCCTGAAGGGTTACGCTCGTCAAGAACGCATCGTTTCCGTTGACACTGATAGGAACGAAAGGTGTCATGATCTCAACGGACGATTCTTGCAGTAGATGAACGCTGTGTTCTTGGGCGCGGAATTGCGGCCGACGATGGATTAGATAGACTTTTTTAGCGATAGGTTCCAAAGTTAAGGCCCAATCCACTGCCGAATCCCCACCGCCGCAGATGGCAACCGTCTTGTCGCGGAAACTTTCGATGTTATTCACGAAATAGTGCAGATTAGTATTTTCGTACTTGTCAGCATGTTCTATTTCCAATTTTCTCGGCCGGAAAGCGCCATTGCCGGCGGATATGATCACTGCTTTCGAATAGTGGCGATTTTTGGTCGTTTGAATTTCGAAGATACCATCTGCGTTTTTTTCGAGTTCAAACGCTTCTTCACCGAAAACCAACTTTGTGTCAAAGCGGTCCATCTGTTCTTTCAGGTTCGTTACGAGGTCGCCGCCGGAAATAGCGGGATAGCCTGCGATATCGTATATATTTTTTTCAGCATAGAGCATGCCGGGTTGGCCGCCGAGCTGGGGTAGGGCTTCTATGATTTTGACTTTGGCTTGCCGCAGGCCGGCATAGAATGCCGTGAACATGCCGACAGGGCCGCCGCCGATAATGGTAATGTCGTATATTTCTTTATCTGTCAATTTTCTTCCTCCGTTATTTATGTTCCGGGCGAAATGTCGCCCGGAGCGGTATCAGATTTGTTCGTAGAACATTCTGACGATGAATGTCACAAAAATACCCGTCAGCAGTCCGACAAAAACTTCCGAAGGTTTGTGCCCAAGGTATTTTTTTACGGCCATTTCTTCAGGGTAGATTTTCTCCTCCGCTTCCTCAGCGATTAATTCCTGTTCGTTTTTCGGGAACTTGAGTGACAAGCGGGTCAACTCTTTGATGGCATCTATGAGGACGATCCCTTGTTCGCCGCTCTGGCGACGGACTCCCATCGAGTCGAACATGACGATGACGCCAAAAGTTGTAGCGATGGCTACATAACCGGAGCCGATGCCGTATTGCAGGATAAGCGCCGTTATCAGCGAACTGACGGCCGCCGAGTGGGAACTGGGCATTCCCCCTGTAGTCGTAACAATCGACAAAGAAGTTTTCTTGTCTTTTGAAAAGATTGCAATCGGATATTTTAAAGCTTGGGTGAACATGATAGCTGCCAGGGAACAAATTAGGGGGAAATTCTCGAAAATCATCATTATTTTTCATCCTTCACTTAAATATCTACTTTCCATTTATGATAACATGAATCGATAGATACAACCTAATGAAAAAGAAAAAACGGATTGAATTTTCATTTTTGGAGAATCAGAGGACTAATCTTTTGCATCTTGTGGTAAAATGTAAAAAAAGGAGGATGAATAATGAGTTTATTTCCACAATTACAACCAACAGAAAACGATAAGAAAGTCATTATGAAAACAAATAAAGGGGATATCACTATCCGTTTATTCCCTGACATGGCGCCGAAAACAGTCGAGAACTTTTTAGGTTTGGCTGAAAGCGGCTATTATGACGGCATCATTTTCCACCGTGTCATTGACAACTTCATGATCCAAGGTGGCGATCCTACAGGAACGGGCATGGGCGGATCAAGCATTTGGGGAGATTCTTTTGAAGATGAATTCTCAATGAATCTGTTCAACCTCAATGGTGCATTGTCGATGGCTAATGCTGGTCCGAACACAAACGGAAGCCAATTTTTCATCGTAACTGCAAAAGAAGTGCCGATGAAAATGTTAGCCCAATTGGAAGCGGGTGGCTGGCCTAAAGAAATCGTTGAAGCGTATGCTGCAAACGGTGGAACGCCTTGGTTGGATCAAAAACATACCGTATTCGGACAAGTGGAAGCGGGCATGGACACGGTCTACGCTATCGAAGGCGTGAAAAAAGGCGCTCAAGACAAACCTGTCGAAGACGTTGTCATCGAGAGCATTACGATTCTATAATAGTAATAGTAGGGGCTGAAAGAGTGCCCCCTTTTTCTACTTGAATGAGATTATCCTATTTCCGTCACTCCTGACATTGCTGGAGTGTTTTCAGAGTAGGGGTCACAAAGCCGCCTAAGAGTTGCTTCTGATTAAAGTTGCATCAGAAATTCTATCCTTTCATTTAGGCACGTGGTATAATTATTCGGTACTGTGAGGGGAATTATGGATGAAAATGGAATATAAAATCGGAGACATAATTGAAGGCAATGTAACAGGTATCCAATCATATGGTGTCTTTATTTCATTGGACAAGAATACGCAAGGCCTGATCCACATATCCGAGTGTAGGCATGGATATGTGACCAACCTGGACGAATTCATTCAGATCGATGATAAAGTAGAAGCCAAAATTATAGACATTGATGAGTACACAGGGAAAATCAGCCTGTCTCTCAGGGCTATGGAAAAGTTGGCCACACCGTGTTATCCGGCAAAAAGAAAGAAAAGAAAAAGAAGATACTTACCGCAAATCGGTTTTGAGACATTGAAAGAAATGATGCCGACCTGGATCGAAGAGGCCAAAGAAGACGAGAAAGTTAGGAAATCGACGGGAAATAATCCTGTCTATACGACTTCCGATGATAGGGGACATTCATGATGATAAAAGAAAACATAGTGGCAGGGACTGTTATGGTCACAAATGATGCAGAGGAGACGTACTTTCTGGTCAATACAGAAAACGGAACCTACAGCCTACCTAATGTGAACTTATCCGAAAGTGGAAAATCTCCCTTAGGATCCATAATGGAAGTGTTACTGGCGCATATTGGCATTGAATCTGAGTCGTTGCGATTGCTTGACTTGACGAACATGAGAGGAAATGGCAAAAACATGCCTTTGTTTGTTTTCGATTCATTAGAAAAACCTTCTGATTTGGACAGCTTGCTGAATGAACCCAGCAAGTTCGCATGGAAAAAATCTTCAGAAATCTCGGAAATACTTACTGATTTGGAATTGGACAGTGTACCTATCTACCATTAAGGTGCCTTATTTCCCATCAATAGTCATTTTATAAAAACAAATTAGGAGGATATTAAATGTCACATATTCAATTTGATTACTCTAAAGCTTTGAAGTTTTTTGCACAACATGAATTGGACTACATCCAGTACCAAGTAACAGCCGCTGACAAAGCGCTTCGTGAAGGTACAGGCCCAGGGAACGATTTCACTGGATGGATTGATCTGCCAAAAGATTATGACAAAGAAGAATTCGCGCGCATCAAAGCGGCAGCGAAAAAAATCCAATCCGATTCAGAAGTTTTGGTTGTTATCGGTATCGGTGGTTCTTATTTAGGCGCCCGTGCTGCAATTGACTTCCTGAACAACACTTTCTACAACGTTCAGACAACTGCAGACCGCAAAACACCACAAATTTTCTTTGCAGGCAACAGCATCAGCTCAACGTATTTAGCTGACTTGATCGAAGTGATCGGAGATCGTGATTTCTCAGTTAACATGATTTCAAAATCAGGTACAACAACTGAACCGGCGATCGCTTTCCGTGTCTTCAAAGAATTGTTGATCAAAAAATATGGTAAAGAAGAAGCAGTAAAACGCATTTACTCTACCACAGACAAAGCAAGAGGAGCAGCGAAGCATGAAGCAGACATGGAAGGGTACGAGACTTTCGTAATTCCTGATGATGTCGGCGGACGTTTCACAGTGTTGACACCAGTTGGCCTTCTTCCGATCGCTGTCAGCGGTGCTGATATCGATGCGTTGATGCAAGGTGCTGCTGATGCCCGTGAAGCATACATGAATCCTGATTTGACAACCAACGTTGCTTACCAATACGCGGCTATCCGCAACATCCTTTACCGTAAAGGCAAAGTGACTGAGATTTTGGCTAACTATGAGCCAGGTATGCAATACCTTTCAGAATGGTGGAAACAATTATTCGGCGAGTCTGAAGGTAAAGACCAAAAAGGAATTTATCCAACCAGTGCGAACTTCTCGACAGATTTGCACTCAATCGGCCAATCTATCCAAGATGGACAAAGAAATATCTTTGAGACAGTCGTTAAAGTTGCTAAGCCACGCAAAACAATAGATATTCCTTTAAGTGCAGAAGATTTAGATGGTTTAGGCTATCTTGAAGGTAAAGACGTTGATTTCGTAAACACAAAAGCTTACCAAGGAACATTGTTGGCTCATACAGACGGCGGTGTACCAAACTTGTTGGTTACTATGCCTGAAATGGATGCTTATTCTTTAGGTTATCTAGTGTACTTCTTTGAAATCGCCGTAGGCATCTCCGGTTACCTGAACGGCGTGAATCCATTCGACCAACCAGGTGTAGAAGCTTACAAAAAGAATATGTTTGCACTTCTTGGCAAACCTGGATTTGAAGAATTAGCTAAGGAATTAAACGACAGATTATAAGATGTAAATTACTTCAAGCGGACAATTCGTTGTCCGCCTTTTTTCTTGTGTAGCAGTTCAGAACCCTAAGGGCGGAGGAATTCGAATCGATCTTGTCAGGACTTCCGGAGAGGAGGGCTTCTCTGGAGCAGCACAACCAAAAAAGTTAGTTGTTAAACAATTCAAAATTGGATGTCGGATCCATAAGGATGCTGATACGCTTGTGTTGACAAGGCTTACATTTTTGTGGTAAAGTTTAGTTCCTCGGTAATCCGATACATTTTTTTCAAAATCTGTTTGACATGGATTTGAAATGATGATAGTATTGTGAAGTTGTCTTTTGTAAGGCGACGGCAAGAGAAGATTCATTGTTGACAGCAAGATAAAACGATGTTATCATATGAAAGTTGCTGATTCATCAGTCGAATAGCTCAAATATATTTTTTAAAAGTTGTTGACAAGATGCGGCGGCCGTGATATTATAAATAAGCAATCACGTAATACGTGATGCGCGATTGACCTTTGAAAACTGAACAAAGAATGAACGAACCAAATGTGCAGGGAGCTTAGACATCGGTCGAAGCAAACGAAGGCGATACGTAGTATCGCAAACATAAAGTCAGCAAGAAATTAAGAGCTTTTCAGCTTTTCATGAGGGTTTCTGTACAAGAGCCCACATTACATGAGAGTTTGATCCTGGCTCAGGACGAACGCTGGCGGCGTGCCTAATACATGCAAGTCGAACGGTCTTTTCTATGGAAGCTTGCTTCCACTGAGAAGATAGTGGCGAACGGGTGAGTAACACGTGGGT
>NZ_FOQC01000094.1 GCF_900113645.1 Trichococcus flocculiformis
AGGCCCAATGGCTGATCGAAGTCATAAATGGTTAATTGCCGATTCGTCTGCTTTTTATACATTTTCATCGCCTCTTCGTATCATTTTTGAAAAAAAGTGCACGGGTTTTTGGTATTTCCCTCTGGAATCCATGCATCTATTATACCAAAAAACAGCTAAAAACGCTGTTGCGATAGGGTTTGTTAATTATTCAGTAGACATTATTTAGGGGTTTCTGAAGATCTGGAGACATGCAGTGGTGAATTTTTCAATCTGACAACGCTTGAAGAGCCTGCTCCACCAGCGCTGGATGATGAAAATGCAAGCGTTCTGTGGGAAATAAGTTTGAAAATGGGGAATTTGAATGAATAATGCGGATCAAAAAAGATATGATGCCATAATTGTAGGTGGAGGACTTGCCGGGCTTACGTCTGCGGTGTTTCTTTCTCAAGCAGGCAAGAAAATTTTGCTTATCGAAAAAAATGTCGAATTTGGTGGATTGGTAAACTCATTTGAAAGGGATGGTTTTGTCTTTGATGCTGGAGCCAGAGCAATCTTAGGAGTCGTTTTGGCGATGCTGAAAGACTTGAATCTTGATATTGAGGTTGTCTCAAGCAAGGTTTCCCTAGGCGTTGAGGATAAAATCATCGGCATTGAAGGCCACAATTCTGTTAGCGAATACAGAGATTTGTTGGTGAGTCTCTATCCCGATAGCGTAGAGGATATCGATGCATTCATAGAAGTTATGGTTAAAATAATGAAACTGATCGATATCATCTATGGCATTGATAATCCATTATTTAAAGATATCAAGCGAGATAAGGCGTACGTAATGAAAGAACTTTTGCCATGGCTGCCGAAGTTTATCTTTGCGATGAGCAGGATTGAAAGGCTTTCCAAACCTAGTGATGAATATCTTAAACAAATTATTCAAGATCCGTCCCTTATCGATATCATTTCACAACATTTCTTTAAAGGCACGCCAACATTTTTTGCATTGAGTTATTTCACATTGTACAGCAGCTATGTGTATCCGAAAGGAGGGACAGGTAAGCTTGCCGAAGCATTGGTGGAAAAAATACAAGCATTCAATGGTGACATACTCCCCAATACGGTTGTAAAAAAAATCCATGCCGACCAACAGGTGCTTGTCGATGAAAACAACAACGAATACTATTATGAAGACCTTGTCTGGGCTGCAGACCTAAAAAGTTTTTACAATATTGTCAGTCTGGGTAACCTGGCCCCAAAAATAAGGAAAAAGTTTGAAACAACAAAGGCATTGATGGCAAAAGGCAGGCCTAGCGAATCTGTCTTCTCGCTCTATTTGGAAGTCGATTTGCCGGTGTCCTATTTTAAGGAGTCCTTCAATGGGCATCTGTTTTACACACCATCCAGAAAAGGTTTGGGCAACATCAATAAAAATGAACTTAAGGGAATGCTGGGAAAATGGGGAGAGACGGATAAAAAAGAAGTTCTTTCCTGGTTGGATCGTTTCCTGGAATACAACACTTATGAAATAGCCATCCCGGCTATGAGAGATTCTGACTTGGCCCCGGAAGGTAAAACGGGTTTGATAGTCAGTCTGCTTATGGAGGCAGAATTATTCTATAAAGTCGAAGAATCCGGCTGGTATGAGGCGTTCAGAAGGGAAATTGAAAATAAAATAATCAGTGTGCTTTCTGAAAGTTTATGCCCTGAGTTAAAAGATAAAGTGGAGAAACAATTTTCCTTTACACCTTTAAGTGTTGAAAACCGAGTCGGGAGCACGGGTGGGGCAATCGTGGGCTGGTCTTTTGAAGCCCCGATCCCGGTTATTTATAAAATGCAGCAAGTCAACAAATCAGTACTTACGCCTATTCCGAACATTTATCAAGTAGGGCAATGGGCATACAATCCAGCCGGAACACCCACTTGTATCATTACAGGGAAATTAGCCGCTGACAGGATAACCAAAGAAAATAAGTAAGCGTCAAATGATTCAACTTTCTAATACCAGTTCTGGGGTAAATGGAATCCTATTTGAAAAAGTAATTGCAACAAAATGAATAGAAACTAAACTCCTAAAAATAACAGTTTTCTAGGAGTTTTTTGTTTGTAGTGCATTCGCGATAGTAAAGATTTTATTTCTTAACTTTATATAACTAAAGGTTTAGTGATATAATCAGGTAGTGGCAAAAATTCTATGGAAACTGCCCAAAATAACGAGGTGATGTGAAAAACCAAGCC
>NZ_FOQC01000053.1 GCF_900113645.1 Trichococcus flocculiformis
ACCCCTTATACTTTTGGTTTGGTTGCTAACAAGTATATCGTATCTACATGATTTTTTCGTTTATTTCCTTATGCATTTCATTTTACAATTTACCAAGATAAAGAAAGATAAAGAAAAAGAAGGGCACAAAAGAATTACGTTTCCTTTTGTTCGGATCGCAACCTGATGCAACCCCGCCCTTCTTAATTTAATAAAAACTACATGGAGCCGACAAAAACATGCTTATTCTTGATGAAATAATCCACCCCTGAGTAGATGGTGAAAACTAAGCAAAGATACAGCATGATATCCGCAACCGGGATACCGATTGCCTGAAATGGGAAATTATCCAAGAACAGCAAAATGATGGCTACCATTTGCGTCGCTGTTTTGATTTTTCCCGGCCAGGCTGCTGCCATGACTTCGCCTTCCTTCACAAGCAAGAGACGCAAGCCTGTAACCGCCAATTCCCGACTGATGATGATGCTGACGACCCATGAAGGAGCCAATCCTTGTCCAACAAGCACAATCATGGCAGTGGCGACAAGCATCTTGTCCGCCAATGGATCAGCAAATTTCCCGAAGTTGGTGACCAACCCATCCCTTCTGGCGATGTAACCATCCAACCAATCCGTAAAACTAGCGATGGCAAAAATGATTGCCCCTATCAGTTGATTTACGGCAATCTGTGATTGGGCAACCGCAAGCGTACCCCAATCGAATGGAAACAAGGTGATGATCATGAACAGCGGAATCATCAAAATCCGCAACGCTGTCAATTTATTAGGTAAATTCAACTTCTGCAACTCCTTTAATGTACCCTGACTTATTCCACACTTTTGACGGTAAAGGATAAGGTTTGGGTCTGAATCTCTTGATAATCGGCTGGCATCGCAACAACTGCGCCATCCAGTTCGATGATTGTTGCCGGCATCACGCCGACGACCACTTCTATCTCGCTTGTGTTCAACGGGAGTGCAACCGTCAACGGATTTTCACTGTCCACGATGCCCGAAGGCTCTTGTACAATCCCATTTACGCTTACGCTGATCCAAGAACTGCCTCCTGCCATCGCCGAGATTTTCAACTCTGAGGGCAGCGACAAGCTGGTGATGTCATATTCCGCATAACCATCGGCGGACGATACCAGGGTCACCTGCGCTGTTTGTTCTGCGACAACGGCACTGTCTGTCTGCTCTGTGTTGCTTGAAACCGTTTCTTGCGATGCCAAGGTTGTCTGACTGATAATGGATGCCACTTCGGTCTGAATCTGCTCACCGTCATCGCTCAAGGTAGCCTTCCAGATCACTAGAACGATGGCGATTACGGCAACAGCCAACAATAATGTCGGCAACTGGCTCTGGACGGAGCCTCCATAATTAAAATTCGTCTTTTTTGAGGCTCGTTTAGTCTCGGAACGAGTGGGAGAAAATGAGCCGGAATCCTCCACTTGAACACCGCCATGTATTTCCGGAATCACACTTGCATGGTCCCCCAACAAGCGATCGCCATCCAATCCAACGGTGTCCGCATATTGCTTGATGAAGGCCCGCACATAGAAATTACCCGGCATAATCTCGTAATCGCCTTCTTCAATCGCAATCAGATACCGCTTCTGTATTTTAGTCATTTGCTGTAGATCATCCAATGTGTACCCTTTGGAAAGTCTAGCACTTTTTAGGATTTCACCAATTTGAACCATTTCTTCACCTGCCTTCACTTGCAAATCCCCGAGTTACCCTGGATATTATACCATAAAATTCCTTCACTAGGAGTTCCAATACTTTATTACCTGAGCCATCCACCCGATACATAAATGGCCTGTCCAGTCATGTAGCGACTATCATCCTTCAGAAGTTGGGATACCCAGAAACTGATTTCATCCGGTTTTCCCATCCTCCCCAAAGGGATTTCCTCAAGCAGAGCCTCTTTTTCATCTTTTTGCAGATGCGTGTTCATTTGCGTATCGATTGCTCCCGGACAGATGGCATTGACTGTTACTCCCATTGAGGCGACTTCTTTGCTGTATGCTTTGACGAATGCAATCTGCGCCCCTTTGACGGTACTGTAGAGCACTTCCAGACCGCTGCCGACTTCTCCATAGATTGAGCTGATGAAGACAATGCGGCCGTTACCGGAACGATTGATTTTTTCGTACAGCGTCTGGATGATCAGGATAGGCATCTTGACATGCATTTCCCACAAGTCATCCATTTGCATGGAAGTCATATCCTGAAGCAAGCCATATTCGGTCCGGCCATGTGCAAAAACAATCGCTTGGAGCGAAAATATATGGTCAGCAAGCTTTGTTACTTCAGCTTCATCGGTCAAATCCAGGCAAATCGGATAAAATTCCTGCCCAGGATAGGCAGTTTGAAGTTCAGACAGCAGCAGATTGATCTTTTCTTGATTAGAATGATAATGCAGGTACAAAGACCACCCCGAACCTGCGAGGTCCCTTGCGATGGAGGTTCCGATGTCACCGGAGGCTCCGGTCACCAAAGCAGCCTTCATCGCTGCGTCGCTCCCTTCTGAACGATCACGTAAGTGCTCATGCTCTGCTCTTTTAAATACCCTTGAGCGAATCTACGGATGTCCTCCAGACTGGTTTCTTCGATCAATGGAACGACTTCAAAAAGTTCGGCTCCAGAAAAAAGCAAGGTGCTGTAGTGATTCGCGATATATTCCAAAGAATTGAAGGCCTGTAGCTGTTCTCCGATCATGCTCTTCTTCAGCAAATCAAACTTCTCATTCGTCAGGTTATCATCCGTTTCCCATTCCAAAAGAATCCGCTTCAGCTTTTCTTCCAGCAGCTTCGGTTGTTCCGTGTCGGATTCGACAGCCATAAAATGGAAAGAGCGATCTAAGTTGAAGGAGTAGCCAAAGCTGTCATCGATCAAACCGCTGTCGTAGAGCTCAATAAAATGCGAGGAACTCCGGCCGAAAAGCAATTCCAACAACAGTGAACCATAGATTTTGTATTTTTCGGCTTGGTTACCGGTAACATCTGCATCCAAGCCTTTCACCCCAAGCATCACTTTCGGACGTTGCACATCCATTTCGATTTCTTTGTACGCAATGATGTCCTGGACCGAGGCCGGCGGCAAAGTGCGCTGGATCGGTTTGGCCGGAAGAAACGTCTTGCCAGCTTGGTTTTGTTTGATCGTATCCATCATTTCTTCGGGAGAGAAATTACCGATCATCAATATGTTCATATTGGATGGATGGTAGAACGTGTCATAACAGATTTGGAGCAATTCCGGCGTAATTGCTTGGATGCTGTCCACCGTTCCGGCTATATCGACGGAAAGCGGATGTTCGGGATACAGATTACGGAGCAGACCGTAAAAAAGTTGCCATCCCGGATTATCCTCATACATGCGGATTTCCTGGGCGATGATCCCTTTTTCCTTTTCAGTGCCTTCTGCCGTGAAATGCGGGTCTTGCACGAAATCAAGCAGGCTGTTCGTATTTTCTGTGATATTATCCGTGGCCGAAAAGAGATAACTTGTCCGCGTGAATGAAGTGAAAGCATTCGCTGAAGCGCCATACTTAGCGAAGTCTTCAAAAGCATCATGTACTTCACCTTCGAACAGTTTATGCTCAAGGAAATGTGCGATACCGTCCGGAATTTTGATTTCCTTATCTCCGTTTATCGGTATAAACTGATTATCGATCGAGCCAAAATCGGTTGTGAAGATACCATAAGTTTTTGAATATTTATTTTTTGGAATCAGAACCACCTGTAATCCATTATCCAAAACTTCCGTATAGACTGTTTCGTTAAGAGCCTCGTAGTGTACTTTATTCATTTTCAGCCTCGCCTTTCAAGAAAAATATCGCTTGCAAAGTCATTTTATCCGCAACAGCAACGATCTGTTCCTTCGTCACCGCATTCAAACCGGCAATCCATTGCTCCTGCGAAAGCGGGTTTTCGATGATGAGGATATCCTGGTACTGTTTCGCCAAGCTTCTGCCCTGATAATCATCATTTTGTTTGTAGTGGTTGATCAGCATGCTTTTCGTTTGGGCGATCAATGCATCCGAGAAATCGCCCGCTTGCATATCCTTCAATTGTGCCAAAACAATTTCTTCAACTTGCTCTCGTTTATCGAACTCAATACCGGTACCGACAGTCATGATCCCACGCAGAAAATCCAAGCCGCTTGAAGCCGAGTAAGCTAAACTTTCTTTTTCCCGGACATTCTGGAACAGTTTGGAATGCGGAAATCCCCCAAACAAGCCATCAAAAACCAGACCGGCAAAATAATGATCATTCATGTAATAAACAGGTGAAGAGAAGCCGAAAAACAGCTTGCCCTGATTGATATCCTGGGCTTCGCTCGAAATGACGGGTTCCGTGTTCTTTTCGCGGAAACAGAACACCTCTTTTTCGATCTCTTTTCTGTCGGAAAAATTCTGTCCAGCCAGTATATTCAATACCCGTTCCGGCGCGACGTCTCCAGAAACAAGGATATCCAGTTGATTCGATCCAATCATCTCTTCGTAGCATTCAAACAGACTGGCCGCAGTGATATCCTCAAGGAAACTGGCATCACCGATACCTTGATAGGCTTGATCCGTCCCTGCGAACAGCTCTTGGTTCAAGCGCATACGCGCATAAGCTGACTTGTCTTCGATCAGAGACTCGAAATAATTATTCAGGTTTTCCTTTTCCCTCAGAAAAGTCTTCTCATGGAACTTACCATCCTTGGCATTGGGTCCATAGATGATTTCCTCCAGAAAAGCAAACGCCTCTTCCAAAAGTGTATCGTCGCCCCCGATGAATTTGTCATTGACGACGGACAGGCTCATCGTCACGACATGCTGCTTGCCGAAGCGCTGTGATTGTGTATGCAGCGTCGCCCCATAAAGGCTGGCCATTTTCAAATCCATCTCATTTTGACTTGGATACTGTTTACTGTTCGTTTCCAGCATATTCTTCACCAAAGAACGTTCTGTCGCAGTCTTACCACTGAAGATCGTCCTGAATTTGTATTGGATCAATACGGTTTTGTATTTGTCGGAAGGCTCGATGTAGACCGTAACGCCTTGCTTTAATTTATATTCCATCCATTTCACGTCCTGTAAGCTATTTTATTTGTCGATAGGGAAAACTATACTCTAATTCAGACTTTTTTTCAATTAAGCTAGCCTTGATCAACTCCCCGGATTGGCGCAAAAAGAAAAGGCTGGCTCGATGAGCCAACCCTTCTCACTTTCAGAGATTACTTTGATTTGATGTAAGTCGTACCATTAGCGGCCGGGCCTCTTGATTTGCCGATAAAACCTACAAGCACAATGATCGTGATGACGTAAGGTGCAATCTGGAGATAGACGGAAGGGATATTCTGGATGACCGGAATATAACTGCCGATGACTCCCAAACTCTGGGCAAAACCAAAGAAAATCGCTGCGCCCATCACTCCGATAGGATTCCATTTACCGAAAATCATGGCTGCCATAGCAATGAATCCTTGACCGGCAATTGTGGATCCGGAAAAGTTCAAGCTGATCGACTGGGAGACAATGGCGCCGCCCACGCCACCCAAAAAGCCAGAAATCAACACGCCGGCGTAGCGCATCACGTAGACATTGATTCCCAATGTATCTGCCGCTTGTGGGTGTTCACCGACTGAACGCAGACGCAATCCGAAAGTCGTCTTGAAGATGATGAAGTAACAGACAAGCGCTGTTGCGATCGCTGCATAGGCTGGAGCAGATGTGTTCGTGAAAAATATCTGCCCGATGATCGGGATATCCTTCAAAACAGGAAAACTTGTCTTTCCGAAATTTTGGACGATGAAGGCTGTTTGTCCTTTTCCTTCATAAAGAACCTTAGTCAAAAACACCGCCAAAGCAGGGGCAAGCATATTGATGACGGTTCCGGAAACGATATGGTTCGCTCTTAAGTTGATGGTGGCAACTGCATGAATGATCGAAAAGAAGATGCCGACTGTCCCAGCCACCAACAACGCAATCCAAGGGGTCATTTTGCCAAGATTGTCGGCATAGTTCAGATTAAAGACGATGGCCGAAAATGCCCCCATTACCATCGTGCCTTCCAAACCCACGTTGACGATACCACTCCGTTCTGAGAAAGTTCCGCCAAGGCCGGTGAAAATTAAAGGCGCTGAGTAGATCAAGGCCGAAGATACGATAATAGATAGAACCGCTAGCAAATCCATCTCACGCCACCTCCTTTTTATTGACTTTGGGCAGTTTGTTGACCAATAGTCGGATGATATAGCTCGCGCCGACGAAGAAGATGATCGATGCTATCACAATATCGACAATCTCTACCGGCACTCCGGACATTAGCGGCATGCTGGTTCCGCCAATTTTCAAGGTACTGAACAGAAGTGCAGCAAAAAGGATTCCAATCGGGCTACCGATTCCCAATAAGGCTACTGCCATGCCATCGAATCCGACGGCCGGCATTGCTCCTTGAACAAACATGTTCTGGAAATTTCCCAACCCTTCCATTGCTCCTCCTAAACCGGCCAATCCGCCGCTGATTAGCATGGCCAAAATGATGTTCTTTTTGGCATTCATCCCTGCGTAATCAGCCGCATCAGGATTCAATCCTACTGAACGGAATTCAAAACCATATGTTGTTTTCTTCATCAACACCCATACCACCGCAATCATGATGAGAGCAATGAAGATACCGGCATGCAGTGTCGAATTGCGGGTCAGTTCCGACAAGAACGGTACTCTCAGACTGGCATTTTCTGTGATTCTGGCTGTAGAGTCACCGGAATCCGTCAAAACATTCCTCACGATGTGGTTATTGATGTATAAAGCCGTATGATTGAGCATGATGGTGACTATTACTTCACTAGTGTTGAAATAGGCACGTAAGACTCCGGCAATGCCCGCCCATATAGCTCCAGCTGCAACGCCAGCTAAAATACACAACGGCAACAAGATCATTTTAGGCAAATCAGGTAATATTTGGGCGACGCTGACGGATGCCAACCAGCCAAACAAAGTTTGACCTGCCACACCGATGTTGAAGAACCCGGCTGTGTTGGCAACAGCAAAACCTAATGCGACCAGAATCAAAGGAGTAGCTTCACGCAGTAATTCTCCTATGTAAAACGGCGATCCGAATGCACCCTTCAGCATGGCTGAATAGCCTGCGATGGCATCGTAACCGAAAGACCACATGACGATTGCCCCGATTACCAGACCTAATATGACTGAAAGTAAAGGTACGATAATCCCTTGGATGCGAGTGGCTCCTTGTTGATTATTCATGAAGACTTCCCTCCTCGTCCTTGTTTTTTTCTAAATCTTCCCGTGCTTTTTCCAAAGAAGAGCCGGCCATCAATAGCCCGAGTTCTTGTTCGGAAGTTTCCTCCGGCTTGACGTAGGCCACAATTTCACCTTCAAACATCACGGCGATGATATCGGAGAGATTCAAGATTTCATCCAATTCGAAGCTCATCAGTAGGATTGCCTTATCTTTATCCCGCTGCTCGATCAAACGTTTATGGATAAATTCGATTGCGCCCACATCCAATCCCCGGGTCGGTTGGGCTGCGATCAGTAACGAAGGATTCCGATCGACTTCCCTGGCGATGATCGCCTTTTGTTGGTTCCCGCCGGATAATGAGCTTGCCGTAGATTTTTCACTTTGGGTCCGCACATCAAACTCTTTGATCAGTTCAATGGCATGGTTTTCGATTGCTTTATCGTTGAGAAAGCTGTTTTTGCTGTAAGGCTCCTGATAATAAGTCTGCAAGGCGATGTTCTCATCCAGACGCATCGGGAGAATCAGGCCGAACTTTTGTCGGTCCTCAGGAATATGCCCCAGCCCGGCCTCGGTGATTTTACGTGGAGCCAAGTTCGTGATGGGTTCGCCATTCAGCTTGACGGTTCCACTCTCAGCTTTTCTAAGGCCTGTGATGGCTTGAATCAATTCGCTCTGACCGTTCCCATCGATTCCGGCGATTCCAACGATTTCACCGGCCCGTACTGTAAGGTTCAAATTGCGTACTGCTTCCAGACCACGGCTCTCTTTAACCGTCAATCCTTCAATTTCCAAAACAGCTTGTTTCGGCTGCGAAGGCTTTTTGACTGTGCGGAAGAGAACGGAACGCCCTACCATCATATCCGCCAACTCTTGTTGGGAAGTCTGTTTCACATCGACAGTACCAATGCTCTTGCCTTTGCGGATAACCGTGCAACGATCGGCAACGGCTTTGATTTCATCCAGTTTATGCGTGATCAGGATGATTGACTTACCTTCTTTCGTCAATTCCCTCATAATCGACATCAATTCATCGATTTCTTGGGGTGTCAACACGGCTGTTGGTTCATCAAAAATGAGGACATCCGCCCCACGGTACAAAGTTTTCAGAATTTCGATCCTTTGTTGCATCCCGACAGTAGTATCTTCGACTTTTGCGGACGGATTGACTGCCAAGCGGTACCTGTTGGACAGATCTTCAATCACGCCAGCAGCTGCCTTTTTATTTAAAACGCCGAGTCGACTCGGTTCGCTGCCTAGAATAATGTTCTCCGTAACCGTGAAGTCCTTGACCAACATAAAATGTTGATGCACCATTCCGATACCTAATTTATCGGCAACACCAGGGGAACTGATTTTGACTTCTTGCCCTTTGACTTTGATCGCTCCACTGGTCGGCTCCAAAAGGCCAGAGAGAATATTCATCAAGGTTGACTTGCCCGCGCCATTTTCACCTAACAAAGCGTGAATTTCACCTTTTTTCAAACTGAGAAATATATCATCATTTGCTTTATAATTGCCAAAAGCTTTTGTTACGCCAATCATCTCAATGACATAATTTTCTTCTGCCATGCTGATTCCACCCCTTACTAATATTGAATGCATGCATTCCTTCATACAGCAGTGAGACACCCTTATAAAAGATAATGCCTTAAAACACCCTTTCACGACTATTATAAGGTATTTCCAAAATCCTATCCACTTTTGTTTATCACGAAAGATAAACATTTGTTTCCTTTGAGGAACGCTCTTTAATAAGCGGTCTATGACCGAAAAAAGAGAAGCAACTCAATATCCTTAACCGGAATCAAGTTGCTTCTTTAAAGATTTTAAAAGTGATTAGTTTTCTGGAGCTTCCGGAACAGTAAGTGTTCCATCCAGAATTTGTGATTTAGCATCTTCGACTGCAGTCAAAGCTTCTTCACCCAATTGGCCATCAGTGAGGTCAACGCCTTCTTCAGCCAAACCGAAATTCAATACTTCTCCTGCCGGGAATTCATCATTCATCGTTAATGTAGCGATATCCTTAGCTGCAGTGCCTACACCCTTCAACGTTGAAGTCAAAGTAAGGTTTCTTTCAGTGCCGTCATCAAGAGTCAACAAACCTTCTTCTGTTTGGTCACGGTCAACACCGATTACCCAAATTTCTTTTGAAGGATCAGCTTTTACAATGTCTTTAGCTTCTGAGAACACGCCATTTCCGGAATCTCCGGCAGCTTGATAAATGACATCGATTCCGCTCGCGTACATTGCCGCAGCTTTTGATTTCCCGCCTGCAGCATCGCCGAACGAGCCGACATATTCAACTTTCACATCTATTTCAGGATTTACGGACTTGGCACCCGCTACGAATCCAGCTTCAAAGCGATCGATTACTGCGCTCTCTTGTCCGCCGATAAAGCCTAATTGATTGGTTTTGGTTGTCTTTGCAGCGGCAACACCCGCCAAGAAAGCAGCTTCATTGTCTTTAAATGATATAGATACTGTGTTTTCGCCTTCAATGACATCATCGATGATGGCGAACAAAGTATCAGGATTCTGGGTTGCCACATCCTGCATCGCTGATTTCAACTTATAACCGATACCAAACACAAGATCAAAATTACTGTTCACGGCAGTGTTCAAGTTCGTCACAAATTCCGAATCGGCATTTGATTGGATATAATCGTATCCATCAATCCCTTTTTCTTTGCTGTTCTCTTCGCCCCAGGCAACAAGGCCTTCCCATGCACTTTGGTTGAATGATTTGTCATCCACACCGCCGATGTCGGTAACCATTGCGACAGTGAAGTTATCTTCCGCTCCCCCTGCGGTGCTGGAACTTGTTGCACTGCTGTCAGCCGTGTCGCCGTTTCCGCCACAAGCTGCCAGGATTGTGCTGACACCTAAACCCAATGCCAATAAACTAACATATTTTTGTTTCTTCACCATGACCCCTCCAATAAACTTCAAATTTTTGAACTTGTAAGTACAAGCTTCTTACAAAAAATATCATAGCATGTATTCTCTAAAAAATAAACGATATTGATTTGTTTTGTAATCGTTTTTTCATTTAATATCCATATATTTGTAGGTATGGTCTGGGTTAAACCTCAGAATCATAGGGTAAATCCGCATCATTTTCATATATATTTTCATTAATGTTCACTTTTCTGGGCTTGCTTCCATCGGCCGGCCCGACAATCCCTCTCGCTTCCATCTCGTCGATCAGCCGCGCTGCACGATTATAACCGATCCGGAACCTCCGTTGCAATTTGGATATGCTTGCCGTTTCGTCCAATCTGATGAATTCTACCGCTTCCCCGAAGAGGTCATCTTCCGGTTCATCGCTTGCAGTTGCCACCGTTTCAGTCGGCATCATTTCCTCGACATAGTTTGCTTCTTGCTGATTTTTGACGAAAGTGACAATGTGCTCCACTTCTTCGTCGGATATGAACGCCCCTTGCACACGAATCGGTTTATTTTCCCCCATCGGACGGAAGAGCATATCGCCTCTGCCCAATAATTTCTCTGCCCCGGAGCCATCGATTATCGTTCTCGAATCAATAGAACTGGACACGGCAAATGCGATCCGGGAAGGAACGTTTGCTTTGATGATCCCGGTGATGACATCGACACTTGGTCGTTGCGTAGCCAAAATCATATGGATTCCCGCCGCTCGCGCCATCTGAGCCAATCGGGTGATCGCATCTTCAACCTCATTACTTGCTACCATCATCAAATCGGCTAATTCATCCACGATGACCACTATATATGGCAATGTGGGATTATTTTCTCCGTTTTCTAAATTATATTCGACAATCAGATCGTTGTATCCGTCGATGTTGCGCATACCAGTACCGGCGAATAGTTCATATCTTCGTTCCATTTCGGTCACAACTTTATGGAGCGCTTGAGCCGCTTTGCGCGGATTTGTGACAACTGGTGTCAGCAAATGAGGAATTCCGTTATAGACATTCAGTTCGACCATTTTCGGATCAATCATCATCATCTTCACTTCGTTTGGCTTGGCTTTCATCAATATGCTTGTGATGATGCCATTGATGCAGACGGATTTTCCGCTTCCGGTCGCACCCGCAATCAGCAGATGGGGCATCTTCGTCAGATTCGCACTTTGTACGACGCCCGAGATATCCCGGCCTAATGGTACTTCCAACAGCTTATCGGTGTGCTTCTGACCTTCCATGACATCACGGAAGGAGACGACGCTGACCTCACTGTTCGGTACTTCTATACCAATGAAGGATTTTCCGGGTATCGGCGCTTCGATACGGATATCTTTTGCTGCCAAAGCTAAAGCCAAATCATCACTGAGGCTTACAATTTTGCTGACTTTCACCCCTACAGCTGGTTGGATTTCATATTTGGTCACGGCAGGCCCCAGGTTCGCTTTGGTGACTTTGGCCTCTACCCCGAAACTCGCGAACGTCTCTTCCAGCTTTTTGACATTTTTTTCGATTGTCGCATACTCATTCGATTGATCGATTGCCTTGATTTCATTCAACAGGGTGACCGGTGGCAAATGGTAATCCCTATTCTCCTGCTCGGCAGTGATTTCAAACTCCAACTCACTATTGTTGTCTTCCTCACCGCCAGCAGCCGTGGTCTTTGCCAGACTAGCCTGCTGGGAGGACGCGCTCTTTTCATTATCCGCATGTTTGTGTTCGGCTGCTTTTTCAAGTTGCTGCTGGAAACTGTCGATTTTCAGCTGAACGGGTTCGTGTTCTTTCGCGGAGAGTGTTTCCTTTTCTGAAGCTTTCAGAGCTTCCGCTTCTTCCTTCATCAATTGCTTCGCGGCCGATTCGCTTTTGATCTGATTTTTGGCTTTTTCGACTATCGAAGGCTTCTTGTCGACCGGAACACTATTTGATCTTGTCGGTTTCTTCACTGTTTTCGAATCGATGATCGAACTGGCCACTTTATCTTTCGTGTAAAGCACCGCTCGTTTGCTGTTGTGGCCGAAGATCAAAGCAACTTTGCGCACAATTTCCATGACATCATGCGTCGTAAAGCCGAAAAGGACCGCCACACCAAAAAATACAAGCAGGCCGATAATGATGTAGGTGCCCCATTGTGAAACCAAAAAATAGGTTCCGCTATAAAAGGCTGCCCCGATTAAGCCTCCGCCCATCTCCGAAGCCGTATCAGCTTGCCTGACATCGGTCAAAAAACGTGCAAGCGTAAGGGACACGACCGACGCGCCCTCCGCAACGACTGTCATAAAAGCCTGTGAATGGAGATAAAGCAGCGCTGCTGAATAAAGCAGGATGCCACTGATCAGCCAGTTCTTTCTTATTTTTGGTTCTTTCCCTCTCAAAATCAGGTACAGACCATAGGCACCGAAGAGCGCCAAGCTGACCGGATAGGTTTCACCGACAAAAAAACGGAAAAAATTCGCCAGCGCTATACCGGCAAAACCGAGTTGCCCGATCCCTAAGGCTGCACTAAAAAGAAACAGCACGCCGATGAGCTCGTAAGATATCTTTTGCCCGGTGGCCTTCTTTTTCTTTCTTGTTGTCGTCGTTCGTTTCGCCAAACATGCCAACTCCTTTTTTATCTTTACTCAAAACCACTGCCCGTTTGCATAAAACAGCGGTCCATAGATTGTTCGTTTGATTACACGTATCGGTTCATTATACTACAAAATGAACCCTTTTCGAGGCTATTTTTTAATCAATCCACGCGGACAAAAAGCTTCTGTTTTCCGTCAATGCGGGCAACAGAAGCTTTTTGGAATTTGGTCGATCATTCTTGAAGAAGTTTTTTCCCATCCTGCAGAAGCATCAGTCCATGATATAGTTGCACATCGTCATCGCAATTTTCACAAAAACGGATTTCTCCGTCTGACCAGTAGGCAGTCAGGTAGGTTTCTTTTGTTTTTTGGAATGGGTAGACGACCGATAATTTTTCCGCAGCCCGCTCATAGGCAGCGACTGCCTCCTGGAAATCGGCGTAGTCTGTCGATTCCACAATGAAATCCATCCAGTCTTCAAAAAACCACCAAGGCTCATATTCTCCCTCAGTCCGTATCACCTGGTACACGCTATCACCTTCTTTGTTGCAAAAAGTATAGCACAGCTCGAAAAAAAATTCCCGCGCAAGGTATCGTGATTGAAACTTCTTGGCGAAGACGGTAAACTGAAATTATAAGTTGCACCGTATGCTTATCCTAGAATCTGGAGGTAATCTGAATGAAAAAAATCAAGATGACCGTAAACGGTCGGGTACAGGGCGTCGGGTTCCGTTACATGACAAAAATGGTGGCTGACCAGATCGGCATTACCGGCATCGTCAGGAACGAGGCCGACGGAAGCGTCTATATCGAAGCTGTCGGACCTGGCGATAAGATCGATACCTTCATCGCGGCAGTCAAACGCAGTCCCTCGCCAAGCGGCAAAGTAGATAGCTGCTCCATACTTGAAGACGCCAACATTGAGAATTACATAAGTTTTCGCGTAACCAATTGAATATATTTCCCCCTTCAGGTATAGTGGTAATGTTATCGAAAAATTGTAAAGGAACGTGAACGATGAAACTTAAAAAGAAATTATTGCTTTCCGCAGAAATGATGGCCTTATTAGTGGTCCTGACAGGCTGCATGCAATATGATGAGAATAAAAATCCAACCGGCTTCATTTACGACTATTTGGTAGTACCTACAGGCAATTTGATCGTTATGCTGGCAGAAATGCTTAACGGCAATTATGGGCTGGCCATCATCGCCATCACAATCATTGTCCGCTTGGCCATCATGCCCTTGAACTTTAGCCAAATCAAAAAAACGATGGTACAACAAGAGAAAATGAAGTATATCAAACCAGAATTGGAAGATATCCAATTCCGTCAAAAAAATGCACAATCGCCTGAAGAAAAAGCGGCGGTTTCGCAGGAAATGATGGCGTTGTACAAGGAAAACAACATCAGCATGACAGGCGGCGTTGGTTGCTTGCCGATTCTTATCCAGATGCCGATTTTTACAGCTATGTATCAGGCCGTCAACCTGACGCCGGAAATCTCCCAAAGCACATTCCTTGGCATCAACCTTGGTGTCAGCAGTCCGTTGTTGGCAATCCTGGCGGGTGTGGCCTATGTGATCCAAGGCTACGTTTCCACAATCGGCATGCCTCAGGAAACCAAGTCACAGATGAAATCAATGATGTTGATGAATCCGATCATGATTCTCATGTTCTCATGGTCTTCACCAGCAGGATTGGCTCTTTATTGGTTAGCTGGCGGTATTTTCGCTGCAGGCCAGACTGCGCTTCAGAATCACATGATCAAACCTAAAATCCAGAAGCAAGTCGAAGAAGAAATGAAAGATCGTCCAATCAAGAAGAATGTGAAGATGGCCAAACCAGCCTCACAGTCAACCTCAACGCAATCTGTTAAGGCTCTGCCGGCTAAGAATCAACAAACTGGTGGCAAAAAAGGTCGCAACGCAGGCAAGCAGACCAGATCTTAAGCACTGCACAACTATAAAAGAAAAGCAGGAAGCGGCTCACACATGAGCTGGCTTCCTGCTTTTTTGTCGTTTATTTTTGGCACGAGGCAAATGTTTTACTATCCAACGTCTACAGCTCCTCTTCCGGTACATAATTCTTCAGAATCGGCAATTGGATTCGGAAAACAGATCCATGGCCCAATACGCTTTCGACAGTGATATCGCCTTTATAGCCTTCCAATAATTCTTTTGCAATCGACAAGCCCAAGCCGTTTCCACCTTTATTCCGAGACCTGGCTTTATCGACACGATAAAAACGCGAAAAAATCTTTTGCTGATCTTCCTGGGACATCCCCTCGCCAAAATCTTGGATAGCAATCTGGACGTAGGACATGGATTCGGAAATCGAAAGATGGATTTCATGCCGGTCGGTCGAATATTTAACGGCATTGTCCATCAATATCACCAGTATCTGCTCAAAATGGTTGCGATAGATATTCACGTAAATCTCGCGATTCAAATCATCATCCAGATTGAAAACAAAATCCGGATACAGCATCTTAAAGTTGTGGAACGTATGCAGCACGACATTCCGGATCGGCGTAACTTCATTTTTATAGTGGATTTCTACTTGTTCCGCTCTTGAAAGGTCAAGCATCTCCTGGACCAAAGTCTTCATTCTCTGGATTTCAGTCAAGGAGGCGGCAAGGGATTCATCCAGGATTTGCGGGTCTTCCTTGCCCCAACGGTTCAGTAATTTCAGATGGCCCTCAACAATAGCCGTAGGGGTGCGCAGCTCATGCGAGACATCCTCCACAAACTGCTTTTGCTGAGTAACATACAGCGCCATCTTGTCCAAGAGACCGTTTATATGGACAGAAAGATCGGTAAATTCATCCTTGCTTTTTGATATTTTAATACGGGTCTCTGACAATGTATCCTCTTCGATCGCATCCATCGTGTCGACCATCTGTTTGATCGGCCTGAAGAAGTAAATGGCGATTCCGTAGCCGGCAGCCGCTGACAGAACGAGCACAATCGCCGTCACTATCCAGAAATACTGCTTCATCTGCGAGACCACACTATGATAATCATTCAATCGAAAAACAATCTGCACATATCCCAAGAGAAAGGACTTTTCCTTACTCAGAATCGGCCCGCCTGCGACAAACGCTTCAAGATTGTTCAGCTTCGTCTCGCGTAAATAAGTTTCGGGATTTTTGATGAATGTCGTATAGCTCTTCTGTGTTTCATAGAGTAGCTGTCCCTCCGTATCAAATACGCGTATGTTCACCCCTCTATTCTTGAGATCCTCCAGAAACGGATAATTACCGACAGACTGGAGGCCTTTCGTCACGGTGGAAACAGAAATTTTCTCGAACATGCTTTCGACACTGTTGACGGACAGCTTCGTGTCAATTTCAGATAAGGACGTTTGGACCGAGTAGAGAAGATTCTCGGCCTCATCTCTTTGTTCGTCGTATTGATAGCCTGTATAGACATTCAGCATCAGCAAAGCGGACAGAAAGTACAGCAGGAAGAAAGCGATACTTAAAAGAAAACCCCATTTCCACCGAATGGACTTGGGATTTCCTCTTTTTTTGGTTGGCATATAATTGATTCTGCGCATAGTATTATGAGCGCATGACGTATCCGGTGCCACGAACCGTTTGGATATAACTTTCTTGGCCGGCTACATCGATTTTATTGCGCAGATATCGGATATATACATCCACTACGTTTGTTTCCACTTCTGTTTTGTATCCCCATACTTTATTCAGCAAGACATCCCTTGAAAGGACAACGTTGATGTTTTCCATCAGGATCAACAATAATTCGTATTCGCGTTTGGTCAATTCGATGTGCTCGTCGCCACGACGCACGACGCGGTTTTCTTTTTCGATCGTCAAATCACGATAGGTGACGGTCGTTTGCTTCACCTTGCGTTGCTCTTCTTCGATGTCGATGCGGCGCAATAAAGCACGGACCCTTGCCAAAAGCTCTTCGATGGCAAATGGTTTCACGATATAATCATCGGCTCCGTGGTCCAAACCGGATACACGATCGATGACGGAGTCGCGGGCGGTCATGATGATGATTGGCGTATCTTTGACCGGACGCAAACGACGGCAAACTTCGATGCCGTTCAATTCAGGAAGCATCAGATCCAAAAGGATGACATCCCAGTCCTGATTCATGGCAGCTTCAAGGCCAGCTCTGCCGTTGTAGCAAATTTCCGTTTCGTAGCCTTCGTGTTTTAACTCAAGCTCGATGAAACGCGCCAGATTTTTTTCATCTTCAATGATTAAAATTCTTTGTTTTTCTTTGTTGTCCATAGCAGTCTCCCCTAATGTTTCATCGTACTGTCAAAGTTTAGCTCTGCCAGACGTTCAATTTTGTATTTTTTCGTTGATTTAACGGGGTTAACGACAAAAACAACTTGCCACCCCCCAATTTTTGGTCAATAGTGATGATAACGACACCGCACTATTTCCCCAAAAGAAAGGAAGATGACAAGTTGCTACCTCTATTATTAACCTATTTAGTTGATATTATCAAGCGTCAACGAATGATTATTCTTGCGTT
>NZ_FOQC01000056.1 GCF_900113645.1 Trichococcus flocculiformis
ATGAAACATTTATCTTGGGCGGTATGCTTACCAACATGTGGATGTGATCCACACAGGCGGTCGCTTCGATTATTTCTACACCTTTTCTTTCGCATAACTGCCGAAGTATGACTCCTATATCTTGTTTTATCTTTCCGTAAATTGCTTGCCTCCGGTATTTGGGCGCAAAAACTATGTGATGCTTACAATTCCAAATGGTATGTGCTAAACTATTTTTGTCTTGAGACATATAAAGAATCCTCCTAAGTCATGAATATTGGTTGGCGAACCAAATATATTCTAGCACTTAGCGAGGATTTTTTAATACACCGCTGGAAGCTCTCCGGAACCATGGGCCTAGCCCATGGTTTTCAATTCCACAACAAAATGGAAGAATTTGTTGAATAAAATAGGTAGGAGCTAATCAATAGGTAGAAGGACACAAAAAAAATTGAGCTTATTTTCAATATACGTTTAGTATTTTCCTTTACTTTCAGCGATAAAAATAAAGGAATTAAATAAGCTATGAAAAAGAACAATGCACCCTGATATAGTAGTGTGAAATAAATATGTTCAACGATCCGATTAGGGTTTCTATAAGGATAATTATCTTCATAGAATTTTGCCAAAAATAGGCAGGTAACTGAAATGATAGGAAAAAGCTGATAGAAAGAAAACTTTTTTAACGTAGCCATTGCAACATCCTCCTTTACTCTGTGCAACAAAAAATCCACTCCTTTCTACATGAACAGACAGTGATAACAGAAGCAAATCTTACTTACAATATATCGTCAGAATGAGGAAGTCTAACCAAATAGGCATAAATAAACCCCCTCCTGATAGTGACATAATGAATCAAGCCAACAAAATAGAACTTTTTCTAAGACCCTCTTAGTATATCGCTACCATCTCCATATTAAAAATAATATGGGGAGAACATGGTAGTGTGACGTCCTCCATTCTTTTTTATGAATGCAGCATCTCAAACGCCACACCGCTCAAAATGTAAAAAGTTTTTGACATTATCTCTTGTACTATGTACACTTGAAATGTAAAAAACATTTGACACAAGGGAGCTTATCGTATGCGAAAAAAGGATGAAATGGAGCAGCGGATGGCGAATAAATCTGCTAAGATTACATTGTTTGTTACTGTCACGGCCTTATTTATTATAGGGGGCATTGAGGCTTTTAGGAATGATATGAAAACGAATATCCTTCTGGTGATTGCTCAGTTTTCGGTTTCCCTTGTTATTTTACTTGAACGGTATTATTTATCTAAAGCGAATGGAGATGACTCATTCAAAAAAACACTGATACTGACTCTGGTTTTTGTAATCATTCTGTTGGCTATTCTACTAGGAACAGCGTCTTTAGCCTGATGAAAAATAATATCAAAGAACTCCGTACAGCAAAAAAAATCTCGCAACAAGAACTGGCTGACCGCTGCCACGTTACCCGTCAAACCGTCAATGCGATTGAGAATGAAAAATATGACCCGTCTCTGCAGTTAGCTTTTGCTTTAGCGAAAAACTTAAACACCACGGTAGATAAGTTATTTATTTCGGAGCAGTAAAAAATTGAGAACGGACCAAACTTATACACATCATAGGGATACTCTCTTCTTCGGTGTCGCTGTTTTTACTCAATGGGGAAGGTATACTTTGATTATTGCCTTTTTAAACCATGTGTATATCCTATCTGTTAGTAAATCTAAATAAAAATCTTTCTCACGTATTCCTTCAGATCTTCTCTTCTATACTTGCCCTCTCTTTTAATAATCTGAGTAACTGCAAACCATCTGACTGAAAGGAACCTATTTTTTTAGGAAGTTTAAAAGGAATAAGGTTAATCACAAGCATGACTAGATTCAGATCGGCAACACCCGCTAGAAGCGTACGCGTCCAACCCTCAGATTCTAAACGAAGCAGCAATACAGTTATCCCCATGAGGAATAGGTTCATCAATGGACCACTTAATAGACACAAAAATCGTTGCAATTTGTCCATGCGGCCATCCCATTTGCAACACCCGAAGTACGCCCATTGAAGATGAAAATGGAATCTTCCGACCTGAAAATTCTCCCGGTTATCTTCCCCGCTGCTTCCTAAGTAGATATGGGGGTTCGACTTGGATGTCAGCACCACTCCAATACCATGTCCAACTTCGTGTAGCAACAGGGTGACTGGTATTACCAGAGTAAAGAAAACGAAATGTATCATACTAAACTACCTTCTTCCATTCTAATTCTATGTAACATGTTTGCCCCCTTGATCAATCTGTACTTTGGAATAAATGGAGCTGGCTACATTGTCATTGTTCTCATTATCGTACTTTTTCTGATTTTCTCGCGTACTCATTCTTACAATCACCTTTCTCTCAAAAAGCAATTTCCTTTTTCTACACCAATATAGAAATATTTTTACCAAAACATTTTTTATGTTACTATTGTATCAAATAATTTATTTTTTCTATAGTTAGAACTTCAGAAAAGAGGAAATGTCATGGAGTTTTTCAGAAAAATGTGGCGATTTCTAGATCGTTGGAATACCATAACCGGTTATTTAATAGGAGGAATCTGGCTTTTATTTAATGGACATTTCTACAACAATGGCATTACAGACATTAGATATGTTTACTTCTTTAATATCAGCGGCATACTAATGCTTGTTATCGTGGCCCTAAAGATTTTAGAAAAGGTTATGAAAAAAAAGAAAGAAAATACGTAATAATGTGGGACTACTAAGCTACCCCATTGGAAATTACCATCCTAGCCAACCCAAACAATTCGACAAAAAGTACACGTCAGCATCATAAAATTTTCAGTTACTTGCATAATAACTATAGAGATAAGGGGCCAAAGCAATATGGACGATAATATACCACCCTACTACGTTGATTTTCCTGAGTATAACGAATTCTCCCAAAGTTACTTGTGGCCTGTTACCGTAAAATACAAAGGACAGTCGGAGATTCATTTTTCTGTTTCAAAGTCGGACACGATCAATGCTTTTCACTCAATCGAAAACGGTTCAGAAGAACCTATCCTGATCGGATCCCGTTCTTTTGAAAGAAAAAATTTAGACTTTATGGCGTTTGAAGGCCGCACATATGCCTTTTCCAACTGATGGACCTTTATCCAAAATCTTGTGAATTTAATAACAAAAAAACGAACAGAAAGAAGAGAGGGAATGACTCATAGTCAGCGTTTCTCAATATTCAGTGTGCAAAACTCATTTGCAATATTGCTTCTTCCTCTAATCAGCGGGGTCTTTTCTTATTCGTACTTGCCTGACCGAATCGCCATCCACATTAACGAACTGGGACAAGCGGATGATTATCTCCCGAAGTTGGCATTCTTAATCGGGCTGCCTGTTGCAGGGTTACTTTTTCAACTTTACAGAGTGATGCGCTGCAAGAAAAAAGACCCTACAATGAATGTTTTCGGCGGGAACAGAACCAGCTCTAGTATCCTTTTATTCCCAATCTTCTTTGACATCGCCTATTTTTCTGCAGTTCTTTACAATTTGAATGTTTGATTGGATAGGTAAAATGGAGTAATATCCTTGCGTTTACAAACGATGTTTTGCCAACTTAAGGGGGGCTACTTTATGTATGAATATGTATTTGTAGGTTATTTAGATCATGAAACAGAAGTGAATTTCCGAAGATTATGGAAAGATTTAAGTGAGCAGAATATTAGTCACTATGGCGTGGAAACTAAAGGAAAAAGGCCTCATATCACCATTGCTGATTATGATGCTTTAGATAAAAATAGATTTATACAATTAGCAGATAGATTCTATGAAGATAAGGAAAAGGTAGCTTTGACTTTGAATACATTAGGAATTTTTATCGGTACAGGAACTTTATTCACTGCTCCAACCTTATCAACTGAATTACTTGACTTTCATAGCAGCCATCACGACTACTTCAGAACATTCAACCAGAATGAAACTTCATTTTATCTTCCAGGTAAATGGAGTCCTCATTGCACCATTGCAAGTAGATTAGATGAAGATAAAATGGTGCAAGCATTTAGCTATTGTAAAAAAAATATAGACCAAATCCACGGTACATTAAGTGGAATTGCTCTAATAGAACTTAAACTTAACAATGATGGTGTGGTAATAGAAGATACCGTTATTTTTTCCAAGGAACTAAAATAATTCAAAACAAATTTTCTCAGATGTGTTTAAAGGAACATTTTACGGTATCCCTAGTCACTCCTGTCTCATCTGCAATCAATGAATGCCAAAAGAGTTACTACAAAGGAGTTGGTACTGAAAGGAGTGACGAGGTATGGAGAAGGTAGTTAACTTTAGATTTGTAAAGAAATGAGGACTATAAATGAAAATAATAGAAAGTATCCCCTGGGTATATTATTTAGCAGAAACTAACGAATTTGAATACGATAAAGTCGGTAAGTGGATGTATTTTTTTAAGGACAAAAAAGTTGCAGCGGAAAAATGTGAGAACGCCGTAAAGGATAGAATTGTTACACAAGCCAAACATAGTAATGCCGAAACAGGTGTAGCCTGCTTTTATCTCAATTGTGATGATATAGATGCACATAAAAAGGTCATATCATATTTCATCAAAAATAATATGATAACTAAAACAGCTAAAGATCGATTTTATAATATACCTTTTAAATTAGATCAACAGACTCGTGGAGGTGAATATGGGGAAACCTTTAAATCTGAAATAACGTTAGATAAATTTATAGATTTAGACTCGGGAGAATGGCTGATTTGATAGCAGCTGCCCAATAATTTATGAAAGAGATAAATTTTAATCGATGATTGATACGAATACGTAACCTGCCTTACCTTCTCTCTTATTAGTTAATATTTAACCAACATTTCTCGTTTTCATTAAAAAAGTAATAAAAACAACATTTCACAGGTGACGATTTTGGTTACACTCTAAACAGACAAAAAGAAAAGAGTCATATCCCAATTGAAACGGAAATATGACTAACAGAAAAGTATACTTTATTTTCCTGTAGTCTTTGCTTTTAAGTTATAACCGCATGAGTGCTGTCTAACTTAGGCACCCAGACAAAATAAAAAACTGATTATGAGTCCCGTAGTCAGTTTTTTATTTGTATTGAATGTAATACCACCCTCATTTTTTAAGACTTATGCGATAAAATTCCACACTCACTTTAGCATACTATAAATACACTCCAGCAATGAAGCTGCCAGAATAATATTGATGAGCCTAAAATGTTTTTGATACATCCTTTGTATCATCATACCCATTCCAATCCAAGTGATTGTGGCAATGGTTCCGATTGTGGCAACAATCAGTTCAAACAATATTAGATCAAAAAAAGAAGTGTAGTAATCCGTTATATATCCGGTCAGAGCGGTTATACCAAACAAATAGATTTTCACATTCACAAATTGGAGCAAGAATCCTTTAAAAAAAGAGGCCGATTTTTCAGTACTCTCTGACTCAGGTTTGCTTACCGCGATATGAATGGCGAGCCATAGAATATACGCAGCACCAATATATTTCATTATGCCAAGGATATTCGGCATAAAAGCACTCACACCATAGACAAACAGTGCACAGATAATTTGAACTACATAATACCCTGCGAAGATGCCAAAAAATAAAGAGCGACCTTTTTTGTATCCATAATTTGTGACTGTATTCAATGCTAAAATATTCCCCGGCCCCGGAGTAAACGCGTTAATTATCGCATAAATAAAGAAATTCCCTAATACATATCCAGGCATTATTTTCTTCCTTTCTGTTTTTTTAGACTATAACATAAACCCTGTTTGTATAGGTTATTCCGATATTTTATGTTTTTCCATAGTTTAAAACTATGATAAAAATATAAAAATTATACTCTGTATTGTCGCAAAGCCTCAGTATATGTTACCCCCAATTCTGATAGTGCTTGCCCTTTGTTTAAAATGTACCCAATACGCATTTGTTCATTCTCTGCAAGTGGAAGTGCCACGATAGAACCGCCATGCAGATATTTCGGGAAAATTCCGCTGGAAATCGTATAACCATCCAAACCAATCATGAGGTTCACGATTGCCGCACGATCACTGACTTTGATACTCTTTTCTGCAGGTTCCATACTGAAAAGTTCTTCTGCAAAATAAGTGGAATTGTAATTGCCTTGAAGAAAACTTAAGCGAGGGTAAGGCTCTAAATCTTTAAGGGTGACAACACCCCTTTTTGCCAAGGGATGATCCGTTCTCAAAAATACATGGGGGCTGACGCTAAATAACTCATAAAAGTCCAAATTATTTTTCTCTAACACTTTTCGCATGATGGTTTCATTGCTGTTGCTTATGAAGAGTATGCCTACATCGCTAAAACGATTCTTCACATCATCAATGATTTGAAATGTCTGTGTTTCATTTAAGATAAATTCAAAACGTTCCTGTCCGAACTGTTGCACCATTTCCACAAACGCATTAGCCGTGAACGTGTAGTGCTGTGTTGAAACACAAAACCGCTGTTTTACGGGTACATTAAAAACATATTTTGATTCCAGCAAATCCATCTGTTGCACTACTTGTCTTGCATAGCCTAAAAATTCCATGCCTTCTTTTGTCAAGGCAATTCCCGTCCGACTTCGCGTAAAAATACTGAACCCGATTTCTTTCTCCACCTCTTTAATCGCATTTGAAAGGCTCGGTTGTGAAATGAATAATCCCTTTGCCGCTTCTGTAATTGACCCTTTCTCTGCAACTGTGAGTAAATATTTCAAATGTTGAAATGTCATACTGTTCCCAACTTCTTTCATTAGCTTTTCTGACCTTATAATATTCTATTCTAGCACATACGACTGCGCTTACTGATCAAACGATGAAAACTGACATAGAGTCGTTATTTTTCGGCTGTAGCCGATGAAATTCAACATTGGCTATCATAAGAAAAGCTGAACGGGTTCGTTCAGCCCTGAAAGAAATTTAGGAAATCCGGCCCTGAATGAGCATCGTAGAGCGCAATGGGTCAGATTTATCTAATTTCCGAAGGGCTTACCCGTGAAGCTGGACATCATTTTAGATGCATGAAACATTTTGCAAACTTGTGAAACTCCTACGGTGATGCACTTTTGAGTTGAAAAAATTTTACAAATTCCTATCACTAAAAACGAAATTTTTGAACCGGTGCGGACAATTGATTGCGGCATTCTTTTTTAAAGAGTAAAAATGATATAACCGAGTCTTTAATAGTCTTCTTTTATAACGAAGGGTAAGCGAATATAAAATACCACTGGCGTAGCATGAAAATTTTGATCATTCCATAGCATAAAAAAATCCTTTATAATGAGGGTGAATGACCTATCTAAGACCCTTACAAAATGGCTAACGACATGACTGTATATTAAACAAAAATAATCCTATGATTTATGGGAAAGACCGTGTCCATTCTGAACAATTCTAGATACCAATGCTTACCATCACGATTACGGTTCCCTTGATGTTGTTTTTGAATAAGCCCTTAGTCACTTCATTGAGCTATTTATTCTCTCTGTTTTAACTTCACATTATAAAGGACTGATACGATTGATAATGGATAAACTAAATGATGTGACAAATTCCTATAAAAAAAATTCAACTTTCTATATATTGAGTTTATTTTTTCAAGAACATATTCATGAGATTCCTTATATTACAATGGATGAGGTTGCTATTAGAACGTTTGTATCAAAAAGTCAAATTTCTAAATATGTCAGATATTTAGACTATAAAACATACATTGACTTTAAAGATGCCTGCTTAGAATACCTTGAATCCTTAGAGAGACGCCGTCACGATTTTGATGTATATGATAATATGAAAGATAATATTTTAAATTTTACAAATACTATGATTTATTTTCTTAACTCTCTAACAAATTCTTTAGATTATAATCGCCTGGAGTTATTAATTAAACAGCTTACCTCAGCAAATACTATATATGTGTTTGCTCAAGGCGATGCTCGTTACCTCTGCCATCAGATCCAAACAGAACTACAAGTGATCAACAAGAATGTTATTATTTGCGATGTTGATTTTAATCATTCCTACGATATTAACGACAATGATTTATTATTAGTACTCAGTATAGACGGCAATACTTTCAAGTACAACAAACGCGTAGTGAAGAGACTTGAGGAAACAAATGGAACAAAATGGCTCATAAGTTGTCAGAGTAATATCAGATTCAAAGGGAAACAGTTACATGTCCCCATACAATATGAAAAATTCAATGCCTACTTTTTTAAATATGTTATTGACTTATTAATCCTCAATTTAAAGCAAACCTATTAAGCTTGTTCGTCAAGGAAGTTTCTTTTAAAGAAACTTCCTTTTTGATTACCGACATACCCCTTATACTTTGTGATAAGAACAAGGAGGAATATATATGTCATTTCCAAACAATTTTTTATGGGGCGGAGCAACTGCTGCGAATCAAACAGAAGGAGCTTACACTATTGATGGACGAGGCCTTTCAAATTTAGATTATATGCCTTACGGGGAATCACGTTTCCAAGTAGGTACAGGAAATTTGGATCCTAAATCTTTACCCGAGGATACTTTCTTTCCATCAAGAGTCGCCATTGACCATTATCACCATTACAAAGAGGATATTGCACTGATGGCCCAAATGGGATTCAAAGTCTACCGATTATCCCTCTCTTGGTCAAGAATTTATCCTAAGGGAAATGAATCCAAACCTAACCAGTTAGGCCTGGATTACTATCTGAATGTCTTTAAAGAGTGTCGAAAATATAATATTGAACCCTTAGTAACCATCAATCATTTTGATATCCCTATGTATTTAGTTGACGAATATGGTGGATGGAAGAATCGTCAAACTATTGATTTTTATTTAAAATTCACTGAAACAGTGTTTACCCATTATAAAGATTATGTCAAATATTGGCTTACTTTTAATGAAATCAATATGGTCTTACATTTCCCTTTTGTAGCAACAGGCTTAACTTTTAAACCAGAGGATAATAGAGAGCAGATTACAACTGATGTGATCCATCATCAATTAGTCGCCAGCTCTAAAGCAACTCAGCTTGCTAAAAAAATAAACCCTGATTTTCAAATTGGATGTATGTTGGCTGCTGGAAGTTATTATGCTCAGACGCCGCGTCCAGAAGATGTATGGAAATCCATCCAAGATTCACGTGAAAGCTATATGTTTTCAGATGTCCAAGTAAGAGGAAGCTACCCTAATTATTATTTAAAACAAATCGAACAACAAAATCTCACTCTTCCTATTAAAGATGGTGATATCGCAGTTTTAAGAGACCACACTGTAGATTTTATTAGCTTTTCTTATTATTCTTCAAGAGTAAGCAGCGCCCAACCTGATGCTGCGAATCAAACCGAAAGCAATATTTTTGCTTCAGAAATCAACCCTTATTTAGAAACTAGCGAATGGGGTTGGCAAATTGATCCATTAGGATTTCGAATTACAATCAATGAAATTTATGATCGTTACAACAAACCTATGTTTGTTGTAGAGAATGGTTTAGGGGCTGTCGATAATTTAACAGAAACTGATGAGATTCATGATGATTATAGAATTGAATACCATAAAGAACATATCAAAGCCATGTCTGACGCAATCACTCTGGATGGTGTCGAATTAATCGGCTATACCTCATGGGCATGTATTGATTCTATTTCTAATGGAACTGGTGAAATGGCTAAGCGCTATGGTTTTATTTATGTTGACCGAGATAATTTCGGTAAGGGAACATTCAGACGTATTCCGAAAAAATCTTTTTATTGGTATCAAGAAGTAATTAAAAATAACGGTGAAAATTTAAATGAAAAATAAATTTAATCTAACCTCATTATTTCATTTCTTTCTTCTTTTATTCGGATCTTTAGTCATGGGTTTCGGAGTTTCATTATCCATATCAACAGGTTATGGGAGCGATTCTCTTTCTTGGGTCTGGCAAGGGATTTCACTTCATACTAATTTAACTTTAAATCAATCCAATATGATCATCACTTTACTAATGCTGATTCCACCTTTACTTTATGACCGCGCTCAATTAGGTATTGGGAGTATTCTCCAACCTTATATTGTTGGAGCAACTGCCGAATATACATTAAACCAAGGACTCAGTAATCCGGGCAACTTTCTTTTCTTGATTATGGGTATTTTATTACTTGGGATTGGAGCCGGTATATATACTAGTGCAAATCTAGGTAAAGTACCTTATGATGCATGTGTTTTTTGGATTAGTAAGGTCACTAAGAACTCAATTGGGTTGATTAGAAGTTTAGGAGATCTGTGTCTCTTTATTATTGCTTGGTTGCTTAACCAGCATCTTGTTATTGGTCCTTTAATCTCCGTATTTCTGATTGGTTACATTCTAAACACTACGTATAATTTAATTAATAAGTTTTTACAAAAGAGTAAATAAACGGCATTTGAACCCTAGTGTTGCATTAAATCAATAGATTGATTGATATTCCGTTAGGTCTGAAAACAGCAAAAAAATAGTGACTTTTTTATAATTTTATCAACAAAGGATACCCTTTTTGTTCACCATACCCCTACGGAGGAAGATAAAAAATAGACGTCACCTTACCTAACTTGGGTAAGCTCGCGTCTATTTTTCTATTTAGTTGGGATTTTATCGCAGCCTCTTTGGTCGTGATTGTATGTGATAAAGAGTAGTTCAGTTAGAAGTTCATCCTTACTGTTCACTTTTTTTAATTTGGGATAGTTTCTTGTTGAGGGTGTACAGCATTTTTTCGCTAAATTGATCGGATGCAATTTGAGACATGGCATCGATTGTAAAACCTTGCATCATATCGAACATCGGATGTTCTTCCACGTTACCTAAGTATGTCGTTACGATCGCTTTTGTTTCTTCGTTTTTAAAAAGTTCTCCCACTGTGCAACGGGTAGAGTAGACATCATCCGTTATGACAAGTTCTTCCATTTCCACATCGCCTAATTCCGGCATATCGAACCAGTTGGCGACGAATCCCCCTTCTTCTTCAGGGGTAAAATAGCTTTCGTTCGGGTTGTCCACTTTATTGAACATCGCTACATCTTGCAGGCTAATATTCCCATCCTTGGCGAATACCTTGACTTCATTTATTCCCTCTTTCAGGGAAATGTTTTCAAAGACAAAGATTTTATCCTCACTCGTAAGGGTAGTCGTTTCCCCTCCGTTTACAGATAGGTTCACTTCATTACAGTTAGAATAGACTTTGATATCGATCGTATCATCCGTCCGATCGACAAAACGTTTGCCTGTAATATGCACAAATTTTTCATCACTCCAATGTGCCTTATACAGATAAAAAGCATCCTTCTTAATCTTTCTATCATAGGTGATGAGCCCTTTGTTGTTTCTTCCCTGTACACCGCCCTCATCTCTGATGTTCGCACCGAAGTCAAACATGTTCCATGCATACGTTGCCCAAAGGAAGGGACGTTTTTCAAAAATCTTCCACACGGTTTCATGATAAAGCGCATGGTATTCCTCAGAATAGTCTTTTATTTTTGGTTCACTGCTATGGTATTGTAAAATTCCTTCTGCACCATATTCTGAAATCGCCAGTTTTACAGTCGGATTTTTCTTATGGAAACCATCTAACCAGCCCGCAAAGTCCCCTGCTTCACCGTTATACCAACCAAAATATTTATTGTATCCAATCGTATCCGTCACATAATTATAGTCATCTTCATCTTCAACGAACATGACGTTTGCCATTGTAGTCAATCGGGTAGGGTCTTCCTTTTTCGTTAACTCATTCAATTCATTCACGAGTTTCCTTAGCTCAGGTCTTTCCCCACTAATTTGAATTTCATTCTGGATTCCCCAGAACAGGATAGACGGATGATTAAAGTTTTGTCTAATCAGTTCAACTATCTGTTGTTTGGCATTAATGCCTTCTAACTCTGTTTTAGACATCAAAGAGATATTGGATTAATCAGCGATATTGTTGCGAAAAACAACGCACCCATAAGCGAACGAAAATCACTCGAAGAATTTTATCACTCTTTATCCGTTGTCAGCAGAAAAAACGCCCAAAGCATCGGTGAATTACTCGTAAATTTATTTGCACATGCTTATATTGAAACGCAATCGCTAGGGGCAGAACGGGTTGTCTCCACTCTCAATAGAGAAGAATTAAAACTAGCAATAGCTGAGAGTAACGATCAGATAGAGGAGCGTTTTCGATTAGAAAAAGAGATTGTCGATGCTATCGCCCAAGGAAATAAAGATAAAATTACCCGTATTTTAAACGACTCCAACAAAGATATTTTATTGATTTTTTTAAATCGAATACCTGAAAGCCCTATTCGATCTGCAAAAAATATCGTATTGGTTATGAACACAATTTCCAGAACCGCAGCTGAAAGAGGCGGTGTTCATCCTCTTTACATTCATCATATTTCCGAAAAATTTGCGATTTTGATTGAAAGAGCCTCCAGCCTTTCCGTCTTAAAACAGTTGGGGGAAGCGATGGTTTATGAATACTGTGCAGCTGTAAGAGATTTTTCTACCCGTCATTATAGTCTTCTTGTTAAAAAGGCCGTGAATTACATCCATATGCATCTAGAAGAGGATTTATCATTATCTATCATTGCTGATGAACTTTACGTGAATGCCTCACATCTTTCACGTAAATTCAAAGCAGAAACGAGCAAGAGCATCGTTGACTATATTAATCAAAAGAGAATAGAAGAGGCGAAACGCTACTTGGAACGGGGAAATGTATCGATTACAGAGGTTGCGCTCATGGTAGAATTCAATGATCTAAATTATTTTAGTAGGGTATTTAAAAAAACGACTTCGCTTTCTCCTTCGCAATATAGTAAGCACTGTTTTACGGAGACTTAACAAGGCATAAGCGATTTAACCCGGAGACTTTATTTTATATTTGAGTTAATATTTGAACATTTATTGTCGTGTGGGTTATACTTGGATTATCTGAACAACAAGGAGGAATTTGTTTGAAAAAGTTAATCTTATGCTTTCTCACTACGGCTCTGCTGAGTGGCTGTGGTGCTGCGAGTTCACAGGCGAGCATAAATAGTGAGGTTGCGGAAAATGAAGAAGCAACTGTCCTGTATACAGGAACGGTTATCGACAGCAGCGAAACGCATGAAGGCGGTTTGTTCGTGTCTGACTTAGTTCCGGTAGAATCTTCGGAGGCTGCTTCTTTCGATGAAGTCATCCTGTTGATGGAAGGTGTTGCCTTGACCGACTTATCCTCCGGTGAAAATATACCTCTGTCAGCATTAGAAAAAGGCGACAGCGTAACAGTCACCTTAGTCGAGCATGCCCCCACCACGATGTCCATCCCTCCGCAGATTCCCGGCATGGGGATCGTAAAAGTAGAAAAATGAAATAATCAATCCAAACACCCGATACGAGCCCAACCAAAATTCGGTTAGGCTCATATCGGGTGTTTTTCCAAGAAGTTTATAAAGAGTCAATAAACGATGCGCTACAATTTATTCAGCAATATTTTCAACAGCATGGAGAGGAATTTATTAAACAGCAGCTGTCTCAATTTTTTATTTGGGACGGCTCTTTATAATTAAGATACGCATCTACGCAGTGGATAAGTACCTTTGATAGTTCATGCATTTGCAAATAAATACCCGTTACGCTACTGGTGGTGTTCCTTCGGCGTTTGATACAACTGCATCGATCTGGACTAAAGCATCCATAGGCAGCGCTGAAACTGCGAGCGTTGTCCGTGCAGGAACACCGTTTTGGAAAAAGGTTGTGTGAACTTCATCTACAGCCGCCATATCAGCGCTGTCTTTAAGGAGTACAGTGACTGCGACCACATCATCCATAACATGGGCAACACTTTCGACGATAGCTTTCATATTTTTCAGGCATTGTTCCGCCTGCTCTTTCACGCCACCGGCTACCATTTTGCCAGTTTTTGGATCTAGTGGTAATTGAGCGGAAAGATGATTGTAATGAGAAAAAGCTACCGATTGTGTAGATAGAGCACTTTCGGGTGCATTTTCTGTATTTCTTGCCAATACTGCGTTGTAGCCACTCATTATATTTGTATCCCCTTTTAGATAATTTTTTAGCTTACGGCAGCAACCCATTAAAGCGGTTACTATCGCATTTACTATAGCAAGCGGACTGTTTTTTGAGTATGTGTACCTTGCACGTTTTTACACCGACTCTGTGCAATGGGCACAAAAACAGATAATGCTAGCCAACCACAAGTTCGGCTGACCAGCATTATCTGTTTCTGAATTCATTCTGACATCGCACGTCTGGTTGATGTGCAGAACAAACTTACTTTTTCATCGTTTTAAGGATAAGGGAAAGAACGAATATCAAGATGATGGCTCCTATTAGTGCAGGTGCGATATAAAATCCTCCGATTGCAGGTCCCCAAGCTCCGAACAATGTTACACCTAACCAGGAACCAACAAAACCTGCAATGATATTTCCGATAATGCCACCGGGAACATCTTTACCCAGAAAAGCTCCAGCGAGTGCGCCTAAAATACCACCGACAATTAATGACCAAAGAAAGTCCATTTTTTACTCCTCCTTCTTATATAGAAGCCTACAGTAACCATGTGTCCAAACCTTGCTCGTTACACTGCCATTATATAAGGAATAACCTATATTATAAAGTATTTACACTCGAAGCGAGTCGGCTCCCGAAAAGAGAAACTTGGATGTATCAAATAACTTTCTCACAATGATATAAATTTAGTTGGACACAACTGAACCCATAAGAGGAAAATCACTTTCTACAGCAGGCATTATTTACCTGTTCGGCTGTTTTGTTCTTGATTATAACGATCTCCTACAATTTCTAATTGATCCACTGCATGATTGATGTCGTTCAGTTCTTGTTTGCTGAAATGAATAGCCGTTGCACCCGTATTTTCGTCTATTCTACTCAATTTTGTTGTTCCTGGGATGGGTACAATCCAATCTTTTTGTGCCAATAACCAAGCCAGCGATACTTGCGCAATCGTCGCTTCTTTTTCATTGGCAATCTTTTGCAACAGGTCCAGAACTACTTGATTAGCTTTGAAAGCTTCTTCAGTAAAACGTGGAAGTTCTGCACGATTATCGTTTTCGCTAGCTATAGCATCTCTTGTCAATTTTCCGGTAAGAAATCCTCTACCCAAAGGACTGTAGGCAACTAAACCAATTTTCAACTCTTCCAAAGTCGGGATCACTTCTTTTTCCAATTCTCTCCACCAAATAGAATATTCGCTTTGGACAGCTGCTAAAGGTTCGACGTGATGTGCACGACGAATTGTTTCTGCACTCGCCTCAGATAATCCCCACTGCAGTATTTTCCCTTCCTTCTTAAATTCCTGCATAGTCTGGGCCACTTCTTCAATCGGAATATTAGGATCCACTCGATGAATATAGTACAAATCAATATAATCCGTTCCCAAACGTTTTAAAGAGCCTTCTAGAGAATTTCTCAACGTTTCTTTCTTGCTCTCTGGGTAGTAGGAATTTCCCTTAATGTTAAAGCCGCCTTTTGTCGCTAATTGAATCTCTTTACGAAATGTTTGAATAGCTTCACCGACTAATTCTTCATTGGTGTAGGGACCATATACTTCTGCGGTGTCAAACATCGTCACGCCGGCATCAAATGCATGCCGCACAACTTTCATCATTTCATTTCGATCTTTCACTGGCCCTCTGTGATGATTCAAACCCATACAACCAAAACCTAATTCCGATGTCACTAATCCTTGACTGCCTAAAGTACGTTTATTCATATCGTTACTCCCCTTCTATTTTTCGTACTGTCAAAGTTTAGCTCTGCCAGACGTTCAATTTTGTATTTTTTCGTTGATTTAACGGGGTTAACGACAAAAACAACTTGCCACCCCC
>NZ_FOQC01000057.1 GCF_900113645.1 Trichococcus flocculiformis
ATACCCTCACGATCAAGTCGAACTTGCATCAAGAACAACTTGACTTTGAAAACAGTGATGCATTTCGTGAGAAATCAAGAATGCGATACCGAATTGAACAAAAGAATAGCGAGTTAAAGAACCGTTATGGTTTAAAAAAATCCATGAGTAACGGTTTATTTGGTATGACTATACAAAGTGCATCGACCGTATTTATCGCAAATATGAGAAAAATAATCAGAGAAATAGAGAAAAAAGGGGCCTAAAGGCTCCCTTTTTTGCGGAAAAATAGCAAGCGAGAAATGGTGAAATGATTTTTGTTGATGCTTTTTACATTCTCTAAGCGACTTTTTCAGCAGCCTCTACTTATGTCATGTCTTTCTTTGTATTCATTTTAACGCTTTTGCCGGGGAAAGGCCATCGCCAGCAAGTCCATAAAAAATACAAAATATTTTATTAGAAAACGCTTGACTTTATCTTTGAAAGGGTTTACTATTTATATCAAGAGGAACCGGTTTCACTAAAGAGTAAAACTTGATCCTCCTCATTTTCACCCTGAAAAGGAACCGGTTCCTTTTCGGGGTGAAGCATAGCTTGTATTGCACTTATTCTTAGGCACAACATATCAAAAGGAGGAATCATTAATGAAAAATGAACAAACTATCAAAGACATTCTTGACGCTGTGGGAGGCCAGGATAATGTCAAAAATTTTGAACACTGTGCTACAAGACTTCGAATTATCTTAAGAGATAACAGCAAGGTGAGCAAGGAAAAAGCGGAAGCTGTCACTGGAAGCAAAGGTTACTTTTTTAATACAGGACAACACCAGTTTATTTTCGGAACTGGAAAGGTAAATGAAGTCTATTCTGAATTTAAGCAATATACAAAGATGGATGAATCAGCGGATACAGCGTTTAAAGAAGACGTTTACTCCAACATGACTCCCGTTCAGAGAGTCGTTCGAACTTTGGCGGATATTCTAATTCCTCTAATTCCTGCACTGGTTACAACGGGACTATTAATGGGTTTAAGAGGACTTCTTGTGGAGCTGGGTGTAGAATTTAGTCCATTTATGTTGAGCATGTTCCAGATGCTGACAGATACCGCATTTGCTTTCCTACCAGTACTTATTGCCTATAGTGCCACTCGTAAATTTGGTGGAAATCCCATCATCGGTATCGTAGTTGGCCTTATGATGGTATCTCCTAATTTGCCTAATGCTTGGGCTGTAGCCGGTGGAAGCGCTGAAGCAATCAAGGTTTCTTTCTTAGGACTGAATATTCCTATTGTAGGTTATCAAGGATCTATCATCCCCGCTATCGTAGCAGGGTATCTAATATCAAGAATTGAGAAAGAGCTACGAAAAGTTGTTCCTCAAATCATCGACCTGATTGTAACGCCGTTTGTAACATTAACAGTAACCATTTTTCTAATGCTCTTTATCTTAGGTCCTATCACTCATACATTCGAGATTGCAGTCAGTGACTTTATCGTTATGCTGATCAATGCACCTTTAGGTATTGGATATATCCTTTTTGGCGCACTTCAACAACTCTTGGTTATTACAGGCCTTCATCACACTTTATCAATCATTGAGCTTCAGTTACTTGCCGATACGGGTGAAAATGTGCTGAATCCACTTATGACAGCCAGTATGGCTGGACAATTAGGGGCAGCAATCAGTGCAGCTTTACTAATGAATGTTAAACTAAAGAGAACTAACGCTATTTCTTCTTCCACATCTACCTTATTTGGAATTACAGAACCTCTTCTCTTCGGTGTGAATCTGAGAAGTTTGAGAATACTGGTTTCCGGCATGTTGGGAGGAGCTGTGGGTGGTCTGCTTACGTATATCTTTGGCCTATCTGCTACAGGTATGGGAATCACCTTTATTCCTGGACTGTTGCTTTACACCAGTAGTTTCGCATCTATGATCCAGTACCTAGTTGTCATTGTAGGAGCATTTGTGACAGGGTTCATTGCTGTGAAAGTACAGTCGAATAAAATTTCAGAGCAGCTTAATTTAGATTAATTAAATAAAGAAAGAGGGGAGTGCCTCAGAACCAGAAAAGGATTTTCTGGTTCTGAGGCACTCCCTTTTCTAGGTTTATGGGCAGACCTACCCCGCCAAACCGCAAATAAGAGGCTGCCTCCTATTGAGACACCCCCTTCTAACGTGCGCCCGGAACGGGTGATAACTCTGCGGAAAGGCCATCGTCAGCCGATCCATAAAAAATACAAAATAAATTTTTAGAAAACGCTTGACTTTATATTTGAAAGGGTTTACTATTTATACCAATAGGAACCGGTTTCACCAACACTGAAAACCCGCTCCTTATCGTTTTGAACCGAAAAGGAACCGGTTCCGGATGGAAGCGAAGTATTGTTATTATTGCACTTATTCTTAAGCACAATAGACAAAAGAAAAGAGGGAGAAAAAATGGATTACAAAAAGATTGCAGAAGAATTGTTGACGGACATCGGCGGGAAAGACAACGTACAGGCGGCGACGCACTGCGCGACACGTTTGCGCTTGGTTTTGAGGGATGAAAGCAAAGTCGATCAAGCGGGATTGGACGCACGCGATGAAGTCAAAGGAACTTTCTCAACGGCTGGTCAATACCAGATCATCCTGGGTTCCGGAACTGTAAATGAAGTCTACAAAGAGTTCATCAAGATGGCCGGCATCGATGCCATGAGCAAAGAGGAAGTCAAAACAGCCGGCACGCAAAAATTGAATCCGATCCAACAAGGCGTCAAGTTGCTTTCGGATATCTTCGTACCGATCATACCGGCCATCGTAGCTTGCGGTTTGATGATGGGATTGAACAACGTATTCACGGCACAGGATTTGTTTGTTACCGGAAAATCGCTGATTGAAGCTTATCCGGCCATCGAAGGTTTTGCAGCGATGATCAATACATTCTCCAACGCGGCATATGTCTTCCTTCCAGTCCTGATCGGTTTCAGCGCAACGCAGAAATTCGGCGGTAACCCATACTTGGGAGCTGTTTTGGGGATGTTGATGGTCCACCCGGATCTTGTCAATGCCTACAACTATCCGGCAGTTTTGGCTGCAGGCGAAGTGCCTTTCTGGAATATCTTCGGCTTCGAAATCGCTAAAGTCGGTTACCAAGGAACTGTCCTGCCGATCCTGTTTGCGGCATTCATCCTGGCGAAAATCGAAACATTCCTGCACAAACGTGTGCACACCTCATTGGATAACCTGATTACACCCCTTTTTGCTATCATCATTACAGGTTTCCTGACTTTCACTTTGGTGGGACCTCTGACGCGCACACTCGGCGACGTGATGACAAACAGCCTAGTATGGTTGTATGACACGACAGGTGCCATCGGCGGAGCCATCATCGGTTTCTTCTATGCTCCACTGGTCGTTACTGGTATGCACCATAGCTTCATCGCTGTTGAAACGCAATTGTTGGCTGATATCGCCAAAACAGGCGGTACGTTCATCTTTCCGATCGCCGCTATGTCAAACGTTGCTCAAGGAGCTGCTGCATTGGCGATGTTCTTCATTATCAAGGAACAAAAAGCAAAAAGCTTGGCTTCCGCTTCTGCCATCTCCGCTTACTTGGGGATCACTGAGCCTGCGATGTTCGGTATCAACCTGAAATACCGCTACCCGTTCTATGCAGCAATGATCGGTTCCGGCGTCAGCAGCGCGTTCATTTCCTTCTTCAAAGTCAAAGCAATCGCAATGGGTGCAGCCGGCCTGCCGGGCGTCATCTCGATCAAACAAGAAGACTTGTGGGTCTACGTCTTGGGCATGCTGATCGCGACACTCACGACAGTATCCATGACCTACGTCTTCAGCAAACGCGACTGGACAAAAGACGAAGCGAAAAAAAGAAATGCGGAACAGGCTCATTCAACTCTGAATAAGGAAACACTGTGACCTAATCGGTCTAATTTCCGAGAGGCAGACTTAGACTGCTAGACATACGACTAATTTGATACAGAAAGGAATAACACGATGAAAGAATGGACACGCGAGGAGCGCTATAAAAAACTCTCGGATTATTCCGACGATTATATGGAAGAATTGGCGAAAAGGGTGGCGCAGTCGCCCTTCCGCCAGCACTACCACATCCAACCGAATACCGGCCTGTTGAACGATCCGAACGGCTTCACCTATTTCGACGGCAAATGGCATCTCTTCTATCAATGGTTTCCGATGGGCGCGGTCCACGGCCTGAAGCACTGGTTCTATCTGACTTCGACGGATCTCGTAAATTGGAACGAAGAGGGCGTAGCGCTGTTGCCTGACACGGAATACGACAGCCATGGCGTCTATTCCGGCAGTGGCTTCGTCAAAGACGGTCAGCTGCACATCATGTACACCGGCAATGTCCGCACGGAAGAATGGGAAAGGGTGCCGAACCAAATCGTCGCCCGCATGGAAGCGGACGGCAGCTTCACGAAGTTCCTGCCGCCTGCTATCGCCGGCAAACCGGATGGCTACACCGACCATGTCCGCGATCCCAAAGTGTGGAAGCAGCACGGCCTCTACTATGCCGTCATTGGTGCCCAACGCACCGACGAAACCGGCACAATCCTGCTGTACCGTTCCAAGGATGCCTTGGAATGGGAATTGATGGGTGAAATCGATGCCGGCTTGCCGGACTTCGGCTTCATGTGGGAATGCCCGGATCTGTTCGAAATCGACGGAAAAACAGTGCTGCTGTTTTCACCGCAAGGAATCGAGCCGGAAGGCGATCGCTACCACAATATTTTCCAGACCGGTTACGTCATCGCTGACGATTTCCGGATGGATGAGCTGAAATTGGAGCATAATGGTTTCCAGGAACTGGATGCCGGCTTCGATTTCTACGCCACCCAGACCGCCGAAAGCCCGGATGGCCGCCGCATCCTGACGGCTTGGATGGGCTTGCCGGATGTGGCGTATCCGACCGACAGCGAAGACTGGGCGCACTGCCTGACGCTGCCGCGCGAGTTGGCCATCAAGGACGGCAAGCTGATCCAGAAACCGGTTCGCGAATTGGTTGCTTTGCGCAAGGAGAAAACTGTTTATGATGCCGGTTTGTTGTCTAGCGAAAAGACGATCGAGCGCAACGGTGGCAACTGCTACGAACTCCAGCTGGATGTAGCATTCCCGACGTCAGCTGACCACGCGCCTGTGACATTGGAACTCTGCGAAGATGCGGCCAATGATAAACGTTTCCGCATCACCTTGGATCCATCCGTCAAGAAAATTACGATCGACCGCAGCCGCTGCGGCATCCCGTTCGCAGAAGACTTCGGCACGACTCGCACGCTGACGGTCGAACAGATGGATGCAGTGAAACTGCAGATTTTCGTCGACACCAGCTCAATCGAAATCTTCGTCAACGACGGTGAAGGCACCTTCACTTCCCGCGTGTTCCCGCAAGCGGGAGAAACCGGTCTGTCGCTCGCGGCAGGCAGCACAATCGATTACAGCCTCGAAATTTGGGAATTGGCCTGAAGAAGCGGCAAATGGTAGTTGAACGCACCACCCTTAGCTCTTTGTGAAGAGCTGGAAGGGTGGCGCGTTTTTTTGTGGAAATGAAAACCATGGGCTAGGCCCATGGTTCCGGAGAGCTTCCAGCGATGTATTAAAAAATCCTCGCTAAGTGCTAGAATATATTTGGTTCGCCAACCAATATTCATGACTTAGGAGGATTCTTTATATGTCTCAAGACAAAAATAGTTTAGCACATACTACTTGGAATTGTAAGTATCACATAGTTTTCGCGCCCAAATACCGGAGGCAAGCAATTTACGGAAAGATCAAACAAGACATAGGAGTCATACTTCGGCAGTTATGCGAAAGAAAAGGTGTAGAAATAATCGAAGCGACCGCCTGTGTGGATCACATCCACATGTTGGTAAGCATACCGCCCAAGATAAGCGTTTCATCGTTTGTCGGCTATCTCAAAGGTAAAAGTAGCCTCATGATATTTGATAGACACTCCAACCTAAAATACCGATATGGAAATCGCAAATTTTGGTGTACAGGATATTATGTTGATACGGTTGGGAGAAACAAGAAGGTAATTGAAGAATATATACGCAACCAAATTCAAGATGATATAGTGGCAGAACAATTAAGCCTATTAGAGTACACGGATCCATTTACAGGAGAAGAAGTTCGTAAGAGTAAAAAGAAAAAATAAGAGCCAGACCTTTTAGGTCTAGCCGGTGATAGTAGTACAATTGGCGAACCATTCAGAGCCCCTTTAGGGGTTGGTTAGTAACAAAGGCTTTCAGCCGTAGAGCAAACCACCCGTTCACACGGGTGGTTTTGATTGCGTTCGGCACGCTCTTCGGAACTACGGCCAACTGAATGGGAGGCACGAGTTCCTGTATTTTCGAGATTTGTCGAATGAACCACCGATATTCGACAATCTGCACCCTAGTAACAGCGAAATAGTCGAATAGGTGATGACATTCAACAATTTTGACATTATCTTCTGACGAGTTGTCGAATGCCGGGAACACATTCGACAATTTGAGCTTTAAGCACAGCAAAATCATCAACGGTGTCAGAATGTTGTGTGGTCCATATATCAACATAATGATTCTGCAAACAACTGTTTTAAAAAAATTCAGATTCTTCACGGTTACCTTTGGAAAGCGCGTGTAACCGTATACTTTTTCGCGGAAAATTCACAAATAATTCATTTTTGATTTGCATATCCGCGCCATAACTGGATAATAGTGGATATAGCTTTGTGATGTAACAAAATTATCTTCAATTTATGTTTTTGTAATAAATGAAAATGTAACACTATATTTGTACATTGCAGAGACCCATAGGCGGATCCGGGATCACATTCCCATTACGAAGAGAATCCACGCATATAGCATCAAAAATTTGAGAGGAGCAATGCACTTGCCGAAAATAAAAATAGAGAACGTAACGAAAATTTTTGGAAAAAAAGCAGATAAGGCTCTGGAACTGCTTGAACAAAAGAAGAGCAAACAGGACATCCTGCGTGCCACTGGGGCGACAGTAGGGGTCAACAACGTCAGTCTTTCCATAGAAGAAGGGGAAACCTTCGTCATCATGGGGCTTTCCGGAAGCGGAAAGTCCACGCTGGTACGGATGTTCAACCGTCTGATCGAACCAACGAAGGGGAACATCCTCATCGACGGGGAGAACTTATCGGTCATGGACAAGAAAGCCTTGCGCCAAGTCCGTCGGGAAAAAATGAGTATGGTTTTCCAGAACTTCGGCTTATTCCCGCACCGCACGATTTTGGAGAACACCGAGTACGGACTCGAAGTGCAGGGCGTAGCAAAAGCCGAGCGCAAGGAAAGAGCGCAACAGGCTTTGGAAAATTCAGGCCTGGGCGATTACAGCGATCAGTATCCGCACCAATTATCAGGTGGGATGCAGCAACGGGTCGGGTTGGCCCGTGCCTTGGCGAATGACCCGGAAATTCTATTGATGGACGAGGCCTTCTCGGCTTTGGATCCATTGATCCGTCGTGAGATGCAGGATGAACTGCTGGATCTGCAGGCAAATGTCAGCAAGACCATCATATTCATCACCCATGATCTGAACGAAGCTTTGCGTATCGGGGACCGAATCGCGCTGCTGAAGGACGGGGAATTGGTCCAAATCGGTACGCCTGAGGAAATTTTGACCAATCCGGCAACGCGCTATGTCGAAAAATTCGTGGAGGACGTCGACCGTTCGAAAGTGCTGACTGCCGAACACATCATGAAGCGTCCGATCGTCATGAATATCGAAAAACACGGGCCGCTCTTCGCGTTGGAATTATTGCGCCAAGAAGGGATTTCGACGATCCTGGTGGTGGACAATCACCGCAGACTGAAAGGGTACATCACTGCCGAGGACGCTACGAAAGCGTTGAAAGCCAATGCTACGAAAGTGGATGGCATCCTCAGAGAAGATATCCCGACAGTCTCCAAAGATACTACCTTGAGCGATATTTTCCCGATCATCCATGATTCAAGCTCGCCGGTTGCTGTCATCGAAAACGACAGATTGGTGGGTGTTCTTGTCAGAGGCGCCGTCATAGCCGCTTTGGCAGGAGAAAGTGAGGTGTCCGTAAATGGATAATCTGTTAAATTTCATTCCTGAATTGCCGGTTGCCGATTTTGCGGAATATGTCACGGACAAGACCGCTGACACGTTCAGTTTCCTTTTCGATCCGATCAAAGCGTCTTCGCAGACGTTGATTGATCTGATGACATCAACGCTGACGGCCATTCCGGCAGTCATCCTGATTGCATTAGTGGCGCTGCTGGCATTCTTTGCTTCAGGCAAAAAATTCGGCCTGGCCATTTTTTCTGTCGTCGGTCTCTGGTTTATCCACAATCAAGGGCTATGGGAAGACTTGATGTTCACCTTGACGCTGGTCTTGTTCTCGAGTTTGCTGTCCGTTCTGATCGGCGTGCCTTTCGGTATCCTGATGGCGAAAAGCAAAATCGCGAACAACATCATCAATCCGGTCCTGGATTTCATGCAGACGATGCCGGCCTTCGTTTATCTGATTCCGGCAGTAGCCTTCTTTGGAATCGGGATGGTTCCCGGGGTACTCGCGTCACTTATTTTCGCGATCCCGCCGACCGTCCGCTTCACGAATCTGGGGATCAGACAAGTTTCCACCGAACTGGTTGAAGCAGCCGAATCATTCGGTAGCACCGGTGCGCAAAGGTTGTTCAAAGTCGAATTACCATTGGCGAAAGCCACGATCATGGCCGGCATCAACCAAACCGTTATGCTGTCCTTGTCGATGGTCGTGATCGCTTCGATGATCGGTGCCCCTGGCTTGGGCCGTAATGTCCTTTCCGCCTTGCAACGCGCCAAAATCGGTTCCGGCTTCGTATCCGGATTGGCTTTGGTTGTACTTGCCATCATCATCGACCGTCTGACCCAGAAATTCAGCAAAAAGAGCGCCTCATAACACTGTTTAATGACGCAACGATTCCTGATTGCCAAACAAAAAGGAGAGAAACATACATATGACTAAAACAACAAAACGTAACTGGAAACGCCTTGGACTTACTGCCGGATTGGGCTTAGGTGTCTCGCTGATCGCCGCTGGCTGCGGTGCAACAGAAGATACAGAATCCATGGAAGATACAGTCGGCAAAGGCCAGGAAATCGAACTGGCCTACGTCGAATGGGATGACGCAGTGGCCACAAACCATGTTGTTGCCCAAGTATTGGAAGACCTCGGTTACGATGTGACCTTGACCCCATTGGACAACGCCATCATGTGGGAAGCCGTCTCCACTGGCGAAGCGGATGCCATGCTGAGCGCTTGGCTGCCAGGAACGCACGGTGCGCAAATGGAAGAATACGGTGACAAGATGGTCGACCTGGGCGGAAACCTTGAAGGCGCGAAAATCGGTTTGGCCGTTCCTGCCTATATGGATGTCGACTCGATCGCAGATCTGACCGACCAAGCCGGCAAATCCATCACCGGCATCGAGCCTGGTGCAGGTATCGTAGCAGCCGCTGAAAACGCGTTGACTGGGTATCCGAACTTGAGCGATTGGTCAATCGAAACGTCCTCATCCGGCGCGATGACCGTCACACTCGGACAAGCAATCGAAAATGAAGAAGAGATCATCATCACAGCTTGGAACCCGCACTGGAAATTCTCGGCTTATGACCTGAAATACCTGGATGATCCCAACGGAACTTTCGGCGGCGAAGAGACGGTCCACACGATGGTTCGTGAAGGACTCGAAACAGACATGCCTGAAGCTTACCAAGTATTGGATCAATTCCACTGGACTATCGAAGATGTCGAAGCTTTGATGCTCCAAATCTATGAAGGCGAATCAGCTGAAGACGCTGCCGAAGCCTTCGTGGAAGCTAATCCGGATCTAGTCGCAGAATGGACTGCCGGCGTAGCCAAATAAACAGAATATTGAACACTAGCAGGAGCTGCTGCCTCGGAATGAGGTAGCAGCTCTTGCTTTTTTGGTAAAAGTAGCCTGGGTTGTCCGATTCTTCGGCGTTATCGGATAAGCTACGAACCGAACGTGCAACGGTTGTCCGATTAATCGACGTTATCGGACAACCTTTGAACCGAACGCGCAGAGGCTGTCCGATTCATCGGTGTTATCGGACAACCATCGAACCGAACGTGCAGCGGTTGTCTGATTCATAGACGTTATCGGACAACCTTCGAACATTCGATCCAAATGTTCAAAGCGCAATGGTGAGACTCGGAAACCGGATAACCACAGGGAATTCGTTTACTTCACGAAAAAAAGCGAAGGCCAACAGCATCCGCGTGCTGTTCGTCTTTGTTTTTTTAGTTCTTTTGAACATTTTGTCCTATTTTTTCGTGTACATTTCTTCATCTGACAGCACGTTCTTTTTGCCCAACAGCAGATTTTCGAAAAACATTTTCAAGAACTGTTTATCCTGTTTCTCGCCATGATAATGGTAGAGCACGAGGGCGTTTCTAAAGTAGGCGGCATGCTCGCTGAAGAGTGAATTGTCGATGTGAAACCCTAATTTTCTCAGATATTGGATTCCGAAAACGGCGACTGTGCGGGTATTTCCTTCCCTGAAAGGATGGACTTGCCAAATGTCCGCCAAAAATGCCATCGCATGCAGCACTTTTTGCTCGTTGGTCAGGCCACTGTACGAGAAATTCTGTTCTCTTTCAAAATCGTACGCCAAGGTATCTTGGATCATGAAATGCGAACTGTATTGGACAGTCTCCCCATCGAGCACAGGCTCTTTCTTGGTGATGTTCACCGTCCGGAACTTTCCCACAGGAATTTCTTCCGAGAAAACCCCCGTGAATAAATGCCTGTGGATGCCCAACAGCGTGGAGGGGGAGAGCAGGAAGTGATCTTCGGCCAACAATTCTGCAATCCGGAGCGAAACGATATCCGCCTCGACCGTGTTTGCATCCACATGTGCTTCCCGGTGATAATCCGAAATTTCGCGATAAATGGTGTCATATCCTTTTTTTCCTTCTATATGTTCATAGGCCAGCTCGACCATGTACTCGGATGGGCTGAGGCCATCCACTTTTTGCAAGCCGAAAGCAGTCTGCCACAGAGCCAATTTAATCTGATACGGTAACTCGTTCTCGGCCACATCATAACTGGGCGGTAATTTGCCTTCTGGATAGTCCATAAATAAAACCCCATTTCAAGTGGAAAAGTAACGTGCTTTCTAATGATTATACTATTAATTTTCTAATAATACCGCTAGATCAGACGCCTAACTTTTCCTTCAATGCTTCCGTTAGTGTCAACGAAAAGTTGATGCCTTTTTCGATGCCAAGTTCATTCAGATAATTTGGGATCGTCAGCGTTTTTTTGACCACTTTGTTGTCGCGCTGTGCTTTATATTTTTTGAAATTGATATCCACAAGCGTTTTGATTTGAGAACTTTTTTGTTGATAGGTGATTTGATCTGGCAAGGGGAGAGGCTCGTTTTGCTCCATTTTATCGATGACGGCAAAACCGATATAATCCCTCGCCATCGTGATGGCCTCCGCCAAATCTTTCCCTTGTGTGTAGCCATTCACATCCGGTATCTCGACAAAATAAGGATATTCCTCGGCCAAGTCGACGGTGATGTAGATCGGATAGATGTATACTTTGTCTTCAATCATAATGAGTCCCCCTGTTGATTCATAATAAATGTAAAATGTAGGTTTCATTTAAGGTCGTACTTTCTGATAAGAGCTTTTGCCAAGTGTTCATTTGTTTCCTTGTGTCGAACAATCTGTTCTTTTAAATTTCCGTTGATGTAAATATCATGATTGCCCCCATGGTTCAGAAACCACCATCCATTTTGTTCGAAAAGTTTAATTAAGTCACGGGTTCTCAATTTATTGAACTCCTCTTTAATAGCACTATACGTGCTTAGTACGTGTGTGTCAAATGGGATGCTATCTCTTGTTGAATAGACTTTAAAATGAAATGTCAAAAGGAATATACGCAGTACATACCTTTTTTCGTTGATGTGATAATTTCAGAGTCTTTGGATAAAGGTTTGGAAACCAAAAATGATTATGGAATCCAATTCTTGGGTTCGCATTCCAAAAGAAAAAAGCGAAAGCGTCCGCTTGCGCGCAGTTCAAAGTTCCCCGCCCCGAGGTTCGAAACATTCTAAATCTTTTTGCCTTTACCCAAAAAAACCAGCCATCCAACCTCAAAACGAGGTTGGATGGCTGGTTTTAGCTATTTAAAAACTTAGTCATGACGCAAAGCTTCGATCGGATCGAGCTTGGCGGCTTTGTTGGCAGGGAAGACACCGGCAATGACGCTGATGATGACGCTGGCCAGGATGCCCAACAATGCGTAGATCGGAGTCATGTGCAGGATGGTTGTCCCGAAGATGCGCTCGACGATTACGTTCCCGACTGTGGAAAGCAGGGCGGCGATGGCGACACCGAGCAGGCCGCTGAACAGGCCGATCAGGAAGGATTCAGAGACGAAGATGCGGCGGATATCTTTGTTGCGCCCGCCGATCGCTTTGATGACGCCGATTTCCTGTGTCCGCTCAACAACGCTGATGTACAGGACGGTCAGGATCATGATGGCCGATACGAACAAGGAAATGCCGGCCACACCGGCTAGGATATACGTGAAGATATCCAGCATTTTCGTGAAGGTTTTTGCCAGCGTGTCGGTTGAGGAGCCGGCATAACCCAGTCCGTTGATCGCATCTTTGATGTCCTGGGAATTGCCTGCTTCATCCGCGTAAAGATACACGACATTCGGTTCCACGGTCAAGCCGTTTGCAGCGTTCATGTCCGCAAAAGTGTCCATCGTCATGAAGACCGAGTCGAAAGAGCCGGCAGGGCCGATCGCGTTTCCGGCTGTGTAGATGCCGCTGACCGTGTAGGTGCCAGTCAAAGCATGGCCGTTGACGGACAGTTTGACCTCGACATCTTCGCCGATCATGTCTTCAGCGTTTCCGGCCATCCCATCTGCCATTTCCTCGGTGATCAGGACTTCACCCTGATCCGGAAATTCGCCGTACAAGATGTTGGAGTCGGTCATGTTTTCCGAAGTCGTGCCGAAATTCATGAAAGCATAATTTTCGCCTTCATAAACGACCGTATCGCTGCCCATCGAGAAGGAAGCGTAGGATAATTCCAACTTTTCGACATGCGGAATGGCTTCCAGCTCGGCAATGTTCGCCTCTTCAAACGGGATGTTCTTCGACATCTGGGCGGCCGGATTATCGGCGAGCAGCGTGCCGCCGATACCGCCACCTCCACCACCCATGCCGCTTGGCTGCGCCGGGGCTGTTGCTGGGACAGTTTCTACGCTCGCAGCTGCAGCGGTATCGGACTGTGTCTCCTCGGTCATCCGCGCTTCACTGATGATCGGATTGACGTTTTCGTTCATCGTGTCGGTCAGGTAATCGTTGACGCCTTTGCCGAGCGCCAGCATCAGGATGATGCTCATGATGCCGATGCTTCCGCCCAACGAGATCAGGATGTTGCGGCTCAATTTTTCTTTCATGTTCAGCAAGGCCATGCGGATGGCCGCGAAGAAACTCAGGTTTTTGTTTTCCTGCTTTTCCTTTATTTGGAAGGCATTGTCGTGGAACTGCAGCGGGGGGCGTTTTTCGTCATTGATGATTTTGCCGTCATCGATCGTCACGATGCGGGTGGAACGGGAAGCGACGCGCTCCGAGTGGGTGACCATGATGACCAGCTTGCCGGTTTTCGCGATGTCCTGAATGATGTCCAGCACCTGATCGGATGTCTGGGAATCGAGCGCCCCGGTAGGTTCGTCGGCAATGATGATGTCCGGATCGTTGACCAGTGCTCGCGCGATCGCCACCCGTTGCTTTTGCCCACCGGACAATTGGTTCGGTTTCTTTTGGTAATGGTCCTTCAGACCCAATTGCTCCAACACTTCTTTGGCGCGGGCTTTTCGGGTTTTGCTGTCGATGTTCGAAAGCGTCATCGCCAAGGTGACGTTGTCCAAAATGGAAAGGTGAGGGACGAGATTGAAACTTTGGAAAATGAAGCCGATTTTCTCTTTGTGGAAAGCGACCATTTCCTTTTCCTTGAATTGGCCGATATTCTCGCCGTCCACCAGTATTTCACCGTCGAATTGCGAATCCAAGCCGCCCAACAGGTTCATCAGCGTCGACTTGCCGCTGCCGGATTCACCGATGATCGAAACCAATTCACCTTTTTCGAAAGACAACTGGACGTCCTTCAATGCGTGGAAACGTTCGCTGTCGGTGATGGGATAATATTTGTTTAAGTTGTTTACTTCCAAAAATGCCATTTAACTGTTCCTCCTCTTAAAAAAGTGATTAATCACTCACTTTTTATATTGTGGGTACAGTATAGTCCTCAACAGAGCAGACTGTCAAGGACTGATTATGGCTGGAGGCCTTTTTCGAGAAAAAGAATCAGGTGATCGGTTTCGACATTCGCATCGGCGTTGCTGGAGAGCCCCATCGATTTCGCGACAACAAAGCCGGCAACCGTGCTGATGATCAGGCGGATGATTTCTTCATTCGGCCAGTCGACGATCTCTTGCTTTTGTTTGAACAGATCCAGAAGTTGGTTTATTTCCTGGAACAGAGCTCCCGGAATCAGCGTCAGCAGATTGTCGCGCATGCTTTCCTGGTACAGATATTCCGTCAGAAAGATTTTCCAGATCTTCATGTTGTTGCCGGCGAAATCGATCCTGTCAGGCAGGACATGGTGGAGAAAATGATGGAAGGATAAGTCAGCCATATTCTCTTTGTTTTTCTGTAGCTCCGCTGGAATCAACACTTCGAGCGACTTGCTGAGGATCGGCAAAATGCTGGCATACAGCAGATTCTCCTTCGAACCGAAATGCTTGAAGATGGTGCCTTCCGCCACATCCGCCAAGCGGGCGATGTCCTTTGTCGATGTGTTCGAATAGCCTTTTTCCGCGAACAACTCCAGACTGGCGCTCAAAATGGCCTGCATCTTCGGCGTCAGTTTTTCGTTGTTCTGGATTTTATGTTTAAAGATTTCAAAAACGAAGTCCATTCTATCCGCTCCTTTACGGTTGTTGTGGTTCCATCTTAATGTGTAAACCGGAAACAAGCAAGCAGTTTCCGAAGATTGGTGGCGGATGTGCGGATACCGGATCTTCGGATCTCGGACCGGGCGGAGTTTCCCCACCAAAGTCTGTTTTGCGCGGAAACTACGTCGTGTGCGGCTCAGAATTCCCCGCCAAAAATGATTTGGCGGGCTAAATCAACTCGGAGCAGACCGAAATCAAAACCACCCGTGTGAACGGGTGGTTTGCTCTACGGCTGAAAGCCTTTGTTACTAACCAACCCCTAAAGGGGCTCTGAATGGTTCGCCAATTGTACTACTACCACGGGCTAGACCTAAAGGTCTGGCTCTTATTTTTTCCTTTTACTCTTACGAACTTCTTCGCCCGTAAATGGATCCGTGTACTCTAATAGGCTTAATTGTTCTGCGACTATATCATCTTGAATTTGGTTGCGTATATATTCTTGAATTGCCTTCTTGTTTCTCCCGACTGTATCGACATAATATCCTGTGCACCAGAATTTGCGATT
>NZ_FOQC01000058.1 GCF_900113645.1 Trichococcus flocculiformis
CTGGAAAAGAAGGTGCCTGTGCTTATCCCTGCGCTGGACAAACTTCCCAACATGCCAGCTAAATGGACAAAATTAATCTCTTTATCTCAAGATTGGCTGATGGACCAAACCCCTTAACTTTTGGCACCGGAGCCCTCTAAAAAAGAGAGAACCAATAAACTAAACAAACGGCGGAGCGTACTCTTTACAATCCGAAAAACCAATGGTTTAAAATTTTCTAAGCCAAGGGCTACTTTGTGCTGCTCCTTTTGTATACCGTCGCCCTTGACGGCAAAGGAAGAAACCATTGGCTCGGTTGTCAAGAGCGTTTGTTTCACCTAACTTTGAGTAGCAGGGCTTGGTTTTTCACATCACCTCGTTATTTTGGGCAGTTTCCATAGAATTTTTGGCACTACCGTATGTTTCCGATTCGTTTAATGGTTCGCTGTTTTTAGGATGGTAGCCTGCACTTTTTGGGCAGCCGCATGGATGCGTTGGTAAAAATCCGGGTTGGCTTCCAATGAAATCGCGCAGCCCGGCGCAAATACGATGCCCGTGTCGCCGGTTTCAGTCAGGACATCCGCCAAGCGATCGACCAGCAAGTCCTCGATTTCCTGCGCCTGATTTGAGAACGTCAGATCGGTTTTTGGCGAGATACCGCCAACCAGCAGTTTATCCGTCAGGGCACGTAGTTTGCGGAAACTTAACCGGGTTGGATCCTCCGCGTGATCGCTGCCGTCTTCCCAGTTGATGGCTTGGACATCGTAATCGATAAAACGCTCCACAGCCAAATCGACATGTCCATGCGCATGCAGGATATTGAACCAGGTGCGGTCCTTGATATAAGCCAACAGGTCATCCGTATAAGGTTTGGCGAAAGCGGCATAATCGGCTTCGGATATGTCGCCGCGCTGGCTGTACTGTTCGGCGATGAAGAAGCCGTCCACGCCGGCAGCGATCAATTCGTCCACGAACACCTTGTTGGAGGCATGCAGCACATCGAGCGCCGCCTTCAATTCCTCACGGTGATGCTCCAGAAATTCTGCAATCGGGCTTTCTTCCGGTCCGTCGACGATATGCGCGATCGAATCGTTACCCGGCGCAAATTGCTTCACCCATGACAAAGGCGAGAAGACGGTACCGACGACCACTTTTTCGCCTTTGTAGTGCTCCACGATTTTCTTGGCAAAAGCGGCTTCGCGCTGGATCACCGGATTGTCCGCCTTGAGAGGCACCAAACGGGTCAAATCTTCCGCGCTCCGGATCGGATAGTCCAGTATTTTGCCTGCCCATTCTTTCGCATCCGTCGAGAAGGTGATTGGCGTTCCGTAGGCTTCAGCGAAGAATTGGCCTTGCGACATCAGCTTGATCAGGTCCCAATCATTCTCATCCGTGAAGGCGATCGTCGCTTCGGCGAACGCCTCAACATCCCGATCCACCAACGGCATGTGACGCCACCCGGAAATGGCCGGTCTGTCCAAAGGTTGCTTCTTGAGTGCCGCTTCTATTCTTTTTCTTCCATTAAATGTTTCTGTCATGTTATGCATCCTCCTGTTCGATGGGTATCCATGTCTGTATTGCTTGCGAGCGGTAAGCGGCGGCCAGAATACGCAATGCCGTTATCCCCTGTTCCGCTGTCACGAAGGGAACTGTATCCTGTTCGATGCTTTCGACAAACTTGTCGACGATCGGTGTCAATGGTTCTGTATAGAAACCGTCCTGCGAGGGATCATCCAGGTAGGTCTTTTCCCCGTTCTTCCGGTAAAGTGCCACCGGATGCCCGTCCGCATAAGTTACGGCCGTGGCCTTTTCGCCGTAGATGACGGTCTGCCTTTCGTTCGAATAATCAAACCAGTGGGTCAGCAAGGTTCCTTGGATGCCCGAGCGATGTTGGAGTTGCAACACTGCATAATCCTCATAAGGAACCGGGCTTCCGTCCGCCAACTGCTTGCCTTGTGTCGCGGTCTGGGCCAACACTGCAGTGACGGGATCTTCGCTGAATAAGTAGTTCAACAAATCGATACGGTGGACGCCCACCTGCGCCAGAGCGCCGTTCGTATGGCCGATCCGATCGTAGAAATCGGGGACCGCCGTACCCCAACCGTCATTTTCCTGACCTTGGTTGGCCAATGTCGTCCGGTAAGCATGAATCTTTCCGAGTGTCCCTTCCGTCAGCAACTTTTTCAGCAGCTGATGTGCGGGATAAAGTCGTTGGTTATGGATGATCATCAGCTTTTTCCCCGTTTTTTCGGCTGTCTGCTGCATGCGTTCGGCCTCGGCCACCGAATCCGCCATCGGCTTTTCACACAGCACATGCTTACCGGCTTCCAGTGCAGCGATGGTGATGGGGCTGTGCGATTGTTCGTTCGTTGCGACGATAACGGCATCGACCGTTCCGTCTTCCCAGATTTCCTCAAGAGTCCGATAGACTTTTCCGCCGTACTTCTTTTGGAAAGCTTCTGCTTTTGCGATCGTACGGTTATAGAATCCAACCAGATCGACTTTTTCGTTTTTATCGCTTAGAGGGGCGTGCCGCTGTTTCGAAACATCCCCGCAACCGATGATGACGATCCCGACCATGGGACCCCTCCTTTCTGAACTCCGGCTTACCGGAATGGCTATCGTTTTTAAGTATGTGTCCGATTCTAACACGGTGCTTATTTTAAAAATAATACCGATTGTCTATCAGGGTTGACCGACTTTGGCGAACACCGCTCCTGCCGTCCTGTTTTATTTTTGCAGCGACCTCGTTTGTTTGTTGTTTTTGCCTGAGACGCCTGCCGCTGTTTGCCTTACCAATTCCAAACGATCCAGTTCAATCTGCGGATCGACAGTGCAATCCGCTCCGATGATGACCCCTGTATCGCCAATTTCGTGGATGATGTCGACCGTGAATTGGGCGATGTCCGCCTTGTTCCCCGAGTCCAACAATGTGCCGGTGTTATTGTCGAAGCCGCCGATCACCGCTTTGTTGCCGAAGAAATCTTTGCCTTCCTTCAGGCTGATTTTTTCGGTGTGTACCGCCCAGTTGTAGGCTTTGGCTTCATAATCTCGGTAGTACAACAAGTCGTTTTGATGATGCTCATAGCCGCAGATATGTAGGATATTGTAGTCGCTGACTTTGTTCGCCTCCGCCAATACCGTTAACTCACTCGGCGCGATATAATTTTGATAGGCTTCTTTGGTGGCAGTGCTGCTTTGGACGTTCTGCACGCTCAGATAGATGCCGTCCGTGCCAGCCTCTTCAATGACTCTCTGGGTCAAAACTGCGATATCCTTGGCGATTTCATTCGCCGCATAAGCAAGGGCTTCCGGTTCGGTTTCGAAGAAGCGGGTAAATTTTTCGGGATCCTTGTCCCACGCTTCGAAGGCAATCCGGATATAGTTCGCCGGCGAAAAGATATTATAGAAAGTTGCGACTTCGCCGTTGAAGGATTCCTTGATCCGTTTCACCGTCTTGACCTGCTCCGTGATCCAAGGGTGATTCGGCCCAACTGCTTGGACGTTGTAGAGGTCATCCGCTATTTCAATCCTTTTTTCCAACAGACTCGGATGCCCGAAAAAGCCATCGCTCATGATCTTTACGAAATCGGGTTTGAAGGCGTCATAGAATTCCTTGTGCCCCGCGATCACTCGATCCAAAATCGATCTGTCCTCCAAACCACGGAATTGAGCATCATCGAAAACAAAGTGAAACCAAAAGCCAACCGGCACACGCTCTGTTTCCTTGTTGTCGAAAGTGTCAAAAATCAATTGTTTTCTATTCGTCTCTGTCATATGTTTTCCTCCTAAAATGTAAAATAAAAAGCCGCCCTTCCTGGATTGTTCCAGAAAGGACGACTGTTAGATCGTGGTTCCACCTTTTTTCGCGAAAAGCTTGCGCTTGCCGCCTCAACCGGTACAGAGCCTTTTGCTGCGCTCGATACCGTTGCCTGACTAACGGGGGCGTCCGGATACGTCTGCAGGAAAATCCCTGTCAACGCATCAACTCCGAGGCCATTTTTCCTGTGCTGCCGTCCGCTCCTTTCCACCGACCAAGAGCTCTCTGAAGGACAATCCAACCAGTACTTTCCTCTTCTTTGCTTTTTTCTGTATGGCTTTTATTTGATAGACAAAGTCTACCACCGCAGCCACGGCCTGAAAAGCACACGATTCCGAACAGGATTGACAGGGAAAAACGAACAGCCGAGTGGCCGGTTGAGTATGCATGCTTGGGGAAAACATGGATAACGGCCAAGTATCCATGTTTTCGAATGCGAAAAGGGCCCAAAAAGATGAATACCGCGAAAGTATTCATCTTTTCGAATGTTTGACCTGCATAAAAGATGAATAATATTTATGAATCCATCTTTTCGAGCCGCCGCCTCACGAAAAAGATGGATAACGGCTAGTTATTCATGTTTACGCTCAAAAAAGACGGACGGCCCGCCCCCCACAACATCCATCGTCACGCAACAAAAAGTCCTCCCGGTAAAATGCCGGAAGGACAGATTTTTCATCAATTCAATTTGCCTTGCTCGTTCAGTTTGCCCAGGAAATACGGCATCTGGACGCGCCACCATTCCCAGTCGTGGTGGACGTTTTCACCCCAGAAATCGATCCAGGCGGGGATGCTCTTGAAGCGCAGCGCTTCTTCTATTTTGCGCGTGTCTTTGATGCTGACTTCTTCCCAGTTACCTTGGCCGGTGGCGACAATGATGTTGCCGGAACGATATTTGTCCAGGAACCAGCCGTCGTTCAGATTCCACAGGTAGTCGATCGGAGAATTTTCATAGACGTTGCGGTCGTGGTAATCCCCAAAGAAATAACGCACGTCATACAAACCGCTCAGTGCAATGACGGTATCAAAAGCATCCGGATGGCGCAGGTAAAAGTTCAGGCTGTGGTAGCCGCCCATGCTGCAGCCGGTCGCAATCATCGGTCCCTGATAACCGGTCTGATACTTGATGTGCGGCACCAGTTCCTCGATGATGTAGCGGTCATAGCGTTCGTGCATGTGGGCGCGGTCGTACGGACTTTTCCATTCGCACAGCCAGGATTCGTTGTCGACGCTGTCCGGCGTATAAAACTGCACCAAGCCTTGGTCGATGAACCACTGGCAGGCTTCGATCATGCCGAAGTCCGCATATTCGTTGTAACTGCCGCCAGACGATGGGAAGACGATGATCGGTTTCCCGGCATGTCCATAGCGATTGAAACGCATTTCGCGGTTCAAATGGCCGCTCCATTGTGATGAATATTCTACGTGCATCTTTTTTCCCCCAGTCTATTCGGTTACGGAAATCATGTGGATGATGTCCATCAGTTCTTGATATTCTGCCGCACGGATTACGTAGCCGAAATCCCCCATAATAGCCGCAAAAATCCCCGGCATTTCTTCAAACAGGACCACGTTGCCACCGTAACGGGCCATCACTTCCTCATGTGTGAAGCGGTAAGGATGGACGCCCTTGCGGCTGACGTAGCAGCAGTAATAAGGAAAATGCATCTGCGCCGTGAAATTTCCGGTCGCGACCAGTTCGCCATAAGCGGCATAGAGATCGGCGTCATTCGCCCAGTTCCACATGTCCATCGTATGCCCGCCAGGCGGACGCAGGTTGGCTTCCAAGGCAACCAGGCTGCCGTCAGGTAACCGGAAAAACTCAAAATGGAAGAAACGCTCGCGGACATTGAAAGCCTGCAAGAGCTTGGTGCCGATTTCACGCAAATCATCCGGCATATTGCGGTCGACATAGTAGAACATATCCGCATTTTTTTCGACGATTTCCAACACGGCTTTTTCGTACACCAGAGTAGCATCGAAAAGGATATTCCCGTTTGCATCGGTCAAGCCATCATACGTGACGATCTTTCCGTCGATGAATTCCTCGAGAATGTAGGATTCATAAGGGTTCTTCACGTGGAAAAAGTGCCCGAGTTCCTCTTCGGATCGGATTTTGTGTGTATCCGCCGCACCGACACCGGAATCCGGCTTGATGCAGACCGGGAACCCGTATTCGTGGCATAACCCGAGGGCATCGTGATAGTCACCGATGACGCGCCCGCGCGCTACCCGAATGCCGACTTCGCTGAATTTTTCTTTCATGGCTGACTTCAGTTTTACGAAGGCCATATCCTCATTTTTGAAGCCGAACACGTTGAAATCAGTGCGCAGACGCGCATCCTGTGCCAACCAGTATTCATTGTGCGATTCGATACGGTCCATTTTGCCGTGCTTGTAAGTCAAGTAAGCCACCGCGCGCAGCATTTCGTCATAATTTTCCATATCATTGACGCGGAAATACTCGGTCAGACTCTCGCGCAAGTCCGTATCCAACAACTCGTAAGGTTCGCTGGCGATCCCGAAAACATGCACGCCCGCCTTCTTCAGACCGACCGCGAAATTCTTGAAATTACTGGGAAAATGGGGTGAAATAAATACATAATTCATGCTGATTCCCTTCTCTCTTCTGAACATTAGATTATAATGAGAATGTACCATTATAACGGCAGATTTACAAGCGTTTTTCTGGTGAAAACGAAAAATATTGATACAATCGTGAGGTTCTTCTGATAAGCTAAGAATAACTAAAATCCATTTCTTCGAAAGGCGTGAACAGTATGAAAAAGATAAATCGGTTCTCAGCCAAAAGAGCATCCGCCAGGATCATTCGACTCTCATCAGATGCGCGAAGCACCCTTCTTTCCCGACAACAAAATCAGAAAACGAATGATTCGGAAACATTTTTAGCATGTGTGATTGAATCCATGGCTGAATACGACGAAGCTCTAAGGGGATTGATGGAGCGTTAACAACCTCACTTTCTTAAACGAACAGCCATTCCAAATTCAACAGTTCCGGAAAGCTGAGCATCAACCGGTTGACCTGGTCCAAGGTCAGTTCCCCCAACTCCAGTTCATCTGCCCGGATAGCATCCAATCGTTGCCTCGCGACCCCACTCACGAAAGCCAACTCATCTGTCGGTTTGTTGACAAGGAAGATCAGTTCGAACAATGCGCGTTCGACCCGATGCAAGAAAGTATCATAAAAAACCTCACCGATTCCGGTCTTTTTTGCCGATCCGTGCGCTATCTTTCCGCAAGCCGAAAGCATATGGTCGATTGTTTCGTCCGTGTCGGCGTAAAAAATGCGGATCCTTTTCTCATCCATCGAAAACCCAATGTGGTCGACATCACTGAAGTTTGCGGAGATCTTTTCAAAAGCCGCGATTATGCCCGGCATCTGAAGTGTGATCGCCCTCGATATGAGCACATCGTCCATGAACATCCGTTTGGACTGGAAATTCAGGTCCAATGGGAAGCCATTTTTTCGCAACTCAAGCGCTGCCCGATTGATGATTTCGTTGCGGAAATCGATCATGCTGATGACCATATCCGGGTGTTCCCACGTCTCGGTTCCATCAGCTGCCGCCACTTCATCCTCCTCACTGGGATCCCAGACCTTTTCCTCTACCTGTTTCTCAATTTCCTCCCAGTTATCGGGCATGCCGTAGACCATGACGAACTGCCTGCCTTGGCGGTCCACCGCTTCAACCGTCATCATTTCATGAAAATAATGATAGGCGAAGTCATCCATGAGGGCATATTCGATCCCATCGATTACCCTGGTGCCGTATGTGTTCGCCATGCTTGTGTAGAATTCTGCAGATTCGTTTTCTCCGACATAGAGCTGTTCATCCATCAAATTCAGATAGCGCAGTTCTTGGAAATGCAGTTCCAGGAACGGAAAGCCACCATCCTGAGCAGCCAATTCACTCAATCTCTCTTCAGGTATTTCATAATCGCTCAGTTCTTCCAACAAGTCTTCCCAGTCCATTTCAAAATCAGCTTTTGCCTCAAATTCATGACTCTCAAAAATATTGTCTTCATCCATTATTGTCCGCCTCCCTTTCAACCATGTAACAATGATTCGGAACTGCGCGTCCAGAGTGAATCCCAGAGTTCGTCCGTTTCCGCTTCGGTCAATAGCGCATTTTGATAATCTTCCCAAAAAACAACATTCCAGTCCCAATCCTTGATTTCCGTGAAGGCCTTTGTTTCCTTGCAACTCGGGCAATACATATGTTTGACGTGCCCCAATTTACGCTGCTCTGCTCTTTTGCGGTAAAGCACCATCTGCGCTCCGCATTCTTGGCAGATGAACTTGCTTTGGGCCATTCTCTGATCTTTATTTCTGGTCATTTTCAACACTCCATTCCTCTGAATGACAAATCCGAAGGGACAGTGCTCAAAAAACAAATGGGTATACGAAACGATTGCAACCTTTCGATATACCTATCATACACCTAGACACACACTGAAACAATTTTGTGAATTCGTCATCAATATTTCACAAAATTGACTTTCATGCCCCTTGATACGGCCGCTTAAACGGCAACTTTTTATACTGATATAACTATTTTCTGGTATGCTCATCCGCAAAATATCAGGTTGCTTCCCAACCCCATTACTGGTTATGATAGGGATACTAACACCCAAATTGCGGCAATTATTTTTGCCAAGGAGGCTCTTACGTGATTTACGAAATGACGATAGAAAAAAATCTGCTGACCGAACCGATTTCACACACAATCCGGATTGAGGAAAGTTCCACATTCGAGCAACTGTATCAAGATATTTTGGAAGTCCTCCAGGAAGAGGCTCCCAAAAATCATTCTTTCCAGATCATGCGCTCCAACGGAAAAAAACAGTCCGGCGTCACGATTCAGCCGCAACCTGCCTCTGACCAAGTGGCTGAAGATCCCTTTATTTACAACGAAGACTCTGAGAATACCTCGCTTTTCGATGAAAGATTCTATGAGAATGACACAGCCGTCAAGGACTACTTCAAGAAACCCGGTGACGCGGCAACGTACATTTCCGTTCAGGATATTCCAAATGAATACACAGTCACTTTCAGCAAAACATTAACTCCCGCAGAGGCTATCTTGGCAGAGCTCAACCAACTCATTGAACGGTCTCCCGAACGTGGAGAAAGTTATGACATTTTAAAAGGACAGTTGGATGAATTAACACAGCTATTGAATCCATCCTCCCGAAAATCGAAAAAGCCAGCCTCACCTAAGCAGCCACAAATCTATTCCTTCAAGATCACGCTCGAAAACGTCGGCGTGCCTGTCTGGAGGAAGGTGCAGGTCAACAGCTCCAGCACTTTCTTGGAGTTGCACAAAATCATCCAGATCCTGTTCGATTGGCAGGATGACCATCTGCACGAATTCAGGATCCAGAAATCGAACGGCATCCGCCAGAAAAACGTCGTCATCGAATCTGATGAAGAAGCCTCATCCCCCTTCGACAGTCTCTTTTTTGATGATGAACAGACCTACCTCTCCGAAACAGAGGAGCGTCTGCATGATCATTTCCTGGTGGAGAAGGACCAAGCCCGTTACACCTATGACTTCGGCGATGATTGGCAACATAAGATTATCCTCGAAAAAATTCTCGAGCCCGCAGAAGGAACGACCTATCCGATCTGCACGGCCGCCAAAAACGATGCCCCTTACGAAGACAGCCGTTATGAAGTCATCACCGGAAGTCTCAGCCTCCTCAACAGCAACGCCAAAGGGATCATCGCGGATGTGAATGGGGAACTGGAACGGAGGATGCATAAGAAAAAAATATCTCGGAAGACAAAGTAACATACTGTGGCGAGGCCGTTTTCCCGAATAGACCTCCAACATTCGCGGATTTCGTCTTACGTTGGGGGAGAATTGTCGAATGTCACTGCAACATCCGACAATTCCGTTCCATGCTGTGATCAAATTGTCGAATGATTTCACCTATTCGACAATTTCACCTTACGCTGAGGTTAATTAGTCGAATAGCCGTCCACTATTCGACAATCTCACCCTCCTGTACAGTTTTTTATCGGTGATGAATCGGTGAGCACAGCGATTCACTCCGCATAAGCTAAGACCCGCACCCCTGCGTCTCGATCAAAAAGCAAAAAGCCGATCTCCAAAAGAGACCAGCTTTTTGCCTTTTTCAAATAAGTTTCAAAACGAAATACAGAATAAAGATACCCGTCAATCCGTACATCATTTTTGATACCGCTTGTCGATCACCCGAAAACACTTTGATGAACGTATACAGGATAAACCCCCAGCCGATACCATCCGCGATATTAAACGTCAACACCATCATCAGCACCATCAGGATAGCCGGAAAGTATTCCGTGAAATCATCAAAATTGATGCCCTTCAGATTGTTGGCCGCTAACAAGGACCCTACAATGATGAGCAAAGCCGAGATGACCGCCAGCGGGATAAGGGCAATGAAGGGAATCAACGCGATGGTGAACAGGAAATAAACGCCCACCATAAAGGATGTCAATCCGCTTCTTCCTCATACAGCGATGCTCGTTGCGCCTTCCGCACTTGTGCAGATGGAGCTGCAGCCCAACAAACCGGCAATCATCACTGATAAAGCATTCGATTCCAGCGTTCGTTTCAATACTTTCGGTTGTTCGGATGTCAAAAAACTGACTTGTGTCCCTAAGTTCTGGAAAACGACCAAAATCAGAAGAGAAAATACGGCAACCCAGTAGTCCATCGACAGAACGCCCGAAAAATCAAGTTGGAAGACAAACGGCTCCAAGGAACCCAAATCGATGAAGGAATAGGAAAAGGAGCTGATATCCGTTACCCCTAGCGCAATGGAAATGAGAACACCGAAAATAATCGTTAATAAAAAATTGCCTTTTACATTTTTGACGAACAGGATCAGCCCGACCAGCAGCGTTGCCAAGAGCGTCAACGGCACCGGTTGAAAAATATTATTCAGTGCCACGATTGTACCCTCTGAGGATACGATGATACCGCCGTTCTTCAAACCAAGGAATATCAGGAAGAAGCCGACTCCCGCGCTCATCCCTGGGGCAAGTATCAAGGGTGAATTGGCATACAGGCCCATCAGAATGTTACTGACGGCCGTTGTCAGTATCGTCGCAATCACAACCGAATTATAATCCATACCGGCTTGAGACAAAATCAGCGCATTGACGGCCACAATATACACAATAGAGAAAAAGGAAGTCGCACTCGCCAACAGTTCGGTCCGTAAAGAACTCCCTTTCTCTTTCACATGAAAGAGTTCTTGCAATAGTTCCATCATCTCACGCTCGCATCCGGGCAAGCTGCCGCATCGGGAGCCACTCCAATTCCAACAGAGTCCAAAACAATCAAATGTAGTCTTTTACTTTTCACAATTCCCCTCCTTTCTGTTGCTTGCTACAATTCAATCGAACCGTTTCCTTTTCGAAGTGGCTGGGATGTTGAGCTCCGTCCTGTACTTGGCCACTGTCCGCCTCGAGATATCGATTTTCTCTTGGACCAACAGATTGACTATTTTCTGATCGGACAGCGGTTTGTGCTTGTCCTCTTCCTCAATCAGTTTTTGGATCATCTGTTGGACCGACGTTGTGGAGATGGCGTCTTCATTTCCCGATTTGGCTTTCCGGGACAAGAAGTATTTCAGTTCATAGAGACCCGAATCTGTTTGGACATACGTATCGTTTATTGCGCGACTGATGGTCGATTCGTGCAGATTCAATTCCTCGGCGAGGTCTGTTAATTGCAGCGGAACAAGCGGATGCGCTTCATCAAAGAAAAAAGCTGCCTGTCTGTGCACGATTGCCGTGCTGACGCGTAAAATCGTTTCACTGCGGAGCGACAAATTTTCCTGCAGCGATTCGTACTCTTTCTTTTTTTCCCTGACATACTTAACGACTTCCTTGTCCTTCATTTGCTCCAGTTCCTCTGCGTAGGCTTTATTGAAGGAAAGGATTGGCACGCCGTAGCGGGCTTCGGTTATCTGAAGTTGTGCATCTTTGATGGTGACAATGATATCCGGTCTGATCGAGATTTGCTCATCGGCTTGGAATGCTGACCCGGGAGAAGGATTCAGATGCTGGACAAAATCGAAAACGGATTGGATATTTTCTAATGTTACCGCATATCTTTTAGAAATGGCGCCCCATTTTCTGTTGATCAAATCATCAAATGACTCTTCCAACACGATATAAGCGATATCGGGTGCATCCTCCCGCCGTTCCGTCTGCAGCATCAGACACTCCTGCAGGTTACGCGCCCCGATGCCAGGCGGATCGAGTTGCTGCAGCAGTGTCAAGGCATCCATCATTTGGATCGGGGTGGCCTTCGTTTCAGCAGCAGCTTCTTCGATGCTTTTGATGACATACCCCTTATCGTTCAATTGGTTAATCCACCAAACAATCAAGGTGCGGAGGTAGGTATCCCGATAAGTCAGCATAACTTGCTCCGTAATATATTCATAAAGGGATTGTTTACGGTCAGGTATCCAACTCAAATCATTGGCTTGACTGCCGCTTCTGGAAACCCTCGACTCCCTTACTTTCATCTGCAGAAACGGATTATCCAAAACCTTCTGATTCAGATAATCGTGTAGTTCGAGATTTCCTAACTGAAGTATATGGATTCCTTGCAGCATCGTTTGGGAAAGCGTTTGCTTTTGTGTCTGCGTTTGGGTAAGATTTTGGTTTTGGCTTAAGTTCACACATATTCCTCTTTTCTGATTCAACTCTAGTTCGATGATGCATGCACTGACACTATAACATTTTTCGGTAAAAAATGGCTTTATTTTGGCGCAAAAAAAACGTTACCCTCGAGAAAGCTCATCCGAAGGCAACGAAAAGACTATCCAGCTTTTCTCTTTCATTCCCCCGAATCCACCTTCACAATGCTGTAAGCATCCACAACCGACTGATCGGCGGTTTTATAGGTTGTGAAAGTTAGGGAATCGTCGGTCACTTCGACATTCATAAAAGTCGGTTCCTCCAACTGCAGCGCAACGGCGGCATAGCGTTCATAGACGGAGGAATCCTGCATGTCGTAATATTTGGAGTCAGAAGCTGAGTTACCGGTCAAATACAGTGTGCCTTCCGGATCGACAGCGGCGCCTGCCTCATCGTAGGCGATTTCCTCAACGACCGCATCGCCTTTTATCTGATAGGTTCGCACATAGACATGGTCATGCCCCATCAAAGCCACATCGATATCAAGTTCATCGAAGACCGGTACCAATCCGTCCCGGAAAGCCAACACATCCTCATCGCGCGCATGATCGGCACTGCTGTAGATGGATTTATGCATCAGCACAATTCGATGCGTAGCCTCCGGATTTTCCGCTACAGCCAATTCCATTGCTTCCCGATGCTCTTCGATATTGTTTCTTTGGGTGTTCAAGGCGATAAACAGCGTGTTCCCATAGGTAAAATAAAAGTCACTGCCGGCATCATCCGCGCCCAGCCCCGTCTCGTTGGGCGGATTGAAATAATCGGCAAAAGGCGTGTAATCATGGTTGCCGATTAGGGTCATGATCGGATAGAAGGTCAGTTCTTCCGGAAAGAAGTAGCCGTCATATTGGTTCAAATTGTTGGCGATATTCACCTGATCACCCGCCGATACAAGGAAATCCGTATCAGGAAACATCTCCGTCGCAACCGTCACTGTCTTGTCCCATCCATCCGCATCGATCTGCGTGCCGTCGCCGGCCCCAATCTGCGGATCGCCGAAGAAAAGTAAATTGAATGCCCCGTCCCAAGCTTCTTGGGTCCGAAAAGAGTAGGATTCCGACCAGGCTCGATAGCCGTCCCCGAAGCGGTAGGTGTAGAATTGGTTTGGTTCCAGACCGGAAACGGACGCTTCGTGCGTAGAATAACCGCTCTGCGTATCCGCAACCGTCGCTTCAAAAATTTCAGTCGATAGAACATTGCCTTCCTCATCCAACAAACGCAACTCAACGAAACCTTCTTTGTTCGTTTTCGGAGTATGCCAGCTGAATGTCCGCTCCGTTTCGTCTGAACCGGGGGAAAAAGCAATATAGAATGCGTCCAATTTTGTCGGATCTTTAGTGGCTGAAGCCGAATCTCCGACTATGGTTTCTGTAGTCGATTCATTCGTACAGCCGGTTGCAAAAAACGTCAGAAGCAACGTTGCAAACAGGATCTTAGTCCTGTATTTTCTGTTTAACATCATTGATCCCCTCCAAAACGTCATAGGGCCATTGACAATAAGTTGATTTGCTTCCATTATACAATACTAGGCCTTAATCAGCATTGTCGATGCTTGCACTGCCGTACGTCACCTATACCTGGTCGTTCGGATTTCTGAAGAAAAAATGCTTCAACTCATGATAAGGCTAAAGAAACTGCCCATCCCAATCGTTTAGCTGGAAGATTTGGACGACAGATTACCTGCGGAGGGCGCGCTGAAAATGCTCCTCCGGCGAGAGTTCTCCCACCGGAGGACAGCGGTACCTTGCAGGTTCTTCTCCGGCAAGCCTATTCTAATCGGAGCACAGACTTATAATGTGAAGCGTCCTCCGGCATATCCTTCGTTCGCCGGAGGACAAACCTCATTGTTGTTGACGTATCACCCGAAGCAAGTAGTATAATGATAATGCATACGCTTCACAGTTCAGGAGGATTCCATATGAAAAAAACCTTATACTTGATGCGCCATGGCCAGACGCTTTTCAATGTCCGCAGAAAAATCCAGGGCGCCTGTGATTCACCGTTGACGGAGCTCGGCATCCAGCAAGCCGGAATCGCCAGTGCCTACTTTGATGATATCGATCTCGACCACGCCTACAGTTCAACTGCCGAGCGCGCCAGTGATACACTGGAGATCGTGACGAACGAATTGATGCCTTACCAACGCCTGAAAGGACTGAAGGAGATGCACTTCGGCACTTTTGAAGGCGAGAGCGAAGACCTCAATCCCAAAGACAAGAGCACCTTTTTTGTGCAGTACGGCGGCGAATCCGGCGATCAGGTAATGGAACGGATGGTCCGTACTTGCACCGAAATCATGGAACAGGACGACCACCATACTGTGCTCGCCGTTTCCCACGCCGGCGCCTGCATCCACTTCTTGCGCGCATGGCAGGATCCGCATGAAGTGATTAAGAACGGCATCACCAACTGCTGCGTCTTCAAGTACGAATACGACGTAGAAGCGAAAACTTTTGCGCTGTTGGAAGTCGAACGGCATGGGTTTTAAGGTTCCTTGAAAACAAATCTGGATAAATAAGAAAAGTTAAGGAAATGCCTCGAAATAACGAGGCTTCCCTTAACTTTTTTGCGCTTTTCCCACATTTAATTGGTTACCTGAGAAGCCGAAACGATGAGTAACTCAACTTTCGCACTTGAAAAACCTATTTAACCCTTTGATATATCAATGTTTTTAAAGTCTTTAATATCAAAAATGTGCGCAAAAAGACACC
>NZ_FOQC01000062.1 GCF_900113645.1 Trichococcus flocculiformis
TACTGCAAAGAACTCGGAATCCGATTATCCGGCCCGTCGCTCGGCAGGCCCAAGAAGGATCAGAAGATTGACAAAAAACAAGAATACAGCGACAACTGCGATCGAGTAGAGGTCGAGAGAGGCTTCAGCCTGGCGAAAAGAAAGTTCGGGCTCAGGCTTATTCGAACACGCCTTGAAGAGACCAGTCTCTGTGTGATTGCTTTATCCATCCTTACAATGAACCTGTCCAAGGTTTCATTGCGCATTTTTTTGACTTTCATCCAATGGATGAGCTCCCCTAGAATTGAACCTCTAATGAAGCCGTAAGCTAAAAATAGGGATTTATTCAGCAGGCATTAAATAAAAAAACCTTACCGACTTCATCGGTAAGGTTAAGATGCATGCATTATCAGAAAGCGGGCGACGGGAATCGGACCCGCGACATGACCTTGGGAAGGTCGCATTTTACCACTAAACTACGCCCGCAGATTGGTCTGTTCGACCGGACTGCATGTATTATTTTACTCCTAAATTGTGTTCACGACAATAGCCAAACAGAAAAAATGTACAAATTTATGCGAAAAAAGCTCCCTCAGCAATCATAGAGGGAGCCTGTGCCATTATTTTTTGCTTATTTGCTGCCGGTTACTTTAAACTTCGTGCCGGACAACGCTTCATTGAAAGTCGTTTCGGAAATGTCTTGGTTCATTTTGACCGTTGCTGTTTTTTCTTCAAGATCAACGATTACCTCTTCCACACCTGCAATCGCAGACAATTTCTCTTTGACCGTCGCTACGCAACCATCGCATTTCATTCCTTCAAGTAGTAATTCTTTTTTCATCATTATTTCCTCTTTTCTTCTATTTATTGATCCTTTACCGTTTTGAGACGGAAGGTTTGAATCCTTTCAGACGTAATGCATTCAACACAACCGACACCGAGCTGAAACTCATCGCTGCTCCGGCGATCATCGGATTCAACAAAGGTCCTCCGAAGACATGCAGGATTCCCATCGCGACAGGAATACCCAGGACATTATAGGCGAATGCCCAGAACAGATTCTCCTTGATGTTTTTGATGGTGGCTTTGCTGAGTTCGACGGCCGTGGCAACCGCCATCAGGTCGCTCTTCATCAGTACGATATCTGCTGATTCGATGGCAACATCAGTCCCTGATCCGATGGCGATGCCGATGTCGGCTTGAGCCAATGCCGGTGCATCATTGACACCGTCTCCGACCATGGCGACTTTGCGGCCGCCCTGTTGCAGCTTCTTGACTTCTTCCGCTTTGTCTTCAGGCAATACTTCACTCAAGACCCGGTCGATGCCCACCTGGTTGGCGATGGCTTGCGCCGTACGTTTATTGTCACCGGTGATCATCGCGATTTCGATGCCCATATCACGGAGTTTTTTGATTGCGGTCGCACTGCTTGCTTTCACCGTATCGGCAACGGCGATGATGCCGGCCAATTCCCCATCCATTGCGATGTACATCGGTGTTTTGCCTTGTTCCGCCAGCGTGTGGGAGGTTTCGGCAAAAGAACCGAGTCCGATTGCATGGTTCAGCATCAACTTTTCATTTCCCAACAGAAGCTCTTTCCCATCGATTGTAACAGCGATACCGAAGCCAGGCAACGCATTGAAGGCGGATGGTTTCAAGAAAGACAGCTGTTTCTCCTCGGCATCGCGGACGATGGCTTCCCCGAGCGGATGCTCTGACCCTTTTTCGGCCGATGCTGCCAACAGCAACAGTTCATTCGGATCCAGCCCTTCACGGACCAGAACATCCGTCACTTTCGGCTTACCTTCCGTGATCGTCCCCGTCTTGTCGAAAACGATAGTCTGAATTTTATGCGTTACCTCCAGAGCCGTCCCGCTTTTGATCAGCACACCGTTCTCGGCGCCCTTACCGGTACCCACCATGATGGCGGTCGGAGTCGCCAAGCCCAACGCGCAAGGACAAGCGATGACCAATACGGAAATCGTGATGGTCAGTGCAAAAATCCAGGATTCTTGTCCCATGAAGTACCACGCCAGCCCGGCCAGAACAGCGAGCACGATGACGATCGGAACGAAGTAGCCCGAAATCGTATCGGCCAGTTTTGCGATCGGTGCTTTTGAACCTTGGGCATCTTCCACCAACTTGATGATCTGCGCAAGCGCCGTATCTTTCCCGACTTTTTCGGCACGGTATTGGATCGTTCCGTTTTTATTGATGCTGCCGCCGATGATGGCATCGCCCGCTTTTTTCTCCACCGGCATACTCTCGCCTGTCAGCATCGATTCATCGACGGATGTCAGGCCTTCCGTGACTTTCCCATCGACAGCCATTTTTTCGCCGGGACGGACAACCAGAATGTCCCCAACCATAACGGCATCCAGCTTAATTTCCTGCTCATTGCCGTCACGGATGACGCGGGCTGTCTTAGGCGCCAAGCCCATCAGTTTTTTGATGGCCTCCGACGTCTTGCCTTTTGAAACGGCCTCGAAGTACTTGCCGAGCGTAATCAGCGTCAAAATGACGGCTGCTGATTCGTAGTACAAGTTCATGACAAGCTCGTTGTTCCCACCGATTGCCGCAACTGTGCCATACAGGCTATACAGAAAGGCTGCGCTTGTTCCCAAAGCCACGAGCGAATCCATATTCGGGTGGCCTTTGAACAAGGACTTGAAGCCGACTGTGAAAAATTTCGTCCCGAGCAGCATCACCGGGATCGTCAACACGAGCTGTGTGAGCGCGAATGTGACGGGATGCATATCCGGATGGAGGCTCATCGGCAACGGCAATCCCAACATGTGACCCATCGCGAGATACAGAAGTGGAATCGTGAATACCGCCGAGAGCCAAAAGCGCCGCCACATATTTTTGATGTGTTGTTCTTTCTTCGCTTGATTTTGATCGCTTTCTTCTATAGTACTGCTCTCTTCAATCGCCTTATAGCCCGCTTCGGCCACAACTCTTTCGATATCTCCTGGATGAAGCATTGTCGGATCATAAGAGACGAACATTTTTTCGGTAGCCAAGTTCACGGACGCATCCGACACGCCAGCCACTGCCCTGGTCACTTTTTCCACGGTTTGGGAGCACGAGGCGCAACTCATGCCTTCGATCAGAAACGTCTTTTCTTTCTTGTTTGCCACCAACACATAACCTGCTGCATCGACTGCATTCTTCAGAAAATCTTCGGAAAACTGGCTCTCATCGACAACAACCGTCAATTTCTCGGTCGCTAAGTTGACAGTGGCTTCCTTGACGCCTGCGACTTTAGCTGCCGCTTTTTCCACGGCTTGGGAGCACGATGCACAACTCATGCCTTCTATATCATAACTTTTATTTTCCATCTGGTGATTCCTCCTTATGTACGCAACCGGTTTGTTTGCAGTTGCATTGTCCTGGCGTGCACATACACTTTACTTCATCGACTGCCGTCCGTTTTTTGATGGCGATCGCCTTTTCCAACATCGCCACGTCTGCGTGACTCAATGTTGCTCTATCAATCAGTTCCGCTATCGTGCGGCCGACTTTTTTCGTGCAGACGTGTGCCAAAAGGTCTTCGGTAGCACCGCCGACGCTTTCCTGCTCGGATACGTTTGCGCTGTAGATGAATTTATTTCCGATAGGTTCCGTTGCCAACAAGCCTTTGTCGACGAGTCTTCCGATCAACGTTTTGATGGTGGCTTGTTTCCAATCCATTTTTTCCTGCAGAACCGAAATGATTTCCCGGCTGGTTGCTTTTCCGTTCGTCCAGACAACGCGCATGACTTCCCATTCAGCGTCGGTGATTTTCTTCTGTGCCAGTTCGGTCATTTTTTTCACCCTTCTGTTGTTTATTCTTACTTATGAATTCAAGTTTACACTTGTAAACGATTTGTGTCAAATGATTTCATCGGAAAATAAAAAAACAGCTTGTTACCATTGATCGGTCAGCCTGCTGTTTAGCTCTACATTTTTTTATTTGTGCTGTAACTCTTCAGGAGTGTTGGTCTGTGTCAAGCTTACGCGCACGTTTACGGTATTCTGTCGGAGCCACGCCTTCCTTTTCCTTGAATTTGCGGGAAAAATCCGCTGCGGCGGGCATCCCAACCAGCTCAGCTATTTGCTTGATGAAGAGTCTCGAGTGAATCAGCAAGTAGCGTGCTTGATCCATCCGGACACGGTCGAGATAGTCCAGCAACGAAACGCCGTATATCCGGATGAAAATCTGCTGCAGTTCCGACGAAGGCCCATGACAAGCTTCGGCAATCCGATTCACGCTCAACGGGTTTGGATAATGGCTGTGGATGAAGCGTTCAGCTTGACCGGCCCATTCCAGATCCGTAACGGCCTTCCCGTTCGGCCTGCATTTGCGGCAAGGACTGTAGCCGTGCGCCTCGGCAGCCTCCACCGAGGAAAAGATGCAGACATGGTTGAATTTCGGAATCTGGGTAGGGCAGGACGGCTTGCAGTACAGTTGTGTATTCCTGTCCGCGTAATAGAATTGTCCATCAAAATGCCCATCCCGTTCATTGATTGCCTGCCATTGTTCCACATTCACCGCTTGTTCTGCCTTATCCGCCGCCATCATCTGGTTCCATCCTCTTCAACTGTCATTTATGTCTGTTTCCTAATTATAGTATATAAACCACGGATATGCTTCAGTCCGTCGCGAAAAATTTAGGCCTACTCACCAAAAAAACAGCAGTCGCACCGAATGGCACTGCTGCTGTTTGATGACGACCTGAACGGATCTGTCACTTATACGATATTGCTTCCGGCACAAGTCAATTCGACCTCTTCGCCGCGGACTTCCAAGAGAGCATTTTCGATGATGCTCATGACCTTCTCTTCATCGCCGCTGTTGTTGACGATATCGAATGTGTCGATGTTGATTTTGATTTTGGGACTTTGATCGTATTCCTGATACCATTGCTCATAATTTTTGAAAAGTAATTCATAGTAGGATAATAACTCGGAATCGTCTTCGATCTGCTCAAATTCACGGCCGCGCTTGCGGATGTGATCCAAAATCGTCTCGAATGAACCATCCAGATAGATCAGCAAATCCGGCGCTTTTTTGGGCATGCCTTCCAGTTCTTCCATCATATTGGCCAACAGGTCGTTGTAGATATCCATCTCTTCTTTGGAAATGTTGCCTTGCAAATGATTGACCCTCGTGAACAGCGCGTCTTCATATATGGAACGGTCCAAGACATTATTGTCATCAGTCAAAGCAGCTTTGATGCTGCGGAACCGCGTATTCAAGAAATATATTTGAAGGCTGAATGCCCATTTTTGCGGATTATCATAAAATTTGTCCAAGATCGGGTTGTAATCGACGCTTTCGAAAAAGGCCTCCGTACCCAATCTTCTTGAAATCATTTCAGTATAAGTCGACTTCCCAGCACCTATCATTCCTGCCATTACCAGCACGCTCAATCATATCCCTTCCTTTGGTGTTATCTGATTATTTCCGTAATTTAATGTAATTTCCGATCCGCTGGTTCGCGGAACAACATCCAGTATCATACCATGCCAGCAAAACGAGATATAGTATTTTTTTGATTAGAAAATCCACTTCCAGACCGAAAAAGACGCACTCTTACTGTATCCGAAAACACTGGTCAATCGAACTGAAATGCACTATGCTAGAAATATAGGAGGGAAGCCCATGACATTGAGCCACCGCACCATCAAAATCGCATTTGCGACTGTCATTGCGATTCTGATTGCGCAATTTTTTGATTTGAATTATTCCGTTTCAGCTGGGATCATCGCGATCCTTAGTGTGCTGGACACCAAAAAATCATCCGTTCTGACAGCCTTGCAGCGGATTGCCTCCACAGTGCTGGCGTTGACGATCGCAACGGTCCTGTTCCGGATTTTTGGATTCCACATCATCGTGTTCGGAGTTTATCTGCTTTTCTATGTACCATTGGCCTACCGCTTCACTCTTCAATCCGGGATCGCGCCTTGTTCGGTGCTTGTGACGCATCTATTACTGGAAAAGCAAACAAGCCTTCCTTGGATTCTGAACGAATTAGCCTTGATGATGATCGGAGCCGGCGTGGCGATTCTGTTCAATCTCTACATGCCATCCAAAGCGAGCCAGATCATCTTGCTTCGCGAACAAGTCGAGACGCAGATGAAGGAAGTGCTGCACAGTTTCAGCGTCACCCTTCGTGAGGGAGATGACCGCAATCAAAAGCGGTTGTTGAATGAGTTGGATGATCAATTGGAAAAATACAGGCAAGTTGTCTATGCCGAATTCGATAATCAGTTGCTGGACCAATCGACCTATAACATCCGCTACTTCGATATGCGCAGCGAGCAGGTCACCATCCTGAAATATATGGCCACTAATCTCGGCTTGTGCGCGCTGCCGACAAGCGAAAACAAAATTTTGGCCGGGCTGTTCTTCCTGACTGCCGCTCAGCTGCACGAACAGAACACCGGAATCTATCTGATGGAGGACATCGATTCATTGCTGCAAGCATTCCGTGAGAGCGAGTTGCCGGCCACCCGGGCGGAGTTCGAAAATCGCGCCATTTTGTTTCAGTTGCTGAACGACTTCAGACGGTTCATCCAGACTAAAAAAATATTCTACGAGGAATACGCAGCGGAAATCAAAACAAGTAAATGAATTTATCGTGAGAAAACATTTGACACTTACTAATCATATTGTTATTATATATATATAAATTCAAACAACCTCACGGTGAAAAGAAGAGTATGGATAACGGAAATGCACAGAGAACCTCGGCAGCTGAGAAGAGGACAGGAAAGTCATCCAGAAAATGGTCTTAGAGTGATTGGTTTGTGAACGCCATCCGGCCTCAGCGAGCCACGTCCGCATACGTTACAATGCCGCAGTATAACAAGACTATCGATCGTCTTGCGTACTGACTGAGGGGGCATGCGTGAGCGTACCCCGAACCAAGGTGGTATCACGATGAGCAATCATACGTCCTTGCACAGCAATGTGCAGGGACGTATTTTTTTTTACTGCATTATCTTGTTTGATAAAAAAATAATAACAGAAAGAAGGAAAATAATATGACAAAAGCACAAAAAACAACAACTTTACCATTCAGAGCCGATCACGTAGGGAGCTTTTTACGCACGGAACCATTGAAGGACGCGCGCTTGAAATTTGCAGCCGGTGAAATCGATGCTGCTGCTTTGGACCAAATCGAAACGGAAGAAATCACGAAACTGGTCAAAGATCAAAAGGAAAACGGATTGAAGGGATTCACGGATGGCGAATTCCGTCGCTCATGGTGGCATATCGATTTCATCGAAAACCTGAACGGATTTGAAGGCTATGTGCCGGAACACGGTTATGATTTCGGGGATGTGGAAGTCCGCAAGTACGCTTTCCGCAACGTCGGCAAAATCTCCTTCAATCCGAACCACCCTTTCCTGGCTGCTTTCAAATCATTAAATGAAATCGTCGGAGACCAAGGCGTAGCGAAGTTCACAATCCCTAGCCCGAACGAAGTTTTCTACCCAGGCTATCGCAACGAAGAAATCTACCCTTCGGTTGAAGCGTACCAAGCAGACGTGCAACAAGCCTACATCAACACTGTCCAAGCTTTATACAACTTGGGCTGTCGCTATCTGCAATTGGACGATGTACACTGGGGCTTCCTTTGCAACTTCGCGGATGATTCGGAAGAATACAAAGCTTCCAAACGCGTTGCAGCTGAGAACGTTCAAGCCATCATCGAAGCAAAACCTGCTGATCTTGTCTTGACGACACATGTCTGTCGCGGCAACTATAAATCTCACCACTCATTGGAAGGCGCTTATGATCCGATCGCAGAAGAGCTTTTCGGACAAACAAGCTTCGACGGTTATTTCCTGGAGTATGATACCGATCGTTCCGGCGGTTTCGAACCACTTGCCTACTTCAAAGGCAAAGGCCGTATCGTATTGGGCCTGGTTACTTCGAAAACGGCGGAGCTGGAAGACAAAGAAGAAATCAAAGCCCGCATAAAAGAAGCCAGTAAATATGTTCCTTTGGATCAATTGGCGTTGAGCACGCAATGCGGATTCGCCTCCACAGAAGAAGGCAACTTGCTGACGGAAGAGGAACAATGGGCGAAAGTACGCCACGTTGTAGAAATCTCCAAAGAAGTTTGGCCGGAAAACTAAGCATTATATGCAAAACCGCACAATCAGCTGATGATTGTGCGGTTTTTTTATTGTAGCGTCAGCTGCAAGGCTGACCTCCGGTGAGACGCTGTTCACCGGAGTTCAGGAGCTCTCACTATCCTGAACTCCGATAAGAGCTCTCTCGCCGGAGTTGCGGTCTTTCTCCCGGCTGGCTACGCATCTAATCTGTATTTCGATGATTTTCCAACAGGCTATAGTCGATCGGATTATTCCGCAACATCTCATTGGCGATTGCGATGACATCCTGACCGGCACCCACTTTAAAGACAAGCTGCGGTTCAATCGGGAAGTTCACCTGGATATCTGCCTGTTTCGTCAATTGACGATCCATCTGCCGGATCAGGATATCCAAACTTTGGATCGCAACATTAAAAGGTGACCCCAGTTGACGGTCAACCGCATCATAAATCATCGACACAGACATGAGCACACTGAAACGTGAACGATCAAAAAGAGGGATAGGCAAATTCATCATCACCCCACCATCAACTAACTGTCTACCGTCTAAGGTTGCAGTGGAGAAAATCATCGGGAACGCACAGGACGCCGCCACGGCAATGCCCAATTCGATATCATGTGGATAGATGAGCCAATCTCCCGTCGGACTTGTGAAAAAATCGGGTTCATTGGTGAAAACAATCAATTCACTTGTATGGATATCAACAGTCGTGATCGCGATAGGCAAACGACAATCGGACAGCATCCGGCAACCTATTTTATCAAATAACTGACAGGCCATCTGCTGCAGATTCTGCAGTTCAACGAAACCGTTATTGTGTTCCCGAACATGCTGAAGAAGCAGATAGGCAGGCCTGCTGAAGACACCACGATCGGCAAATTCCCTTTCCGCATCCAATAACGCTTTCTCGATTTCCGTCGCAGTCAACCCACAGGCCACCAAAGCCGCTATGACAGCTCCCATAGAAGTTCCTGCTGCGGCATCGATTTTGACATGATTCTTTTCGAGATCATGTAGGACCGCAAGCTGCGCAAAGGACTTCAGGCCTCCTCCAGCCAAACTGATTCCAAACAGCCCCTTGCCCTTTTCCGATTTTTCCGGCGATTCCATATAAGTTCCCTTCCTTCAAAAGTAGTTCTCTACTATAATTATCGCTTATTTCAGCAGAAACTACAAAAAAGAAGCGTGTTATAGAGCGCCACCTCCTGCAAACGTGCCCTTCGCAGGAGGTGACGGGTATATCCAGGTGGTTTCTCCGGCCAGATTACCGCTCCCCGTTGTTGAAGCCCAATCGTTATCCCGTTCTCCGACAAAGCCACCGCCCGCTGGAGGAGACGAGACTCCCTTTACCCCGTGGTGTAGAACCCCGCCCCCAAGTAGAGCGCCGCAACGCAAAAAAGCGGCATTCAGCCGCTTTTTTGCATAAAACTATTCAAACCCCAGAATGAAGATCCCTACCATAATCATTGCAATGACCGCGTATTGTTTTGCGGTCAGTTTTTCTTTCAGGAAAATCCGTGAAAGGATGACGGATACCATACTATAGGAAGAAATCAGCGGCGCCACGATAACTGCATTCGCACTGATCGCAAACACATAGAAGAACTGGCCCAACGTTTCAAATATGGCTGCCAAACCGCGGTCTTTCTGATCGCGCAAGGCGAATGTCTCCTTCTTGATCCAGACAAGGTAAACCCAGGCCAGAACGGCAACAATCAGCCATGTCAATTCATAGGAGATGTTCGCCTGCATTTCATCCATTCCTCTGTCGAATACCCACGCGTCCGCGAACGTCCCAAGTGAATCGATCAATGCATATCCCAATGGAAACAGCAAAGCGATCGCGCCGTATTTATATTTGCGGTCCACCATTTCTTTGTTCTCTTTTCGTTCGGCCTCGGAAAATCGTTGCTCAAAAACCGACAGAAGGATAACACCAACTGTGATTAGCCCTACTGCAAAAAATTGGATTCCTGTCATGGATTGCCCCAGGAAAATAAAAGTCAACAAACCCGATATCGCTCCTGACGAGTTCTGTACAGGTGAAGAGATAGACAGTTCCAGAAACCGCAGACCTGCATAGCCGACCGCCATCGATAAAATGTACAACGCCGATACTGGAAGATAAGTAATCATGTTGCGCGGTTCGTAGACCACGCCCGAAGTCAGCAGGACATACATAGCATGAATACCCATGACCGCTCCAACCATTATGACAATCTTCAGGTAACTGTATTTGTCTTTCGGATCGCTTCCTTTTTTATAAAATAAATCCGCTGTACCCCAAGCCAACACGGACACAATCGCAAATAAAAACCACATGCTCCATCCATCCTTTATAAAATAATTTCAAAAACTAACTTAGTAATTATACTAGACGGATGGTGTTTGCAATAACAATAACGCAATGTTAACAACATATTTACAGATTTATCGTAAGTCACACGCAATATAAACGTTGGAAAAAATCAGTCGCGGACTCTTTTGCCCATGTAGACGAGATCGCGCTCGATGCCGTCGAGTTCGGCCACTCTCGGTAAGTAGCCCCATTGTTCGAAGCCAAATTTTTTCATCAGCCCGATGCTCGGTGCATTGTGGCCGAAGATGAGACAAACAAGATTCGTGATATCCAACTCGTCGCAAGCAGCCAATACTGTTTCCATAATCTGCGTGCCCATTTTTTTACCGCGGTAGCCTTCATGGATATAAATGCTCAATTCTGCTGTCTTATCGTAGGCGGCACGCTCGTGGAAAGCCTGAAAGCTCACCCAAGCACAGATTTTCCCATCCTCTTCAAAAACCCAGATCGGTCTGTAGCTGGGCGAATGGTCCAGGAACCAGCCCATTTTTTGTTTGACGGTCACCGGTTCCAGATCGGCCGTCACCATCCGGCTGGGGATTGTCTGATTGTAGATAGCGACGATGTCTTCCACATCGTCCAAAGTTGCATTTCTATGTGTAAGGGTCATTTTTATTCCTCCAAAAATCAAAAATTCACAGCCCAACTTCTTGAAGGACTATACGCTATTTTACCAGTTTGGCCAGGGGAAATGCCATCTATTTTCAAAAGAGAGCACAAATACTATTTTCCCTTCCCAATTTCTGCAGGATTGCCGCAGTTTTTCGTAATCTTCCCAATGAAAATCGGTTATACTGGATACAAGAATGGGGTGGAGAACATTATGAATGAAGAAATATATATCGCAGAAGATGAAGATGGCATCCGTTTGACGGTGAAGACGTTTCTGGAGAGCGAGGGCTATGCGGTCTCCGACTTTCCCAATGGCGACTTGCTTTACGATGCTTTCCTGGATAAGCAACCGGACCTGGTCATCCTGGATGTGATGATGCCGGGATCTAGTGGTTTCGAAATCACCAAAAAAATACGCGACATCAGTTCGGTGCCGATCATCATCCTGACCGCAAAAGACAGCGACATGGATTACGCGACGGGCATCAACTTGGGCAGTGATGATTACTTCACGAAGCCCTTCAGTGCCATCGCCCTGAATATGCGCGTAAAAGCGATGCTTCGCCGCATCAAGATGGATCAGGAACGCCTGCCGGCCCGTCAGGAAGAAGCGACGCTGCGGATCGGTGATATCGAAATCGATCTGGCCGCCATGTCCGTCAGACAAAATGGGGTCTCCCTCAACCTGACACCAAATGAATACAATGTTTTCGTTTATCTAATCGAAAACAAAAACCGTGCCGTTTCCAGGGACGAGCTTTTGGATTCGATCTGGGGATACGGCAAGGACATCGAGACGCGGGCCTGCGATGATACAGTCAGACGGTTGCGCAAAAAACTTGCCGGCTCCACAGTCGAGATCGAGACCGTTTGGGGATTCGGCTTCACCGTGAAGGAGTCGTCTGAAGGATGAGGATGAAGACATCGAAAAAAAGTTTGAAGATCCGGCTTCTGACGACCGTCACCTTGTTGTTGGCGGCCATCTTTACCTTGATTTATCTGGTGTTCAATTTTTTCTTTACCCAGTACATCGAAACAGCCGCGACCTCGCTGCTTTCCGAAGCGAGACAAGATTACATCGAGCGTCCCTTCGACGAGGACAAAAAATTGGAACCGGAGCCCGCAGCATCGGATGGGACCCTTGTGGATGAGCCAGGGGACAAGAATAAAGAACCTCACACAGCCTTTGCATCCAGCGTCAAAAAGACGATCATTTCCGAAGATTTCGAAATCCTCTTCCCGCAGATCCAGGACACAGGGTTCAGCGATGACGATTCGTTGACGAATTTCGTTTCCGGACTGGAAAGTTCCGATATCACACTGGCATTGACGGCTGATGGGAAATTGGAGTTGGAGGATAATCTCTACTACTATTCCATCGCCCCCAACGCCGAAAAGGAAGGGACCTATGCGGTATTCTTCCTGAATATGTCCGATCTGTTCGTCTTCGAGCAGAACCTGAATCAGATCCTTTTGATCATTATGGTAATCGGGCTGGTGACCATCGCCACCATCACCTACCTGCTCGTTTCAAGGATCACGAAACCGTTGCAGACGTTGGCTTTGTTCGCCAAAGAGATCGGTGAAGGGAACTATCAGACGATCGATGAGGAATTCGTCGACTTGGAGCTCCATGAACTGAAGACGACCATGAACGAGACCACAAAAAAACTCAAGCTGTACGACGCAGATCAGCGCACATTCTTCCAGAACGCTTCCCATGAATTGCGGACACCGTTACAGATCATCAAGACAAACGCGGAAGGTATCGAGATCGGCATCATCGATGATAAAAAAGGCGCTATCGCAATCAAGAACGAGACCGACAAACTGGGCACGCTTGTTGAGGATATCCTTTACCTGTCGCGACTGGAAACCCGTTCAGCGGATCGATTGACCGCCACCAACGATATCCGTGAGACATTGGCCTATACCGTCGAACGCTACGCCAGTGTCAGTGATCAAAAAAATCTGCAAGTGCTGTTCGACTTCCAGAAGGATCCTGTCCTGTTCCATTATGATGAAAGGGATTTTGAACGGGCCTTTCAGAATCTTATCTCCAACGCCCTGCGTTACGCAAAAGGCATCATCCGTCTGGGCTGCAAGGAGATAGACAACCGGATCATGATCACCATCTACAATGATGGCGAACCGATTTCTAAGACTGACTTGCCGCATATTTTCGACCGTTTCTACAAAGGCAACAAAGGCGTGCACGGCATCGGGCTATCCATCGTCCAATCGATCGTGCAGACCTACGGCGGACGCATAGAAGTCATGTCCTCCGCCAAAGGGACAACTTTCACGATCATACTGCCGCAACAAAATACATCCAATTAAATAAAAAAAGGACCGAAACGCTGACCGCCCCCATAGGCTAGCGTATCGGCCCTTTTTTTTGCATTGGGATTCGGCGCTCTTTCAACTTTACGCATCTTTCCGCTCGTTTTGCTCCATTTTTGCAACAACTCTCTGCCCTGTTTACGGAGAATTGTTTCCCGGATCGGCCTAGAATAAGGACATCAAGAGAAACAAGAAACGAGGTTGAGCGTTATGAGCGAAATATGCTACCGCAACGAATTCAAACACGAAATTTCCCAAAAAAACAAAGTCATCCTCACAAGTCGGCTGAGAAAATTCCTGAAACATGACGAGAATTCAATAGGCAACAGCTATAGCATCCGAAGTCTCTATTTTGACACGATTTATGACGATGCTTATTGGGACAAAGAGGATGGCCGCAGCTATCGCGAAAAATTCCGGATCCGTTATTACAACAATGACGCTTCCTTTATCCGCCTGGAAAAGAAAGTCAAGGACGGAGCAGTCGGTTACAAACAGAGCGCCTGTATCACGAAAGACATGGCCGACCAGCTTATCCAAAAAAAATATGATTGCCTTGCCGATGCGAACCATCCACTGCTCCAGGAATTCTATGTCAAGTGCAAAAGCCAATGCATGGAGCCGAAAGTGATCATCACCTACGAACGGGAAGCCTTCGCCTATGGACCCGGGAACACCCGCATCACGCTGGATTTTGATATGCACGCCAGCACACAAGTAACTTCTTTCTTCCATGATGGCCGGATCGGAATAAGGGAACCCGGGATCGACTGCGTACTGGAAGTAAAATTCGACAATTACCTGCCGGATTGGATCCAGAGTCTGGTGCAGACAGAAGAAATAACCAGCACCTCGCACTCAAAATACGTCATCGGAAGACATTTAAACCAAATTTGAGAAAAGCGGAACGGGTTCGTTCAGCCCTGAAAGAATTTTAGGAAATCGTGCCGACTGAGCATCGCAGAGCGCAATAGGTACGATTTATCTAAATTTCGAGGGGCTAACCCGTGAAGCTAGTGTAGTGTAGCGTTGATAAATAAGTAAGATGTTGAGTTTGAATCTGTTAGAGTAGCCATCGTTGTGGAGTATAATAAAAATAAACGGCGGTGACTTAAAATGGGCAGAAACAAGAAGTACGTTATCTCATTGACAGATGATGAAGTACGCAGATTAAAAAGTGTTTTGCGTAAGAAAACGACTACTCGAACCCTAAAATGCAGATGCCAAATTTTATTAGACCTCGATGAAGCACATGGAAAAACACTTACCCATCAACAATGTGCCAAATCTATCGGTGTTTGTATTGCGACTGTGCACAATGTAATCAAGTACTACATTGACGGC
>NZ_FOQC01000063.1 GCF_900113645.1 Trichococcus flocculiformis
ACAATTTGTTGAATGTTCCTCAGCTATTCGACAATTTTGCCCCTGCGCTGAGCATTTCTTATGAATTCTGATCCAAGACGGATAAATGAGAGGTTTTCTCTCATATTTCCTCTACCACTTATTTGTCAACACCCTTAATTTAATGGCATTGATGAAGCCAAGGAGTCCTCTCTATGAGAAAACTCCTTGGCTTCATTTTTTGAGCAAAAGATTACCGGTTTTTTGTTTCTCCCCACTTTGCTATAATGGACTGTGAAGGTATTTTTTTACCACGCAATGAGGAGGAAAATATATGTGGGTCATCAAACCTTTTGAAGAACTCACGGCGGGAGAACTGCATCTGATCTACAAAGAACGGACAGCGGTTTTCGTTGTGGAGCAAAATTGTCCTTATCAAGAAGTTGATGACACCGACCTGGTCAGCATCCACTTCTGGAAGCAGGTGGACAACCGATTACTGGCCTACGCCCGGTTGATTCCGGAAGAGTCAGGAGTGCGCATCGGCCGTGTTCTGGTTCCGAAAAGCGAACGCACCCATGGCTACGGCCAAGAATTGATGCAAGTCGTGCTGGAATATGCAAAAACGCATTTCCCCGGACTCCCGATCCATGCGCAAGCACAAGCCTATCTGCAGGCTTTTTATGCTTCTTTTGGATTCCATCCCGTATCGGAAATCTATCTGGAAGATGATATCCCGCACATCGACATGATCATCGCTACGCATACTAACCAAACAGAAAGCATAAACCAACAGGAGGAAAAACGTGAATAAATATCTTACCGCAAGCATACTCGGAATCATCAGCATCGCAATCAACGTTTGGATCATGTATCAGACCCGCTACGAAAAAGGCCTGAACCCGATCACAAAGAAAAATCTGGAGAAATTATCCTACGCGCTGATCGTCGCCGCTGTACTTTTCATGACATTTGGTTAAACAAAAAAAGCCCGCAATGGGCTTTTTTTGTTTATTCCTGTTGATAGACAATACTACACCTGTATCCGCAGATCTTTTCTGCCATAAATCAGATAGCTCAACCCTAACGCGAGTAAGCTTCCGATGATGCAAATAACCATATACTCCCAGGAAATCCCCTCTTCCAACAAGGCCGCTGGATGTGCATATTCGATCGGCGACAAAACCCGCAGAAATTCGTATTCCTCGACCATTTTCGAGACAAGGCCGATCATGTAGGTGCCGAACACCAACAATAGCGCGACTCCGCTTGTTGAACGGCTACTCGCAATGAACGTCGAGAAAAGGAAACCGATCGAATAAAAGAACAACAATACCAACGACTCCGCACCGAACATCAGCGTGATATCCTTTATGATTTCCACAAAATCGGCTCCATCCTCCTTGAATAGATAGATGAACAGCAGAGCTGCGCCATATAAAACGATCCAAAAAATCAGCAGTAATACCAAGTTAGCGATGTATTTGCTCGTGACAATAGCTTTTCTGCTGATTGGCTGTGCATAAAGATACTCGATTGTACCGTTCGTCTCTTCCTTGATCAGCGCCTGCGCGCCCTTCATCGTTGCAAAAATGCAGGCCGCCAAAAAGAGGTACTGAAAAATGTAGGCAAAAAATCCAGTGGCCTGCAGCAAGCTCGCGCCATTCGTGAGCGAGAAAGCCTCCAGCATCTCAGGAGGCATCGCATCGAGCTTGGTCGTCAGAATGTCCTCCATTCCTTGATTCGACATGACGGGGAACATCGCCATCATCAAGCCCATGATCAGGACCATAAAAAACAACCACACGAACAAACCGTTGCGCTCCTGTTTCCACTCCAAACGGATGCTATTCATGGGATCCACCTCCACCATACAGGGTCATGAATTTTTCCTCCAAATTCTGATTGCGGATTTCGATATCCTCCAAATCCAGCGGCGCCATATCGGCCAGAATCTGCTTCACGTTGTCTTTGTAGAGCAAGGAAACGACCCGATCCGTCTTGGAAAGGACGCGATACCCTTTGGATTCGAAATCCTTCGTTACGATGGCTGAACCGGTCAGCGTCACCACTTTCCCTGGTTGATAACCGGAAGCCATATCTTCCACGGAAATGATTTTGCCTTCACGGATGAAGGCAGTCCGCGTACAGAATGCTTCCACTTCCGGAAGGTTATGCGTAGAAATGAAGACTGTCGCGCCTTCTTTGTTGTGGTAGTTCAGCTCCTCAAACAAACGATGCTGCATCAAAGGATCCAGTCCGTTTGTGGGCTCATCCAGTATCAAAAGTTCCGGATTGAAAATCAGACTGTTCACAATCGCGACTTTTTTCCGATTACCCAAGGAAAGGTCCTTCATTTTCTTTTTCGGCTCCAATGCGAAGCGTTCCACGTAATAAGCCATCATTTCCTTAATATTATGGATTTGGTGGAATTTCCCCGTCATCATCAAAATCTCTTCAACAGTAAGATTGTTGTAGTAGTGCACGTCACTCGGGACATATCCGATGATGCGCTTCAGGCTCTCGGAGTCTTTCTGGGCATCCAGTCCGAAAACTCGGGCACTTCCTTTGCTGGGCTTGATGAAATCAAGCAACAACTTGATGGTTGTCGACTTCCCTGCTCCGTTCGGCCCGATGAAACCAAACCGTTCGCCTTGCTCCACAGTGAGGTGAATATTGTCCAAAGCCACACTCTTACGGTATCGTTTGGTCAAACCTTCCATTTCGATTGCTTCCACTGTAACCCCTCCTCTAAAGAACTTTACATATATCCATTATACCTTTTCTCGGCTGAAGTTTACAGCAACAGCATGATTTTTCTTCCCTGAACGACACAAAAGGCCGAGACAAATTGGTCTCGGCCTTTTGCAGAAGAGCGGGATTCTTACACTCTCGGTAAACGCATTCTGAATCCCGCTCTTTAAACGTGTTCTGATTTGCAGGGGATTCCGCCTAAGCTGACTACCACACACGGACAAAAAACGTCCGTTTAGTGTTAGTCCTCTTAATGCTCATCCCCTCCCGCAAATCATCGCACTCTCTTAGTACATATTCAAGTATTGTTCTCTTTCCCACTCTGTTACTTGTTGGATGTAAGACATTACTTCGATTTCTTTTGATTCGATGAAGTTGTTGGTGATGTGGTCGCCTAATGCTTCAACCAACAATTGATCTTTAGAGAACTCTCCAAGAGCTTCATGCAACGATGTAGGCAAGTCCATAATTCCGTTTTCGTAACGGTCTTCAGCTGACATTTGGTAGATGTTGCGGTTGATTGGAGCTGGAGCTTCCAATTTGTTCTTCACGCCATCAAGACCGGCAGCCAATAAAGTAGCTAAAGCCAAGTATGGGTTGGCAGATGGGTCAACACTACGCAATTCAACACGAGTGGACATGCCGCGTGATTCTGGGATACGGATCAGCGGTGAACGGTTTTTCCCGCTCCATGCGATGTATACTGGTGCTTCGTAGCCAGGTACCAAACGTTTGTACGAGTTAACGATTGGGTTGCAGATAGCTGTGTATCCGCGCGCATGTTTGATCAGACCAGCGATGAATTGATAAGCTGTTGCGCTTAATTGACGTTCATCTTCTTTGTCGTAGAAAGCATTGCCGTTTTCGTTGAACAATGACATATTGAAATGCATCCCAGAACCATTGATGCCGAATACTGGCTTAGGCATGAATGTTGCATGCAAGCCATGTTTGCGGGCTACGGTCTTAACGATCAATTTGAATGTTTGGATGTTGTCGCAGGCTTCAACAGCATTTGCGTATTTCCAGTCGATTTCGTGCTGTCCTGGAGCAACTTCGTGGTGGCTTGCTTCAATTTCAAAGCCCAAAGCTTCCAATTCCAATACGATATCACGACGGCAGTTTTCGCCCAAGTCAGTAGGAGCCAAGTCGAAGTATCCGCCTTGATCGTTCAATTTCAATGTAGGTTGACCTTTTTCATCCAATTTGAACAGGAAGAATTCAGGTTCAGGTCCTAAGTTGAAATCAGTGAAGCCCAAGCTTTTCATTTCTTTTAGAACGCGTTTCAAGTTGTTGCGTGGATCTCCAGCAAATGGTTCGCCGCTTGGCATATAGATATCACAGATCAGGCGTGCAACTTTACCTTGTTCAGTTCCCCATGGGAATACCAACCATGTATTAAAATCTGGGTACAAGTACATATCACTTTCTTCAATACGTACAAAACCTTCGATGGAAGAACCGTCGAACATCATTTTGTTGTCTAATACTTTTTCCAACTGGCTGATAGGAACTTCTACGTTTTTGATTGTTCCTAAAATGTCAGTGAACATTAAGCGTAGGTAACGGACGTTATCATTCTTTGCTGATGCGATGATTTCTTCTCTAGTAAATTTTGGCATTTGTATTCCCTCTCTTTGACTGTGCTTTGTTTGTTTTTTTTATAATCTTCCCCAAGGTTTGTTTGAATCCCCAGGGTTAAATCCACTTGCGTTGAGTATCTCTTTGTAGAGGATGCGACGGACGTCTTCATCAGTCAAGTTTTTGTGCTTGTTTTCAAGCTCCTCTTCTTGCTGCTTCTTCAGTCTTTCGGTACTGTACATCCGCTTGATTGCAGTGATGTTCAATCCTTCAGCCAAATAGTCTTTGACTTCCAGCAGACGATCGACGTCGTTCAATGAAAACATCCGGCGATTAGTATCTGTGCGCTTAGGATGAACGAGTTCTTGCTCTTCGTAATAGCGGATCTGTCTAGCTGTCAGATCCGTCAGTTGCATGACGGTTCCGATGGTAAAAACAGCCATCGAACGTCGTAGCTCTTTTTCTTTCATACCAACCCCTCCATCGAAGCTTCTGAGTTGAGCGAAACACAGATGTATCCTTTTTCTTCAGGAGTTAGTGCCTGTTGAGAAAAAGATAGTTCTTTTCAGCAATTAATCGTATTTACTAGCAATTAATTGAGTCATTTAATACAACAAGAATACTCCTAATTCTCATTCAAGTCAACGCTACCTTTACATCCTATGTCACATTTTCTAACATCTACGTAAAACCTTGTCAGAATAACATTTGAAAGGCATTTCATCTCCCCCTCACACGCCAATTCCCTCGCATGGGATAAAAAAAAGAGCCCTTTAATGAAAAAAATATTAAAAAAAAATGTGAGTAACGAAACGGCTGCGACGATAAGCACCTGCAGAGGGTTTGGATTGCCGCAATTATCAGCGCCTTCACTTAGATGAACATACCTGCCCTCTCCAGTACCGCCGCAATATCCAAAAGCCACTCCTCTTTCCCTTTAGGAGCAGTGAACTGCACCCCCAAAGGCAAGCCGGAATCTGTTCGGTATACCGGCAGACTGATGGCAGGCTGCCCGGTCAAATTTGCTTGCTGCGTGAATGGGGTCACGCCCAAACTCTCTTCAAACATAGTCCAGACAACTTCTTTCCGGTCCGCTGCCGACAACAGATCCGCTCTGCGCATCCGCTCCTTCAGTTCCTCGCTTTGGAAAGCATGATCAATGTGGGGAGCACCTGCTGCTGTAGTCGGCTGCAGCAGCAATTCATAGCTTTCATGAAACTGATCCATTGTGGCCGCAGCCTGGTCCCATAGGCCCAATGCCAAGGAGTAGTCGCCACCGGAGATTGTTTGGCCGTATTGATAGAGAGACCAGGAAACCAACTCCATGTCATCGGCCGTCAAAGGCCGCCCCAGTTTCGCGGCAAACCCTCGCAGCATCGCATCCGTTTCGGCTCCATTCATTGCATAGTAGGCCTCCATCAAAAGGATCCCGTCGATATCAGGTTTTTTTTCTTCCACTTCGTACCCCAACTCTTCCAATACTGTCACTGTCTGGAGTACAGCCTGCTTCGCGTCCGCACTGACGACAGATTTCACCGGTGATTCGAGTGAATAGGCAATCCGGAACTTGCGATGTTTTCCCGATTGCTGTTCCTGGAAATGGCTGCCTGGAAACAAAGGCGTTTGGAACGGCGCTGCCGCCTGGATTGTCTGCAGAGCATCGAGCATCATCGCTGTATCCCTTACCGTCTTCGTCAATGCGAAGCTGATCGATGCGCCTTGCCAGCCGCGATATGCTCCTGGCCCCACCGGTGTCCGCCCTCTTGTCGGTTTCAGCCCCACCAAACCTGTGAAAGAGGCCGGAATCCGGATCGAACCGCCACCGTCACTGGCGGTGGCGATGGCAACCATATCTGATGCCACGGCAGCTGCCGCACCGCCGCTGGAACCTCCCGGAGAATGGTCCCGATTAAAGGGGTTTCTGGTTGGTCCATGGATGACGGCATCGGTAATGTTCTTGAATCCGAATTCAGGCGTACTCGTCTGGCCGATGACGATGAATCCGGCCTTTTCAATTGCCTCGATAAAATGACTGGTGCGGGGAGCGACATAATTCCTCAGCAGCTGCGAGCCTGATGTTGACGGCTCCCCGGCCAAGTCCTGACCCAAATCTTTGATCAAGATCGGCACACCACCGAATAAAGTGTTCCCAAAGTCCCTTGTTCTGGCTTCATGCAGCGCTTTTTCCCTGCGCGTATGCACGACGGCATTGTAGCGGGGATTCTCTCTATCTATCTTTTTGAAGGCATCCACAATCAATTCTTCAGGGGATACCTTTTTTGTCCTTAAAAGTTCGGTGTAGTACAGAGCATCTTTCTGGCGATCCATAAAAAAGCCTCCTTATCATTTTCGCATTTCCTTCCATTGTAGGTGGCACGCCAGAAAAAGGCAATGTTTTGCCTGGGCAAGTGCCTTGTTGTACCGGTTTCTGTCCCTATTCAACGGGAGGTAGACAGTATTTCCATTCATTTTGGATGACAACCAAACTGAAATATAGTAGAATCCTTCTATTGTCTCAATTTCAGAAAATGCAAAAGAACACCCGGATGAATTCAAAGGAAATGGAGTAGGACACGATGAACGAAAGATATAAGGACTTAAAATTGGCGGAACAGGGCGCACGGCTCAGCATGGTTGCGTATGTTACCCTCTCTTTCGCAAAACTCTTCATCGGGAATGCCTTCGGATCAGCTGCGCTGAGTGCCGATGGATTGAATAATTTTACTGATGTCATTTCCACGGTCGCTATCATGATTGGCCTGCGTATCGCTCGTCGACCAGCCGATGAGGATCATCCTTATGGTCATTGGAAGGCAGAGACGATCGCAAGTCTCGCCACTTCCTTGCTTATGCTTCTGGTCGGCCTGCAGGTTCTGTTCTCAAGCTTTTCAAAACTGACCAGTGGAGAGTTTACTACTCCCGATGTGCTGTCGGGTATCACTGCCTTGATCGCAGGGGTTATCATGATTGGAGTCTACATATTCAATAACCGGCTCGCGAACCGCATCAACAGTCTGGGCTTGGCCGCTTCCGCGAAAGATAACCTGAGTGATGCCCTTACCAGCTTTGCAACGGCCATCGCTATTTTTGGCTCCATTTTCGGGCTGTACTGGTTGGACGGTGTCATGGCAGTCTTCGTAGGCATCGTCATCATCAAGACTGCAATCGATATTTTCCGCGAAAGTGCCTTCTCCCTTTCCGACGGTTTCGAAACAAATCATTTGGCTGAATACCGACAGGCTATCCTCGACATTCCTGATGTCCAACAAGTGACGTCCATCGCCGCACGCAGCTATGGTGCAAATGTCTATGTTGATGTGACCATTCTGCTGGATGCGGAGCTGACAGTGTTGCGCAGCCACGAAATCACGGAAGCAGTCGAAGATTGCTTGCGCACGGTATTCAATGTTTTTGAAACAGATGTCCATGTAGAACCACTGACGCACTGATGTTATAAGTTTGATAGGCTTGCCATCATTTTGATGGTATAATAGCAGACGGATTTATACAGATTATTTTGGCGGACACAGCTGCCATCCAGATCTGTCCGTCTTTTTTTTTGGGAAAAAATACATCTATTGGGAGTGACTTATGAAAGAAGAGAAACATTACGGCTTATTTACTGCAGTATCCATGATTGTCGGCATCTGCGTCGGATCAGGAATCTTTTTCAAAGCTGATGACATTTTGGGAGCGACCGGTGGGAACGTAGCATTAGGGATTTTGGTTTTCTGTATCGGTGCATTCAGCATCATTTTCGGGAGCATCACCTTGACGCAACTGGCTAACCGGACCGAAAAAAACGGCGGCGTCGTCGCTTATTTCGAGGAGTTCATCTCCGACAAAGCAGCAAGCGCGTTCGGCTGGTTCCAATTGTTCGTTTACCTGCCAACGATCACCGTCGTCGTGAGCTGGGTATCCGGCATCTACACCTGCATGCTGTTGGGTCTGCCGAACACATTGGAAACACAAACACTGATCGGAACAGGCTATATGGCGTTCTTCTTCTTGTTGAACTATTTCTCGCTCAGATTGGGTGGCTACTTCCAGAATCTCGCCACCATCATGAAACTGATTCCGCTGATCGCCATCGCGTTTGTGGGTATTTTCTGGAAAGAGCCTGCTCCGATCGTTCCTCCTGAATTGGCTGTTCCGATCACGAATGTCGGTTGGGGTTGGCTTGCTGCATTGGCACCTATGGCTTTCTCCTACGACGGCTGGACTATCGCGACAAACATCACGCATGAAGTGAAAAATGCCAAACGGACGATGCCAATGGCTTTGACCATCGGACCCTTGCTGGTTTTGGCCATCTACTTGACCTACTTCAGCGGACTGGTATCCATCGCCGGCCCCGAGTACATCTTGGCGATGGGGGATGAAGCCACTACAACAGTGGGCATTTCCTTGTTGGGCGAACGCGGCGGCAGCATCATTCTTTCGTTTGTATTGATCGCGATCTTGGGTGTAACGAATGGCGTAATCATGGGTATCCTGCGTTTGCCGCAGGCGCTCGCTGAGAAAAATATGTTGCCCAACAGCGCGAAGGTGAAACAGATTGATCCAAAAAGTCAACTGTCCCCGGTTGCTGCACAGATTGCTTTTGCAATTGCTTTTGTGTGGATGGTGTTGCACTATCTGACCCAAAAATCCGGTATTATGGGGGGCGGAGATGTCAGCGAAATCGCGATTGTCTTCAGTTATCTGACCTATGTCATCCTTTATCTGAAAGTCATCAGCATGAAAAAAGAAGGGGTCATCACCAGTCCTTTCTTCGGTTGGATCATGCCGGTATTCGCGATCATGGGCTCCGCCATCATTCTGATCGGCGGCATCGTGTCCAATCCGACTTATGTGCCGGTTTTCATCCTGTTCTGCTTCGTGGTTTGCTTCATCGGATATAAATACTACGAGAAAAAAATTACGGTATAACATTAATGAAGGGCTGCTCATGCCGGGCAGCCCTTCTTCGTTTTTTTATGTCTGGACAGTATCCGTTCCTGGTTGCCGCCAAAGGAGTGTGCCGGAATCGAACACCCAGCTCCGGCCAAGGTGCCGCTCCCCGGAGAGGAGAGACAATCCCCACGATGTCCTCCTGCGAAGCCTTGCTCGCAGGAGGATGCAGACTAAATGTTGGCCGAACTCCGGGGAAACCTCCCCTCACCGGAGCTCACGCTCACGTCCTTCGGTAGCACTCAAAAAAAATGGAGCCGTCCCGCGAAGGGACAACTCCATTTTTTTGACTGACATTTAGTTTTTGAATGAGTGGATCGGTGCAGGGCTACGTCCACCGCGGTTTATGAAGTCAGCCGAACTTTCTTCATGGACAGGTTGTACGGGAGCGCGTCCGAGCAAACCACCGAATTCAACAAAATCACCCACACCACAGCCGATTGCCGGAATCACGCGGACAGCTGTGGTTTTGTTGTTTTGGACCCCGATGGCCGCTTCATCCGCGATCATCGCCGCGATCGTTGTCGCCGGCGTATTGCCAGGGATTGCGATCATATCCAACCCAACCGAACAGATAGCCGTCATCGCCAACAACATATCCAACGAGATTTGGTTGGCAGCAGCCGCTTCGATCATGCGATGATCCTCAGATACTGGGATGAACGAGCCGGATAAGCCACCAACGTGACTGCAAGCCATTACGCCGCCTTTTTTGACTGCGTCATTTAGTACAGCTAAAGCAGCAACCGTTCCATGGGTACCGACTACGCCCAACCCAAACTCTTCAAGGATTTCCCCTACCGAGTCGCCGACTGCAGGAGTCGGGGCCAAAGCCAAGTCGACGATACCGAATGGCACGCCCAATTTTTGCGATGCGATATTCCCGACCAATTGCCCCATTCGGGTGATTTGGAACGCCGCTTTTTTGATTGTGTCGGCAACGATATCCATCGGTTCGCCTTTCACTTTTTCCAAAGCACGTTTGACGACACCAGGTCCGGAAATGCCGACATGAATTTCGCAATCCGCTTCTTCGATACCATGGTAAGCGCCGGCCATGAATGGATTATCACTTACGGAGTTTGCAAAAACAACCAGTTTTGCGCAACCGAAGCCGTTTCTGTCCGCTGTTTTTTCCGCTGTAGCAAGGACGATTTCGCCCATCAATTTGACAGCATCCATGTTGATGCCCGCTTTAGTGGATCCGATGTTCACGCTGCTGCAGACCTTGTCCGTCACTGCTAAAGCTTCCGGAATCGAGTCGATCAATATCTTGTCGCCTTTGTTGTAGCCTTTTTCAACTAGAGCTGAAAAGCCGCCGATGAAGTCGACGCCGACTTCCTTCGCCGCCGCATCCAAGGTTTTTGCGTAGGCTACATAGTCCGTGTCATCGCTTGCGCCGGCAATCAAGGCGATCGGTGTCACCGAAATCCGCTTGTTCGTGATCGGAACGCCATATGTATCTTCGATTTCCTGCGCTACGCTGACCAAGTTCTTCGCTTTAGTGGTGATTTTTTTGTATATTCTTTCACGAGCTTTTTCACCATCGCTGTCGATGCAGTCCAATAAAGAGATCCCCATGGTGATGGTACGGATATCCAGATTGTCCTCTTCGAACATGCGGATGGTGTCCAAGATATTGTCAGTTCTTAACATTCAAATGTCCCCCTAGATCCGATGCATTGCATGGAATGTGTCTTCTGCCTGTAAACGGATGACCAAGCCTTGTTCTTCTTCAACTTTTTTCATCGCTTCTTTGACTTCTTTGACCGAATTATTCGCCTCGTTCAATTCAACCATCAAAATCATGGTGAAGTACTCATCCATAATCGTCTGTGAAATATCCAGGATATTTACGCCCAGACGCGCCAATTCCACCGATACGCTTGCTACGATCCCAGTATGGTCTTTACCTGTTACGGTCATGATTGCTCTCATCTTTTTTCGCCCCTGCTTCTTTAGTTTTTTGTCGAGTCTATTATACCATTTTACAGCAATATGAAAATCCAATTAAAATTTTATGTTTCCTATTCTATCACATCTAAAGGGAATGACTACTGTTTTTTTGGGAAACGGAAACCGGTAACCGCTATCCAGCGGAATTTTTTTGTGTTCTTTCCCGAAACACGAAAATTATTGCAGATTCCGCATTAAATCTATCGCTTTTTGAGATTAATTGCTACACTGGATATAAGCAAATTCTAATCTAATCTCAAGGGGGTTTTCCAATGCAATTGATTCATTTCTCAGAAGCTGGGCAGAGCCGCATCGGCATCAAAACGGAGCGCGGTTTCCTGAACGCAGCAAAAGCGGCTGCAGCTTTATCCTTGCCTGTTCCTTCCTATATAGATGACGTATTGAAGGATCCGGAACAGGCTGCCCAACTGGACGCCATTCTGGCCCAAGCGGACACGCTGACGGATCCGGCCTACTATGTTTCCTTGGATGAGGCCACGTTCCTGCCCGTCCTCTCCCGTCCCGGCAAAATCCTCTGCATCGGCAAGAACTATGCCGCCCATGTCGCGGAAACGAAAAGTGAAGCCCCGAAAAAACCGCTTGTCTTCAGCAAGTTCACAAGCGCTCTGGCTGCCCATAAAGAAAACATCCCGATTCCGGCCGGCACGGACAAGGTCGATTATGAAGTCGAGTTGGTGGCTGTGATCGGCAAAAAAGCTTATTGCGTCTCCCCGGAAGAAGCCCTAGAGCACGTAGCGGGCTACACCATCGGCAACGACGTGACTGCGCGCGACTGGCAAAAAGGATCTCCGCAATGGGTGCTGGGGAAATCACCTGACAAATTTGCGCCGCTCGGACCGGTCTATGTGACTGCCGATGAGCTCGATCCGACCCATCTTGATATTTCCCTCAAGCTGAACGGAGAGGTCCGCCAGAACAGCAACACAAAGCATCTCATTTTCGATATCGCGACGATCATTTCCTACATTTCCCAACACTTTGCCTTGAAACCCGGCGACATTATCTTCACCGGAACGCCGGATGGGGTCATCCTCGGTTATCCGGAAGACGAACAAGCCTGGCTGAAACCAGGTGATGTCATTGAATCTTCCATCGAAGGCATCGGGACATTGGTGAATAATTTCTGCTAAAAAACATCCAAAGAGGCTCTCTCGTAATGAGAAAGCCTCTTCTTTTTGCGCCTGCTGAGCGGAGGCGTGCTGATAATAAATAAGAGCTAATCCGTCCCAGCTCCGGCGAAGAACCTCCTCACCGGAGCACATCGGTAACAATCGGACTCCCCTCCCACGAAGCCACCTTCATCGAAGAACGTAAACGAAATGAATCCTGAACTCCGGCGAAGCCTCCGTTCGCCGGAGAAGAAGACAGCCGATATGCGCGCAAAAAATGACCGAATAACGACGATAAAGGGCCTTCCTCAAAGTGACGAGGTAGCCCTTTATTTAAACCGTCCTATTTAAAAAACTGGTTCGGTCCCGACTGCCTGCAGTTGGAAATGCATCATTTCCATCGCCTGCAGCAGCGCCTCGGTTGTATCCAGCGAGGTCAGGCACGGCAGGTTGTTGTCCGCGGCTTCGCGGCGGATGAAGTAGCCGTCGGTTTCCTCGGTCTTGCCTTCGGTCATCGTATTGATGACGAACTGGATTTTCCCTTCGTGCATGCTTTTCAGGATATTTTCCCGTTTTGCTTCGCCATTTCGGAGAATCGTGACCGGCACATAGGCCTCCAGCAAGGTTTCCCCTGTCCCCTGTGTAGCAAGCAGACGATACCCGACCGCAACCAAGCGTTTCGCCAGCGGCAGGATTTCGTGTTTGTCCTTGTCGGCAATCGTCAGCAGCGCCGTCCCGTACTCGGGAATCTGGATATTGGCGGCACGAAATGCTTTGTACAGCGCTTTGGAAAGGATGGCGTCCTTTCCGATGATCTCCCCTGTGGACTTCATTTCCGGCCCCAATACGGTATCGACTTTCTTCAGTTTATTGAAACTGAAAACCGGCATCTTCACGTATACGCCTGATTTTGACGGAACCAGACCAGTCCGATAGCCTTGATCATTCAGTTTGATGCCAAGGATGCCTTGCATCGCCAAATTCGCCATCGGGATGCCGGTCACTTTGCTAAGGAATGGGATTGTCCGGCTCGCGCGCGGATTCACTTCGATGATGTAGACGACACCGTTGCTGATGACGAACTGGATGTTCACCAAACCGATCGTGTTCAGCCCTTGCGCCACGCGGATTGTGTAATCTTCAATCGTTTGGATCAGTTCAGCCGACAGATTCTGCGGCGGGTAAACAGCGATCGAGTCGCCCGAGTGGACGCCGGCGCGTTCGATGTGTTCCATGATGCCCGGGATCAGGACGGTTTCGCCGTCGCAGATCGCATCGACTTCCAGCTCTTGTCCGATCAGGTAATGATCGACCAGGACCGGCCGTTCGGGACTGGCCACGACCGCTT
>NZ_FOQC01000068.1 GCF_900113645.1 Trichococcus flocculiformis
CCAATGGTTTAAAATTTTCTAAGCCAAGGGCTACTTTGTGCTGCTCCTTTTGTATACCGTCGCCCTTGACGGCAAAGGAAGAAACCATTGGCTCGGTTGTCAAGAGCGTTTGTTTCACCTAACTTTGAGTAGCAAGGCTTGGTTTTTCACATCACCTCGTTATTTTGGGCAGTTTCCATAGAATTTTTGGCACTACCGGAATGTTAGTTTCAGCATACTCCTTAGAGTGCACTTTAAGTCAAGCGCGAGTTCATAATTCTTTTCCGTTCTCAAAATATCGTACTGTTGTATCTTTGAAAATGGAGGTGAAAGCACATGGCCTGTTCAATTTGAGCATTCTCTGAAAAGGGTAGAAAATTCGGGCTTCATGTAAGAGCTTCTATTCGATTGCTTGTCATATATTAGTGTATAATGAGATTATTATAGCTTAGTGATGGAACGAGCTGAATTTTTTTGTTTTTTTAGATGGTAGGATGCATAAAAATTTGAAAGAGGTGGCCTATGGATAAGAAAAGAATTGTCATTTATACGCTATTATTTATAGCAACATTAGCGATAGCGACACAAGGATTCACGAATACTGGTTTGGACGGACTGCTTGTCCCGTTACTTTTTACCTTTGCCTATTTTACGATCATCTTTATTATCGCAACAATCATTAAAAACAATTCCATTGTCGATATTGGTTGGGGGATGGGATTTGTTGTAGGGAGCTGGCTTACACTGCTTGTGACTGAAAATCCCACCGTTTTATCGTATGCCATTGTTGGATTTATTACGGTGTGGGGACTTAGATTATCTTTGCGCTTATTGAAAAGAAATTACGGGAAGCCTGAAGATTTCAGGTACGCACAGTGGCGGAAAGAGTGGGGCGATAAAGTAGTCATCACCGCCTTTTTCAGAGTGTTTGTGGTTCAGGGTATCATCAACTTTATCGTTGGATCTGCCAGCTATGTGGTCATCAAATACAACGAATTCAGTTTTGATTCAGCTCACCGCTATTTTGTTTATGCCGCACTTTTCATTGCGTTGGTAGGATTGTTCTTTGAAGTAGTCGGGGATGAGCAATTAAGACAACACATCAACAAAAAAACACGCACACTTCTGCAAACAGGCTTATGGTCAATCACACGTCATCCAAACTATCTCGGTGAAATTCTGATTTGGATCGGATTGTATGCAAGTGGTATTACGCTGTTCTTCACGGATTCCATCAACCCTTATTATTATCTGTTATTAATCATCTCGCCTATTTTAATGAGTACGGTATTAATCAAAATATCAACGCCATTACTGGAGAAAAATATGGAGAAATATGATGGATGGGAAGAATACACCAAAAGAGTTCCAATGCTTTTTCCTTTCACTAAAAAATAAGGCAGCACAGGTATGATTAAAACACGTTATTGAATAAAAATTGCGAAGCTGTGTGTGGGGGAGGTGCTAATTATTCCTTGCATGCAGCTTTTTGGGCGGCTCTTAAATAATCGTGCTATAGTATTCGTAATAAATGGAGGTGGGATTGCATGTCCTATTCAATCGGAGAATTTTCGAAAATGATCGGTCTGCCTGTGTCGACGCTGCGCTACTATGAAAATGAGGGGCTGTTGAAACCGGATCGCGATGAGAACAACCTGCGCGTCTATACCGATCAGGATTTAAAATGGGTAACTTTTCTTCTGCATCTGAAAGGCACAGGTATGTCGATGGCGGAACTGAAGCAGTACACCATTTGGCGTGCCGAAGGGGATGCGACGATGCTGGAGCGGATGGAACTCTTGGAGAAGCGACGACGCTTGTTGGAAAAAGATATCCAAGCATTGATGCACAATCTTGAGGTGATCGAAAATAAGATCGATTTCTACGAGGAGCGCCTTGCAGGCAATAAAGATAGTATGATTTCCCAGGTTGAAGCAGAAAAGGAAAAAAGTACGAAATAAACCCGCCAATTGGTGGGTTTATTTTTATCCCTTGACTTAATGTCAAGGTTAAGGTGTACGCTCTGATTGTATCAGAGAGGGGAAATGAATGATGGAACATCTTAATCAACAGCTATTCACCGGGGAGCGGGCTCTATTCAAAGGAAAAGACCTGCAGATCAGCCATTCAGTTTTTGCAGATGGGGAGTCTCCCTTGAAGGAAAGCAACAATATCGTACTCGAAAACACGATCTTCCGCTGGAAATATCCATTGTGGTATGCACGGAACATCCAGGCAAACAACATCACTTTAGTGGAAACTGCGCGTTCCGGCATTTGGTACACAAATGGCATCACGATAACCGACAGCATGATCCAAGCGCCCAAGACATTCCGAAGAGCAACCGATATTACTCTGGAACGAGTGGAACTGCCAAATGCCCAAGAAACGTTATGGAACTGCAACGATATCACGCTGAAACATGTAAACGCAGCGGGCGATTATTTTGCGATGAACAGCGAAAATATCCATATCGAGCACTTTACGCTGTCGGGGAATTATGCCTTTGATGGTGCGAAGAATATCGAAATTTCGCATGCCAAGTTGCTTTCAAAAGATGCTTTCTGGAATTGCGAGAATGTGGTCGTTAGGGATTCAACGATCATCGGCGAATATCTGGGTTGGAATTCCAAAAACGTCACCTTCATCAACTGCATCATCGAGAGTAACCAAGGCATGTGCTATATGGAGAACGTGAAGATGGAGAATTGCACGATCATCAACACGGATCTGGCGTTCGAATATTCGACGGTCGACGTTCAAGCGAACAGCCGCATCGACAGCGTCAAGAATCCGATCAGCGGTATGATAACCGCTTCGGGAATCGGCGAACTGATTCTGGATGATCCGGAAATCGCGGCCGAAAACACCAAATACCAGCTTGCGGAGGATCGGGAATATGCCATTCGACTTTGATCAGATCATCGACAGACGGAATACCAACTCTTATAAATGGGATGTCAAAGCGGATGAATTGCCGATGTGGGTGGCGGACATGGACTTCGGAACGGCGCCGGCTGTTGTCGCCGCCATCGAAAAGCGTCTTCGAAAAGGCGCTTTCGGCTATAATACCGTCCCTGACAGTTTTCGGGAGAGCATCATCCGTTGGTGGCAGAGGCGGCATCAATTCGAGATGGAAAAGGAGTGGATCCTGTATTGCACAGGTGTCGTCCCGGCCATCTCTTCGATTGTGCGGAAAATGACGGAAATAGGCGATGACATTGTCGTTCTTGCGCCGGTCTACAACATCTTCTATAATTCCATCCTGAACAACGGTCGGAAAGTCTTGGCAAGCGAATTGCGCTATGAAGACGAAAGCTATGCCATCGATTATGCGGACCTGGAAGAAAAACTGGCCAGCGAAACGACTTCGCTGTTCATTTTCTGCAACCCGCATAATCCAATCGGCAAAGTCTGGGATCTGCAGACGTTGGAACGGATCGCCGAATTGATGCAAGCGGAAGGCTTTCCGGCAGAAGGACATGATATCGGGGACACGTTCGAATTCGGACCAGCAAAGATTACGCTGACGCCGGCGGACCATGCTTGGCAGAATGAAAAAGCCAAATACAATTACCGGGTATTCCGGTTGGAGGATTACTGCGGTTTTTGGATCGAGACGCCGGATGGGATCATCTGGGCACCGGGCGATTCCCGGTTGATGAAGGAGCACTTGGAGATGCCGCAGCCGGACGCGATTCTCTTTGACTTTTCCGACAACGAGTGGCATATCGGATTGGAAGGGGCCATCCAAATGGCGAACACTTATCCAGAAGCGCATCTGATCCTTTGCCATTGGGGCACGGTTGATGCGCCTGATCTGAACGTTTTCAATGCTGATCCGCAATCCTTGTACGACCGGGTGGTTAATCCGGAAAGGATCCACGCCTACGCACCGGGACAGCCATTCAGTTTGAGAAAAGGGTAATCAAAGGAGGAACATAGTTATGGAGTATGTAAAATTCGGCAACACAGGGATGGACGTATCACGGATCTGTTTGGGCTGCATGAGCTTCGGGGATCCGGATACCTGGCTGCACAAATGGGCGCTGAAGGAAGAGGAAAGCAGGCCGATCATCAAACGCGCCTTGGAGTTGGGCATCAATTTCTTTGATACAGCGAATGTCTATTCATTGGGAAGAAGCGAAGAAATCCTCGGACGCGCGATCAAGGACTTTGCCAAGCGTGATGAAGTGGTCATCGCAACGAAGGTCCACGGCAAGATGCACGAGGGCCCGAATGGCTCCGGGTTGTCCCGTAAGTCCATCCTGAGCGAAATCGACAACAGCCTGAAACGCCTGGATATGGATTATGTGGACCTCTACATCATCCACCGTTGGGATTACAACACGCCGATCGAGGAAACGATGGAAGCTCTGCACGATGTGGTGAAATCCGGAAAGGCCCGTTACATAGGAGCTTCCGCGATGTATGCCTGGCAGTTCCAAAAGGCCCTGCACGTAGCAGAAAAGAACGGTTGGACGCGCTTCGTATCGATGCAGAACCATCTGAACCTGCTTTACCGTGAAGAGGAGCGGGAAATGCTGCCGCTTTGCCGGGAAGAAAAAATCGCCGTGACCCCCTACAGTCCGATGGCTTCAGGTCGTTTGACGCGCGACTGGTCGGAGACGTCCAAACGGATGGAAACGGACAATGTGGCGCGTTCGAAATACGACGCCACTGCCGATAAGGACCGGGTCATCGTCGAACGATTGGCCTAGATAGCCGCCGACAGAGGCGTTTCCCGTGTCGAAATCGCCTTGGCTTGGCTGCTGCAGAAGGAACCGGTTGTAGCTCCCATCATCGGAGCGACCAAGCTGGAGCATCTGGAAAAACCGGTGGAAGCCATATCGATCAAACTGACCGATGCCGAAGTCGCGTTCCTGGAAGAGCCTTATGTTCCACATTTGATTGTCGGGCACAGCTGAGGCATTCAGACAGGCCAAAAAATCATTCTTGAGACTGATTCATTTACTTAAGATAAGCAGTATACTTTGTTCACGATAACTAGTCAGAGCCCGCTCACAAGCTAGGTGCGAAGAATGGTTGTCCAAATCAATCAGCAAAGGAAAATGCAAAATGAAAGTAAAAAAGAAAATCAGTCTGACACCTTTCAGTAAAGTCAAGTCACTTATCCTTTCCCTGTTCGATTCCAAAGTCGAAGGCAAGAAAAAATGGCTGGTGTTGGGGATCATTCTTTATATCATCAGTCCAATCGACATTATCCCGGATTTTATCCCGATGGCCGGTTATGCGGATGATGTGCTGTTGCCGATCCTGTTTTTGGTCGCTGAAAAATTATTGAGCGACGGAGCGATTGAAGAACACGAACGCCCAATCAAAGAAGCCAAAAAAATATAATGCCTGGATTTTCCGGCCCCGTTCCTCGCCTAAATGGCAAAGGAGCGGGGCTTTTTCGCTGTTGGGACCTTGAGCACCCGGTTGGACGTGGCTGCTGCATTCCTTTAGAATGATCTTATGGATTCAATATAAGCTATTCTGAAGGCGAGGAAAACAATAGATGAATGAAATGATCGCGCGCATCCTGGCGCATCGCACGGTAAGGGATTTTGAAGAACGGCCTTTGAGCCCGGAACAGATAGAAACGATCGTCCGTAGTGCCCAAGCTGCATCCACCTCAAGTTTTGTGCAGGCCTATTCCATCATCGGAGTCACGGATCGCGACAAAAAACACGCATTGTCGAAAATCGCGCGTAACCAACATTTTGTTGCCGAGAATGGCCATTTCTTTGTATTTTGCGCCGATCTTCATCGCCACGATGTGATCGGAAAGATGGAAGGGAAGGATGTTGCAGACTCGCTTGAGAGCACCGAGAAATTCATGGTCAGCGTGGTAGATGCATCCCTGGCTGCCCAGAATGCAGCTTTGGCGGCTGAAGCGATGGGGCTCGGGATCTGTTACGTAGGCGGCTTGCGGAATGACCTCGAAAAAGTCAGCGAACTCCTGAAGATTCCCGATAAAGTGATCCCGCTCTTCGGACTGGCGGTCGGTTATCCGGCCAGCGTCAATGATCAGAAACCGCGCCTGCCTTTCGAACATGTTTATCATGAAAATGAGTATCAACAGAATAATGCGGTTTATAAAGAACAACTGAAGCAGTACAACGCAGAGATCCAAGAGTACTATCGGGATCGGACCGAAGGCGAACGCTGCGACACTTGGACCGGCCAGATGGCAGAGATGCTCTCTCATCCGCAACGCATGTACATGCATGACTTCGTCGAAAAGCAAGGAATGAACAAGCACTGATTCCAGAAATAGTTTCACTTGCATCGAACGGATATTCGTGTTATAGTTACATTTCAACGTCCAAGAACATATGCATCTTATATGTATGGAACCATGGCTTTTCTCTATTCTGCAGCGGATGCTGCAGGCAAACGGAACCAAAAATAAGCGAAGTTAAATTTATTATGTAGCGCCACACTGTGGTGCCCGCAACATGAATTTCCAAGATTTAGATTTGATAGTGAAAAAGCCGCGATTCCTGTACAGGAATACCTTTTTCTTTCTTATGATAATAAGTAGAGACGGAAAGGTACTCGATTGAGTGCCTTTTTGATTTCTCTAAATACAGAAAAAAAGGACATATGAGGAGGTTGAAAGATAGTAGCGTACGCATATGGTTACGCTAAAGAAGGAGCAAGAAATATATGAAGAACATCGTCTATACGAATTCGCAGAACGTGACTATTGAAATATCATGGGAAGCGTATTACAAAGAGATCGACATGCGCAAACAAGAGCGTTTGAAGAAAAAACAAGCGCAAATAAGCGGCAAATAAGGTCTAAGCGGCTCTCTATGAACGGAGAACTGTAAATAAAAAGCTCGGAATCCCTGACTCACAGTTGTTGAGGCAGCGGCTTCCGGGCTTTTTTTTGTTTCCGTTTCAAGGAGCGGGTGGTCCTGCATCCCAAAGTTTCGTTCGGCGAATCAAATTGTCGAATACTACAAAATTATTCGACAATTTGACCCCAATAGAGAGCTGATTTGTCGAATGTTCAAAAACATTCGACAATTTGGGCATAGCGAAAGGCAAGATTGACGAATACAGGTACTTTATTCGTCAATACGGGCATCTGGCCGGTGCTATCTGCAATAACCAAATAAAATTGCACGCTTCACCCACTCTATACCAATCCGATACCGTTAAAGAATCAGACAACCCGAGGACTATTACAAAAAAGGAAGGCTCTGTCTCATCACGAGACAGAGCCTTCCTTTTCAATTCATTATCTTCCAGCGATATTCATCTTTTTCAAAATTGCCGACAGTGGCAAGGAAATGGCGATTCCGACCGCGTTCTGGACGAGGTTACCGGGAATAGAAGCGAACGGGGTAAGGGCATTGCCGTACAGGATCCATTCGCACAGATAATAACCGACCAGCATGATGGGAACCGAAAGCAGCGTGGCTAAAAGATTCACAGCAAAGCTGTTCCCTTGACGATCTTTCGACCAGGCCAATCTGCCGACCAGATAGCCCTGCAAGCCGCGGGTTACTAATGTGAAGGGAGCCCACAGAACCCATCCGGCCATAAGGTCGAAGATGGCCATGCCGACCGCTCCGGCGATAGCGCCTTTTTTCGACCCGAACAGGATGGATGCGAGGAAGAGCATCGCAGTGCCGAGGTGGATCAGTCCGCCGTTTGCCGTGATAGGCAATTTGATGTTCAGGAAGACCGTCGCTACGAATACGAGCGCAATCAGGATTGCCGTCAAAACCAAATCATACGTGCGAGTGTTTGAATAACCTTGTGCTTTTTGCATAGTGAAGCCTCCTAATTATTTTCTTTGTAAATGTCGATGAAAAGTTGGGCCAAATCCCCGTTTCCGGCGAAGCCGAGATCGCGCAGACCGTTGTCGATGATGGACAAAACATAGATAAGTTTGTCGATGAAGGCATTTTCGCCCATATGTCCGATGCGCAAGATCACATCTGCGTATTGTGCCAATGAAGTTGCGACCAACAGATTGTAGTTTTCGCTGAGGTGGTCCTGCAGGCGCAAGGCGCCGATTTCTTCCGGTATCCTGATGGCAGTGACTGTATTGGAATGGTCGGAATCCAGGAACAACTCCAATCCATACGCTTGGGCGGATCCGCGTACTGCGGAAGCAATCCTGTCATGGCGTGCAAAAACGGTCTCGATGCCTTCCTCCAGGATGTTGTCCAAAGCGGCATCAAGCGCTGCGACATCGCCAGCAGAAGTCGTGTAGGGCAAGTATTCTTTTTCCGCGTAGCCTTTGAAGACCTGTAGATTGGCATAAAAGGAAGCGATAGGCGTTTTGCGGTTGTCCATCGCTTTTTGCGCGTCTGCGCTGACTGAGACAATCGCCAGTCCGACCGGGGCCGAAATGGCTTTTTGGGTCCCGCCGCAACAGATATCGATTTTATTTTCGTCGACGTTAATCGGCTCGCCAACCATGCCGGCGACGGAATCGACCACCGTCAGGATGCCGTATTTCTTCAACAATGGACAAAGCTCGGCGACGTTGTTCAGTACCGATGTCGGCGTGTCGCAATGGACCAGGGTAGCATATTTGAAGTCGGAATCCTTCTCCAGATAGGCGCGTACCGCTTCAGTGGGGATGCCGCTGCGGTGATCGAAACTCAGGACGACCGGTACGCCGCCATAGATGCTGACGAAATCCTTGAAGCCTTCGCCGTAGATGCCGTTGTCCAGCACGAGCACGCGGTCGCCAGGTTCCGTCAGGCTTGCGCAAGCGGCCTCAAGAGCCAGGATCCCTTCACCAGCAAGTAACAGGACCTCATTTGTGGTGCCCATGACTTTGCCCATTTTTTGGCTGACCTCACGGTAATAGCGGACGAATGTTTTGTCAAAGTCGCTGTTGTTGGTTCTTTTTGCGCGGGCCAAACGTACATTTTCGCGTACCTCAGTCGGACCCGGGGCGTAATTCGGTTTGTATCTCATCAGGAATTCCTCCTTCTCGTTTCGTATATTGCTGATAATTTTAGCAAATGCAAAGGACTATGGGACCGTCCAATCCGAGAGAAAGTGAACGGTCCAATTTGCCCAAAAATGGCTTCTCGCATGCGTTTTGCAAATGTTAACGTATCCAATTTCGGATTGCGTAAGTTTTTCCGCAAATCTCTTCCTTTTTTTCGGGGATTGGCGGACGTCAGGAAGCTTATACTGTGGCAAAGGGCAGGCAAACTGGCCTGTCGATCAGCTTACAGCAAACGCTGCGAAACCAAGTACAGTGAGGAGCACACCGATGCAAGGCATCAGCGAGATTCAAAAAGATCTATCATCCTATACATTGAAGAACCTTGCGATATTTGCGATGTTCTTCGATCATATTTTTGCGGTATTTGTGCCGCAGGACAGCCTTGAAGGTGTGGCGCTGCGCATAGTAGGGCGGATTGCCGCCCCGATCATGTGCTATATGATTGCGGAAGGCTATCATTACACATCCAATCTGAAGAAATATATCGTGCGGTTAGCGCTGTTCGCCGCCGTTTCGCATTTTCCGTATGTCTGGTATTTCGGGCTTCCCTGGTGGCAGGCCACGAGCGTCATCTGGGGATTGGCGCTGGGGTTGATCGCATTGGCGGCGGCCAAACGGGAGGACTGGTCCCTTCCGCTGAAAGTCTTCATCGTTTTATTCTGCTGTCTATTGGCGGTCCCGGCTGATTGGAATTATGTAGCGGTCTTGTGGATCCTGTTTTTCGGATTGTTCAGGGGACAAATCGAAAAGCAGCTGCTGAGTTTTGCAATCATAGGGATTCTGTTCCACATCATCCCTTCAATCAAAGAAATCGGTTGGACGCAATCCTACCAAATCGGCATTTTTCTGGCGATGCCGCTGCTGCTATTCTACAAAGGCCGTCAAGGCAAGAAATCCAACCTGATGAAATGGGGCTTCTATGTTTTTTATCCGTTCCATCTGTTGCTGTTGGAGCTCGTGAAAATGATTGTATCCGCTTAATGGAGGACTGAATATACATATGTTAATAAGACAAATTTGGCGCCGCGTTTTCATCGGCATCCTGACAGGGATGGTGCTGTCCGCTTGCTCCGGCTCGAATGAACAAACGGAAACGAATGAGTCTAAGACCGCTTCGTCTAGTTCGACTGCCGAAGCGGGAACTTCCGAAGAAGCAGCGGTGGTCCGGCCGGAAGAGTCAGAGCCTTTGCTGTATGAAGGTGATCTGGAACTTCCGGTCAACGGAGCGACTGGTTATGCTTCGGTACTGATGGATCTGAAGGCGACTGCGGATGCCGGATCCGAAACGATTTCGGAATTGGAGGCGGGTACCGCTTTTGAGGTGCTGGAGGAGGTTGGCGATTGGTGGTATGTCCGGACCGCTACTGAATCAGGATGGGTGCAGCATCTTTATTGTTTTATCAATCTTCCGGATGTGGTCCCCTCCATCATCTATGACAATACCAACACGTACGCATCCAAGTTCGCTTCTTCCGGAAAAACGATCCCAGGCATAACCGGGAAGGCGCTTTACGACGGGAAAGCATACAATATGCGGCTGGGAAAAGTGTCCGATATCGTGCCGGTGCTTTACAGTATGTCGAAGAAAATCCATTTGGCGCAGCAAGCAGCTTTGGAAGAGGGGAATACTTTGGTCATCTATGAGGGGTACCGTCCATTTTTTGCCCAAAAGCTGACAGTGGATGCTTTGACAACCTTGGCTGCGGCCGATCCGGAAGTGATGGCGGGCATCAATACCCATCCTTGGGATACCAACTGGTTTATCGCGACAAGCATTTCGAATCATCAGATGGGCTATGCCATCGATGTCACTTTGGCGAAAATTACGGAACAGCAGGAATTCGTCATCGGCGACTATACGGCGACCGCCGTAACGGGCTATACGGAATATACCATGCCGACAACCATCCATGAATTGAGCATGGCTTCGGCTACGTTCACCGGACCGGTCAAATCCAGCTCGCCGACAGCGTGGCTCCAAGCCAACTTGGCTGATACGATGAATGAGGCGGCGATTCTCCTGCAGCGCTATTGCACCGATGCCGGACTGACCCCTTTGGCTTCGGAATGGTGGCATTTCAATGATCTGGACGCGCGCTTCGCTACCGAAGACAACAGCAGCAAAGGCGAGTACTTATTGGATGCAACGATGGGCGAGGCTCCGGAAGCGGCCGAATGAGGAATAAACAAGGCTCAAAATGGACATAAAAAGAGGCACAATCGAATTTCTCGATCGTGCCTCTTTCCTATTTTGTACTGAAGCTTGATGGTCCCTACTGGGATTGAACCAGCGACCCCTACCATGTCAAGGTAGTGCTCTCCCGCTGAGCTAAGGAACCGTTAAACAGATGAATCACCTGCTCGTATATCTGATTATAACATATTTGCGCGAGAAGTGAAGAGGTAAATTAAAAAAATGTGGAGCGAATAAGGCATGCATTCCACATGACAACAAGGTATACTGGAAAAGGATAATTTTACAGGAAAATTTGGAGGTTTAATATGGACAACAATGATATACTGATCCGCTTGCGCTATGCGCTGGACATCAAGGACGCGGATATGGTGGAAGTGTTCCGTTTGGGTGGACTCGAAGTGACGAAGGAAGCCGTGCAAAAGATGCTCAAGAATCCAAAGAAAGATGAAGCAACTGACGCTGCGGGCGCAGCTGCACCGTCAGGCGATGATCAACTGGCTTGCGATAATGCGACACTGGAATCGTTCTTGAACGGACTCATCACTTCTCAACGCGGTAAACCGCAAGCGAAGCCCGGCGAACCGGAACCAAAGCCGGAATTTCTGCTGAACAACGGAAACGTCAACAATCTGCTGCTGAAGAAAGTCAAAATCGCGCTGACTTTGACAAACGAAGACATGCTGGAAATTCTGGAATCGGCAGGCGTCACCGTTTCGAAAAGCGAACTGAGCGCGGTCTTGCGCAAAGAAGGGCACCGCAACTACAAGCCTTGCGGCGATCGTTATGCGCGTAATTTCCTGAAAGGGCTGGCGTTGCGTTACCGCGGATAGGCTGGAATTGAATTTATGTTGAAATAAACCGCCAAAATGGTTTTGGCGGTTTATTTTAGTTCAAACCACTGTCTGAAAACCCGCAAAAGCTACCTTGGCGGGCAAAAACGTCCGCGGACAACGCTAGATTCCCTGTCAAAGCCACTTGAGGCTGCTGAAAAAGTCGCTTAGAGAATGTAAAAAGCATCAACAAAAATCATTTCACCATTTCTCGCTTGCTATTTTTCCGCAAAAAAGGGAGCCTTTAGGCCCCTTTTTTCTCTATTTCTCTGATTATTTTTCTCATATTTGCGATAAATACGGTCGATGCACTTTGTATAGTCATACCAAATAAACCGTTACTCATGGATTTTTTTAAACCATAACGGTTCTTTAACTCGCTATTCTTTTGTTCAATTCGGTATCGCATTCTTGATTTCTCACGAAATGCATCACTGTTTTCAAAGTCAAGTTGTTCTTGATGCAAGTTCGACT
>NZ_FOQC01000071.1 GCF_900113645.1 Trichococcus flocculiformis
GGAAGCAAGCTTCCATAGAAAAGACCGTTCGACTTGCATGTATTAGGCACGCCGCCAGCGTTCGTCCTGAGCCAGGATCAAACTCTCATGTAATGTGGGCTCTTGTACAGAAACCCTCATGAAAAGCTGAAAAGCTCTTAATTTCTTGCTGACTTTATGCTTGCGATACAACGTATCGCCTTCGTTTGCCTCGACCGAAATCGAAGCTCCCTGCACATTTGGTTCGTTCATTCTTTGTTCAGTTTTCAAAGGCCAATCGCGCATCACTTGTTACGTGACAGCTTATTCATAATATCGCAACTTTCCGATTTCGTCAAGAACTTTTTTGAATTATTTATTCTTATTATTCTTGGTTCGAAATATCCCGAGCAGCAACTTTTATATAATATCATTCCGAAGTCAGCCTGTCAACATCTTTCTTGCATTTAATTGTTCGGCACTTCAGACAACTCATTTATACTATCACTCTTCTCCTGTCATTGTCAATTATTTTTTTGAACTTTTTGGGACACCAGCTAACTCTGCAAATAAACCAGACTGTCCCGTTTCGGCTCAGTCCGGTTTTTCTTCATCCTTATTATCCAGAAAAAGATGCATCGCAGCCAGGATCTTCACCCCGGCAATTTCCTCAAAGTCATATACAAAAGGATGCCGGATGTCGTTGCAGACAGGATATCCGCTATCGGTTCCGAGTAATAGATTCCCATCACATCAAAATAGTTGGGTAAGATAAGCGCCAACGGAATCAGGATGATCACTTTGCGCAAAAGAGCAATGAAAAGTGATTTTTTCGCCTCCCCCACACCGACAAAAAACATTTGCGCGCTCATCTGCACTCCGAACAGCCACATTCCGCCCATGTAAATCGGCAGAACACGGGTGACTAAAGCCAACAAATCCGAATTTGTCGTAAAGATGCGTGCGAACAGACCCGGCACGAACAGCACCAATAAAAAGTAGGAGACTGTAAGTCCAACCGTTACCTTCATGGAATGGCGCACAGTTTCTCGCACACGCTTGTAATTCCCTGCTCCATAATTATAACTGATGATTGGTTGAACACCTTGCGTAAAACCTTGTAGAGGCACTGTCAGCAATTGCATGATGCTTTGCATGATTGTCATGGAACCAACATAAAGATCGCCGCCGTATTTCAGCAGTCCTGTATTGAAGACAATCACAATCGCACTTTCGGTCGCTTGCATAATGAATGGCGAAATTCCCAAGGAAACAATTCTCTTTATCAGCCCAATCTCTAGCCCCATATTCTTCTTGCGGATCCGGATAATCGAATGCTCGGACGTCAAGAATCGGAGGACGTAGATCGCACTCAGGGTTTGGGAAATGACTGTTGCAATCGCAGCACCCTGAACTCCCATATCAAAACCGAAAATAAAAATCGGATCCAGGATAATATTGGCAATAGCTCCAATCAGTACTGAAAACATAGCGTTTTTTGTTTTTCCTTGACTGGTTATAAATAGATTCAGGCCTAATGCATATTGTACAAAAATTGTGCCCATTATATAGATGGAAGTATAGTCATTCGCATAATTGAAAGTAACATCACTGGCACCGAATAAATATAATAATGGCTCTTTGATCAAAGTAAAGACAATAGTCAAAACGACTGCCATGAGCGTGAGCATGGAAAAAGCATTGCCGAGGATTTTTTCGGCCTCATTTTTGTCGTTCTTGCCTAACGCAATGGCCGCCAAAGGAGCCCCGCCACCTCCGGCAAAACTGCTGAACGCAGAAATGATCAGCACAAGCGGTGCGCTGATTCCCAACCCAGTCAATGCAACAGCCCCTACATCGGGTATATGTCCGATGTACATCCTATCCACAATGTTGTAAAGAATATTGATGACTTGGGCAATAATGCTCGGTATGGCCAGTTCCATCATCAGTTTAGGGATTTTCTCCGTCCCCATGCGTGATCCTTTTAATTCTTGCACGATTACTCCTCCTTCTTCCGTTCCACATTCGCTACCATTTTTTCAAGCATCGCTTCAAACTGCGTGAACTGTTCTTGATTGATTCCTTCTGTCATCGACGCGATAAACTGTTTCCGGATATTCCGTAATCGGTCCGCTATCGGCTTTGCCCGATCAGTCAATACAAGATGAATATAGCGACGGTCTCCCTCATCAACGTTTGTCTCCAAGTACCCTTTTGCGACAAGCGAATCGACCGATCTGGCAATCAAAGACTTTGATAGTCCCAGGAAATCTGCTATTTCTTTGGATGTGTCCATTTCGTTATTTGACAAAAAGGTGATCAGATCCAACTCGTTCGGAGAAAAATCCGAATCAGACATCTCTGTCTTCACTTCTGCCCGGTACATTTTCGACAGCTTGGACAAGCTGATCAGCAGGTTTTTCTTTTCTTTCATAAATTACACGCCTCCATGCATTCAAACTGAAACCATTTTACCGTTAAATGGTTCACTTGTATACCATCCGTTTATGAGCTGCTTTTCATGGCAGAACAACCTTCCCATCAAAAAAAACACACGCAACAATACGAACTCGCAAAGAGCCCTATTGCTGTATGTGTTTTATTGATAGCTGACAGAGTTTGCGCAGATGATTCCGTCTCATCTTTACAATCCGCAAGGTACAATTCCACTATTTCGGTCCTTTGCTGAAATCATGGTTTCTCCAAAGCGGATATCACTTCTTCAACGCTCAAAAGATACCCTTGCATTCCCAAAGCTTGCGCGATTTTCATGGCTTGGGGTTGATCCAGATAGGCTTGCTGCAGAAGGTCTTTTTTGCTGAAGACTTCCCTTGCACCGCCTTCGAGCAGCAATTGCCCTTGGCTGAAGACGACGACGCGTTCAAAAACTGCCGCCGCAAAATCCATGTCATGCAGAATGCACAGTACGGCTTTCCCTTCTGCCTGCAGGTTTTCGATCACTTTTTTGATGATTGCTTTCCCGGTAGCGTCCTGCCCCATCGTGGGTTCATCGAAAATGACGATGGGCGTGTCCATCGCTAAAATCGAAGCCAACGCCACCATCTTTCTTTGCGCCAGATTGAGGTCGTATGGATTCACTTTCTCGACATCCACCAATTCTACTTGAGCCAATGCCGCGCGTGAACTGGCTCTTGCCTCATCCAAAGAAAGTCCGATGTTCAACGGACCGACCATCACTTCATCCAAAACCGTATTCTTGAAAATCTGGTCATCGGGGTTCTGAAAAACCAGACCAATCTTCTTGGATATCTGGGCAACCGTCAAAGTTTTTAAGTCGATCCCGTCCAGCAGGATCCTGCCGGAATCGGGACGCAAAAGTCCCTTCAGCAGTTTTACGAAGGTGGTTTTTCCCGAGCCGTTCTGTCCGATGATGGCGGTTTTGCGGTCGTCCAGCACCAGATTAATGTCTTTTATGACGGGTGTTGTTTTGTCGTATGCAAAATGCAGCTTCTCTATTTCCAGTTTATTCATGAGGGACACCTTCTTCCGCAAGCAAGCCTTTCAGCTCATCCAATTCCACAGGATAATGCCCATTAGCCTTCCGCTTGTTCAAATGGCGGGCGATCGCGGTCACGGCGGGCGGCTGTACGCCCAGAGACGCCAAGTCCTCGCGCGAAAAAATAGCTTCGGGCGTATCATACGCGATCAACTTGGCATCGTCCAAAAGCAGGACCCTGTCTGCGTACTGCGCAATTTTTTCCATCTTTTGCTCGGCCATGATGATGGTGATGCCTTCTTTCGTAAGGTTTTCCACAACTTTGAAGACCTCATCCGACCCTTGCGGATCCAGTTGGGAAGTGGGTTCATCCAATATCAGCACTTTCGGCTTCATCGCGACCACACCGGCGATCGCAACCCGCTGCATTTGCCCGCCGGAAAGATCGAACGGGTTCTTGTCCTTCACTTTGCGGATATCCAGCAAGTCCAAACTTTCTTCGATCCGCTTGATGATTTCGTCGCGCGGCAGTCCCATGTTTTCCAGCCCGAATGCGATTTCTTCATATACTGTAAAACGCGAGCCGGTGATCTGGGAAAACGGGTTTTCGAACACCAATCCGGCTGCTGCAGTGACTTCGCTCACATCCGTCGTGCGCACATCCAAACCGGCTATCATCACCGATCCGCCGTAGGCCCCTTTGAAGAAGTGCGGCACCAAGCCGCTCAGCGCATAGCACAAAGTCGATTTGCCGGCGGTGTTTCTTCCAATCAGGCCGATGAATTCACCCTCCTCGACCGAAAAGCTGATGCCGTCCAACGCCAATTTGGTCGTATCGGGATAACGATATTTCAGATCCTTCACTTCTATGACGCTCATCCCATCAACCTCCAGACGATCAAACCAGCCAAAATCAGCAACAGCAGGACATTCAACAGCGCGCTGTAACGGTAGGACCTCGCTTCATTCAGATAGGTTTTCGGCGTATCCCTGTCGAAACCGCGGACATCGAGCGCGATCGCTCTCTCCCGGGTATCGTTCAAGGCGTTCAGGATGACCGGCCCCAACAATGGGAAGAATGCCTTTACCCGGACAAACAGGCTGCCCTCTGTCTCCATCCCCCGCGACCGTTGCGCATCCTGAATTTTGCCGTAAGTGGCCCGCAGCTGCGGGATGATCTGCAGAACCGAAAGGATGACATAGCCGATCTTCGGCGACATGCCTTTCTGCTGCAGCCGTTCAACCAGTTCCGTCGGTGAAGTCGTCAGCACCAACACTCCAAAGGCGCTGACCATATTGATGACGCGCATGGTCAGACGAAAGGCTATAATCAGGCCCTCTTTGTAGAATTTTATCGGGCCCAATTCATAAAGTAACGTTTCGTTGGCAGGATTGAAAAAACCTTGCACAATGACGATCGACAGAATCAATAAAAAACTGAGTGCAATCACCGGCAAAATATTACGGAATACCTTCCCTACCAACAAGATACCAAAACTGGTCAGCATGACTGCCGCAACTTGCCACAGATCATCCAATAAATAGGCCGCAGCGATGCTCACGACGACATAAAGCATCTTCGTCAACGGATCCAAATGATGGATCGGCGAGTTGCGCGGTACATACAAAGTCATTGCATCCATTCAAATCAGCCCCTATAATTCTTCTATCGCGCCATCCTTCAGGAAAGTGTTCGTGAGTTTCTTCGGCAAGCCCCTGAAGATAAAGTAACTGATGAGAACCGTCACTAGTTTATCCGGCACATCCACAACGATGCTGTCCAAGAAAGAAGCCAGCCATTGCGGTTGCCCATTCGAAATCAGCAAAAACGTAGAGGGCATCCCCCCAGACATTCCCGGTCTGGCCACCCAAAAAAAGGATATTCAAAGGTGTCGAAACGGTGGCCGCAACCACCCCGATGATCAAACCGGCCAGAAGCACGGTCTTGATGTCCTTGAACCAGCCTTTAGCGGCAAACAGACCCGCCATTAAACCGATGACTGCGCTGGTGACCGCGTACACTGTCGAAATCGGATCGGCCGTCACGCCGTAGATGACGTTATTGATGATCCCGGAAGCGGCACCGATTACCGGTCCCGCCAACATACCGGACAATACCGTTCCGATCGAGTCCAACCAAAGCGGCAGACGCAATACGCCCGCGATGTATTTGCCGAGATAATTGATCCCAATCGCGATCGGGATCAAAACGATGGAAGCCGTTGACAACTTGTAGCTCAGTTTGTTTTTTGTTTCTGGATTCATTTTATTCTCCTCCTTTTGCCTGATGCCATGCATGGAAAGCGGATAATGCCAGTTGGATTTGATTCTGTTCCCCTTGCTTGGTCGCCGCTTCTCCTGAAACGAATTGACGGACGCCTTCCGCCATCCCTTCTTCCGGACCGACAACGACATTCAGCAGCGATGCGGTCTTCAATCCCCTCAGCGCCCCAACAACAAACAACGTGGCTGTTTCCATATCCGACCCGATGATGCCGTTGCCGCTCCAATAAGCAGTAAGTTGCGCTTCACGAGCGGTGTAGAAACTGTCGTGGCTGCGGACAATCCCCAAACGATGAGGGATCCGCTCCGTTTCCGCAATTGCCCGCAGATCCATCAACAAATCCAGATCGGCAACGGCGGGATATGCGGAATCGACATAGGCCTTGCTGGCGCCATCATCCCTGACCGCTGCCGTCGCGATGATCACATCGCCCAGATGCACTGCTGGATGCAAAGACCCGCAGCTGCCGATGCGGATGATGCCTTCTATTCCGATCCTTGCCAACTCTTCGATGGCTATCGCTGTGGATGGTCCACCGATCCCGGAGGAAATGACCAATACCTTCATTCCTTGATAAGTCCCCAGAACACTCTTGTACTCACGGTTGAACGCCAAATCGACAGCGTCCTCCAACAGTAATTTCGCTCTTTCAACGCGGGCTGGATCACCCGGCAACAGCGCATATTTCACATCCAAATCGGCTGATAATTGGATATGTGCCTGCAGTGTTTGTTCCATTTCTCCACCGTCCTTTTCGCAACGTTCGACTCCGGAATAGCCCGACAAAACTTCAAGATACTGATACCCATTATGAGTTCAGTATAGCATAGAGCCCAACGTCTGGCACCGGATAACCCTTGATGGAAAGACGGTCTTCCCGGCGCACAAAAAGAAGCAGTCTCTTAGATTAACAGAGGCTGCTTCTTATGTTTTACCTTAGTTGTTGCCCTTACTGGACGAACAGCGCCGCAAGCGGGATCAACCCCACCATCACGACGCCCGATACGACCATCGCTAGGCTGCTCATGGCACCCTGCAGTTCGCTTGCTTTCAACGATTCAGCTGTCCCCATGGCGTGGGAAGCCGCACCCAAAGCCAACCCTTTCGCGATCGGTTCTTCGATTCTGAAGATTCTGAAAATCAGCCCGGAAACCACCGTTCCGAAAATGCCCGCGAAGATGACCCCTGCCACTATGATCCCTGCGACACCGCCGATCAGTTCGGTCGTATCCAACGCGATGGCCATCGTGATCGAGCGCGCCAAGGTGGACAGTGTCGTGATTTCGCTCATCATAAGAATCAGAGCCAAGCCGATGATCGTGACCAGACCGCTGATCATCCCCGTCAAACAACTGATCAAGACAACCCAGCTGTTCTCGCGCAAAATCTTGTACTGCCGATAGACCGGAACAGCCAGGCAAATCGTGGCCGGTGTCAGGAGATCGGACAACACTTGCGCACTTTTTTGAAAAACAGCAACTTCGACGTCCAGGACAAGAATCAAGCCCATCACCAGGATCGTCCCGATCAGCAAAGGATTCATGAAGGCATAGGGATATTTTTTATTCAGCTTCAAGCCGATCATGAAGGCCCCCAAGCTGATGAACAAGCCGAGATATTTTGTCGTCTCCAGCAGATGATCAATCATTTCCGTCAGCCTCCTTCGCTTTCTTCCTTCTTATCATCACCTGAGCCAATAGGCCGGTCGTCGCCAAAATCACGATGGTGGAGCCTATGTTGACGGCTACCCAGCCGAAGAAGTGTTCGGCGATCTGCCCGTAGGAAGTGATCAGCCCAGCCCCGCTCACCACGAACAGAGCAGGCATGATGCCCAACAACAGATTGGCGGCATTTTCCACTTGTTGGAGTTTCAGCACGCCCGTCATCAGCAACAGGAACAGCAATGACATGCCGTAGATGCTGGCCGGAATAGGCAGCGGAATGAAGATGGCCAGCAATTCGCTTATAGCTGAAATAGCGATGATAACGGCAAATTGTTTTAAATAGTGCATAATGATAGGATGGCTCCTTCCTTGTCCGAAGCGATACGGACTTTCTCATTACCCAGTATACCGACTTCCGTTCCGAAACGATATATCACGCAACCCAAAATTCTGCTTTCCATGTCGTTTTAAACCTGTTACGCGATACATACGCAGTGCGAATGATGTATAATAAGCCGTTCAGTAAATGAACAAGGACAGAAAGAAGGCGGAAATATATGAACTTAGAAGAATTGATTGAAAAAATTGAAGCGTTCAAAGCAAGTCATCCCGAAGGTACGTTTGAATTCCTTGTGCAACCGCAAAGGGATTTGGATGATCTGTTTGCCGAGCTACTGATACTGGATGTAGCAACAGATGCAGATGGCAACCCGGAAGCCCGAGCTGAGGAAGCTTTACTCACATTGGAAAACCCGTCAAATGATGAACTAGCTATGCTTGAAAGCATCGCCGAAGCTTTAAAAACATATCTATACCTGAATTATTCATAGATTTTCAGAAAACGTCTTGAAACGTTCATCTTCCAACATATTTTGTATTTCCAGTTCACACCCAAAAGGTGTGAAAAAAGAACCCCTATCTGTTATGGTTAATGTACGACCAACAACCATAGAAAGGGGTTCTCTCAATGGCAACTTTACACGAAAACACTCTAAAATTCAATCAAAAAATGACGGTTACAAATACTGGAGGTAATCTCTCCACGGATGCTGGTCTCATTTTGGTTAAAGAATTCCTTCATTCAATCGGATTCGAACAGTTGATGGAGAAAGAGCTTCATTTCCAAGACTCCCGCCTTTCACCTACACATTCAAATGAAACCATCCTTGAACAACTGATTTTCCAATTAATTGCAGGCTATGATACCGATGCATCTGCCAACATCTTACGCCAGGATCCTTTCTTCCAACAGATGCTTGAGAAAAGTACATTGGCTTCACAACCTTCGCTTTCGCGTTTTTGGGATCGCATTAGTGAGAGTCCCGATGCACTTGTGCAGCTACAAGCGCTCAATCAAGCAATGCTGGATAAGGTACGCATACAACGTAATGCAACAGAAATGGTATTAGATTTGGATTCCACATATAGTGACACCTACGGCAATCAAGAAGAAACGGCCTTCAACACACATTATCAAACAACCGGTTATCACCCGCTCGTTGCCTTCGATGGTCTGACCAAGGACTTTCTGAAGGCGGAACTGCGTTCCGGAAACACCTACTGCTCAACCGGAGCAGCCGATTTTTTGAATCCGCTTCTTGAACACTATAATCAGACTGTTCCAGTCAGCACCATTCTTGTTCGAGCAGATAGTGGCTTTGCAGCACCAGAACTGTATGACCTCTGTGAAGAAAAAGAGCATCAGTACGTCATTCGACTCAAGCGAAATCGCCGCTTATTCAAGATGGCGGAAGAGTTTGTTCAAGTTGGGGATGAAACTGAATGGAGTCAGCGTGAAGAACATTTCTACTCGACTCGCTATCAAGCCGGCACTTGGAAGCATGACCGTAGGGTTTGTATTCGTTCCGTCAGGGCAGCTAATGAACTGATTTTTAACCATGAATTCATTATCACCAATCTTTCCGATGCTGTCTCGGCTGAACAAGTCTATCAAACGTATTGGAAGAGAGGTACCATGGAGAATTTCATCAAGGAAGC
>NZ_FOQC01000072.1 GCF_900113645.1 Trichococcus flocculiformis
ATCCTGGATTCCCGCCAACACATAACTATGCAGGCGGGGTGATGCCTAGTGCTTCGTAAATTTGTTTTTGCTTTGTAAGAACCTCACCGACCCTAAGGTCGTAGCCTGGATACTCAAAACATTCTATAATATCAAGTTTATCCAAGGCAGACTGAATCGTATAGTTTTGATAAAGTTCTGCTTCATGCATGTGTTTTTTGAGATAAGATAAATATATGAGCGCGACAAATGCAACGAAGAGTTTTCCGTCAAGGCTTTTCTCAGATGACACCAATAGGCGGCGAAGATTTAAGCGGTCTTTAATATTACCAAAGGCTTTCTCGATGAGATCTTTGTTTCTGTATAATTCCAGTGCGGCCATGGCATCCATCTTTTCGTTGGATATCAAAGTGAAGTAGCCATAATAACGTTTTGTCGCCTTCACTGCATCTTCTATAACAGTAACCTGTAAGCCACGAATCGGAGTTTCTTTAATTTGGAAATACTGCTTGTAGAATCGCTCATGTTTCGCAACACGTTTGCCACTCAGAATCTCCTTCCGCATAGCCATAAGTTTACGATCGAAGTTGGTTTCATCTTCAGCAAACTTATCGATGTTGAAGTAAATGTGTAAATAAACCCGCTTTTTATCTGTGAGAACATCCTTCTTGTAGGGGCGTTCTTGCTTATATTCCCATTCTGAAAGGACAGTCTTGGAATACAATTCATGCTGCTCATCGAAGTTCTCGAAAGAACGGAAGTTGTCATAAACGGTATCGATTGCTTTGCGTGCAAAGCAATTGCTTGTCTGAATCGCAACAATGAATTTCAAGTGCTCCTTAAGAAGGCCGTTGACATTCGCCTCGCTATAAAATCCACGGTCCATGACCAGTTTCACTTTATCAAAGCCGAGAACTGCAAAATCCGCTAGAAGATTTTGAACAGTCCGCACATCCGGAATGTTGCCGGCTAGCTTTCGATAATAGAAAGGAAGACCGGATTTTTCACCGAATACGAGTGCCAAGTTAATCTGAGGCAGTCTATCGTCTTCCTTGTTTTTGCCATATTGAGCTTGGCGAAGCGTTTGGGAATAACTGGACACTGAGGTAGTATCATAAGCCCAGTATTCATCTCCGGAGCGTCGTTTCTCCTGAAGCATAAAGAACTTTGTTCTTTCTTCTTCAGAAATATCTGAAAAAAGTTCACTGCTGCGCTGTGAAGAAATATTTTTATCATAGGGATGCTTATGAAGTGTGCTCCATTTTTCAAAACAAAAAAGCGGGGATTCAGATTCAAGAATCATATAGTAAGCAATGGATTGGATTTGTTTGTAGCTAGCGGGAAAGCATTGCTTAAGATCTTCTGTTAGACCCAGTTTTTTACCAATCTCATCCAGTAGATATGTGGTACCGTAAAACCTGCGGCTAGCTATTTCGATAGGTACCGGTCCTGGTTTCCTTGAGTTAGCAGCTTCCGGATCCTCCTTGTGTTTTCTGCCACGACCATCGGTCGGAATGATTTCTCCTGTATTAGAATCACGCTTACCGATCAGTGTGCGTTTCGCCCGGGGTTGTTTCTTTTCCTTATCCCAATAGGATATGGATTCGTAAACATAGGTAATGCCACTTCGTTTATCAAACTGGTTTATAATAGCCATTCTGCCGCCTCCTAGTTATGTATAGTATAACACATAACTAGGTTTATGTAATGGCGAGAGTGTTTAAAACCTATTAATATCAATGGTTTCAGCTTTTTTTTTTTAAATCATAGTTAGGTGTTTCGGGAATGCAGGGTATATCAAAGTATTAAATTTTTTAGCTAGTATAATCATTGATGTATCGGGAATAACGAGCAATATCACCTGGATTAACACATAAAAAAATATAAATTTATCGATATTTTTTTGTTTTTTTAGTATAAGAACAAGAAAAATAAAAATATAGAATACGAGTTCTGAGAACAAAGTCCAATATGCACCATCGACATTTTCTGCACCAAGAATTGTCTGGAGCATCGTAAAATTTAACAACATATCTTTAATGGACACTGACCTGGACGGTAAAAAAGTTGCTACTAATGGCATTGTTATAAGTATCGCAACCCAATAAACAGGAAATAATTTTAAAAAGCGTTTTATCATATATTTTACTAGAGTTGTTTGTTCAATATTCCGAATTGCAAAGTAACCGCTTAGCAAAAAAAACACAAGAACTGCATAACTACCGTGTGGAAATGTTATTCCAAACATTTCTTTACGAGGAAAAAGTGATTCATATCTAGTTGTATAATGATACAGAATAACCATCAAAGTTGAAATTCCTCGAATATAATCAAGGTAAACATTTCTTTGATTTTTTAACATTTCACTATTAGTATCCATAAACAATCCTTTCTTTAAATAAACTACCTAAAAACGGCATTTTATACTGTTAAATAACCGGCAGATAATTCTTTCATTCTGTTGACTTCTTAATTTTACTTCTCAATAGTTGAAGAATATACATAAATCCTTCCATTTTGAATGTATATGATACCCCTACATATATTGCCGCACCAAAAATAATAAGAATACAGAGTTTGACAAAGTTATTCATTATGAGGACTGACGACAGACCATATGTACAAATAAACATAAATCCACCTAATGCATATATTGGAATTACATCCATTATTTGCTGCTTTATTGAATAACTGCAGTATTTAGAAATGATTACCGTATATATAGCGATACTAATTATGTCGCCAATTAACGATGAAATAACGATCACATATACACCAAATGGTATTGATAAATAAAGCAGTGCCAATGAAACGACCTTGGTCATAATATTTAACAACAAATTAGTTCCGCTTCTACCAACAGCATTTAAAGCCTGATTTTTAGCAGTTAATGGCCAAAAAAGACAAATTACACACGAAATCATTACAAATGGAACTGCACTAACCCATTTGTCTGTAAGTAAAAATCTAATCATCGGATCCGATACCGCAGCCATCCCACATAATAGAGGCGTCACAACAGTCAAACTTGTTTTCATTGATTTTCTGAGATAATTTACAAAACGGCTTCTATCATGTTGTACTCTTGACAACGAGGAAAAAAGCACTGTTGTCATTGCACCATCAATTCCTGTGACCATAGTTGCAGGAAATAAATATCCTCTATTATAATAACCAACCATCGCTGAATTAAATACTTTACCAATTACAAGAGTTTTACTACTATTAAAAATTGTGTTTAGCAGATTTCCCGCAAGTATTTTCGAACTAAATGAGACCATACCCTTAATAGATTTAAAAGAAAATAATAGCTTTGGCCTCCATTTGAGTATTATCAATATTGCGATGCAATTTGCAATATTGAGAGAAAGTGTTCCAAATACAAGAGCCCATACTCCATAGCCTTTTAGAGCCATTCCGATACCGATAAATCCTTGAAAAAAAACCCCAATAAGGCTTGCTATAAAGTTCTTTTTAAAATCTAAATTTCTCATTATTATTGCATTATGGACAGAATATAATGAGATAATTACTATAGATATAGCTTGAACTCTTAGGACACTTTCTAACAGTGGCTCGTCATAAAAGTTTGCGACCACTGGCGAACACAAAAATACAATTATATACATAATAACTCCGATGCTTACGCTGAAATAAAACATCGATGATTTATCAATTTCAGTAATCTCCTTTTTCTGTATTATTGATGATGTGAATCCAGTTTGCACAATTACATTTAATATTGTGATAATCACAGAGTTTAGGGAAACTAATCCATATTCGCTAGGTAATAAAATTCGCGCAAGTACAATTTGAATTACAAGCCCTATCACTTGAGCAGAGACATTTTGTGCGGTGCGCCATATAAATCCATTTATAGATTCCTCTTTTAAGTTATCTTCTTCTTTCATACAAACTCCATTCCTTATATATTCTCAGCGCATAAAAATCAAAAGTGGCTATGACGTGTATCTGCTACTGTTATGGTCATTGTTTGTTTCATTGTCATCCAACAATACTGGCATGATTAGAATTGTGTATAATAATTCCGGAGCCGAGAAAGTGTTTATCACCGCTAAAAAAATAGCTATTATAATCATTGCGATAAAAAAAGTATCTTTTTTGACCAGTCTAAATGAATGTATCTTTCGAATTTCATTTAATGCGATAAATAGAACAATTAGCCCAAATAATCCAGAATGGCCAATGTAATCTAAAATTTCAGAATGTCCACCTATATTAACTTCGTATAAACGAAATAATCCACCAAATATCGGATTCCGCAAAAATGAATTGAAACTGAAATTATATAAATCTTTCCTTTCTAACAAATTTCCAGCTGAGACATCATATTTAATATAACCTAGGATCATTGATAACCTTGATGATACTGTATAGCTTTCGGAAAAATAAACAATCCCCCAATTAAGGATATCTTCTAGCTTTAAGGCTAGTGCTCCAACAATAATAATCGAAGTTATTCCTATAATTGCATTTCGTTGAATTGATAAACTTATGGCTATTCCAGCAATCAACAATAAAATTGCAGTCGTATATTCTGAACGAATAACACAAAAAGAACATATTAGAATAAATACCAGCAAAAAAAAACTAAAATGATTAATTAGTTTCTTTAGTATTAGCGGACAAAGTAGGACAATGGAATAAATGAATCCATATCCTCCGATATTTTGTTGCTTATACACATTGGTAAGTTCTGGATTATTATTGGTTGCAAGCAAACGGCTAGGCGATATATAATTATACGTTCCAATTATGGTTGTAATAGCAGTAATCAATACAATAAAAAACACTATATTCCTTAAGCGTTTTTTATCTACATTTTCGAATCCCCCAGAATAAATGAGCAAAACAGGAAAAGTAGTGACAAATAAAGTGAAATTAGCCCCAATTTTATTTACAAGACTCAGACTACTCGGATAACTTTGCAAGTATATAAAAATAAAATTAAATACAATTATCAGAAATGATACAATAAAAAATTTTATGGTTTGCTCATTCCCAAAGTGAGACTTCACAGATAACACCAGCATAAAGTAACACAACATAATAATAGGCATTTGTATTGCTATAGCCGGTAGCCATCGAAATACTGTTGTAAAACAATATATTGTATAGATAACAAAAGTAGCTGTAAACCAATTCATTCTAACTTTCATGTAAATAGTCCTTTTGGCTTAATATCTTATACATAGATATGATTTTCTTTGTGATTTCAATACCATCTATCTCATCAGATTTCTTTTTTGATGCATTTGAAAACTTTAAGCAAAGCTCCGTATCTTCAAATAGTTCACAAATATAACCTGCTAAACATTCATATTCTTCAAAACGATAAGAAAAACCAGTATCACCAAAGTTAAAATATTCCGGTACGCCTCCTACTTGTGAGGCTACCGAAGGTGTGCCAACTGCCATCGCTTCCTTTAATGAACTTGAATGGTTTTCAATTGATGACGCCATAGCAAATACATTTGCTTGTGATAGTTTCTCCGCCAATTCTTTTTGAGTAAGATATCCGGTAAATATCACATTTTCTCCCAAGTCATTATTTCTGATAAAATCAGAAATATAATTCCAATACCCTGGGACTTTTTGTCTATTAATATGTCCACCGCTAACAATCATAGATTTACCAGGTATGAAAAGTTTAACATCTGGAAAACGCCTACGAATTATTAATAATGCTTCAAGTAAAATATGTATTCCTTTATACGCTGGACCAGAGGCATTACTTATAATTGTGTGAGGATGCATTGTCGACACGGACCAAGTGTGCTGTGAGAATTCTTTATTAATGTTTAGAGGTATTTTAAATACTCTGATTTCTGGATTAATAGATTTGCAAAAATACTCTGCCCATTTATTCTCTACAACAACACTCCCAGATAATGATATAAGACGCTCCTCGGTTTTTGCCCTATTCTTAAACCAATTATTTTGAAACGCAAGCAATTGAGATCTATAAATATCTCTAAGTGTAGTATATTTTAGCATTTTGAAAAAGGGTAACTGGCCTGTAGCAAATCTTGAAATTGCTCTCAGTATTCCTTGAATGTAAATCACAGAAGGAATTTTTAAATCTTTAGCCACTTCCAATGCTGGAACAGCATGGGAATACTCCGTTCCCCATACGTGAATAACATCAGGTTTTTCAATTTCAAAAATTTCTTTCCACTCGTTATATGCTATTTTTGTATCTCTTTTATAATGAACAGGCAAACCACCTGGCACAGCATAGTATTGAATCCCATCAATATTCTTATGTTCTAGAGATTTTGAATTATTTGAAGTCACAATGACAAATGAGAACTCCTTCTCTTTTTTGATTTCCTTCAATAAAGCGTCCATCCAAAGTCCACCCATAGGCTTGCCTATTGCCATATCACCAATTGAAATATTAGTTATCCATAATATTTTCATGCATCAAAACTCCTTACTTATTTTCTGATAGACTTATTACTATGAGCTACTGAGTTTATCCTTTAACCTTTTGAAATAGTACCGCAGCATATCCGATTTAGTAAATCTATCCATACTAATTTCATTAATTGTTATTCCGTTTCTCTCAAACAGTCCATCGTTATTCCATAGCCACTTTCCACTCCAAATACCAAATCCAAGCTTTCGATCTGTGAAATATGGAAAAACACTATTTTTTATACTACTATGCGTCCCTTTTTTTGAACACAAAAAGAGGGACGTAGGATTATCTATCCTCAAGTAACCTTCTTCTTCAAAAGACCATGGTGAGTCTTCTTTGGATATCAATTTTTGCAATTCTTCCTTACGCCACAATCCCGCCTGTAAATTTAATTTATATTCCTGATTTTCAGTCATCAGATAATAATTAGGATTTTTATCATATTCCGTTGTAAACCCAAAAATCCGTTTAAAGTATATAGCTACTATTTCACTATTATTATCCATCATATTAATACAGGTTTGTAATTCGTCTTGATTTACTTTATCTTGCAAGAAAAAATCTTCCAAAAGGAGTATGACATAAGTGGTATCTATTTGTTTTAAGCAATCTTCAATTCTTGCACCCCATGTGGAGCCATTCGAGCTATAAGAAATACTATTTAATACCGTCAAATCAATTCCCATATGTGTATACTTCTTTTTTTCTGTATTTAAGTAGAACTTATATGGACAATTAATCCAATATTTTTTTGTAAGTTCAAAAAAAGGATACCACGCATCTTCGTATTTATCGCAAGAATTAACTAGTATTGAACATGATCGATCATTCATTATTACACCATCCTTATAAGTTTTCATGTTGTAATTTATTCAATTTACAATAATAAGAATATTAAAAATTGTTTTCCCCATTAAACAAACGTAATTCAAGGATAATCAACCATTAAATTAACATTTTTTCATTATATTATATGAAAGTAAAATGGATATTCTTATAGTTTTAGATAAATATTATATAGTAGTTTATCAGATATAAGTCCGCAACTAGCTAGAATTTTGACCTTTATAGAAGGAACCCACAAACATTTTCGATAATTGACTTCAAATCTTTTCTTTACCTCTAAAAATTGGTAAAAATCAATTAGCTTTGCAGTAGTATGAAGAACACCCATCTTCCACTTATTAACTAGTACTTCACTATCGAACGGTAGATTTTTTAATTCTCTAGATACATTTGAATAATGCTCTAATCCCGTAATAATTTGCTCAATTTTTGATGATGTCATTATTGATCCTGGACGAATTAAATAATTATATAACTGTGAATAATTTAAAGTAATTTTTTCTGAAGCATCAACCACTTGCCACATAAAAGCTTGATCAACTGAAAATTTGACTTGCTCATTAAAACAAATTCCTCTTTTATACAATATTTCACGATTCACTAAAAAACATCCACAATATGGTACAAATTTTGTTCTACTTAGCATCATTCTCATAAGTTTTGATCTATTGATTAATGCTCCCTCTTTTGTCTCGCTAAACTTTTTTAAAGTTTCTTTATTAACTTCCTTTCTTATAGCTATTGATAAGTCCGCATTATATTTCTCTGCATCATGCAGTAATGTTTCGAGGTATTTAGGATGAAGAACATCATCAGAATCAATAAAGACTACCCACTTTCCTGTTGCATACTCGAGTCCGGTGTTTCTTGCGGCTGATAATCCTCCATTATTTCTTTCGATTAATTTATAATCTAATGTATTATTTTCTATGATAATTTTGTTGAATATATCAACCGTCTTGTCTGTAGATCCATCATTTACTGCTATTAATTCAAAATTGTGATATGTTTGATTGATAATAGATAATAAACTCTCTTTAACATATAATTCAACATTATACATTGGAAAAATAATAGAAACCTCTTTCATAACGCACTCCTTATATAACGTTCTTTTAGTATATCAATCATCTAGTGTTGTAGACTCTAATATTATTAGATATTTATAACCTTTTAATTGTTACCCTGCTTGCCTTTCTGACAGATTTATCATGCCATCTTGTTTTCAATAAAGTAACTATATAGGTTGAATTAAATACTTTACATCCGCACGCACAGTCGGTCAATCACCTCAAGGGGACGCCCGTTCACATCGGCTAAGAAACCGCGGACCGCCTGTTTGATTTTCTGGACGTGGTCAAAAAAAACATTGTTGATGACCGATTCCTTGAGCCACTTCCATACGCCTTCCATTAGGTTCAACTGAGGGCTGTAGGGAGGGAGGAAGATGAGTGCCAGGCGCCCAGCGTTTTCTTTAAGAAAAGGCTGGATCAGCTTGGCGTGGTGGATACGGGCATTATCCAATACCATCA
>NZ_FOQC01000060.1 GCF_900113645.1 Trichococcus flocculiformis
AAGGAATTTTCGCCACCGAGAAGAAGAGGCTCGTCCCCTCATCCCGGAAATGGTTGCACTGGATCCAGACATACTCCTCCGGGAAAGACGTTCCCCAGTCCTTTTCAAGGTAGCCTTTTCCGCCTGTAAAATCACAAGCTTTGGTTCCGAAAGCCACTGTTCCGTCAACGGCATGATTCATGCTGATAACGCCGTGATAGCATTCCATGTTCGGGATATAGGCAAAGAAACCCATAATGGATGGCGGTAGCGGTGTCCGTTTGATTGCCTGGAACGGCCCTAATTTCAGGATGCCTTCCATCCGGAAATCGTCCTCTTCCAGATGGACGCTGACGAGCGTTTCCGAAAAGAAGCTATTTCCAACTTTAAGCACAAATGGCGTTTGGTTGTATTGAAACGCAGACAAGAGGTAGCGGATGTAGCCGGTCCGCAACTCTTTTCCGGGCGCTTCTCCGACGTGGACATAGGAATATTGGATGAAACAATGCGGATCTTCAGCGGTAAGGGATATTCCCGGAATCAGACTGAGGACGGTTTTTTCATCAGCCGAAACACTCTTGAAATACCACCCTTCAAAATAGGGTCCTTGCTTTTTCAGATCGCCTTGAAACAATATTGGATGGGTCACTTTGTTTGCCATAGCGCAGCGCTTCCTTTCGCATGCATTCTTATCTTTACTATGCAACAACAGCCCTTGTTCCGTCAATTTTTTGCATTTCCGGCACAACAAAAAAGAGCCCACCTTCAAACGAGGCAGACCCTTCTTCCAATTTGTTATTGTTTGATGATGGATACGACGCGGGCGCCGTCTACTTCTATTGTCACGCTGTCGCCGGCTTTGATGAACGGCAACTGCTTGTCGATGGATACTTTAGCTATATAGATGGTTTCTGCATCGCCCTCCAGCGTGAAGTAATAGGTCGTTTCGCCGTCGATGACGACTGATTCCATTGCAGTGATGGCACCGCTGATGGTTTCCGTCTCGACGACCTCTTCCGATTCCTCATCCGCGTCGTCCGGTGCGCTCACGACGCCACCGGTATAGGCGCTCCATGCGGCAGCCAAGGAATTACCGGTCCCGACTTTCTGGTAGTTGGTCGCATTCACAAAGGCGTACATTTTGATCAAGCCGGCATCATCCTTCAAGGACAATTGATAGACCGGCTTGTTTTCCATGTTGAACAAAAGCGGGAATGTGCTGATGTAGCCTTTTTCCTGCACGGATCCCTGGGCGCTCTCCATGGCACTCCATTCGGTCGCTGTGCTGATGTTGTAGCGTTTCGATTCCTTGGTCCTGGAATTGACCAGCACAAAACCGATATTTGATTCATCCGCCGCTACGGAAGTCAAACCGGTGTACAAGTACAGATCGTCATTGAGCACGATGTAATTGTAGCCATCCGCATTCTGGATGACACCCTTCTTGCTGATGACGCTGTTCAGGAAACCGCCTTGGTATTGCCCGTTGTAATTGATCTGCGTCATCACCATATTCGCCGGGAACACGCGATCGACCCAATCCGGCACATCTGCGACGCTGTAGCGCGTGATGTCACCAGAGGAAGCATCCACGACGAACACGCCGACGACTTCTTTGGGCCCCATGAAGCTGAATTTCTTTTCAACGATGGGCGCGATGTAATACGGGTTACCCTCTTCATCCAATTCAAAGACCGGGTTTTCGAACATCACGGTCGGATAGTTGAAAAAGATATGTCGGGTGATGTCATCCCCGAAAAAGCCTGAATGGGAATAATGGATGGTCTTTTCCAGATCCACCAAATCAGAATCTCCCGTCACCATATCGACGGTCACATAATGTGGAATGCCGTCTGCGCGGTTGTTCAACCAACGGAAAAAACTGACATATTCCAATGGCGAAACACGGACCGAATCGCCTTTATAAGCGATCTGTGTGTATTCCGTGCTGACGTCGAATTGCGAAACCAAGTTGAGGACTTCGCCAAGCTTACGGCTTCCCAGACGCTCCGCCATATCGCGGTCGATCGTCGGGATCTGCGAAGGATCCGTGATGGTCAGGTCCTCCTCAAAATTGCCATCCGTATGCGTAATCAGGCTGGCGTAATCTTTGGCCCTGAAAATTTGGGAACCAAAAAGCATCCCGCCAATGATGAAAACAACGCTGATTCCGATGATGGCTCCAGAAATTTTATTGACTTTATCGGCTTTCGACCGATCCAAGACGTTCATCAATGCTGCACTTGCGACCAAATACAAAAACATATTCGTCCAAAACTCCGGCGACTGGATCGACACCGGGGTCAACGCCGAATACCAATATCCTAGAAGAACGACTGCGGGTAGGCCATAGGCAATCGCCACACTTTTCCAATTTTTCACAACTTGACACCCTTTCTTTTCCTGCAAATTTTTCCCTCTTAGATTACTTAAGGATTTGTTGTTATTATACCATTTTTTTGAGTTATATTTCAGAATTCAATATATGGAATTATGCGGGCCGCCCCAACAGTTTTAGGCTCCTGTTCGAGTTTGCGTTCGAATGTGGGTTCGCCGGAGTACAGCACTCCGGGAAGGTCGGGTGCTCCGGCCACGGCGGCTTCACCGGAGGACAGCCGCCCGCAATATAACCTCCTCCGGCGGACATTCGCTCGCCGGAACTAGGCTGTCTGGCGCAGTTGTTCTCCGATGAGAGACCCTCTCACCGGAGCTGCCGTTTTCCTCCGGCCAGATACACCCTCGCTGTACCAAATCCGCAAAAAAACCGAAGTAACGATTCCCCGTTGCTTCGGTTTTTTCAACTAATATCAATAGATGGCTGTTTCGCCTGACAAGAAACGGTCCACTTCGCCTGCGGCTAGTTTCCCTTCTTGCAAAGCCCAGACAACTAAGCTTTGTCCTCGGCGCATGTCACCGCATGTAAAGACTTTTTCCACGTTCGTTTTGTAGTCGGTCTCTGCTGCTTGGATATTGCTGCGCAGATCGCGTTTCAAAGTCAATTCATCCGGAATCGTATCTTCAGGACCGGTGAAGCCCATCGCCAACAAGACTAAGTCCGCTTTCCAGACTTTTTCCGTTCCTTCGACGGGTACTGGATTCATTCTGCCTAACGCATCACGTTTCCATTCGATCTGGACAGTATGGACAGCCGTAACTTCTCCGGCTTCATTCTTTTCGATTTTGGTCGTATTGATCTCATAGTTGCGCGGATCGGAGCCGGTCAAATAGATTGCTTCTTCTTGGCCGTAATCTGTTTTCAGCTTTTTAGGCCATTCTGGCCATGGGTTCGTGTTTGCATCACGTTTGTCCGGAGCTTGCGGCATAATTTCGAATTGATGCACGCTCTTCGCGCCGTGACGGATGGACGTACCGACACAGTCGGTCCCGGTATCCCCGCCACCGATAACGATGACGTGTTTGTCTTTGGCGGTGATTTTGCTTTCCTGCGGTTCGCCTGCAAGGATATTTTGTGTGTTCGCGGTCAGGAAGTCCATGGCCATGTGTACGCCTTTTGCATCATTGCCTTCGACATTGATGCCGCGCGCGCGGGTTGCACCGCCGCAAAGAACGACTGCATCATAGGTATCAACCAATTCCTGAGCTGCGATGTCTTTGCCGATTTCAGTGTTGCAGACAAACGTAACGCCAGCTTCTTCCAGGATGTCCAATCTTCTTTGGATGATATCCTTGTCCAATTTCATGTTCGGGATACCGTACATCAACAAACCACCCGGACGGTCGCTTCTTTCGAAGACAGTGACCGCATGGCCGACTGAAGTCAAGTAGTGCGCAGTCGCAAGGCCGGCAGGGCCTGAGCCGACAACCGCAACGCGTTTGCCGGTAGCCGGAGCTTTAGCCGGTTTTACCCAACCATTCTGGAAAGCATGTTCGATGATTTCGTATTCGATGCTGCTGATCGTGACGGGTTCACCGATTAGCCCGACTGTACAAGATCCTTCGCAAGGAGCAGGACAGACACGTCCTGTAAATTCCGGAAATGGATTGGTCAAGGATAAACGTTCGTAAGCTTCTTGCCATTGACCGCGATACACCATGTCATTCCACTCGGGGATGAGATTGTGCAGCGGGCAACCGGAAGCACCGTTCGGCAGCATGATGCCTGCCGAACAGAAGGGAATGCCACAACTCATACAACGGGACGCTTGTGTGCGAATTTTTTCTTCGGATGTTTCTTCACGCATTTCGCCCCAATTTTTGATACGGACTTCCGGAGAAATCTTTTCATAATTGGAACGGCTATATTCCTTAAATCCAGTAATTTTTCCCATCTTATCCCTCCTCCTTAGTTTGTCGTCACTGGTTTATAGCGCTCATCAAAGGCATAACGCATTGCGTCTTCACCGGTGATGCCCATCTGGTTGGCTATTTCGATGTTCTCCAGGATGAACTTGTAGTCGTTGGAGATGACCTTCGTGAAGCGGGATTTCATTTGATCCCAGTTAGCCAAAATATTTTGGGCTTTAGGACTTCCCGTAAAGATCATATGCTCCTGCAGCATGCGCTTGATTGTGTCATGCTCTGTATCATTCAAATCTGTCGTTGCGCTGACCATTTTCATATTCAGGTTGTTTTCATCGAAATCAAGGATATAAGCTACCCCGCCGGACATTCCGGCAGCGAAGTTGCGTCCGGTTTTACCGATGATCAGAACCGTTCCGCCGGTCATGTATTCACACCCGTGGTCGCCGATCCCTTCAACGACTGCATCCACTCCGCTGTTCCGGACACAGAACCGTTCTCCAGCTATGCCGTTGATGTATGCTTTACCGCTAGTTGCGCCATAGAAAGCAACGTTACCAGTGATGATGTTCTCTTCAGGTGCGTAGGTAGCCTCATTCGGTACGCGTACGATGATTTTACCACCGGATAAGCCTTTACCGATATAGTCGTTCGAATCGCCTTCCAGCGTCAATGTCATCCCTTTCGGAATGAATGCGCCGAAACTTTGTCCTGCCGATCCCACGAATGTCAATTGGATCGTATCTTCCGGTAAGCCTTCAGCACCGTATTTTTTCGATATTTCGCTGCCGATGATGGTTCCGACAACACGGTCGATGTTTTTGATGGCTGATTTCGCAACGATGCGTTTCTTAGCATCAATTGCCGGTTTCACGATTCTCAACAGGCGGCGCATATCCAGTGTTTTCTCCAGCTCATGGTCTTGCTCCGTCATGTTGTATCTGCCGACATTCGGTGCTGCATAGGGTTGGTACAATATGCTGGACAGATCGACTGTTTTCGCTTTCCAATGCTTGACATTTTCTTTCATCTTCAGCTTATCGCTGCGTCCAACCATTTCATTGATCGTACGGAAGCCTAATTTCGCCATGATTTCACGCAATTCTTCGGCAACGAACATCATGAAATTCACGACGTATTCCGGTTTGCCTTGGAAATTTTTGCGCAATGTTTCATCTTGCGTTGCGATACCCACTGGACATGTGTTCAGGTGGCAGACACGCATCATGACGCAGCCGATAGCCACTAGCGGTGTTGTCGCAAAGCCGAATTCCTCGGCACCCAACATACAGGCGATCGCAACATCGCGGCCAGTCAATAATTTACCATCCGTTTCGACGCGGACACGGTCACGCAATTTGTTCAACACCAATGTTTGGTGCGCTTCAGCCAAGCCCAGTTCCCACGGCAAGCCGGTATTACGGATGCTGGTTCTTGGTGCTGCACCTGTACCGCCATCATACCCGCTGATCAGGATCGTATCGGCATTTGCTTTCGCAACACCGGCAGCGATCGTACCGACGCCGGCTTCAGAAACCAATTTCACGTTGATGCGCGCATCACGATTGGCATTTTTCAAGTCAAAAATCAATTCTTTCAAGTCTTCGATAGAGTAGATATCATGATGCGGAGGCGGTGAAATCAAGCCTACACCTGCGATGGAACCACGTGTTTTGGCGATTTCAGGATATACTTTCGGTCCTGGCAATTGTCCACCTTCACCCGGTTTTGCACCTTGGGCCATCTTGATCTGAATTTCCTTCGCATTCACCAAGTAGTGGCTCGTAACGCCGAAACGTCCGGAAGCAACTTGCTTGATGGCACTGTTGCGGGAATCTCCGTTTTCATCCAATTCGAAACGGCGCGGATCTTCTCCACCCTCACCAGAATTGCTCATCCCGCCGAGACGATTCATAGCGATCGCTAAGGTTTGGTGCGCTTCGATACTGATCGAACCGTAAGACATCGCTCCGGTCTTGAAGCGTTTCACGATGCTTTCAGCCGATTCGACTTCTTCGATCGGAATCGCATCTTGAGCATTCGGCTTGAATTGCATCAGTTGACGCAGCGTGTAGGCGTTCGTGTCCGCATTGATTTCGCGGGAGAACTCTTTGTATTGCTCATAGTCTCCTTGACGAGTCGCCTGCTGCAGACGGTAGATTGTGCTCGGATTGTACAAGTGTTCTTCACCCATGGCCGAGTATTGGAAATGACCGCCCACTCCCAACGTTTCGCTGTAAGGCGCTGTAGCTTTATAAGCACTGTCATGACGCATTCTGTTTTCAGTGGCGATTTCCTGCAATCCGATACCTTCAATACGGGTCGGCGTGCCTGTGAAATATTTAGCGACAACTTCACTGTTGACTCCCAGTGCTTCAAAAATTTGTGCACCGTGATAACTGCGCATTGTTGAAATACCCATTTTCGTCAGTACTTTGGACATACCGTGGACAGCCGCGTGGATGTAATTCGCTTCCGCTGCTTCAGCATCCAGTCCGTCCAGCAGATCTTCTTCAGCAAGATCGCGGATGGTCGCGTAAGTCAAGTACGGATTGACCGCATTACAGCCGTATCCGACCAATGTACAGAAGTGATGCACTTCTCTTGGTTCTCCGGACTCCAGCACAAGGCCGACGTTCGTGCGTGTCTCTTCGCGTACCAAATGATGATGCAGGCCGGAAACAGCCAATAAAGCCGGAATGGCAGCCCATTCAGCGTTCACACCACGGTCGGAAAGGACCAGAATGTTGGCGCCGGAAGCAATGGCTTTGTCCGCTGCACTGAACAGACGTTCCAAAGCTTTTTCCATCCCCTTCGCATCGTCTTCGACACGATATAAAAGAGAAAGCGTGACAGTTTTGAATTTATCGTCCTGCAGCGCTTTGATTTTCGCCAGTTCGGAGTCCGTCAAAATCGGGCTATCCAAGTAGATGGCATGCGTGTCTGCATTATCCGGATCCAATAAATTCCCGCAATTTCCGACAAGCATGGTGTCGGAAGTAACGATTTCCTCACGGATACCGTCAATCGGAGGATTCGTAACTTGCGCAAATAACTGTTTGAAGTACAGATACAGCATCTGCGGTCTGTCCGATAAGACTGCCAACGGAGAATCGATCCCCATGGCGCCGACTGAATCAGTTCCCGTAACAGCCATCGGTTTAATCAATAATTGGATATCCTCGAATGTATAACCAAAAGCTTTCTGCTGGTGCAGCAATTCTTCAGGCTCAACAATTTCGTTCAATGGAGCAGGCGCAAGGTCCTTCATTTTGGAAATGTGCTTTTCAGCCCATTCTCCATAAGGTTGTTTAGCCGCGACCGTTTCTTTGATTTCCTCATCCGAGATGATGCGTTTCTGCTTCGTATCGATCAACAGCATCTTACCTGGTTCCAGACGACCCTTATAGGCGACATCTTCCGGACGCACATCTACGACACCCACTTCGGATGAAAGGATGACGCGATCATCTTTCGTCACATAGTAACGGGACGGACGCAAACCGTTTCTGTCCAATACCGCTCCGACGATTTCTCCATCCGTGAAGCCCATTGCTGCAGGTCCATCCCATGGTTCCATCAAAAAGTTGTTGAATTTATAAAAATCTTTTTTGGATTTAGACATTGTTTTGTTCTTTTCCCAAGGCTCAGGAACCATCATCATGACGGCTTCCGGCAATGAGCGGCCGTTCAGATACAAGAATTCCAGATTGTTGTCGAATTGGGAAGAATCACTCCCTGTTTCATCAACGATCGGGTAGATTTTTTCACTGGCATCCAGCAAATCCTGGGACATGCTGCCTTGACGGGCACGCATCCAGTTTATGTTGCCGCGTATTGTGTTGATTTCGCCATTATGGATCAAGTACCGGTTGGGATGGGCTCTTTCCCAGCTCGGAAAGGTATTCGTACTGAAACGGGAATGGACCATTGCCAAAGCGGATGTGAAGTCCAGATCCGTAAGATCAAGATAGAAACTGCGTAATTGTTCTGCAGTCAACATCCCTTTGTAGACGATCGTTTTCGAAGATAAACTGGCAAAATAGAACGATCCGCCTCTTTTTTCGCTCATCGGAACGATTTGTTTTTCGGATAGTTTGCGGATGACGAATAATTTGCGTTCGAAATCCATTTCCGTCATTTGAGGTTCTCCTTTACCGATGAAGACCTGGATAAACCTCGGAATGGCAGCTTTAGCAGTCGCACCGATTTCCGAACTGTCGATCGGAACCTCACGCCAGCCAAGCACTTTTTGGCCTTCGGAAGTAATGATCTCTTCCACCATTCTCATTTGTTCGTGACGCAAATCTTCATACTTATGGGCAAAGAGCATCCCTACACCATAGTCGCCTTTTTTAGGCAAATGGATTCCGAGGACGTCGCACTCCCTGCTGAAAAAATGATGTGGAATCTGCACCATGATACCTGCTCCGTCACCTGTTTTGGCATCAGCGCCGGAAGCACCTCTATGCTCCATGTTTTCCAATAAATCCAACGCGTCAGAGACTAATTTATAAGAACCCTTACCATTGATGTCAACGACAAATCCCATACCGCATGCATCATGCTCGTAGGCGGGATCATACATTCCTTGCTTTTTTGGAGGAGTGTAACTATTCATTTCGGCGTCCCTACTTTCTATTTTGTTATTCTGATATTATAATCAAACTCTCATTTAATTACAATCCATTTTCATTCATTTTTTCACAATTAGTTGCATATTTTTTTTGATAGTAACAATATTAACTTCTAGAAAAACATTCGCTATAACAGGATTTCACTAGCATGAGGATATGAAAAGTTAGTGATACTTTTCCTTACATGTCTACGTGAGATTCGGGAATTTTCATTACAATTTAATGTAAATATTTTCATTCGGAAATCAGGGCAAAAAAAAGACCTTGGTTATGTCCAAGGTCCAATAATCGATTCTTTTATTTAGTAAGCGTCAAAAGCATTTCTCTGACAGTCTTGCAGGCCATAGCAGTAGAAGCGCCTGAAGGATCGTATTGCGGTGAAAGTTCGACGACGTCGGCTGCAACGATCTGATTCAAGTCCTGCAAAGCAGCGATACCCGCCAACAATTCCTTGTAGGTGATGCCGCCTGGCTCAGGTGTGCCGGTTCCCGGGAAAGTACCAGGATCCAAAACGTCCAGATCGATTGTCACATAAACGGGAACATCCTTCAATTGCTGCACGATCTGCGGCAACGTATCGATGGTGAATTTCTCCATATAAGTATGCTCTTTCGCCCATTCGAACTCTTCCTTCAAACCGGAGCGGATACCGAATTGGAAAATGCGGCCGTCTCCCAGGAAATCGAAGCAACGGCGGATGACCGAAGCATGCGACAACGGTTCGCCCATGTAGTCTTCGCGCAGATCTGTATGGGCATCGATATGGATGACATGCAGATCCGGATATTTTTCATAGGCAGCCTCGATGGTGGGCAGGCTCACGAGGTGCTCGCCGCCGACCATCAAAAATTTCTTGCCATTATCCAATACTTCTTTTGTGTAGGTTGCGATATCACTCAAGACGCGCTCTGTGTTGCCGAAAGGTAGATCCAGATCTCCGCCATCATGGATGGCTTCTTCTTCAAGATCGCGATCCAAATAAGGGGAATAACTTTCCAAGCCAAATGAATCTTGGCGGATCGCCTGCATCGCAAAGCGCGTGCCTGGCCTGAAACTGGTTGTTCCGTCGAATGGGATCCCGAATAATACGGTAGATGCTTCTTCAAATGAAGATTCGCAGCCGATAAAAGTCTGGATGTTCATGTTATTTTTCACTGTCTGCCGTCCTCCAACTGTATGCTATTTGATTGTTGTTCCGATTGCTTAATCTTTCAGGACTTTGATCTGATGAGGCATTTTTTCCTCAGTCAGGACGTTGCCTAAAGTTTCATTGTAGTAGTGGTAATGCTGCACAACTGCCTCAGAGATCACTTCACCAGGGATGATCAACGGAATTCCTGGTGGGTAGATCATGATCGAGTCAGCACTGATGCGGCCGATTGCGTCGTCGATGCTGACCACTTCATTGTCGGCATAGAAGGCGTCACGCGGGCTGCAGGCCAATTTGTTGATGCTGCAAGTCATCACGTGCGCATCGAAATGTTGGCTTGCTTTTTTGTAGCGTCTGCGGACATCCATCAAGGCATCAACCAGTCTTCCGATCGATTCGCGCGTATCGGCTGTGCTGATGACTGCCATCACGACGTAGCCTTCAGCCAACTCCATTTGGATGCCGTATTCTTCCTTCAAGATTGTGTATACTTCGAAGCCGGTCAGGCCGATATCATTGACACGGATCACCAATTTTGTCCAGTCATAAGTCTGGTCAAATTTATCTTTGATGTAGTCGGATTTCAATACTTCATAGTCGCCGAATGCTTCGATCGCTTCAATCGCTTCGCTGACGATCGGACGCAATTTTTTGTAGCGGTCTTTGCCGTACATCGCCAATTCGCTGCGTGCGGCATCGATCGAGCTCATCAACAAGTAGTTCGCACTTGTCGATTGCAGCATGTTCAGCACTTTTTGTAATTTTGTAGCGGAAATGCGCTCCCCTTGCATCACCATCAAGGAACTCTGCGTCAAAGATCCGCCGGTTTTGTGCATGGAATAAGTCACCGCATCGGCTCCAGCTTTCATCGGATCCTTCATTTTTCCGGGCATGAACGGCAAATGCGCGCCATGCGCACTGTCGACGATGACAACAACACCGCGTTCATGTGCGATATCACAGATCGTCTCCAGATCGTTCAAAGATCCGAAATAAGTCGGATAAGTGACCAAAAGAGCTTTCGCTTTAGGATTTTCATCCAAACCTTTGATGATGCGTTCCACTGAGATACCGTGTGAAATTCCGAAGGCCAAATCCATTTCGGGCTGGACGAAGATCGGCTTTGCACCGCTCAAGATCAACCCGCTCATCACTGACTTATGGCAGTTGCGGGGAACCAAAATCGAATCGTTCGGCCCCACTACGCTCATGATCATCGCTTGGATGCCTACAGTCGTACCATTAACTAAGAAAAAGGCCTGATCGGCATTGTATGCTTTTGCAGCCAATTCCTGTGCTTCTTTTATGACGGATTGCGGATGGCTCAACAAGTCCAATTCTTTCATGGAGTTGACATCCATCTGCATCGTCATATCACCGACTGCCATTTTAAATGGCGTCATCTGCGCACCCATTTTATGTCCAGGGACATCGAAAGGCGTAACGTCCTGTTTCGCATTTTTAACAAGCGCTTCGAAAAGCGGCATTTTGATATGTGTAATATTTTTTGCTTTTACGTTAGAAATTTGGTAAGTAATTTTGTCGGAATGACCTTCCAAATAAGTGTCTGAATTGAATAAAACCTTTTCAGCCAAATAGATTTCCCCCTTTGATATAAAAAATGGGCATAAAAAAAGCTCTCCAACCAAAGGAAAGCTTCGATATCTATCAGCTGCTTTTCCTCTTATTGCTCATAGGACTTGGATAATCCTACGCTCAGGTTGGGCACCCAATATCAATCCTTGAAAATAAAATTAGATTGATTGGTTTGCCACCGTATCTTCGACCCCTCGTCTCAACGGCTATTAATAAGAGATATTCAATTTATGCAAGCTAAATTCTATACAAATACAACGTATATGTCAATGATTTTGGAAAGAAAACTAAAATTTTTTTCAGTTGGCATTTCCGAACAATTATTTGACAGTTGTTCAGGATCATCCACAAAAAAGCTGAAATTCTTCAGATCCAGAGTTTAGTTTATTCGGATAGGTTGAAATTAAGATTACATCCCCTTCTCCGGTGAACGGGTGCTTAGTCGGAGTTCAGGATGAATTTGCCGTCACGCTCCGGCGAGGGCCAGCTTGCCGGAGTTGCGTTAACATTCCGCGCTGTCCTCCGCTGAACATCCGGTTCACCGGAGGACAGGCTTGAATATTGGGTCATGCCTTCGCCCGATAGTCAAGCGCATCAAAAAAAACAATCCAAAATGGATTGTTTTTTTTGCTTAGCATGTGTTTTAGACTTTCGACTGGCTTTTCACCATTTCGAACTCCTCTTCCATCGCAGCGGACGGTTTTTCACCGATCAAGGAGAAAATCACGATCGCCACACAAGAAAGGATGAATGCCGGCAACAGTTCATAGATGCCGAATACGCCGCCGATAGGCTTGATCAGAAGTTTCCAGATGAAAACAGCAATTCCGCCTGTCAACATCCCGGCGATAGCGCCTTGACGTGTTGTTTTTTTCCAGAACAAGGAGAACAGCATCAACGGTCCGAATGTGGCACCGAAGCCCGCCCATGCGAAAGATACGATCGTGAAGATGACGGAGTTCTCATCCAAAGCGATGATGATTCCTACGATCGCCAATACGATCAAAATCATCCGCGTCATTGCCATGATTTGCTGATCGGATGCATCCTTGCGCAATACGCCTTTGTAGATATTTTTTGAAAAAGCACTTGCGGCAATCAGCAGATATGAATCCGCGGAACTGATAGTAGCTGCCAAAATGCCCGACATGACGATTCCGGCCAATAACGGTGGGAACAACAGTGTCGCCATTTCGATGAAAATCGTTTCCGAAGTTGCTGCTGTCGTCAACGCCATCGGGAACATCGCGCGCCCGATCAGACCGATCAGGACGGATGCAGTCAGTGAAAGTGTCGTCCAAATGATGCCGATGCGGCGTGATTGTTTGATATCTTCAGCCGAACGGATAGCCATAAAGCGCAACAGCACTTGCGGCATACCAAAATAACCGAGACCCCAAGCCATGCTGGATGCGATTGTGATCAGCCCATATTTCCCGGCTGGACCAAAGGCAGCCATCGCCCCGTCAGCCTGTTGCACGCCATCAATCAATGTCGGTGTTGCGATACCGAAGAAATCCAAAAAGCCAGGGATACCTCTCAGGTTATCGATAACCGCTCCGGGCCCCCCCGCATGCAGGACACCTCCGACCAAAACTACAGCCAAAGCCGCAATCATGATGATGCCTTGCATGAAGTCGGAAACACTCTCCGCCAAAAATCCGCCGATGAACGTGTAGAACACGACGAACACAGCTCCGGCGATCATCATTGGGATGTAAGGAACTTCAAATAAGGTAGCGAAGAGCTTTCCGACCGTCACGAAGCAGCTGGCCGCGTAGACGGAAAAGAAGACGAATATGAAAGTCGAGGAAACCGTCAAGATGACGCGCTTGTCCTCATGGAATCGATTGCTGAAGAATTCCGGCAGCGTGATTGCCCGCGCTGATTCGGAATAGTGCCGCAAACGTTTCGAGACGATGATCCAGTTCAACGCTGTCCCAGCCGCCAAACCGATGGCTGTCCAGAATGCATCGGATAAACCTGACCAATAAGCCACACCCGGAAGCCCCATCAAGAGCCAACCGCTCATGTCCGAAGCTCCCGCACTGATTGCGGCGACCCAAGGACCCAGACTGCGTCCCCCCAGGAAGAAATTATCCGAGCTTTCGTTCGACCGCTTGTAGTAATAGAAGCCGATACCGATGATGATCGACATGTAGCCGGCCATCGCCATAAAAATTAATGCTTTATCCATAGTTACCCTCCAAAATAAATAATGAACTGTTTCTCCATCCAAATTTAATTTAATTAAAATTTAATGAATGCACTCAGCCATCATAGCACACGAACAAAATTGTAAGCAACCTTATTTTCAGGATAAGCAGTAACAATACTTTTATAGCGAAAACAAAAAATACTTAAGCTAATTTTTCCAGTTCGGTTATTTTCTTAGTGCATGTCCTGACTTGCTTCAGGAAAATAAAGGCAATCAATGTCAAAAGCAAAGACAAAAAGATGCGTGTCGGCTCCTTTGTTTGGATTGCATTGTACCAGTTCGGGAGCGAGAGAATGAATTCCATAAGTGCCAAGCGGAGAAATATCGTCCGGATGCGTCTGAATTGTTTGATCTGGCTTTCCGGATCGGTGTAGAGTTCAAAGTTGCCTTTTTTCCGGAAAATTGCCCAAATTTCCCACGTCTGCACGAGTTCCCCACCGGAGTCACGTATCAGATCGTACAGTTCATTGCGCTGCTCGACCGTCTTGTCACTGATGAGATCAACCCGGTAAGTATATTCGTTCGGTTGGCATTTTTCGAAAGTATACATCCCCAGGAAGAAACGTTTCATGGCATGGCCTTTTGCGGACATGTCGTTCAAAAATGCTTCTTCCTTATCTTTGTCGTAGTACAGCTTAAATTTTTTCATCATTTCTCATCGCCTTTCTGCCGTTTTCGAGAAGTTCGCCCAGTCTGGCGATTTCCTCATTCAGAACTTCTTTTCCGAGTCTCGTGATCAGATATTCCTTCTTTTTGCGGGACTGATCGTCCTGACTATGCAGCATGATCCATTTCTTCTCCAATAAAGAGTTCAACGCACCGTACAGCGTACCTGCTCCTAGGACTACCCTGCCCTTCGTACGCTCCTCAACTTCTTGCATGATGCCGTAACCGTGGTTCGGCTGCAGCACAGAAAGTAGGATGTAAAACATCGATTCCGTTAGTGGTGCTCCCATCACATATCTCCCCTTCCGATATATCGTGTATCGTTATATATAATATATCGGAAGGCGATATATTTGTCAACAGAGAACCCTAAATAAGAAAAGCTGAACGGGTTCGTTCAGCCCTGATTAAGGAAACACTGTGACCTAATCGGTCAAGT
>NZ_FOQC01000067.1 GCF_900113645.1 Trichococcus flocculiformis
AGGAGATAGTAATACGAGTTCAAACAGCTAGAGGTATCTATCCTCTTCAAAAACCAAGTGTATAAAAAACGGACGGATTGAATCCCTTGTATCGAAATGATCGCCAAAAGAAAAAGGAAAAACTTATTCGCTGTTGGCCGGGTCATCCCGGCAAAATAAGGAGCGAAATATGATTTTAAACTTTTGATTGTAATGCCTTTTTGATATAATTGATTCATAGCAAACAACCCCCTTTTTTTGTTGGTTTTTATCCAAATCAATCATACAAAAAATTTGGGGTTGTTTGTATTTTTATGCCCTTAGGGGCGTGAAAAGTTGTAAAGTGGTGTTTATCCTTGATACCATCCACATTTCGTGCGAGTGGTTCGGAGAATGATGTGAAGAACTTCTCGTTCCACTCATATCCACCGTTCCACAAATCATCTATTGCATTTGTGACAAGGGTATTTTGTTCTTTCAGTCTTGCTGTTTCTTCGGCTATAGTTGACGCAGTCCCTTTGATTGCACCTTGAATCTGCTCTTGGGAACTGACCATACCGTTCGCGCCTTCGGTAACCGCGTCAAACCATTCCTGGTATTTACCTTTCGTTGCATCAACAGATGCTTCATGATTCGTTGCGTCTTTCGTCATTTCCTTATAGATGAAAGTCCCTACACCAGTGGCAGCCAAAGTTATAGCCCCGATGCCAAGAACCCAAGGATTTGCGAACAAGGCCGCTGCTCCTCCGGCTGTGGTTGCCGCGCCAGAAACACCGCCCAAAGCTCCTGTCACTCCGGCTGTTCCAAGGCCAGCCGTAACACCAGGAAGCAATTTTAGCATTGCCCCCAAACCTCCGGCAACGCCTCCGAAAATCTTAACAATCGGTCCGGCGGCACCCGCAACCAACATCCATTGCACCACATTCTCTTGCATATCCGGGCTCAAGTCGTTCCAAGCATCTGTCAGGTTATCAACGGCATCTTCCAGAATTGGAAGTGCCTCCTCACCCATCTCAAGCAGGATATCTCCAAGTGGCACGAGTGTATCCGTCATATCACGGAACATAGACTGGAATTTCTGCGACTGCGTAGCCTCAAGCGTATCGACAACCGTCTGAGCGGCGCCATTCACATTACCGTATTCTTCCGTCACGTTTCCAAGAGCCTCCACAACCTTGGCCCCGGCATCTTCCCCAAGCGATCCCCAAATCTGTGTTAAAGCCATCGCTTTTTCTTGCGGATCCTGAATGCTTGCCAAATTCTGCGCCATTCTCCTGAACAGTTCATCATTCGACTCGCCGGAAGCTTCCCAGGTATCATAGATTTCTTTCCAGCTGCCGCCCATCTCTTCGACGGCCGTTTTGATCGTGCCGTCCCCGATGCGGATCCCGAACTCTTTCACTAGGTCATTCACTTTGTCCAAGTTATAAGCCCCGGCATCAAGCCCGGCCTGAAGCGTGTTAAACATCTCCTGGGCTGAATAGCCATTCTGCTCCCATAGCGGCGCATACTCCGCCAAGTTATCGCCGAGCTCGTCTGTCTTGTTCAGACCTTTTTGAGCTCCGACTACCATGTAATCAAAAGCCTCTTGGGCCGTCAAGCCGTAGGTCTGCATGAGAGAGTTCACACCGCGCAGGGTTTCGCTCGTATCCATTCCGAGCGATTGTTCCAAAGCAATAGCTTCCTTCGTAATAGCCGCCAGATCTTCATCCGGCAGGCTCCCGAGCTGCTCCTTTACTTCGAGTAATGAAGTAGTCACGGAGTCCAGGGAATCGCCCCATCCGTCCTTAAATACATCATTGGCAATGCCTGCCACCTTCTCTGCCTCTTCAGCCGTTCCGCCTAAGTTATTCTGAATCTTAGCTGTAGCATCCGCCACATTATTAGCGCTTAGTACGGCGGCCGCACCCAAAGCGAGGACTGCTGGAGTCACTGTCTTAGTCAAGCCATCACCAAGTTTTCCGGCCTTTTCAGATATACCAGTCAACTGATTGCCATATTTCGTAAAGGCTGACTGTGATTTGTTCATTTCAGTCGTTACGCTGCCGATATACCGCTCCAAATTGTTCAGGCTGGCTAGTTCCTTGTTATACGCAGTAGCGGCGGCATCGGCTTCTTTTGAGCCTTCTCCGTGTGCTTTCGCCATCTTCTCATAGGATTGGCGGGCGCTGTCGACCTTCGTCTTTTGGATCTCCAGCTTCTTATTTAATCCGTCCAGTTGCGTTTGATATTTTTTAAGTGATGCATCGCCTTTGTCAAAAGCGGAAAGATTTGCTTTCATCTCACTATTGACCAGGGCTAGTTTTTTATTCAAGTCCTTTAGACCGCTCTCAACTTGTACGCTGTCAAGGTCCAATCCAATGGAAAGACCTTCTATTCTTTCGGACATCGCTTACCTCCTTTCTGCCAGCTAACCACCGAATGCGGCGATGAGCGACCGTTTGCGTTCTGGTTTATGCTCTTCGCGAAGGACGTCAATCAGGAAGCTGTAAGGCATAGCCAGGACAGTATTGATATCTTTCCCTTGTTTGATCAGTTCCAAAATCATCTTGTCTAGGCTATCCTTTTGTTTTTCCGGAGTAAAATCTTCTTCGTCTACAAGCTCTCCAGATACTTTTTTGCTTCTTCGGTCTGTTCCCCTCTAGCAACAAAAAGGACTTGCATAAACAATTCGTTGATTGCTCCTGGACCATGCAGATAATTGAACAGGTCATCCCGGGTGAATTGATTATTGTAGACTTTTTCAGCAACGAATATCAAAACTTTGTCGATCATATCTTTTTCAGCCTGTCCAGATTTTCTGGAGTTCAATTCAGCCATTAAATCGATTGCTTCATAAACCACACTCAACGGAATAAATACCGGAGTTACATATTTCTTTGTTACGATTTCGCCCTCTTTTACTTCCAGAACAAGTTCAATCATGTTTCTTTTTAAGTTTGCCATTATTTTCCTCCTGCACGTAAAAAATGGACGAGTAACGCTACTCGCCCTTTTCTTCGCTAACCTTTTCGATAAAAGGCCTTCCTGCTACATTTTTGATTGTGCTTAACTCTTCAATTCGCTCTTTTGAAACCTTCTTGTTTGCAGGTCTGGGATAGCCATCCCCTGCCTTGTAAGGTTTTCCGTTGTCCTGCAGATCACCAAAGGACTCGATTACTCTATACTTTGCCACTTGATTCACCTCCTGGATCGCTTTGACATACTCATAAGACGCTTTGTTTTTGTCAACGAAACTCAAATCCTTACTTAATGGTGAGCTTTCAACATATTTCCCTTTGAAGAATAAACCTTGATTCGAATCTACAACGCCAGCATTGTGGAATATCTTTGTTCCCTGATAACGGGAAATTGGATCGTTTGGCCAACAAAAATCCAATTGTCTATCGACCTCAGCAGTTTTTCCGAAGTGATAGACGTTCCAAAGTTGAGCCCACATTTCAGCGGTCCATTTTTGGATTGGAACATAGCCTGCGCCGTTTCTTCCGATGTACTCGGATTCCACATCTGATAGAAATTTGTATAGCTTTACTGAGTCCTCATAAACCTTTTTCCAGTAGGCAAAGGAGGGATTCTTGATGATCCATTGTGCCCCGCCGACCGGCCGGTGCTTCCTGATCAAAGCGGTATCTATTCCGATAACTTCACACATACGCTCCAGCAAGCCCTCGCCCTTGCCATCGATGTAATCCAAGCCAATATAACCGCTGCAGTCTGATGCATGCCAGGTATCTTCAGTCGGGGTTAGTTCCGGTATCTCTCTGAATAGGACATCACTGTCAATGTAAAAATAAGAGCCTTGTTCACGCGTTTTGTCTTCTTCAAGGTATTTCATCCAGAGGAAAGGTTTGACACTGGGGATGTACGTTCTTTCGCGATCAGCATCGCTGTAAACGTGAACTTCCACGCCATAAGTTTCCTCAAATTTTTTTGGAATGTAACTATCCCACTGCGCGAACAGCAGAACAATGTCAGTGATTCCGAGTTTTTTCAGACGAGTGATACAGACTTCCAATTCCCATTCAAATCGTTTGATTGCTGGCTGACAAAGGATATATCTCATACCCTATACCACGTTAAAGGCCTGTAGTGGTGGTTGTTGTAGTCGGATATGTCACACCGAAAATCGCTTGGAAAATGGCGTCACGTTTAACAGTTGCTGCTGCATCATCTGCCCCTACTACAACCGATTTTTGTTTCGTAAAGCCTGTCACAGCACGATCCATGAATTCCGCGCTGATTGCATCTTGGTTGAAAGTGGTATTGCCCTGTTTAGATGTCCCTTTGATGCTTGTTTTCAGGAACTTCCCTTTAGGCAAGCCCACATATTCTTTTGATCCGTCTTCATATGTCTTGGCAAAAATAACTGCAACGTATGGAGGGTTGTCACTGGATCCGTGTGCGGACAAACCGCCTGTAGTTGTTTCCAATCCCAACAATGTATTTTTATCTGATTGCGGGATCGCATGGAAATTACCACTTACAGCTACACCTCCCTGGGAAACACCCAACTCAGCTACCACATTATCCCCGTAAGCCCTAGTGATTTCGGATGACATCGCTACTTCGATATCCTGCAAAAACTTTACGCGTTCAGGTGCGGCCGCTACAATTCCGGTTTCCCCGGCATTAAGTACACCGTAGTAAAATTCATCTACCCCTGTAGATGACAAATATTTTTTTTCTGGCATTTATCTGCACTCCTTTTCAAATGTCATTTCTGTAGAATTTCCCCAAGTATCTGCGTGCATCACGATATATTTTGACATCCTTGTCATATTCATCGATTCCGCCGCCACTTTGGTAAAACCCTATGTTTTTCATTACCATTCTGATCCGTTCCCCGAGCTTATCTTTCTCTTCCCGGGACTTGGACCAGACGTCAACCTGTATCAAATGCTCTTCAGTCATCCAGTCATTATCGGCATAATCATCAGGATTTGGAGGCTGCAGGGGATCGATGATGATATACGCTTTATCGACTTCCCCAGTATCGGGGTATTCGTAATATTTGATACGATTCTCGACCGCATCATAAATGACGGAATCAGCTGATAAGGCTTCATAGATTTTATTTAATGCATCCATCACAATTCACTCTCCAATACCTTCTTGACAGCTTTTCGATAAGCTTTCTTTCCACCTTCAAGCGATGCCGCTACCTTCCCTTTCCCTGCGGGGTTCGGGTTTTTAACGGTTCCCCACTCATTAATATGGATCAGGCGATAGCGGTCTTTCGGACCAACCCAATGGATATCTCGGCGCCTGCCATTAGGTCCATCTTTGGGACCAGATATGGTGATTTCATCAATGGAAGCACCGGTATCTCTGAAGGATTCAAAGTTTTGCTCCAGTTCTTTCTTGATAACTTGCGCTCCTTCAAATAAAGCTTGGTCACTTATTTCTTGCATCTTCGCTTGGCCGAATCTCTTTTCGAGTTCTGCTTGCAATGATTTCAAACCGGTAATATTTACGCCCATCAACTTTTAACCTCCGCGATTATCTTGACAATGTCGCGTGATTGCAAGGCTGGCTGCACTTCTTTAATTTTGTACACCGTGGTTTCGTACCCGGCAGCATAGATCTTTAACAAATGCTTATTCGTCGGAACGTACACTTTAAACGGATCTCGAATGCTGATCGTCAAATCGGATACCGTACCGTTGTATTTCGCCAACTCCAGGTCGCGCATCCAAACTTCATCGATTTTTGCGAATGCGACGAAAAGTGTATTCTTGACCTCTTCGCCAGCTTCCGGCCCATCGGTTGGCACATATTCGTAAAACTCGACTTTCGTCCGAAAATCGCCATTGTTTAAGCGTGGCGGTTTGTATGTAGCAGAGATCACTCTTGGACCACCCCAATTTCATTGCCATCATCATCGACAAGTATCATGGACAGAGCTTTTTCCATTCCCAAAGCATTGATCTGACTTTGGAAATTCGCGTTAAAAAATTCGAGAGCATCGTTATAAACATAACGCGCTCTCTCATAAACCAATTCTCTGAACCCGTGATGCGATTCAATGTCAAACTCTCCGCATTTGGAAAGCAAATCTTGCTCGGAAGCTTCAAGGATGCGTTTCAGGTTATCATCCTCATAATCCCCGATGCGCATTCTCTCCTTGAAGTCATTAACGAAACGATCTGTAATAGCCAATTAAATCAGCTCCTTATCAGACACCTGTTGTGGTTGTTGTAGTCATTGGAGCAAATTTAATATCCAAATCGTACAGCAATGCAGCTTTGTTATCTTTTGGTTCACCGTTTGCGAATTGCTTCAATGTGTACAACGTTGCATCTTCAATTGCTAATGTTTGATCGAACTTCTTAACCTTCACACCACCAGACAATCTAGCTTTGTAACGACCTTTGACAAAGAATAATGCTTTTCCTACTGCAACTTCTTCCGATGGAATAACTTTGATGTTGTATGGCAGAGCCGTCACCCATTGTCCGTTTGCGGTTTGGATTGTATTACGCATTTGTACTGCGATTTCGTCAATTGGATTTACTACCATAACTACTTTGTTGTTAACTTTTAGCGATTTACCTTCAGCATCAACAGACAATTCTTTAACAACGTTATACAACTCCCCTGCTACTACTTCACCATATTGCGAAGGTTCAAATGTCAAAGTTCCGCTTGAGGTTTTAGCCGTTACCGCACCTGTTTCAGGATCCACATTCTTTGTCAAACCAACAGGTTGTTTGGCAACAGCCCCCCCACCATTCACGAACCCAAACTCTAAACCAAATGAATAAGATTCTGACAATACTGTACGAACATAAAGTTCAATCCATTTTGGACCAAGTTCTTCAATGTCAGTAGGAATTGCAGCAAATGCTGTAAGTTTTAATTGTCCAACTGTTGATTCAGAGAATGCACTAGCAATTTGTCCTGCGATTCCACCAAAAAGGTCTCCCCATGCATATGCTTTTGTTGGGTCTGAGTCAATATAACGCGTTACAGCTCCTAAATTCTCCAACCCGATTTCCGCTAATAAAGGATGTTCTTGTACCAAATCTTCAAACACGCGTTCTTGTGTTGTAACCGGCAGAATTGTGTCGTCCGAGAAACCACCGCTATTGGCTACAGCCGCGAAGAACTTAGTTTCTTCTGATGTTAAGACATTTTGGCCACGTTGTTGCAAAATGCTACGATCCAACATTTCGTTATTTACTTGGCTGGATACAGCTTTCACGATTTCATTTTGCATCACTTCCAGGTAATTTTGATAAGCAGATGTCTGCTCCGCCTCAGTGCTGTCAGGATTTGATAATACTGCGGATAATTTCGCTTTTGCTTCCGCGAATAATTCTGTTTTGTTGAATTTAATTGTCATTTAAATTTTCCTCCATTTTTATAAGTTTAGTAATGCAGCAATACGGTTTACTTTGTTAGTTTTTGGTTCTGCTGGCGGTTCAACTGGATCGTCCGGTGGTTCTGTAGGTTCAGTTGCCTCGGTTACGCTAGTTGCAAGTCCATATGCCAAAGCTTCTTCTGCGGTCATCCAGGATTCGGCTGCCAGCAATTCACCTAGTTTCTCACGAGTGTCGGTAAAGTGAGTGAGGTATGTTTCTTGGATAGACGTATTCGCCTTGTCCATTTCATCCGCAAGCTTGCGAAAGTCATCTGCGTTACCCGCCGCAATGGTCCACGGATTATGAATCATCAACTGCGCATCTTTCGGCATAATGATTTCATCTCCTGCCATCGCGATCAAAGAACCCCCACTTGCAGCGATACCATCGACATAGGTGATGATTTTCTCCGGCCTCCGGATCAGATAATTCTTGATCGCAATCGATTCGAACATGTCGCCTCCATAAGAATTGATGAAGACTTCGATCGTATCCGCCGACTTTCCAGCCAAAGCAGAAACGACACCGTCCAAACTAATCCCAGACCAGGAATAGTATTGACCGATGTCGCCATATAGCAGCAATTGAATTTTTTCTTCATTTTCCGATTCGACTGAAATTCTAGTCTGGATCGGATTTTTTTGTTTTAAAGCATTAAGTTTTCTGCTCACTGTCTTCCTTCCCCTCCTCCATGTAATTTTTGGTGATGTAGAATTTATCGAATTCTTCTCCCTCTGGTGTTTCAAAACCAGCTTCACTTCTGATTTCCCTTCTGTTAAAGGTCCCCGACGATACCAGTTTATCAATCGCAACAGCCAGATCAAAGATACTCTCATACGAAGCGATTTTAACATCAATCAAACTCCCAGAAAGATATTCCTTCATCGTAAAAAATTTACTGTTACATTCATCGCGAATCTTCTTAAGCATTGGTTTCACAGTGAAGACTGTGTAATTCTTCGTCATTTCCTTAACTCCTGCTATGTCTCCGTGCAAAAGGCCCGCGGGAATCCCGATAGCCATCGCAATCTGGTCTAAAAAACCATTCGTCACTTTGTTTATTTCATCCACACTTTGGTTGCCCAATCCAGCTGCATGCTCCTTATAAGTAAAGCCCGGTTGCTGAGGGACTATAGCCACATCGGTGTTTTTGCGAATCGATTTATATAGTTTGTCGATAAAGACTTGCAGTTGTGCTAATTTTTTTTCGTCTTTGGTAACTGAGTTGTCTATATCAACCGTAGCCCTCGTTTGGTTTTTTCTCTTCTGGGAACCTAGAACACTTGAAAACAAATCCGCGTAATCTTGGTAGATTCCGTTAATTAAAGGCTGCAGTTCTTTATTCGCATAGCGCATATGCAGTACTTCCGATTGCTTGAATATGCGTTTGAACGTAAAATCACCAACGGTGACGTCTGAAAAAGTATCTTCATAAACAGCGTACTCATTATGAGTAAAACCATCTGCGATTATCAAATCTTCATCATCGGACTGAATAATAAGTACTTCGTTTTCATAAATCAGGTTGATAATGACTTGCTCCCAAAATTCAGTTGCACTTTGATTTTTATTTGGTCGGACATTCAATTTGTAATATAGTTCATCTTTAACATACGTTCCATTCATTTTAACCCGAAACTCCGATTGGCTTATGGTTCGTGCTAAAAAATTAGCACAGGTTTCCACAGCCAAATGCTTCATGTGAATTCGTGTTGATGCGGAAATGAAAAATTCAGTATCAAACATGAAAGACAGCTCGGAATTCCTTTTAAATATTGCATCCAAAAAGCCCAAATTATTTTCTCACCTCCTTAAAGTGTTAGAAATCGATATCCCCTAGCACAAATCCTGATTGTTCATCCAGTTCATTAGCCCGGTACATACCATGAACAAGCGCTTGAAATCCATCAGTCTTTCGTTTCACTGCTTCTTTTTTCAGGAATACTTTTCCGACAGTAGTTTCTTTCACATAAACGTTATTTGTGTACCAACGCATCATGTCATCATCTGCGAAAATAATTTTATTATTTGCAAATGCGTCTTCAATCCTGGACGCTATCAAAGGATGAATGGCTTGCGGTCTTCTGATTGGGTCAACTTCGAACCCTTCTGCTTCTAATAGAGGTCTCAAGATATCCAGCTTGTAGTTGTCGGCAATTATTTTGTTGCCACCATACAATTCTCGGGCCATCACAAACCACTCCACAACGTGTTGCGGGTTCAACGATGGTTCGTCAACGACTGTCAACAGGCCATCTTCTTCCCACTTTTTGATAGGTGCTTTCTTTTCGCCGCCTGATTGATTTGCGCTGTTCGAGTAGCCATAATGAACATCAACAAAATTTTTAATAACAAAGCTGTGCTGCAAGAAGGCATAATCTAAATCTTGTTTAAATAAAGCGCCGCAACTTGCAAAATCTCGTACGCTACCATAGTCAAGCGAATATAATGGCGTCAGTCCATCAAACTCAAAATACGGTCGACGCGTAGCATCTAACTCATCTTTGGAAGCGACTGAGTGCTCCATATCGCCCTCAATAAAGTTCATCCGTTTTGTGACGAATGCAGGGCGCTTGGAAGGAGAATAATTCAATTCGGTGTATTCTTTTTTCATGGTCCAAATCAAGCGCTTGGCTCGTTTCGTCAATGGTTCCTGCAACGATGGATTCGCTTTTGGCCACATCGCTGGATCGTCCATCTCATCGAGATCATCAAGCTCATTGATAAATGGGAAAATACCATTGAAATCCTCTTCACCATTTAAAATAGCTTCGCATCGGGCATACTTTTCATCAAAGTAACCGCCCCGCACGAAACCTTTCGTTCCAATATAAAATTGTCTTCCCCATTGCGTCTTACCAATACCGCCTCCGAGAACATCGGGGATAGAACTGTCCTCCATCTCATGAAATTCGTCATAGATGATGCAGCCCTCGCGGCCACCATCAAGCGTCGAAGAGTTAGCTGCAACAAAAATTATCTCTGACTGTGTTTCCAGTGATGTGATCCGTGATTTGTAACCTTCAAACTCTCCGTATTCCTCATCAGGATGGGCTTCTTTGTACTCTGTAGGCGGATTGGCATTCAAAGCTTCATTGCCACGTTTTGTGATTGTTAACCGCACATCGCTGAACGAACGCTTTGCTTGTTTTTCAGAGTTAGCCACTAGCGTTATGTCGTAATTATCAACACCGTGTAGACTGCTTATAAAGTAATGAGACAGCGTTGAGACAAAACCATTCTTTCCAGCCCCTCGTCCGACAACAATGACAAACTCATCAAAAACAACCTCATCATCTTCCACCCGAAACAAGAAAATGAAAGGAACTATGAACTTCTCCCAATCGTCCAGTTCGAAATACCAAGTCTCTGAAAAATCGATATAGTCCTCTATCTTCTGATCATCAAAATAATAAATATCATCACGTGGTAAGATCTCTCTTTCAAGAAATTCTAGGAGCTGCAGGTTCTTGTTGCATAATACATATCTTCCCGATTTCCATCTTTCGTAATAGGCATCAACATACTTCGAGTACAGCATATCATCGACCTAATAGTTTGCTGCGTTGATTTTTTTTAGGAGTGCCATCTTTTGGAAGCTGCTCTGTCAATTGCCGAATAATGTTCTGATAGCTCTTATCGCGATTGTCGTAGTTCTCAACTATCGGCCTCTTGCGGTCATAGGGCGTTTGCGTTTCCGATTGGCTAAATTTTTCATATTCACCATTTTCCAAAATATCTTTCCAATTATCGTCGAGCAGGACACGTAGTCTGGCAGCCTGTTTTATCAAACCTTCTACAAGTTGGAATTGATGGTCCGGAATACTCTTGAAAATATTACATAGACGGGCTTCTTCTGTTTCGACACGGTTTTCCATTTCTTCGATACGATCGTTCAGCAGATGGAATAGTGAGACGCCTAACGTTTTCGCTATGGCTGTCAACTTTTCCAAAGACGGAGAATTTTTTCCCGTCTCGATCCGCGAATAATAATTTTCTGAAATGCCAGACTTCCCTGCCACTTCGTTCTGAGTCATTCCTTGGTTTAACCTCAGCGCGCGCATTCTATTTCCGATTGTATCCATCACATCAACTCCTTTCATTTTGTAGCTGAAGCCGAGGGGGGAGGGGGGCCCGTCACGATGGCGCAGTCGCGAAGTTGACCCTATGCACCGTTTTTCCATATTTGCTAAAACCCCGATTTTTTTCGACCGGGGGGGTGTTACTGGTCAGAAATATTCCTGTGAATTTCACCAACATTCATCGTGAGCCCATTTATTTGGCTTCTTTTGGAAGAAGCGCCCTTCTTTCTTGTTGTGGCATCTGATGCAAAGTGTTTCCAAGTTTGAATGGACCAATGCAAGTTCCGGATATTCTTCCAGGCTTTTGATATGGTCAACGTCCAACGTCTTCTGCTTGTCTGGCTTCATGTCCGAAACAAATACTCTGCCTTGCCTCTTACACTCTTGGCACTCATAGTTGTCACGCTTAAGAATGTAAGCTCTCGTCTCTCGCCAGGGTTTGGATGCATAGAATACTTTGCGCTTGGCTAAAGTACCGTAGTTCATACGTGATTGACATCAACTCCTTTGCTGTTACTATCTTTCAAATTGTCTAGGAATTATTTTCTCTCTTTCCTCATGTATCCTTCCGACTGTAGCTAGTCCATAAAATAAATCCATCACATCTGCGGACAAAATATTGCATACTCATGCAATAAAAAAAAGACCCCGATTTTGAGGTCTTCTTCCGGCTAATATGGATTTACAATATCTTCGAATTCCTCTATTGTAAAATCTTTTATTTCACGCTTCATTCGGTCGTCATTGTATTTTTTGAACTTACTGAGCATTAAACGATATCCTCGAGCGCCCGGCCCAGACCCGTGGCTGTTCAGTTCACGCAATTCTCCACTCTCAAGTAATTCTCTTGTATCGTGAAATTTACCTATATAAATTGAGTTAAATTGCATTCGTTTTTCCTCCTGTAGGCGTATACTAAAGAAAACACTTGAGGAGTGGGGAACATGGAAACAGAACGCCAAATCCGTGAATTGGAAAAAGCGATGACTACGACAGACAACCGCCGGTTGTACGAGCGTTGCCTGGCAGTCAAGTTGGTTCTCGAAGGCCACACCCGGAAAGAAGCCGGGCACACCATCGGCCGCGACGAGCATACTGTCAGCCACTATGTGAAAAATTACTGCCATAATGGAATCCAAGGTTTAGTCTCCAAAAAACAAAGCGGACGACCTTCACGGCTGACAGATGAACAGGAAGCGGAACTG
>NZ_FOQC01000073.1 GCF_900113645.1 Trichococcus flocculiformis
TTGGAGACTAAACCTTGGATTCCATTATGGCAGTAATTTTTCACATAGTGGCTGACAGTATGCTCGTCGCGGCCGATGGTGTGCCCGGCTTCTTTCCGGGTGCGGCCTTCGAGAACCAACTTGACTGCCAGGCAACGCTCGTACAACCGGCGGTTGTCTGTCGTAGTCATCGCTTTTTCCAATTCACGGATTTGGCGTTCTGTTTCCATGTTCCCCACTCCTCAAGTGTTTTCTTTAGTATACGCCTACAGGAGGAAAAACGAATGCAATTTAACTCAATTTATATACATCAAAATGTTTGTGCAAAGCAGGCACGGCATCAAAACTATCCAAATTGGAAGAGGGAATAAGCCTAAAAAAACGGGTATCATCGAAGTTAGTCTGGTAATCACACTATTGATAACAGCATTGACCCAATTTCTGACTATTTTATTCGACGAAAAACTTCCTATCATCATACAGCATGACGGTGTCAGATACTTTGGGGCTATTCTTTCCGTAGCTGGGATCATAGTACTGATTGTAGCCATGGCTACTTTGGGCGACAGTTGGAGAGGCGGCATTGATTACAAACAGAAAACGGCATTGATAACGACGGGAATATACAAGTACAGCAGAAATTCAGGCTTTGTTGGATTTGATTTGTTCTTTATCGGGATGGCATTGTTGTTTTCCAATTTGTTAAATGTCATCTTTTCCTGCATGCTGCTATTCCTCCTTCATCTTCAAATATTGGAAGAGGAGGAGTACCTATTCAAAGCATTTGGAAAAGAATATTCAGATTATCAGAAGAAAACGAGAAGATACTTTTGAAAGAGGCGGTATTCCGAAAAAATGGTCATGTCGGGCAACGATACGTTCTATATTGATTGCCTCTCCGGAAGCGGAATAGCATGACAAGGAGCACCACTTGAATTGAGTAGAGATCCAGTGTGTTCACATTTTGTACGCAATACTGTTGAATTATGGACAAAATGTAGGCGCTTAAAAGTGCTATAATGGACCGGAGGTATATTTCTAGGAGGTCTGTGTTTATGAAAGATGAAAATTGCGCTTATTGCATGGAAGGCGAAATGGTGTTGGCTTTCGGATATCCTTGCTGCGAATTGCCATACAGTAAAGTCTACGTTTTTAAAGAACAAAGCCACAAAGGCCGTGTGATCGTTGCCTATAAAGACCACGTGAGTGAATTGGTGGACATCACGGATGAGGAGCGCAACGGTTACTTCGCGGACATCGCTACAGTAGCAAACTCTTTGCATAGAGCCTTCAGGCCTGAAAAGGTCAATTACGGCGCATACGGCGATACCGGCAAACACCTGCACTTCCACTTGGTTCCAAAATACAAAGACGACGCCTTCGAATGGGGCTCGACTTTCGACATGAACCCAGGCCGCGTGATTTTGACGGATGATGCGTACGAAGCATTGGCTGAAGAAATCCGTATCAATCTATAAGGAAATGTAATAATTCTCTTTCTAAGAAGCTGATTCCAAAAACGGAATCAGCTTTTTTGCGCGGACTCGTCGACTGTTGAGGGCAGGATATTTGCGGAATAGCCGACAAGCGCTTCAGGCGTCGACTGTTGCGGAAAAAGTGAATGCGGAACAGTCAACATAAGCTGTGGCCGTCGACTATTGTCGGAAAAATGAAGGACGAACAGTCAACGGGTGCTCACTTCGTCGGCTGATCTCTAGGGAGCGGATGTGGAACAGCCGACAAGAGGTATAGAAAACGCATAAACAGCCGACAGAACGCCCCATCGGCTGTTTGTGCGTTTCAGCATTTTTTCTGCAGACTACATTGTTTGTTCCGCTCAAAAAGGGCACCGTTTCAGTTTGATTTGATTCGTAAAATTAGTAGGAGTCGGAGCGATGTTCTATAATAGGAATAACAACAAACGCACACAAATTGGGGGAAACCGGATGATACTGGAAGAAAGAATCAAGCAACTGAACGCTAAAAATACAGCGATGGAGCGACCCTATGTCGTCTATTGGATGCAGAGCTCGCAGCGGGCGGAGTACAACCATGCTTTGGAATATGCCATCCGCCAGGCCAACCTGCTCGAGAAGCCGTTGTTCGTCTACTTCGGGATCACGGATGGTTTTCCGGAAGCCAATGAGCGCCACTATGCCTTCATGCTGGAAGGGCTGAAGGAAACGAAGGCCGCCTTGGAGCAACGCGGTATCCAAATGCTGATCCGGAAAATATCGCCGGAACAAGGAGCATTGGAAATTTCCGGATTGACGGCCCTGTTGGTAGTGGACCGCGGCTATCTGCGGATCGAACGGCAATGGCGCGCTGCCTTGGCCGAGGGTGCCGAATGCGCCGTCGTCCAGGTCGAAAGCAACGTTGTTGTCCCGGTCGAATTGGCTTCTCCGAAAGAGGAATATTCCGCTGCGACTTTGCGCTCCAAACTGAAGAAAATCCTGCCGCATTGTTTGACGTCATTGGAGGAGACCGTCTGCCAACATCCATCACTCGCATTCGAGCTTCCGTTCGAGGCCTATGATGTTTCGGATACCGAAAAGGCTTTGGCCGGTTTGGCTATCGACCGCAGTGTCCCTCGCGTTTCCGATTATATCGGTGGAACCGCGGAAGCGAAACGCTGGTTGGCGGATTTCATCGAGAATAAACTGGCCGGGTACAGCGAACGTAAGAACCGTCCCGGCGAGTCCTTCACCTCAAATCTAAGTCCATATCTCCATTTCGGCCAGATTTCACCGCTCTATATCTACCGCAGACTGATGGGGATGGACAGCGAAAGTCAGCAAAGTTTCCTCGAGGAACTGGTCGTCAGGCGGGAACTGGCCGTAAATTTCGTTTACTACAATGAACAGTACGATTCCTATGCAGCTGTTCCGGATTGGGCCAAGAAGACACTGGACAAGCATTTGGCGGATGAACGCGAATATCTGTATTCTGTGGAGGAATTGGAAGCGGCAAAGACCCACGACGACTATTGGAACGCCGCGCAGCTGGAGATGAACCTGACCGGTAAAATGCATGGGTACATGCGGATGTACTGGGCCAAGAAAATTCTTGAGTGGAGCAGCACGCCGGAGGAAGCTTATCGCAAAGCGATTTATCTGAACAACAAGTATTTGTTGGACGGCCGCGATCCGAACGGGTTTGCCGGAGTGAGCTGGTGCTTCGGTAAGCATGACCGGCCGTGGGGAGAACGTGCCATCTTCGGCAATGTCCGTTTCATGAACGACAAAGGCCTGAAGCGCAAGTTTGATATGCAGCTGTATCTGGATCAGGTTGCTGAACGGGCACGCAAACGCAACTAAAAGGGGGCGGAACGGATGGTGGGAAACGGCAAAAAGGCAGAACCTTTGCCTATAATCCTTTTGGTTCTTTTCGTTATAGCGTACATTATTTCGGCTATCCGTCCATTGGATCGGCTGGCTTGGATAGGTCAGATGACGCCAGCAGTTCTGTTAGTATTATTGCTGGTCGTGACTTACCGGAAGTTCCGTTTCAGCACTTTCGTCTATGTGATGGCTTTTCTGCATGCCTTGTTGTTGCTGTACGGCGCGCACTACACTTACTCCCAGAATCCGCTGTTCAATCAATGGAAAGAGCAGTTTGGTTGGGAGCGCAATTACTTCGACCGGGTGGGGCACTTTGCCCAAGGCTTCGTACCGGCTTTTTTGGCCAAGGAGTTTTTGTTGCGGGGCGGCTACGTCAAGAAAGGCAAACTGCTGATGCTTATCGTTATTCTGTCCTGCCTCGGCTTCAGCGCAGCCTACGAACTGAGTGAATTCGCGGTCGTTAAAATTATGGATGTTCCCGCCGACACCGTGATGGGGACACAGGGAGACGCCTTCGACAGCCTCTGGGATATGATTTGGGCCTTGATCGGTGCGAGCCTGGCGGTGTTCGTGTTCGGCCCGTTCCACGACAGCCAAATAGAACAGATGTGGGATGGTTAAAGGCATTCTGATTGAAGAACAGTTTGATTCAACGAATGAGAACGGTCAATTGGCATTATTTTCCAGTCATTTTAGAAAGGAAGCTATCATCATGAAAGAGATCACGACAGAAAAACTACGGCGCTTCAATCTGATCATGGGTGGACTCCACCTGATTCAAGGTATCGCAATGCTCTTTTTGGCAACAAATGTCATCCAGAAAATCGGTGAGTTCAGTCCTGAAATCAGCCAATTCTACTTGGCCTTCAATCCTGAAACGCGCTCGTTGGAGACTGCCTCGCGAGTTCTTTTTGAATTACCATTTGGAGTTATGGTCGCTTCGTTCTTGTTCATTTCAGCTATCGCGCATGCCTTGGTTTCCATTCCGAAAAAGCTTAATGAAATCTATAATGCTGATTTGGTGAAGGGTATCAATAAATTCCGCTGGTTCGAGTATGCGCTCAGCTCGTCAATCATGATTGTCCTTATTGCGACGCTGTTCGGCATCTACGATATCGCTTCGCTGATTCTGATCTTCATCGTCAACGCCACCATGAATCTTTTCGGGCTTGTGATGGAACAGTTGAATGTGGGCCGCTCAAAAGACAACATTGAGTGGGGACCGTTCATTTGGGGATCGATTGCTGGTGTTGCGCCATGGATCGCTATTTTGCTTTACATGTTCGGGACCGGCAATTTCGGCGAAGTGCCTTGGTTTGTCTGGGCAATTGTCGGTACTTATTTCGTTGCTTTCAACACTTTCCCGATCAACATGATTTTGCAGTACAAAAAAGTCGGGAAATGGGCGGACTACCTCTACGGGGAGCGGATCTACATCGTGCTCAGTCTGGTTGCGAAATCGATTCTTGCCTGGCTTGTGCTTTTCGGAGCGATGCAGCCGTAATTTTGGTAGGCTTCAGGCGCTGTCATTTACAAAAACAATACAGGATTTTTTGATACGATTTACAATGACGGTGTACATTGGATGTGTAGAGGAAATACAATTTGTTGCTGCTTTGCTTATTTTTTTGAATGACATGCTACAGCCGGACAGGTTGGGCGTCCACCAGAAAGCTTCTGATGGATGCCCAACCTGTCCGTTTTTTGCGTCGTCAGCCAAGAATGCCATTATTGGCAATCGCCGGCGACAAGAACTACAATGATTTTGAGGAAAAAGAAGTCAAAGCGAGGGGGAAATCAGATGAAAGAACTGCAGCAAATTCCCGGCATCGGCCCGAAGATGGCGGCAACACTCGTCTCATTAGGCATAAATACAGTCGCTGACCTGCGCGACAAGAATCCGCAGGAACTTTATGAGCGTTTGAACAGGATAACCGGGCAGCGGCAAGATCCCTGCGTATTGTACACTTTCCGCTGCGCCGTCTATTATGCGACCGAACCGAATCCGGATCCGGAAAAATTGAAGTGGTGGAACTGGAAAAATGGATAGGTCAGCCAAACCGTCTTCTTTACTATTTATACCTATAGGGGTATAATGATTTTTAACAAATCTGGAGAAGCCCTACAGAGTAAAGGAGATAACAATGGCGCAGGAATTTTACAAGAAAATATACACGGTGCGGGAATTTTATACGATTTTGTATGAAGGGGTCCGTACAATGAAATACATGATTAAGGCAAAAAAGAAAAAAGAATTGAGTCCGGAATTTATCGAAAGGATCATGTTGGGGGTGACGGAAGTCAATGGCTGTGAAGTTTGTTCCTATGCCCACACGAAAATGGCGCTCGAGCAGGGGATGGCTGCGGAAGAAATCAAGCAATTGTTGGCCGGATCCGTTGACGAAATCCCTGTTGAGGAAATGCCGGCGTATCTTTTCGCCCAACATTATGCCGACCGGAGAGGGTATCCGACCGAAGAATCCTGGGATCGGATCGTCGCTCTTTATGGGGAAGACAAGGCCAAAGGGATTTTGGGTGCCATCCGGGCCATCATGGTCGGCAATGCGCATGGGATCGCGTTCAGTGCTTTCTTGAGTCGTTTGAAAGGCAAAGCTGTCAAAAAGAGCAGTCTGTTGTATGAAATCACAATGATGTTGAGCATCATCGTCTATCTGCCGTTGACTTTGATCCATGCTCTAATCGACGGCCTGTTCAAGAAACCTGTCATCAGTTTCTGAGGATGCACTTGAACTAAAATCATTCTGTTTGTGGATAACGAAAAAAATGAGCTGTGGAAAACCATTACTAATGGCTTTTCCACAGCTTATTTGCGTTTAAATGGTATAACTTTCCGTCAGATCCGTTCCAGGTTCTTCAGCGACAGATCTAGGATTGCTGAAGAGTGGGTCAGGGCGCCTGATGAAAGGTAATCCACACCGGTGTCGCGCAAGATGGCGATGTTTTCAGCGGTAAGATTGCCGGAGCATTCCACCAAGGCGCGACCGTCAATCAAACGGACGGCTTCCTTCATATCCGCCGGGGTCATATTGTCCAGCATGATGATGTCGGCTCTCGCTTCGAGGGCCTCTTTGACCATATCCAAGTTTTCCACTTCGACTTCGATCTTATGCACAAAAGAGGCATATTCCCGCGCAGCAGCAACAGCCTGCTTGATGCCGCCCGCCGCAGCGATGTGGTTGTCCTTCAGCATGACGCCGTCTGACAGGCTGAAACGGTGGTTGTGACCGCCGCCGACTTTTACAGCATACTTCTCGAAAATTCGGTTGTTCGGTGTCGTCTTGCGGGTGTCCAGCAGCGTGATGCCGCTCCCCTCCAGCAAGTCGACGATCTCGCGGGTATGTGTGGCGATGCCGCTCATGCGCTGGAGATAATTCAGGGCGGTGCGTTCGCCGGACAGGATGACGCGGATGTCACCGATGACTTCAGCCAAAAGTTCTCCTGATTGGACAGCGTCTCCATCCTGACAATGGAAAATCACTTCGGTCTTGTCGTCGAGGAGGGCGAAGGTCCTGGCGAAGACATCCAGCCCCGCGATGATGCCGTCCTGTTTGCACAACAGCTCGGCTTTGCCTTTCGTGTAGTCTGTGAAGATGGCGTTGATTGAGATATCCTCAGTAGGGATGTCTTCCTGCAGCGCCGCCAAAATCAGGCGATTCCGATTACTTTGCATGAGCTTCCTCCTCGCTTCCGGTTTCTTCCAATAGTTTTCTGTTTGCTTCCTTTAGGCCCGCTTCGATGGAGCGGGCATCAGGTTCGGGAAACGGATAAGGAAGCGCGCACTGGAATGACTCATCGATGGCTTGGGCGGCGCGCTTGCTGAATACCAAACTTTCCAACAGCGAGTTGCTCGCCAGGCGGTTCTTCCCATGGACGCCGTTGCAGCTCGTTTCTCCGGCTGCGTAAAGGTTCGCCAACGAAGTTTTGCTATTCAGATCGACTGCGATGCCGCCCATGAAATAATGCTGGGCGGGCACGACCGGGATGTAATCTTCAACCAAATCATAGCCTTCCTGCAGGCAGTGGGCATGGATGCCCGGAAACCTTCCGGCGATCGATCCTTCTACGTGGCCTTTCAGGAGCATCCGGACATAGGGCAAGCGATCCTTTTCCATTTGGGTGTAGATTGCTTTCGTCAACAAGTCACGCGGCAACAGTTCATCAGCGAAACGTTGGCCGTCTTTGCCTACGAGGATGGCGCCTTCCCCACGCAGCGATTCCGACATCAGGAAAGCTCTGCCCGAACGTCCGGTATACAACGAAGTCGGATGGATCTGGACATAATCCAGGTCCTTGACGCGGATACCGTGCTTCAGCGCGATGGCGATGGCGTCGCCTGTCAAATGTGCGAAGTTGGTCGTTTTGCTGAACAGGCCGCCGATGCCACCGGTGGCGAGCAGCGTGGACTGTGCATAAACGTTGGATAACTTTCCGGCCTGATCGCGGAGCACCGCGCCATGGCAACGGTCGCCGGCAACCAAAAGATCGACAAGCGTGCTGTTCTCAAAGATGCTCACATTTTTCAGCTCTTTCACCCGTGCGATCAGTTTGCTGTTGATTTCCTTGCCGGTCATATCTTTGCAGTGCAGGATCCGGGCTCGGGAGTGAGCGCCTTCTTTGGTATAGGAGAAACCGGCTCCCTTTTTGTCGAAGGCAACGCCCAGATCGATCAGATCGTCAATGATTTCTTGTGATTGATTGATCATGGTTGCGACTGCCGCTTCATTATTTTCGTAGTGGCCAGCACGCAAAGTGTCCTCCAGGAAAGGCTCGAAATCCATTTCGTCGCGCTGGACGCAGATGCCGCCTTGGGCAAGGAAGGAATCGTTATCTTCCAAAGTTCCTTTGGTGGCGATCAGGATTTGTTTGTCGCTGCTGAGATTGAGGGCTGCAAACAGTCCGGCGACCCCCGTTCCGATGATAAGGACATCATAGTTGCGCATAAGTGTTCACCTCGGCTAAATCCATCATCCGTTCCAACGGCTGCATGCCTTTCTTGCGCAATGATTCATCCATTTCCACAGCAGGTTCGAAAGTTTCCAGAGCATAGATGATTTTTTGTTTGAAAAAAAATAGCTGAAAAATGCGCAAAAAGTCACTCCCATGCTATAATTTAGGTGGAAAAAATTTTTTTAGTTTGCTCTAGCCTGTTGCCGCAGTCCTAGAGCTTTTTTTGCGTCGTAATGTTCGCCTGTGCTTAAGATTTTATAGATTATTCTAATCAGTTTATGTGCACAGGCGATGATTGCCTTCATCTTCGAACTTCTACCAGAAATACGAGCGTATAGATTATGGAACGCTTCATCTTTTGATCTCCCCGCAGTGCCTCCGGCCTGAAAGAGGCTGGATTTTAAATATTTATTGCCTTGTGTTGTATGGGAAGATTTTTTTATTCCAGCACTCTCATAA
>NZ_FOQC01000075.1 GCF_900113645.1 Trichococcus flocculiformis
AAGCGTTTGCTGATATCTTCAACAAGACTTTTTTGTCCGAAGACCCTTACTTTTTTGGAATTTGGGATAAAGAACATTCAAAAGTGCTGGGCACGCTTGCGCTAATGCGTAACGATCGACAAAATGGCGTTATCGAAGTAGGTTATGTAATATACAGCCAGCAATTGAAAAAAAGCATTCAAGCTACCGAAGCCCAGTATTTGTTGGCAAAGTATGTTTTTGAGATTTTAGGGTACAGAAGATACGAATGGAAATGTGATAGTCTAAATGAGCCTTCTAAATTAGCTGCACAGAGGTTAGGATTTGAATATGAAGGCACATTCCGGCAGGCAGTTGTATACAAAAATAGAAACCGCGATACATCGTGGTTCTCAATGCTTGATTGTGAATGGGAACGGAACAAAAAAAGACTTGAAAAATGGTTATCGCTGGATAATTTTGACCAAGACGGAAAACAGCTGCTTTCTTTAAACAACCTAAATCGTATTTGACTGAGTACGCCAACAGTTTCAGTAGCTTACAAATAACGTTGCTTCTGGTAGCTACGCCTCCTGTGTCAGGCTTCTCAAGATATTTTTTCTCCCCCCTGATTTTTTTTAAGTATCGATCTATCACTCTAGATTCTAGCTTACGGGTAACATTCGTGCATACCAATCTTCATTTATTTGAGTATTGCGAACATACTCTTGAGTTATGACCATAGCTGTCTAACATATGCACCCAGACAAAATAAAAAACTGATTATGAGTCCCGTAATCAGTTTTTTTGTTTGTATTGAATTTAATATCTTCTATTGATACGTTTATTTTTTATTTCATCTATGGGATTATTGGAATCTTTAAATACTATCTCGATGCCCTCTTCATCCTCTACCTTTAGGTCATTATTATTACACCACTCAAATATTTTTTCGGCTACAGAAATACTTTTCGAATATAGATGGTATATTTGCCGGTTTTTAAAATTGATTTTTACTTCTAATGTCACACTCTCAGACGGTAAAATCCCCATTACTAGATCAAGTTTCTTTTGAGTATTCACTTCTATCAGCTCGATTTCCTCAACTAGATGAGTTAATTTTAAACGTAAGCTGTTCTTCCAGTTTAGTGATTGCGGTTTAAATTCAAAAAAGGTGATTTGTTTGTTCGAAAATTCACATAAATACGGAGAACCTACCAAGTTCATTGTCTCTGGATAAAAATGTCCATCCATTTTGAAAGTGACTTCAACACGTTGATTTTGCAGTGTTTTGTCAAATCCTTCCCAAAACTCCCTATTTTCCCCTCTTCTTAAATCGGCACTTTTTTCAAAACTCTCTTTATTAAGCATAAATAAACACTCTCCTGATAGTGACATAATGAATGAAGCCAACAAATTTAAACGTTTTCTAAGACTATCTTAGTATATCGCTACCGTCCTCATATTAAAAATAATATGTTGGGAGTGATTCATCGTATTCCATACCTGAAGGTAATTTTTCCCTCTACCTCCCCAGATTCTGGTTCATTATGGCCGCCCATGTGTATAATGAATGTTTCAGTTTGAATAGGCTGGATCATCAATTATTTTTGTGGGAGCTTTACCTAAGTTCTTTAACAGGAAGATAGTGGATCCTGCTGCATCTCTGTAATAATAGTAGAAAGAATCCTCTTCTTGAAGAATGATGTAATCCTCTTTTTTTTCACTATGCAACGTATAAACTGAATCTTTTTCTTTGCGGTACGTTCCAGAATCCACTAAACTCGCGTTGTAATATTCTTCAAATGTTCCGTCTTGAAAGAAAGATATCATAACTATATTTGGGGGAGAAGTTTCTGATTGATAAGTTCCTACTAATTTAGGGGATGTATTTACAATAATATCATCCCAGAAAAAATAGCCCAGCAATAGGATAATGGTCATAATTCCTGTGACTACGACTTTTTTTCTCATATATTGATCCCTCCATTGCATTGGCTTTCTATCATCCTACTTATTTTTAGCCTACGTGAATTATATCTATAGAAACCTTGTCCATACGAGGTTTGCAGGGCAATAGACAGTAAAACTGTTTTCAGGGATATGCAATTCCTGGCTGATGACTTCCCTGAATTGCTCTACTGACATTCCAAGCCACAATCGATAACTGTTTTTTCCGTATGTGTTCCAGATAGCCAATTCCGCTAACTGAGGGTAATCCTCAATTTCAGGCCGAGGGATTTTTTTAAAAGTCACAATATAATCGAAGCTTGTTTTCTCTATTGGGAATACTTTCACTTTGAAATTTTCCAAAGGAACCTCAAGCTCTTTATGAATCAAATGAATGATATCTTCCGCATTCGTAGCTACAGTTCCTTTGAATGAATAAGCTCCAAATTTTTCCCAGTGTGTTAGCTTTCGAAAGACTTCAAACCACCGTATATTTGTATAATGTTCCGGGTCAAACGTGATAATGGCATTGAAACTGGACGTTGGAGATAAATACTTTTTTGATTGTTGCCAGGAATAGCCCAATAACCCTCCGACGATCACCAATATTAAAATCTTATCCAATTTGGTTCCTCCCTTTTGTCATCTCACAATAATAACGCTCTCATGAATGTCGTAAATCCAGCTAGATAGTCTTACGATTCTGGTAAACCGCGGCCACTAAACCATTTTCTTCCGCCAACTGATTATAATGCTTTTCAAGGTACTCCTTAGCACCTTGAGCTCCCTTTTTATAACTTAACTAGACTTCCCACTATTCTTATTTTTCCCGCTTTTCCACATCAAAATAACAATCAGTGCGATATATCCGATTGAAATACAATAAAATAATGGCTCATTCAGTCTATCTCTTATACCAATCAGCACTAGCATGCTACCAGCCAACAAGGGAATGTATCTATAAAAGTCTCTTTTCATTTTTTTCTCCTTTTCATAACAATCCTAAGAGGTAGTTGTTTAATGGGTAATTAGAGCCGTAAAATGGTTGCTTCTCTTTGGTTATAATTGTAGGTTCACTCGGATATTCGGCAGCTCCTATCAGTGAAGTACAAGCTAATACGCATACAATAAGTTTGTGCTTTTTCACAATCAGTGAAAGCCTCTTTTTGCGCGCTCGTATAAATATGTTTTTTTCTGAACATTTTTTATGTTACTATTGTAACAAATAATTTATTTTTTCTATAGTTAGAACTTCAGAAAAGGGGTACTGGCATGAATTTTCTAAGAATAATGTGGCGATTTTTAGATCGCTGGAATACAGTCGGTACGGGCGGCAAGTCAAATAGCTTTGTATCTTTCCTTACATCAGAAAAATGGGATAGTTACTGCACTCATCCGGAATGCAAGACAGCGCAATGCGGACCGTAATCTGATTCAATAGAGATCGGGACATTTTCTCTTCAGATAGGAGACAGTAATACGCGTTCAAACAGCTAGAGGTATCTATCCTCTTTAAAAACCACGTGTATAAAACACGGACGGATTGAATCCCTTGTATCGAAATGACCGCCAAAAGAAAAAGGAAAAACTTATTCACTGTCGGTCGAGTCATCCTGGCAAAATAAGGCGCGAAATATGCTCTCAAACTTTTGATTGTCACGCCTTTTTGATATAATTGGTTCATAGCAAACAACCCCTTTTTTTGTTGGTTTTTTCTCCAAATCAATCATACAAAAAATTGGGGGTTGTTTGTATTTTTATGCCCTTAGAGGCGTGAGAAGTTGTAAAGTGGTGAGATTAATAATTAAGTACAGATCAAACACCATAAAATTGGAGGTAACAAAATGAATGAAGAAAAATTCGATTTAAGATTTATGGGTAAACTAGATTTACAGCAGATTGAAAGAGCAACCCAGTACCAAAGGAGGACACGATTGGGAGGAAGATTGATTTCCCTTTCTTTGTTTTTTATAATCATGTATTTCTTGATTTATAATGCCTTGGATAATGTATCTGATTATTCACAATTAAACTTATTTTTATTATCTGCTGGTACCGTGTTGGTGGGAGGGGGAATTGGAGTTCTGGCCGGAAAAATGGCTATCAGGAATCGGTTAAAGGCGACGTTTCAGTCTACTCTAAGAAAAGGATACGTAGGAGAGTATGCTGTAAATCACATAGGAATTCAAATTAAGGTTAAGGATGAGTATGAGTTTTTCGAATGGAAAAGCTTCATGAGTGCTCATGAATTTGAAGATATGTTTCTTTTGGTGGTCAATAAATATTCCTATATGCCTATCCCTAAAAGTTTCTTTAGAACGAAAGAAGAAATTGATACGTTCAAAAAAATTCTTTCTCATCATGTTAGAAATTTTAGGACTTAGCTCCTTAAAAAATACAGACCCTCATCCTTACAAAATAGGGATGGGGGTCTGTATTTATAGCCTATATGTTGTATAAGGAAAAACTACATAGCAGGTTGGGTGTTCATTATAATCCCCATCGCTGCAATAAGACCTTCCATTATGGTGGGAATGGCAGTAATAATTGCAGGACCGACATACAAAAGAAATGCTCCTGCTGCTATTATGGCCAATCCTCCTGAGATTACTTGTGCTGCACTGACACCCTGATAAGCCTCATGCGAGACTTGTATTACTTTATCTTGAATATCTACAGGAACTTGGTATCTAGGAGGGAGATTGTAGTTCTTAAGGTATATGTTAAATGTAATGGAGGCTGAGGTAGTAAGACCTCCCAATAGCTCAATTTCGTATAATATTACTTTGTAAGTATACATTATTTCTCTAAATTGAACGCTCACGGAACTTTCAATTTTACCGTAAAAGATATTGAGGCAATTATACTTGTAATTCCTTCAGCATCAAGTTTACCTTGGTTAGAGAGTCCAAGATTATTTTAATAATATTCTCAACAGAGCTATCCATTTTGCTGTAATTATATACAAAAATAGTATTCCACACTTCTTAAATCGGCAATTTTTTCAATACTCTCTTTATTAAGCATAAACAAACACCCTCCTAATAGTGACATAGTGAATGGAGCCAACAAAGTAGAACGTTTTCTAATGCCTTCTTAGTATATCGCTAACGTACCCATATTAAAAACAATACACCCGAACGTGAAATTTAAGATTCAAAAACTTCAATGTATAGTCTTGTTTATTTCTAATCTATAAAATAACGTAAATATTATGTATAAAACTAAATAGTTGCAAGATAACAAAAGCAGGATTGTTTTTAAATTCAGCTCACTTGATTGTTTCAAATAAATCAATACCCCAAAAATCAACAAATTAACGACTCCAGTAATTACCAATGCTATTTTTTCTTTCCCGACAGCTTGTAAATTGAATTTTGCCACCTCAAAAAAAGGTTGCGCTATGCTTGTAAACAAAACAAGGAGTAAAATCGAACTTGCTCTTTCTATTATCTCAGGTTTATTTGTAAAAAATGCAATTGAAAGTGGGCGTATTATATACAAAATGGCTGCAATTATGAGGTAAATAATCAAAATTATTGTTAAGGCTATAAAGGGTAGGTTTAGCAATTTATTCTTGTTTTTTTCGGCCATATATTCTCCAGTTAGAACAATAACACCATTGCAGTACATAAACATAGGAGTTAAACATAGATCGACTAACCTGCGACAAACACTATAAGCGGAAAAACTAACAATCCCTAACCTTGCTAATAATGCTGTTACTCCAACATTAAAAATAGAACCTTCGAGAATTTATTGAGCAAACAATGGAATGCTTTTTTTGAGTAAAAATAATTTGTTAGAACTTTTTATGGAATATAACTCCTTCAAGTCTTCACGCAGAATAAAAAGATAGCAGCAAAATTCAAAAAATTGTGTGCATGTATTTGCTAATCCGATTCCAACAACGCTATACTCATTATTGTTGAAAACAAAGTAAACTAAAAATAAGGAGCTTACAATTTGAAATATCGAACCTGTAATTCCAATCATCAAAATATTTTTTGTTTGTTTTTTAACTTTCATTTGATTGGACAACGAAAAAATAAGCATATTAAACAGAATTTGAAATGCTGAAACTTGCGCATAAATTACGGCAATTGTTAATATATCATTTTGAAAACCATAAAGAATTTCTAGAAAATAACGACTAAAAAAGACAATAATTACTGTTGAAAGTCCACCAATCATTAAATTCAATAGAATAATTGACTTAAAAAAATTTTTAAACATTTCTGGATTGGATAATCGAATTCTAGAGGAATAAATATTAAAAGATAGACTGCCTACACCTAAAATTCCAATCAGTGAATAAATAAATGTATTCACTACTTCAGTTGCTGCGATAGCATTAATGGAAATTCGACCAATAATCGCAGCTAATAATGAACTAATTAAAATTGAAAAAAAATTATTGGCAACCAATGGTAGTGAAAAATGATTAAGTTCTTTTGCTATATTTTTATTCATAATATTCCTCTCATATGGTACTACTAATAATTTGCTGCGAATAAAAATCTCTATTTAAACGGAGATAATTCTAAATATATGTCGTTTTCAATTAAGTTATGGTAGATTATATTTTTTAGTTCTATACATCTTACCTTCTAGAACAGCGAACAGGACAGCTAAAAAAAATAATAAATAAATATAGACATTATGATTTGCGTTATAGGCAACATGTGAAATAGAAATTAGAAAATCTTGGTAAAGACGAATTATTATTGCGCCTATAAGGCATATTACAGAACTAACTATATACATAAATTTCTCCTCCAATTCGTTTGTAAGCCTTCCCTATCAATAAATTATACATTACAATAAATATATTGTACATAAAAAAGGAAATCTAAAAATGAAAAAAAAAAAATCTATATAAGCTTTTATATTCTTGTCTCACTATCCATATCATTTTCTTTTGTCCCATCTGTTTCTGCGTCTACTGAATCCGTGTCCGAACCTACTTCTCATGGTCCTTTGTATTTAGTAGAGCAAGCTAATAACTTTTCTGATCAATTTGATAATGACATCCAACCCTATAGTTCTGCAACCGTAAGGAACACTATAATTAGTTCCTCACGTTACAACTACAAATGGATTGGGTACTTAAGTGAATCTGCAGAGTGGACAAGGGCTTCCTCGTACATCCTGTCAAGTGGCAGGTCTTATTCAGTTTCAGGCAGTATGACGTATGAAGGTATGGGAGTTTCTCTCTCAACAACTTACTCTTCTGGTGTCTCTAGGACACTACCAGCTGATCCTTCTCGGTATAGTAGGCTAGGAATGTATGCCGACATAACTGTTAGAAAATATAAGAGTGACAAAAGTGTTGATAACTATACAGGACAAGTATTAAGTACTTGGTATAGCAGTGCCGTCACTCATCATAACCAGTATGTAACAGTAGTCTATTAAGCGGGATAATGAAATAAATAGATTAGGAAATCGAATTTTAAAATTCGAAGTTATAATTAAGGTATTTTAAAAATACTCATACCCTCTAAATTTAAAAGAGGATGTGAGTATTTTTTTGTCTATAGTAGCCTTTATAGTGAGCACTTCCGCTTAAAAATTTTCCAATGTTCATTAGTATACGTCCTCTGCGTCCATCCCCAACTGAAAACGGATGGATCCCTTCGAGTTGATTATATTTATCTAAAATACTCTCTAACTTCTCTTCTTCAGTAGCAGCATTCTCCAACCGGTATTCTAGGTTATACACCAACTGTTGAATAAGAAATGGCGTTTGCGGTAGCGAAGCAGTTTGGAATTCTGTACCAATAATCATGTTTTCATTCTTTTTGAATTGGCCTTTATCATATTGAAGGCGATCGATTAAATCAGCATGAAGTTCTTTGATAATAGACACAGAAAGCTTATCGTTATTCGCTAAATGATTCAACAGGTTATAAAAAGCTTTTTTTGATTTTCAATTTCGTAAAATTCGCGTACAATTGCACCACCGCTAACTGGCAGTGTACCATTCAAAATAATCGAAACTGTCGCAGGCAACGATATCGTTTTTCCTTCGATCCCTGCTGAGTGGTGGGCAAGACGCACCAGCATGTCATCTAAATAGTCTTGTGGCATTTTTTTAGAAATCCGCTCACAAAAACAGCCCACCTCTTCACTCCCATAATGTTAAAATATTATTTACCATTTTAACACCAGTCTTTTTCTATCTTTTCTAAATTTGGGATACATATTTTTCGACTCTATGTAAGACCTAACCTATTTGTAGTGAAGTTAAACTTTATTTTTTCTCCTTAATGGTCATTTTTCTTGTGAGTACAAGCGTTGGTAATTCCCAATAAAATCCCACCTAAAGCTACTAAATATAAATCAAAGTTACTTGTCAATCAAAACCACCCGTGTGAACGGGTGGTTTGCTCTACGGCTGAAAGCCTTTGTTACTAACCAACCCCTAAAGGGGCTCTGAATGGTTCGCCAA
>NZ_FOQC01000092.1 GCF_900113645.1 Trichococcus flocculiformis
CTTATGAACGATGGGCTGAAGAAAAACATAGTTTTTAATTACTTGTAAAGTGGTGTATATATAATTTAACATAGATACTAATGTCATTTTCTGTACTTATCTTGTAATTTTTCAAAGGCCTTTGAGCTGTTTTCCAATTGCCTTACAATGCTTGGTTTGATGGCATCTTCATTTCGCCCTAAAATACTTGGTTTGATGTTATCTTTATCTGGTAATATAGCAGGTGCCACCCTCGCCCCATCCGTACCATAAGGGTAAACATATACTGGTTTTTTTATTTCAAATTCCAACAAAATATTTACAGTGTCTATAATTTGTTTTAAGTCACTTTTTAATTCTTCTAAATCCTCTTTTGTCGCATATATACTAGTTTCTTCACTACTCATATTTAACACTCCTTAATTATTATCTATATCCCGTCAGTTATACCTCTTATATTTATCTTGTAATTTCTCGATATCGTCTATAGCTTTCCCTAGATATCTTATCTTGTCTTCATCATTCTTCTCACTGCGCAACGTTTGTTTAGCAATTTTTACGAATTCATTTTTCTTTAATGTTAGTTCTAAAAAGTCATCTTGATCAGTAAAATCGGAAGGCCCGTATAAAACGTGATTTTTATTATACAGTACAAAGAAAAATAAGGATGTAAGAAAAGCCGGATAGACAATCAGAAACGATATCAATACCAACTGATTCCTTGAATCATTTATAAAAGGTACAACTAATGTTCCAATTACCTCGGAAGATGTTGCAAAAACTGCAATCATTTTCAGCGGACCAGTAACAGCACTAACAATATCGGCTCGATTATTTTCTTTTTCTGAATTCTTTTCCGTAAGACTCTCCTTTTCTTCAATTCCACTTGTCTGATTTTTCACAACCGATACCCCCTTCTTTTAATTCCAAAAAAATAAGAAATATTTTGCTAGAATCCACAGCAAGAGCACCAATATGTATCCACTTTCAACTCAAACGCATCTCAGGCCGATATCGTTCACTACTTCACAGCTTAATTATACGGCGAACATTTTCTTTTGTAAAAACATCCGCTCTCAGAATATAATGTTACATGCGTGTTACAGCCTTAAATGATCCGGAAAGCAAAAACAAAGCGGAAAGCCCGTCACTATGGGCTTTCCGCTTTTCCGATTCTATTCTCTTTTTCTAGCCATTTCTGTAGCTTACTCAGGAATGCTTTCATACCGCCATTCCCCTCAAAAAAATGACCTCATTTATGATAAGCATGTGCGTAACTTTATTAAATGTAATTTTTCTCCTGCTATTTGCGTGGCTTATCATTATTTTTCTTAACGGCCATGGAAAAAGGACTCCTTAAAATCTACTTATTTAGCCTGTTTTGCTTGATTGAGAAATTTTTTTGGCACATTGCTCTAATAGCAGCTCATGCGGATTACGCATTATTTTTTCTTACGATCTCCAGTAATCCCGCGCACTGGTTTCCTATGCGCTCCATATCCAGAAGCTTGAATGTCTGTAGGATGGCAGTCAGTTTTTCGGTGTCCTCCTTGTGCTGCATGACGGCGATTAATTCCTTGAAGAACAGCAACATAGCATGTTCATACATCCTGTTGTCCGATGTAGAGAGGGTTTTCTCTAAATCAGCATAATAAAGCAAGCTCTTCTCCAGATTATTTTTCTCCAGTTGCAACACCAAAATATTTGAAATAAGCGAGAATAGTTCATTTTTATACCGTTTCAACTGATTGAACTCTGTCATCTTCTCTTTGGCTTTAGTGTACACAGCATCCAACACCTCCTCCGGAAAGAAATCCAAGGAGTTGGTGAACAAAACCAACTCATAATAATTCCATGTCTCACATTGGAAAAGATAGTCTTTTATGACCGCCAACTCTTTATGCGGGAATGGCAACTCGCTGAGATTACACCGTAGCAGGTGGATGATGCTCGCATGATGCAAAAATCTAATCTGGGAAGTTTCATCAAAATGTTTGTTGCCCTCTTCTTCCAATTCCGCCAACCTCAGCAAGTCCTTTGCATAGTAGGCTTCTGAATAAGCGCTGATCATCATAGCATCCGTATTCGCTTTATTACCATTATAAAGAAAATGGAATTCCTCCAAAGTAAGATTTAAATTATCAAGAATCTGGAATAATTTCTCGGCAGTCGTATCACTCTTGCCTTTTTCAAATCGAGATATGGCGGGCCTGCTCAATATTCCTTTATACACATCTTTTCACTAGTGTTGCATAAACATTTGTAGGTCCTCATCTAAACTGTTTTCTGAAAAAAAGCAAAAAAATTCCCATGCTCACGCAGAAAGACGACTTT
>NZ_FOQC01000079.1 GCF_900113645.1 Trichococcus flocculiformis
TCGGAATCCGATTATCCGGCCCGTCGCTCGGCAGGCCCAAGAAGGATCAGAAGATTGACAAAAAACAAGAATACAGCGACAACTGCGATCGAGTAGAGGTCGAGAGAGGCTTCAGCCTGGCGAAAAGAAAGTTCGGGCTCAGGCTTATTCGAACACGCTTTGAAGAGACCAGTCTCTGTGTGATTGCTTTATCCATCCTTACAATGAACCTGTCCAAGGTTTCATTGCGCATTTTTTTGACTTTCATCCAATGGATGAGCTCCCCTAGAATTGAACCTCTAATGAAGCCGTAAGCTAAAAATAGGGATTTATTCAGCAGGCATTAAATAGATACCTACATGTATTAATCTTCTTAGAGGGTTCCTACCCTATCGGCAGTTCCGCCATCATCTTGGTACTTTTATCAGATATTCTCAAACTGTAACAGCTATCAGGTGGCTCCATAATTCTTTCTTTGGTCATTCAAAAGGCCTGCTTTAAACCATTTTTTGGTTTAGGGCGAGCCCTTTTGTTTTGCTTTTTCTGTTCTAATTTATCTGTCGGCAATCCGTTCTTAGCTCACATACACATTCGTGTTCTACCTTTCGTTTGCCGTTGATTTTTTCGGATTGTCAGATATCCTCTTTCAATCAATTTTTTTCTGATGCTTCCTGAATCGGTCCTCGCACATGCTGAGATCCTTGCTGATTTCGCCCACCGTGGGGGAGCTTGTGTCCTCGCCCCTGATGCATGAGGTAAAGTATGCATAGATCACCCTCAGCTCGGTCGTCAGATTCCAATTACTTATCGCCATTCTCAGAATGATGCCACGACTCATCGAAAGTACATTTATCTATTTTTCCATCTTATTCATCATTTACCCTACTTACCTATAGTAGGTTTAGATATTATCGCTACAATGAATGTGAATTGATTTTTAGTCTCTACTTAAATATAGGTGGTAGAGATATTGAGGGTGTATCCCCAAAAATTATTCTATCCAAAGTTGCAAAATGAGATTATTGTAATAAGTACTTCTATAAATCTACAAATGATAATAGGATAGAATTTTAAATATACAACCAAATAAAAACAAACGTTAAAGACACATACAATTAATGTCTTTAACGTCTGTTAATTGATTCAATTATACTATTCACTGGTAAAGCTTCTCAATTTTTCCAACAACTCAGAGTAATCTACCTTAGAAAAATCAGATACATCATACTCATACAACTCGCCTAACGAAAACTCGTTGTATTGTCGCGCTTCAATAATATTCCTGAATGCTTCCTCTGTAATCAGACTGTCTGCTTTTGAGCGATCCTCCAGTGTATCGCCAAAATGATAGTTCGACATGATGTGACTCAAATGCCGATCCTTTTCGATGTCCCGCACTTTTCTTCTGGCCCATAAAGCATCAAAGTCGGCCACTAGTCTAATTGTTATCACTTTATATGAATATTTGTTTGCTAAACTTTCTAGGTTGGAGCGTTGCTTATTGGAGAACGGATATTCCGATAAAATAAATCGTTTGCCTGCGCCCATATACAGATCTAATACCCCGTAATAGAACTCCCAAACCCTTTTTTCCAGCTGAGCCTTCTCCTCTAGGCTATCAAACCCTACCGAATCAGCGAACATCTCCTTGCCTTCATCCGGAGTAAGGATGAACATATCCGGCAGCACTTCTTTTATCAGATTGATTAAGTAACTTTTTCCTGTTGCTGGACTCCCTGCGATTAAAATAAGATACTTATCCATTTGAAGCCTAGCCTATCTTTAATGGACTATCTACATTCATAAATAATCCAATTTTATGTTTTACAATCTCTTTCACTTTCATGTTTGCAGGGATAACATTGTGTCTGAGTGATTTGTTTAGTTCAGTGGTGCTGAAGCAGTCTTTTGCCTCTTTGTTCCAGTTAACAAGCAATTCAGTACCTACATTAAATTTGCGGATGCCGTTGTTGATCAGCTCTGGATAATCTTCTTCCTTTACGCCGGTACCGCCATGGATGACTAAAGGCACATCAACTACAGCATTGATTTCTTTAAGCAATGGAATATTAACATCGGTTTTGGATTTGAATTGGCCGTGGTTCGTTCCGATTGCGATGGCTAAAGCATCCACACCCGTTTTTTCAACAAACTCAATGGCATCCTCTGGTTTCGTGTACACTTTATCATTTTCTGCAACCGAGATGCCTTCTTCTGTACCGCCGATCGTTCCCAGTTCGCCTTCTACAGAAACGCCATGGGCATGGGCATATTCCACGACGGCTCTTGTCTTCGCGATGTTCTCTTTGAACGGCAAATGCGAACCGTCATACATCACGCTTGAAAAGCCTGCATCAATAGCTGCCTTGATTGGTAAAATGTTCTTCATTTCTAAGCTGTTCAATTAACATTTTTTACCCTCCTCAGTAATAACTATGGCTAACATAACTACTTAGAATGAGTAGTCAATCCAATTTCTTAATACTATATTTTATATTTGAAATAAGTCAAATTTAGAACAACTACGCAATCAAAATTTAGGTGAAGCCGTTATTTCAACCCGAATAAAAAAAACGACGAATACATCGTCGTTTCATAAGATAAATAATTGTTTAAGAGGATTCTTTGCGTTTATAATCCATATATCCAAAAGCAAAAGCTTCAATTAAAACAAAAAACGAAGAGGCTGTCTGTAGCCACCAATCTTTAGGTAAGGGACTGCGACTAGTTGTAGCATACAAGTTAAAATCTGATTTTCCAGATAACCAATTATTCTGTAAACTGGTAATTGAGACAATTTTGCTTTTAACAAGTTCTAATTGATGAATGATAGATTCTAACTGATTATTTTCTCCAGATAATGATAAAACAAAAACGATATCTTTTTCAGTTAGTCTCTCAAGGATTCTTCTGAACTCGTTGGAGTTACCATTTCCAGGAATGATTTGCAGAGGTTTACCAATCAAAAGAAATAATCGTTGTAATTCTGCTGCCTGATTTTTTTGTGTAATCCCTGTTGTAATGACGTAGATATTATCTACAGAATCAATAATTTGATAAATTGGGAGCCAGTTGCGGTCTTTCAAGATGTTTAATAAACGTTCTATGTCTTTAATTACTTGATTAGTAAAAGTTATTTGCTCATCAAAACGTTCTTCATGATCTTGCCATTTAATGAAATTTCTAAGTTCGGTGAATCCAGTAAACCCTAATTTCTGTGAAAAGCGTATAACTGAAGACTTTGAGGACAAACTATTTCTAGCAAATTCAAGTGTACTCATAGTGGGAATTATATCGATATTTTCCATGATATAATTACACATTAACAACTCTGTTTCGTTTAAATCAGCATAATGTTCGTTTACTAAATCTGTAAAGCGCATAATAGTACTCATCCTATCTCAAATAAAATTCTTATAGTATCTTATCCATTTTTATAACATACTTTCAGATAGAAGACTATTAACTTAATGTTGGCCACCACTCTTGATTTGCTTCAATTAGCTCATCTAAAATTTGTTTTGCGACTTTAGCTGAAGGAACTGTTTTTGATAGAGTCAATGCTTGCCATAATTTTTGATAAGATTTTTGTTCATAAGCATCTACTACTAATTTTTCAACTGCTACTTGTTGTTCAATCATTCCTTTTTGGAAATGAGGAATTTTACCCATACATAGTGGTTCATAACCACGTTTACTTACAATACAAGGCACTTCAACCATCGCATCATCATCTAAATTAGCAATTGCTCCGTCATTTTTTACAATTAATAGCATACGTTCGTAGGTATTGTAAGCTAATGCTGCTGCTAAATGTACAATAAACTCTGCATGTTCGCCAGCTTCAATAGTAGTATCTTTTGCTGATTGATTGTCTGCGACCCTCTTGCATTCAGCAAATACATTTTTTTCACGATTATCCATTACTTCATTTGCCCGAGTATAATCAGGATTGGCATGAGAAACTACATAATCGGAGTATAAGTAGTATTTTAAGTACGTATTAGGTACAGTTTCAGGATCAATTGCATAAACATCTTTTGCTTTTTGGAAAGTGTCCATCCAACTGGCTTCTTCAAGTAAAGGATTACCTTCCTCAGCAGCAGAAGCATACCCATATTTTTGTACATGCTCTTTTAATCTTGGCATTAAATCATTGCCCTCTTTGTCATACATTTCAGTCCACCAGCCGAAATGATTTAATCCATAATATCGGTCAACAATTTCAAGTTCACTATCGAGCCCAAGAATATCAGCGATTGATTTCTTAATAGCTACAGGCATATCACAAATATTAATGATTTTTGCATTTGGTCGCATACGACGTGTTGCTTCAGCAACGATTGAAGCTGGATTTGAATAGTTTAACATCCAAGCATTTGGGGAATATTTTTCCATATAGTCAATCAGCTCAATGACTCCCGGAATAGAACGCATTCCATAGGCCATTCCACCAGGTCCACAAGTTTCTTGTCCTACAACACCATATTTTAAAGGAATTTTTTCATCTTTTTCTCGCATACTTAATCCACCTACTCGGATATGAGCCATGACAAAATCAATATCTGTAAATGCTTCTTCGGGATCGGTTGTTGCAATAAATTCAATTTCTGGGGCTCTTTCTTTTACAATCACTTCGCAAGCTTTGGCAACAATCTCCTGACGTTTCTGATCATTATCGTAAAACTTCAATGTGCGTAAAGGGAATTTATCTTGATTTTCAATTAACATCATAACAATTCCCGCAGTATAAGTACTTCCGCCTCCTGCGATAACGACTGATTGTTTTTTTCTTTCCATATTTAATCCACTCCTTGATTTATATTATTCTGTAATTCCTAAGACATCGCATACTTCTTCTTTGAAAGTTTGTACACCCATACCAATAATAACTTGAATATTTTTTCCATTTTCAACGATCCCTTTTTGTTGAGAAACTTTTTCTAATATCCCTTTTTCAACTTTGTTTTCGTCTTTTACAGTAACTCTTAATCTTGTAAAACAATTTGTTACATGTTCAATGTTATTTGCACCACCTAATCCATCAATGACTAAAGCAACGTCATTAGAATTTAACAATTTTGATTGACTATTTTCTTCTACTTCTGAGGTAGTTATAACATTACCTTCAGCGGCTAATTCTAAATTCTCTCTGCCAGGAGTTTTAATATCTAATTTTCTAATCAAAAAAACAAAGATTACGAACCAAATGACACTCATAATAATTCCTACGATAATCACAATATAAAACTTGGTTACACTTGGACTAAATGCTGAATTTGATACAATGGTGTCTATCAATCCAAAGAGCATATATGTCCTTGCGCCTAATGCCCATAAAAGTGTTTCTGAGATAGCAGTTAATACGCTATGAACGAACCATAGTAGAGGCGAAACAAATAGGAAGGAGAAATCTAAAGGTTCGGTGATACCTGCTACAGATGCAACAAACATTGAAGGTAAAACCATCCCTTTTACTTCATCTTTTCTTTCTTTTTTCGCACTGTAGATGATTGCTAAAGCAACTGCAATCGAACCAAATATTTTTACAAAACCGAATGTTGCAAATCTTAAAGAGGGATCTAAGGTAGTAATTGTGCTAGCATTAGCCATTTGCGCATAAAAAATGTTTGCTGCACCACTATATACTTGCCCATTGATTTCTGCTGTACCGCCAAGTGCGGTAAAACAAAACGGCATCCATAATAGGTGATGAAGACCAGTAGGGATTAAGAAGCGATTTCCGAATGAGTACACGAATACGCCAATTAACCCTGTTGTTAAAATAAAGCCAGATAGTGATGAAATCAATCCATTGACAATTGGCCAAATATAAGACATTGTTACTGCTAAAATTAAAATGACAGGAATAAGTAACATGAACGTAAAGCGAGATTCACCATAAATACTTAAGAAATCAACAAATTTTTTATCTGAAAATTTATTGTGGAAGTAACCAACTATAGAACCAATAATCATTCCTAAAAATACATTCATATCAACAACTTGAAAACCTAAAACCATTCCTTGCCCTGTCCCAAACAATCCCATTTCTCCTGGATTAGCGATTTGATTCGTTAGAATTAACCATGCATTATTCGCTGCTAGAAAAAAAAGAAATGAAATCAAAGCGATGAGGGAGGCTTCAGCCTTTTTCTTGTTAGCTAAAGAAGAAGCGATACCTATACAAAAAATTAATGATAAATTATTCAACATGCTATCCATCATGGTTTTTATCAATGTGCCAAATGTTTGTAGAAAACTAGGCATAAATTGAAGCTGTAAAATAACTGAAAAAGCTAAGAATAAACCCATAACAGCCATGAATTTTACAGGAACGATAACAGATCGAGAAAATTTTTGCATTGCTTGACTAACATTCTCTTTCATCAAAACAACCTCCTAATTTACATTTTTTAGATACGTATCTAAAAAGTAATTTATCACATTAGTAAATCGCTTACAACGTATCGGATAGAGTATGGACTTAAGTCCATACTCTGAAACCAAATTGATGTAACGAACTTGAATTACTAGCAAGAGTTTGGTTTCAAATATTGGACTTAAGATTGTCTTTGTGAGCTGTCGTATGGCGAAATAGATCCATTTAAGATAGGATATCTGGTGGGGAAATTCAATTTGTAAAACCATTTTTTTATTTATAATAACTAAAATTACTTTTTTCATCGATACTGTCATGGTTTAGGTATCGCTTGAAAGATGATCATTTTATTCTGCTTAATTGCAATATCAAATGCATAAAAAATTTTAAAAACCTTTATAGACAGCGAATTACTCAATAATCCAGTATTACCAATGCTTTGAAGCCATTGACGGCAGGGAGTGTTTCATCCCTTACCATTTTTCAGGTGAGTTGTTGGTGGTTCTGACCCAAGTGGATAGGTTAGCTGAGTCAAGAGAAGGAGCAAAGCGGCTCTTGACTCAGCTAATCTATTCTCTTATCCTATAGAACCAACAAAACACCTTAAGCTGCTTGTAAATCGGCCAGTTCTTCCTGAAGGCGTTCTGCAGGTGTTGTATAGCCCATTATTTTTCTTGGTCTGTGGTTGATCGTATCG
>NZ_FOQC01000102.1 GCF_900113645.1 Trichococcus flocculiformis
CTAGTGTAGTGTAGCGTTGATAAATAAGTAAGATGTTGAGTTTGAATCTGTTAGAGTAGCCATCGTTGTGGAGTATAATAAAAATAAACGGCGGTGACTTAAAATGGGCAGAAACAAGAAGTACGTTATCTCATTGACAGATGATGAAGTACGCAGATTAAAAAGTGTTTTGCGTAAGAAAACGACTACTCGAACCCTAAAATGCAGATGCCAAATTTTATTAGACCTCGATGAAGCACATGGAAAAACACTTACCCATCAACAATGTGCCAAATCTATCGGTGTTTGTATTGCGACTGTGCACAATGTAATCAAGTACTACATTGACGGCGGTGTTGAAAATGTTCTAACAGTCGGTAGAAGTGTCAATTCTGATAATGCCCGTAGGAAAATCGATGGACGCGCGGAAGCAAAACTCATAGAAATGGCCTGCGGCCCAGCTCCAGAAGGTCGGTCCAGATGGACCCTTCGCCTTCTGGAAGAGAAAGCAAAAGTTGAACTTGAAATTCCCGTTGGCAAAGATGCCATCGGAAGAACTTTAAAAAAAACGAATTACGACCTCACAAAAAACAATATTGGTGCATCCCGTCAAAAGAAAACGCAGCATTCGTAGCGTGCATGGAAGATGTCCTCGACGTGTATGAGTTACCTTACGATCCTCAACACCCAGTCGTTTGTATGGACGAAAAACCCTATCAACTTTTGGGTGAATCAAGAGAACCTCTTCCTATGCGAAAAGGCAGTGACCAAAAAATTGATTCTGAATATGTGCGAGAAGGCACTTGTAGCATTTTTGTCTTCACTGAACCACTGGGTGGAGTCCGACACGTGAACGTACGTAAGCAACGAACGTCGGTAGATTGGGCCGAGGAGATTCAATACCTTGTAGATATTGGTTATCCCAATGTTGAAAAAATCACTTTAGTTCTGGATAATCTCAATACACATACACTCGCTTCACTCTACAGAGCATTCCCGCCCGAAGAGGCACGAAGGATAGCCCGCCGCTTAGAGATTCATTTCACGCCATTACATGGTAGTTGGTTGAATATTGCCGAAATAGAATTAAACGTTATGACCAGGCAATGTTTACATCGCAGAATTGATGATTTTGAAAAACTCCGTTCGGAGTTGGCTGCATGGGAGCGGGAACGGAATACCCGATCATCAAAAATCCGTTGGCATTTTACAAATAATCAAGCGCGAGAAAAGATGGCTTCGTTGTATCCAAAAATTGAAAAATCAAATATTTGATACTAGTTGAGTATGTCGATCTCGATCTTTTCTCTAAATATCAACGCTACACTA
>NZ_FOQC01000100.1 GCF_900113645.1 Trichococcus flocculiformis
CAAAATACAAAAAAAGCCAGAAATTTATCTGACTTTTTCAGCAGCCTCACTTTATTTTGGCGGGTTATTTTTGAACCCAAACTCAATTCCTAGACAGAATTAATGCAAGGATTTGCCCATAAAGTAGTTATATGAATCACGTTATCCCCTCTATATAAATTTTGCCCGCAATATTATTCGTAATAGCGCGCATTCCCGCTTCCTTTAGAAGTATATTCCTCCCTCAAAACCCGAAAAATTCGGTCCCTTCTTCCTATTCCGCACCAATCCGTCATATGAGCTGAGGTCACTGGTTCATTCGGGAACAACAAGCGGAAGTCCTCAATGCTGTTTTTGATTGCCTTTTTGACATTTACTTTCTTTCCGCAGTTCCCGCATGTTTGACGATGGCCGCTGAATGTTCCTAAAAGAGCGCCACAGGCAGTGCAAGGGATTCCTTTTCTTAACTGGTTGTAACGATATTTCGGCATTTTGCTTGGATAATCAGGCTTGTGGAGTTTTACAAGTGCATCCGCCAATTTTTTCTGTTCAGCAGTCGGTTTAGCGCCTGTATGCAGATTTTCAAAATATCCAGAAATCTGGCTCGGCAGTAACAACTGCTCATCAGCAGGCGCACCCAGAAGAGTAAACTCAGGATTAACGTAGACGACAAAGGCATCTACTTCCATCTTGCAGCCCAACTCCAGAAGAAGCAATTCCAGCCGAACTCGTGTCTTCTGCAATTGCAAATCAGGATTCTCCATAATGACTCCGTTGAGTTTGGTGAATTTATCTTTTCCCCAATAATGTACTCCTTCATAGTTTTTTATTTCGCATATTATTATTTTGCCGAAAAAAATCAGCACGGTATCGATTTGGAAAGAAGATCGCCTGATTTCCAATTGTAGATCATTAAGAATCAAGCAATACTCTTTCAGTTTTTCGATTAATTCATCGAAGCGCATCTCCCCTTCGAATCCTTTTATTAAATTGAGATAATAATAGTAGTCATCGCTTGATAAATGCATGCGTGAAGACAATATTTGATAAATGTTCAAAAGCTTCGACTTTTTCCGTTCCTTATACGCGATAGTGATCACCCCTATATTTGTTGTCAAATACAGTATGCGCGGAGTCTATGGGATTGCTCTTCACATTTTTGCATTTTTATCGAATCATGAGATGGTTCGCATTATCCGTTTGGTCGAATTATCACGTCATTTACCCCGCCAAAATTGATTTGGCGGGGTAAAAAACCTCGGCATCGTCTGAAATAGCCCGCCAAAACGCGTTGAGGCTGCTGAAAAAGTAGCTTAAATAACCTAAAAAAGATCAACAAAAATCAAAAAAGCGAGAAAATTGTTTTTCACCATTTCTCGCCTGCTATTTTCTGTAAAAAAGGGAGCCTTTAGGCCCCTTTTTTATCTATTTCTCTGATTATTTTTCTCATATTTGCGATAAACACGGTCGATGCACTTTGTATAGTCATGCCAAATAAACCGTTATTCATAGATTTTTTTAAACCATAACGGTTCTTTAACTCGCTGTTCTTTTGTTCAATTCGGTATCTCATTCTTGATTTCTCACGAAATGCATCACTGTTTTCAAAGTCAAGTTGTTCTTGATGCAAGTTCGACTTGATAGTAAGGGTATATGTTTTTGATTTCGTACCTATTTTGTGACAAATACCTTCAAGAGGGCAGCATTTACATTTCTCCACATCAAAGAAAAAAATCAATTTTTCATTTTTAATAGAATTTTTCTGTAGCGATCTGGCTTTCTTATAGGCCATCTGGCCTTCTGGACATACATACATTCC
>NZ_FOQC01000081.1 GCF_900113645.1 Trichococcus flocculiformis
ACATCATGCTTGCGCTTCGGACGCGCGAAGCGCAAGATCCGAGGACCATCGGTCAGCTGTTCTTTTTGTGTTGTGATGAATTGGAGGACATCCGATTTGCAGAAGCAATTCTATTGGTATTGGACTGCCTGAAGGCGTCTCTCACGGAAGAACCTATCTTGTCTGAAGAAATGGTGCAGTCTGTTCTGGACAGAGTTTTCGACAACTTTCCTGCTTTCTTAAAACGAGCATTTCATCAACCTGAAAATCAGTTCCCGAGCGGTTTATCGGCATAATAGTATAGCTAGAATTATTGATATATCAAGCCTTTAGGGTCTTTTTCGGTGTGCGAAAGTTGAGTGAGTAATTTTCTCTTATTCATCTTTCCCCCCCAGGATCTTGCCAGCACACTTCCTAATCCCACTTGGTTTTATCCTGCAAATCGAGACTGAAGCGTTTCAGCAGCCAGGCGTCCGCCAGGTCGATCCATTTGGCGGCATTTTGGTCTACCAACGTTTTAGCGTTGGCTGTAGCCTGCGTGGCAAGGCTCAATCCATGCGGACCTTCTTCGAATACGTGCATCTCAAACGGGATATCGCGCTCCGAAAGAGCCATCCCCATCCGTAACATGTGCCCGACCGGAACAAGTGCGTCGGATGCGGTGGCCCACAGGAACATCGGCGGTGTTTTTTCGGTCACCAACAACGCCGGGCTCACTTCCTTCAGCGTTTTATCGCTAGGGGTCGCTTCTCCTAGCAGCGACGTTACGGAGGCATCAAACAGAAGGGTGCCCATTTCATCCTTTTCGGTCGCTTTCATGAACAGATAATCGCTCAACGTATAGCCCAAAATCGTAGCAGCGGGACGAAGTTTTTCTTCCGACACTTGGTAATGATCGGTCAGAATCGGTTTGTCCCAATAGACCGAATACATCGCGGCATTGTGCGCACCAGCCGAAAAGCCGCACAAAGCGATCCGATCCATATCCACCAACCATGCTTCGCTGTTCTTGTGGATCGTCAGCATAGCTTTGCCGATGTCCCGGATCGCTGCCGGAAAGACCGTATGCTCGCGCCTTTCAACTCCTTCGAAAATGGATTCGTAAGGTTCGTGCTTATCCAAGTAAACAGAATAGCGTAGCACAAAAGCATGATAGCCCATCGCCGCAAACCGCATCGCCACGGGCTCAGCTTCCCGATCCGAACAGGAAAGATAGGCGCCGCCAGGGCAGATCAGTACGGCCGGACGCGTTGCGCCGTCCAATAATTCCGGCGAATCCTGCAGTACATAAGTCGTCAGCGTGACGTCTTCCCGTTCCGGATACAATTTTATCGTTTCAACAATCATATTTTTGCCTCCTTGTACTTTTTGCTTTTCCCAGTTTTTCCACAAAACGGCGAGCTAGCGACCGGTCACCCATACGTGTGTGTTTAGCCCTCGTAAAAAAATGAAGTTTCGCCGTATCGGTGTGATTTCGCTATCCAAACAAACTGATACCGCTTCCATATATCCGCTCCTTTCAGCCATATTCCTTCCCTAAGCTGAAATATATATCAAAGCTTACGCAAGAAAAAGGAACCTGTCAACAGATACCTTTGACCATCAATTATTTTACAGCCAGTTGTTCAATCAGCCTATCAAATTATCCAAACTAAAAGAGGGGGCTGATTCCCCCATCACTTCAACTTTTTACTTACTCACCAAATTTTTCTTGCTCCACTCGCCCATACTCTGCAGTATCGGAATAAAGCTTTGCCCCAAAGGTGTTAAGGAATATTCTACTTTCGGCGGAACCTCTTTATAGACTTCTCTATGAACCATCTGATCTTCTTCCAATTCCCGCAATTGCCTTGTTAAGATCCCTTTTGAAATATTCGGCAACAATCGTTGAAGTTCATTAAAACGTCTCGTCTGCGTGCTTAGATTCCATAATATGATAATTTTCCATTTGCCCGCAATGATGTCTTGCGTTTGCGTGATGGGACAAACCGTCGCCTCCAATTGTTCATCTGCGGGGTCGCCGAACCAACTTCTTGCCATAATAAACGCCTCTCTTCCACAATGGTACTGTTTTTATGACTAGGTCATAAAAAAGTGCCTACTTTCAAAAATCTGTCTATTGCTATACTATTAGTTTACATTAAATAAGTAAACAAAAGAATTGGAGAAATGCCATATGAAATTATTAGTAACGGGAGCAACAGGAAAATTCGGAACAAAGGTTGTAGAAAATCTGTTGAAGACTGTACCGGCCAGTGAATTGGCCGTCAGTGTTCGTAACCCAGAGAAAGCGGAAGCGTTAAGGGCTCGTGGCGTGGAAGTCCGCCAAGGGGATTTTGATCACCCGGAAACACTGGATGCTGCTTTTGCAGGCGTTGATCGTTTATTGCTTGTTTCCGCGGATGGGGATAACGAAACAAGAATTCGCCAGCACGCCAATGCAGTGGCTGCGGCAGAGCGCGCCAGAGTCGGTTTCATCGCATACACCAGTTTAGCGAATGCAAAAGAAAGCAAAAATTTATTCGCCCCAACGCATCAGGCCACAGAAGAAGTAATTCTGAAAACTGGGATTCCCTACTCCTTCTTGCGCAACAACTGGTACTTGGAGAATGAAATTTCAGGAATTCAAGGTGTCCTGGCAGGAGCTCCATGGGTCACATCAGCAGAAAACGGCAAGGTGGGCTGGGCTCTTCAGCAAGATTATGCAGAGGCTGCGGCTGCTGTACTTTCCGGTAAAGGGCACGAAAATACAATCTACGAGCTTTCTGGCAAAGTATTGACTCAGGAAGAAATAGCAGCCGCCCTCGGAAGTGTATTGGGCAAAGAAATAACTGTCCAACAGGTTGATGACGCTACTTATGCTGATATTATGCAGGCTGCTGGGGTGCCGGATTTCGTCATCCCTATCCTTGTTGAAATCCAAAGAAGCATTCGAGTTGGCTCCCTGGATGTTGAGAGCAATGATTTCGAAAAACTCCTTGGCCGTCCAGCAACCCTGATCAATGAGGGTTTGAGCCAAATCGTAAATGGACTTCGCAAGAATCAGTAATATCCCACAACAATAGCGTTAGAGATTATCGCATTGCTTGAATGCGTGGCGATGTTCCCCGCCAACATGGTTTTCGCGGGGATTATCGTGTTTTCCGCGGACGCTTTCCCCGCCAAGGCGGATTTGGCGGTTTTTCTGACTGTGATTTGAACTGATTTTCCCCGTCAACAAGGTTTTGACGGGTTATTCCGGACGTAAATTCAATTTCCAAACAGAAGAGGCTGTATCAGCACCAGTTTAGTAGCTCTGGTTTTGATACAGCCTCATTTTTTCACTATGATATCAGCCATGACCTTGCCTGTTAAGCAACCCGATAGATTTCCGCTCCGAACGGGAACAATGCCAGCTTGGCGTGCTTGAAATGCTGCAGGCCGAACGGGATACCAACGATTGTCATGCAGAAGATGACGCCCAAAACAGCTTCTTCGGCCGCCAATGCCAAGCCGCCCAACAGCATCCAGATGATATTGATGACTAAAGATGTGCCGCTTTCGCTGATGCGGATTTCCCTACCGAACGGCACAGCCGCCATCACAGCGAACTTGAAGCATTGCATACCGATCGGAATCCCAACGATGGTCAAGCACCACAGAACACCAATCACGACCCAGGAAGCAAAACTGATAAAACCACCTAAAACAAACCAAATCAGATTCATCAGAAAATTCATGGCCTTTCCCCTCTCTTTCCCTTACATTATAATCCCTTCTGGATGCAAAGGCATCAGACTAAGTACTGAATTTTCATTCATGGCCTATAATCCACAAACGGGCACTGTCTTCCCTGCTTCGGCGAACGCAGGCTTCGCCGGAGGTCGCTTAACACTTCGTCTTTCTTCTCCGGTAAGGTTGGCTTCATCGAAGATGAGACTGATAGTTATCACCGTCCTCCGGAGAGTGACGCTTAACCGGAGCTGTTGACCCAATTCCACCGCGCTCCACCGCTTAACGGGCACTGTCTGCCCTGCTTCGGCGAACGCAGGCTTCGCCGGAGGTCGCCCAACATTTCGTCTTTCTTCTCCGGTAAGGTTGACTTCGGCGAAGATGAGACTGGCAGTTATCACCGTCCTCCGGGGAGCGACGCTTAACCGGAGCTGATGACCCAATCCCGCCGCGCTCCCCCGGCTAACCGGCACCCTAAGCATCCGTCGCCGTCACTCTATTTCCCACTCAGATTCTTTTTGCTCCACTCGCCCATGCTCTGTAGGATCGGAATGAAGCTTTACCCCAATGGCGTCAGGGAGTATTCGACTTTCGGAGGGACTTCTTTGTAGACTTCCCGGTGAACCATGTTGTCTTCTTCCAGTTCCCTCAATTGTCTGGTCAATATTCCTTTTGAAATATTCGGCAGTAGCCGCTGGAGTTCATTGAACCTTCTTGTCTGCGTGCTCAGATTCCACAAAATGATGATTTTCCATTTTCCTGCAATGATGTCCTGCGTCTGCGTGACGGGACAAACCGTCTCCTCTATTTGTGCCTCAGCGAGGTCCCCAAACCGACTTCTTGCCATGATAAACGCCTCTCTTTCACAATGGTCCTGTTTTTGTGACTAGGCCATAAAAAAGTGCCTACTTTCAAAAAAATACCCACTGCTATATTATAAGGTTACTAATGAAAAGTAAACAGAAATAGGAGCGATGTAAAATGAAATTATTAATAACCGGAGCAACAGGGAAATTTGGCACCAAAGTTATGGAGATTCTATTGAAGACTGTGCCGGCCGAGCACTTGGCCGTAAGTGTCCGCAACCCGGAGAAAGCGGAAGCATTACGCGCTCAAGGAGTCGACGTTCGCCAAGGAGACTTTGATCAGCCGGAAATACTAGATGCCGCTTTTGCGGGTATCGATCGTCTGTTGCTGATTTCCGCGGATGGCGACAACGAAACCAGAATCCGCCAGCACGCCAATGCGGTAGCTGCAGCCGAACGCGCCGGCGTGTCCTTCATCGCTTACACCAGCCTAGCGAACGCACAGGAAAGCAAAAACTTATTCGCGCCAACGCACCAAGCTACCGAAGCGGCTATCTTAAAAACAGGCATTGCCTACTCCTTCCTACGCAACAACTGGTACTTGGAGAATGAAATTTCCGGCATTCAAGGTGTCCTGGCTGGCGCTCCTTGGCTGACAGCGGCAGCTGACGGAAAAGTCGGTTGGGCACTGCAACAAGATTTTGCGGAAGCTGCGGCGGCCGTCCTTGTCGGCGAGGGACATGAAAATACCATCTACGAGCTTTCCGAAAAACCATTGACCCAGGAAGAGCTGGCTGCGGCGCTTGGCGAAGTGTTGGGCAAAGAAGTACCTGTCCAACAGGTTGATGACGCTGCCTATGCCGAAATCATGGCGGGTGCCGGTGTGCCGGATTTCGTGGTCCCTATACTTGTCGAAATCCAAAAAAGCATCCGCGTAGGCTCGCTGGATGTCGAAAGTAAGGATTTCGAAAAACTGCTCGGCCGCCCAGCAACACCGATCCACGAAGCATTGCGCCAAATCGTGGATGGATTCAAGCAAAACAGTTGATTCCGACCAATAGCCTGCGCACTGTTGTAGATATGCTTTAAGAAATATAAAGGGATCAATGCTTGGGCTAGGAGTATTTTGGGAAACACTCCCAACAAATTTCCACCTTCCGATATTGACTCCTTTATTTTTTATCGTAATTCTCCTTGCTCGCATTCCAAATATATTAAATATCACTAGTGTTGCATAAACATTTGTAGGTCCTCATCTAAACTGTTTTCTGAAAAAAAGCAAAAAAATTCCCATGCTCACGCAGAAAGACGACTTTCTCCAGATTGTAACAATTGTGAACTATATCAATTTATCTTCATTTCCTCTACTTGCGTCAAGCTTCCGTTCATTTTGATTCGGTCGGTTTCCCCCGTATCCTTGTCTCCCAAAGTTCACTAGCTTCCCATAGGGAAGCGAATAGGTATCGTTGGATTGTCAGGCTAGAAAGAACAGATTGTGTTTCCAGTTTGACCAGATAGGTGAGAAGTTGTGCAATCAAAGCAAGATAGA
>NZ_FOQC01000083.1 GCF_900113645.1 Trichococcus flocculiformis
TCTGTCACTGCTGAACAGAGCAGCGTACTTATCTTCAATGACTGACCAGGGAATCGAATCTGCTTTTTTGACCCAACGGTTTTCTGGGTTCATCGTAAGGCCCAATGGCTGATCGAAGTCATAAATGGTTAATTGCCGATTCGTCTGCTTTTTGTACATTTTCATCGCCTCTTTGTATCATTTTTGAAAAAAGTGCACGGGTTTTTGGTATTTCCCTCTGGAATCCATGCATCTATTATACCAAAAAACAGCTAAAAACGCTGTTGCGATAAGGTTTGTTAATTATTCAGTAGACATTATTTAGGAGGCATTTCTATGTGGGGATTTTTGATTTTTTTAATTCTATAATTCGCTGTGAATAGATGCACATGGTTTTGCATAAAGAAATTTCTGGCGTGACAGAAAAAAGTACAATTTTAGGTTTCCAACAGTCTGTTAGCGTTCCATTCTTTTGTCACGATGTAATGGGAGCGTTTGACTTTATCAGTATATCAGAATATGTAAAATATATGAACGACAAACTATTATATTTTGGTTTTCTGCAATTATATTAGTATTCATCCTGACTCTATTTGAGTATGTAATGAAAAATATCAACTCCGATTTATAGGAAGCTTATCAATAAAAATAGCCATACATCCTACATTCCCGAAACACCTAACTATGATTTAATAAAAACAAGCTAAAACCGTTGATATTAATGTGTTTTATCTTAGTTATACATAAAATACACAACTAGATGCATTAAGCCTCTAAATACTATCCAAGCGTGGATTTAGCGGGTTTTTCACTTGTTCCTAGTTATGTTTTAGCGGGAATCCATGTTACATGGATGATGTTTTTCATCTGCTCAACAATATTACCTATAACTGGCGTAAAATATTTTCTCAAATGCGCTTTTAATTCGGTCAATAGTAGTTCCACCTTGGCGTTACTACATAAATCTATAAACAGAAACGTTGTTATATCAATTTTTCGAACTCATTCTCAAGGTGCGAAAGTTGAGTTTATAGTAGCTCAGTTTTTTAATGGAATAAAGCAAATGATAGTTGAGAGCAAAGCGAAAAGAAATCTTGTTAAAAAGGAGAAAAAAATAAAATGATTAAAGACTTTCATAGATACATTCCAATATTAGCGGGATGCATGTTTATAATTATTTTGGCAAAAGATAAAATCAGTTCTTCATTTTTTATCGGAGTCTGTACAGTGTACATTGTAATAGTTTCAATTATGATTTACAAAAGTGGGGAAAATTTAAGAAAAAAAAGAAATTAAATGTGTGGCTAGCAAGAGCAAGAGGCTGTTTAATTTCTGTAATAATTGTATTATTGCTACTTAAATTTTTTTAAAGAAACTTAACCGTGATTAGATAAGGAAAGAGGAGAGATTTACATGATTGAAGTGTCTAATCTAACAAAAAAATACAATAATGTCGTAGTACTAGACAACATATCTTTTTCAGTCACTGACACATGAAGAACGGGCAAAAAAATAGGATTATTAGCAACTCTAATCTGGATGTGTGTGGGAGGGAAAACATTGATTAAACATCTTTTCGACAATATACATCTGTATCTAAAAGATTTATTTTTTATATTTACCGACTTTATAATAGTGGCATTCTTTATATACAGTATCAGTGCAACACCTTCAATTTTACTTTTACTGTTACTATTAATCAGTCTTTTTAACCTTTTCAAAAAAATTTCGAGATTAAAGTTAAAGTTGAGGGAAATATAGAGAACGAACTTTTTAACCGATTTTATAAAGTTCAACCGATAATAAAAATTCTTGATGAAAAGATGTGTAATCTAAAATGAAGACAAAAGACAAAAAGAATTACCTTAAAAAGGCTAAAAATTGGAATATGGTGTTATTAGTTTTGAAAGCTCTGGGGCTGCTCACATCAATTATAGGGCTAGCGGGAGTCTTAAATCCTGACAAATCGCTCTACACAGAAGCCGTCTACGGATCTTCAGCCACGCAATTATATGAACAAGCAAATAGTATAGGAACAAAAGCTTATGCCGTTATTGGCGTAATCATCTCGATTACAATCCTGATTATGCTCATCTCTGCACATAAAAAACTAAAAGAAGGCGTCGCAACTGCAAAAACGCCTTACTACCTCCATTTAATTTGGCTAGTAACTGGGATTATTTATTCCTTGCTGTTCACTCCCAAAATAGAAATTCAGGGATTTGCCGAATTTGCCAGCATGATCTCTATTGTTAGCATTGGTCTACAAGAGCTTGTTTCCCTACCAGCGATTTTGTCCATAATCTACCTATTTAAAGCCGAAACTGAGGCGTAAGAAATGAAGAGAAACAAGGCAAAGGATGAACACGCTAATAAAAAAGGTTTTAAAATGAAACCACTATCTAAAAAGAAGCGCATAATCATTAGTTTCGTATGGGGGATAATCGGCATTTTAGCGATCAGTACGGCATTTTTTTTCAAACAAAAACAGCAGCAAGAACCTGCAGTGGCTTCCTATGACGCGGTAACGATAAAAAAAGCCGATGATTTAATCTTTAATGGATCTGTCGCGGCTCAAAATGTAGAGGAATTCTATTTTGATCAGACAAAGGGCGAGGTTTCTGACATTTTAGTAACCAATAATCAAGAGATCAGTGCAGACACGGTGGTTTTGGTCTATCAAAACGAAACCGTACAAGATCAAATAATGGAACAGCAACAAACGCTCGATAAACTAACTTTAGCGGTGAATAATGCACAAGAAAATCTGGACAATACTTATGTGAAAAAACAAAACATTCAAAATAGTTTGAATGAAGCATTCAATACATTCAATAATGCAGATGCCGATTCAATGGAAGGTCAAACCATTCGCCAAGAAGAACAAGCTAAAATGGATCAGTATAAAGAAGCTATTTCTTCTCAGGAAGAAGTCATCTCACAAGCCCAGCAGGCACTGGATTCCGCAAACTTGGATTTATCCACTTCCACTCAAAACATGGAACTTGCCAAGAATAAAATTACAACAAATGTAGCAGCAACAACTGATGGAACCGCCATTGTGGAACCTAAAGGGAAAACAAATGCGAGTGTTCCCGTTATTAGAATTTTAGGTAAGGACACAATCATAAAAGCATTAGTTTCCGAGTATGATTACAGACACTTAGCAACAGATCAAGCTGTGGAAATCCAATTGCTGAACAGTAATAAAAAAATTGCAGGTACGATTACAGAAATCAGTATATTGCCGGAATCTACGGCTACTGAGGGGACTGCAACTGCACAATCTAATGTGGCAAATTATTCCTTCAAAGTAAAACCATCAGAAAACTTACAATATGGGTATAGTTGCCAAATTTATGTGCCCGTTAATGAACTGCGTATACCCGAAAAGGCAATCCTGAACGAAGACGAGAAGCAATATGTCTTTGTTTACTCCAAAGGAACTGTCAAAAAACAACCCATCCTGGCAGAAAATAGAGAGGGTGTTTTTGTTGTTACAGAGGGATTAAAAGAAAAGGACCGAATCATTTCCAATCCATCCCAAGATTTAAAAGACGGCCAAGAAGTGATGGTGAATTAGATGATCAGTTTGGTTAATGTGAATAAATACTATCAGAACGACGAAGAACGCCTGCATGTCCTAAAAAATATCAATCTGGCGATTGCTCCAGGTGAAATGATTGCCATCATGGGTCCATCTGGCTCAGGAAAATCAACCTTAATTAATTTACTGGGATTCATCGATAAACAATTCGAAGGACAGTACTTATTCGAGGGAAAGGTTTTATTGACTTCTTCGGATGAAATCCTCTCAAAAATTCGTAATCAAACTGTAGGTTTTGTATTTCAAAATTTCAGCTTGATCGAAAATAATACTGTTTTTGAAAACGTTGAATTACCCTTGCTTTACAATGGCTATAAATTTCACCAAACAAAAGAAAAGGTAATGGCTGTTTTGAAGAAAGTGGGTCTTTCCGATAAGGCGGATAAACACCTGAAACAGTTATCAGGCGGCCAACAGCAGCGCGTGGCAATTGCCAGAGCGTTAATTAACCAACCTAAATTCCTCATCGCAGACGAACCGACGGGGGCATTGGATTCGCATACTTCTGAGGAGATTATGAAGTTATTTGTGGATTTGAATACCCAAGATCAGGTTACGATTATTCTCGTTACACATAACCCTGATATGGTCCCGTATTGTTCAAGATTAATAAGTATTCGGGATGGTGAGATTATTGAAGACAAGGCGTTACGCCCATGAACATATATGTTAATTGGCGAACCGCTACTAAAGCAATCTTAAAAAACAGAAAACGAAGCCTGTTAACCATATTTGGCATTGTGATTGGGATTGCCTCCGTCATCACTATTTTATCAATCGGCCGCGGATTTGAGAAAGAAACGTTAAGGAATTTAACCAATGGTGAATCGGATGAAGTGAACATACAAGTAAATTATGCCCCAAGTAACGATAGTCTGAGCTACAGCAGTTTGGATTATTTCACTGATGTGGACATTGCAACCGTAAAGCAAGTTGAGGGAGTGAAATCCGCAAATTACCCTGACCCCGATTATTCGAACATTTATAAAGGCATTTACATCAAGGGTAAAAAACAAAATAAGCAGGTTTCTTTAATAAATGATCTGGGTAAGGATCCCGTTATCGGACGCCAGCTGACCGCTTATGAAAATGAAACACTGGATAAAGTAGCTATGATAGATTCCGTTACCGCAAAAGAGATGTATGGAAGTGCTGAGAACGCATTGGATCGTGGCATTGAATTAGATAGCCATCTATTTAAAATAATCGGGATTTATCAAGGCTCGGAGTCAGAAAGTCTGTTTTCTATGCCAGAAAGCAACATTCAAATTCCCAAAAAAACTTATCTGCACTATTTCAATGATACGGCTGAAAAATCTTCCTTGACCGTAACCTTAGAAAAAGGGGTGTCTCCTAGTTCCGTGACGACGGATGTGATTGAACAACTCAAGGAAAAGGGCGCAATGAAAGCCTTTGGTGAGTATCAAGTATTCGACACCGCCTTATTAACTGACGGGATCAGTAAAATCCTCCGCACAATCACCGTATTTATTTCCGCTGTTGCCGGAATATCACTTTTTATTGCAGGTGTAGGCGTAATGAATATGATGTACATTTCTGTTTCAGAAAGGACAAAGGAGATTGGGATTCGGCGTGCGCTGGGAGCGACCCAAAATTCCATTCGGATGCAATTTCTTTTGGAGGGAGTCACACTGACCTTGTTTGGAGGGGTTGTGGGCTATATTGTAGGGATCAGTTTGGCTTACATCATTGGATCCATCATTGATATTCCAATTTCAATTGAATTTTTCACTGTGTTTTTAGCCATAAGTGTATCGACTGGGATCGGTTTGATTTTTTCTGTCATGCCTGCTTCAGCAGCTGCTAAAAAAGACCTGATTGAAACATTAAGATAATCCAAGCGGTGCCATTTGTCAGCGTCAAGTAGAATTGAACAGTTAACGCCAATTAATTTTGAACACTTTCGCTCACAAACATGCTCTGGCGATGCTTCATACGGTAGCTGGCTTCATTCATGTGAACGACCTCCGCTCGATGCAGAATACGGTCTA
>NZ_FOQC01000085.1 GCF_900113645.1 Trichococcus flocculiformis
GAAGAGGCACGAAGGATAGCCCGCCGCTTAGAGATTCATTTCACGCCATTACATGGTAGTTGGTTGAATATTGCCGAAATAGAATTAAACGTTATGACCAGGCAATGTTTACATCGCAGAATTGATGATTTTGAAAAACTCCGTTCGGAGTTGGCTGCATGGGAGCGGGAACGGAATACCCGATCATCAAAAATCCGTTGGCATTTTACAAATAATCAAGCGCGAGAAAAGATGGCTTCGTTGTATCCAAAAATTGAAAAATCAAATATTTGATACTAGTTGAGTATGTCGATCTCGATCTTTTCTCTAAATATCAACGCTACACTAGCCATCATTCTAGAAGCGGGTAATATTATTTACAACATACCAGGAGGAATATTGAAATGACAACATTTACAGACATCATTAAAAAAAGTTTTTTGGAGGCTTCATCCGATTTTTCCATCGCGGCGGCTTCCGTTTCCCTGCTATCGGCGCTATTCATCGGCCTGTTCATCTTCTTCATCTATAAAAAAACCTATGCCGGCGTCATGTATTCGAAACCCTTCAACACCTCGTTGGTGCTGTTATCGGTCCTGACCACTTTCGTCATCTTGGCCGTAACCTCCAACGTTGTTCTTTCCCTAGGGATGGTCGGTGCCCTTTCCATCGTCCGCTTCCGTACCGCCATCAAGGAACCGCTTGACCTGGTCTTCCTTTTCTGGTCGATCAGCGTCGGCATCATCCTCGGAGCTGGGTTGTATTCTCTGGCTTTTCTCGGATCTGCATTCATTACGGTCATCCTGCTCGTTTTGACAGGAAAAGTCGATTCTTCAGCCCCTTACATTTTGATGCTGCAGCTGGAGAATGAGAATGCTGAATTGCAGGCGACCGAAATCATCAAAAACCGTTTCGGCAAAGTCATCGTAAAATCCAAGAGCATCACGGGCGGTCAACCGGAATTGATCTATGAAGTAAAAGTAAAGAACAACGAGACAAGCTTCATGAATGAATTGAGCGCCATAGAAGGCATTCAGAGCGCCACTTTGGTCAGCTACAACGGCAATCAAGCAGGGTAGGAAAAGCTGAACGGGTTCGCTCAGCCCTAAAGCTAGACATAATAAAGCAACCTTAATCAACTTAAAAACATACTAGGATAGGAGAACTAATCCATGAAAAATACTATAATGAACTTAAAGAATAAACCTCTAACTCAAATCCTCACACTGACAAGCACCCTTGCCTTATTGACTGCTTGCTCTACTGAAGCGAGCACCACAACAGCATCCAGCGACGTCTCGACCACGGAGGCGACAGTTGAATCTACTCTTATGTCTGACTCCAGTTATTCAGAAAGCAACAGCACAGCCATCATTTTTTCCGATCAAACGATCACAGTCGACGGATCCGGAGCTGCTGCTGACGGTTCCATTCTGACCATTACCCAACCGGGCACGTATATCCTCAGCGGAACCTTGAGCGAAGGCCAAGTCCGTGTCGAAACAGTCGATGAAGCCGATGTCCAGATCGTTCTCGACGGGGCTGCCATCACGAATTCCGCCGGAGCAGCCATCTACGTGAAAAGCGCCAACTCCGCGACCATCACTTTGGCTGAAGGAACGACCAATACTTTAAGCGACGGAGAAACCTATACCTTCGAAGACAGTGAAGACGAGCCGGACGCTACCCTGTTCAGCAAATCAGACCTCATCCTGAACGGAACGGGAACGTTGGTCATCGATGCCAATTATGCCCATGCCATCAAAGGTAAAGATGATGTGACCATCGCAGAAGGAACCTATGAAATCACTTCTGTCGGCGATGCAATCAAAGGAAGCGATTCGCTCTTCATCAGTTCCGGTACTTTCACGATCGATGCGGGCGGCGACGGACTGCAGTCGACAAATGAGGAGGAAGAAGGCAAAGGAACCTTAACGATTGAATCAGGCTCCTTCGCGATCACTGCAGCTTCGGACGGCATCCAAGCCGCAACCGATCTTCAGATCCTTGGCGGCGACTTTACGATCACAACGGGTGGAGGCAGCGCGAACAGCAGCACAACAAGCGAAGCATGGGGAACATGGGGAGCACCTACTGAAGAAGCGGCCACCACTACCACCGAGGAAACAACCAGTGCCAAAGGTTTGAAAGCGACAGGATCATTAGCGATTTCCGGCGGTACATTCGTATTGGACACCTCCGATGATGCACTCCATACCAATGATACGATCCAAATCACAGGCGGCGATTTCACGATTGCTTCCGGGGATGATGGTATCCATGCCGATAACACCGTGACAATCGATGACGGAACCATTGACATCAATCAAAGTTATGAAGGCATCGAGGCTACCGAAATCACGCTGAACGGCGGAGACATCGCTTTGACTACCTCAGACGATGGCATCAATGCAGCCGGTGGAAACGATGCTTCTGCCGTCAGCGGACGCCCTGGCGAAAGCACCTTCACGTCTACTGCAGAAGGTGCTGGACTCTTGACCATCAACGGTGGAACGCTAGTGGTAAACGCTAGCGGAGACGGACTCGACAGCAATGGCAGCATCGAAATGAACGATGGCACTGTAATCGTCAACGGCCCTACCGACAGCATGAATGGTACATTGGATTACGACAGCACGTTCAACATCAATGGCGGGACCCTGATCGGTGTCGGCAGCTCCGGAATGGCGATGAGCCCTTCTTCAACATCCACCCAAAGCTTCCTGTTCACGTCTTCAATCCCATTGGCTGCGGATGAAGCCATCCAGATCACCGGCCCGGACGGAGAAGTGATCCTGACTTTCGAAGCTTCGACAACGGCCCAGTCCTTGGTATTCTCCAGTCCTGAACTGGTCAACGGTTCTGCGTACACTATCACAACCGGCGGAACAGTATCCGGCGACTCCGCTACCGGCATCTACGAAGATACGTCCTTCAGCGGCGGTTCATCAACCGTTGAGGTCAGCGCAACAACCGAATCTAGCGGCGGACAAATGGGCGGCATGCCTTCTGGTGGCTTCGCTAAATAATAAAATGATTATCCGGAGTAGGTGTACTTGATATGAAAAAAAGAAAAAGATTAAAAAAGAAATATTCGTTTCTCCTTACTACCCTCTTCCTTGTGGGCTGTGTCACGTTCCTTTTGTGGGACTTAGCCAACTCTCAAGAAGGAGAAAGTGCTGCATCAGCCCAGACCCTGATGACCGATGTGGCGTATGAGGCTGATGAAATGCAGGAGGCGGATGAGACCAGCATTGCGGAAGCAAATGCTATTCTCCAGAGCAGCACCATTTTATCCGCTTCAGGCGAGGATTTGGCAGCGGATTTGGATGAGTTGAATGCAACTTATCCTGATCAGCTTGGTTTTGTCCTCATCAATGAGCAGACCGGAGAAGCCATTACGACCAATGAATCCCGCACCTTCACAAGCGCGAGCCTCTACAAATTGTTTCTGACGTACGCCATCCTTGACCAGGTCGATGCCGGTGTACTTTCCTTGCAGGACCAGATGGCAGACGGGGCGACAATCGATGATTATCTGACCAGTACCATCACAGTTTCAGCAAATGAACCCGCAAAAGAACTTGCACACCTGATTGGCTGGGAGAACATCGAAACCTTCATCCATGAGCAAGGATTCGTTTCCACAAGTTTTAACCCTTACCTGGAGTATGACGGCATTTATTACAACGGGGACCTAGAAACAACTCCAGCCGAAGTAGCCTTCCTGTTGGAGCGCCTATTGGAAGGTGAATTGCTTTCAGAATCCAGCACTAAATATTTTCTTGGACTCTTGGGCAACCAACAACTCGTCTACGCACTGAACACTGGTCTTAGCTCGGATGTGACTTTTGCACACAAAACCGGCTTGTTGGATGACGTATCCCACGATGCAGGCATCCTGTCAATGGACGGCCAGAATTATATCGTAGCCGTCCTGACAGATGGTTGGCTAAACGCGACCGATGACGCAACTCCAGTATTTGAGGAAATCGGATCGGCCGTAATGACTTACGTGTATGCACAATAGTCATAAAAACTGATAAAGTTTGTCTGTCCGGAAATCATCTCCGTACATACAAACTTTCTCTCTATATATAGGTTGAATTAAATACCACCACTTTACAACTTTTCACGCCCCTAAGGGCATAAAAATACAAACAACCCCAAATTTTTTGTATGATTGATTTGGATAAAAACCAACAAAAAAAGGGGGTTGTTTGCTATGAATCAATTATATCAAAAAGGCATTACAATCAAAAGTTTAAAATCATATTTCGCTCCTTATTTTGCCGGGATGACCCGGCCAACAGCGAATAAGTTTTTCCTTTTTCTTTTGGCGATCATTTCGATACAAGGGATTCAATCCGTCCGTTTTTTATACACTTGGTTTTTGAAGAGGATAGATACCTCTAGCTGTTTGAACTCGTATTACTATCTCCTATCTGAAGGGAAA
>NZ_FOQC01000050.1 GCF_900113645.1 Trichococcus flocculiformis
TTGGGGGGTGGCAAGTTGTTTTTGTCGTTAACCCCGTTAAATCAACGAAAAAATACAAAATTGAACGTCTGGCAGAGCTAAACTTTGACAGTACGTTAGTTATCAAGGAGGTTATTAAATGAAAATAGAACACATCGGTCTTTGGACTGCGGATTTGGAAAAAATGAAAGAATTTTACTGTGATTACTTTAAGGCTACGGCAGGTGAAAAGTACCATAATCAGAAATCAGGATTCCAATCCTATTTCTTATCCTTCGCGGATGGTGCCAGATTGGAGATCATGCATCGCGAAGATGTAATCAAAGGCTCCCATACAAATGAAATACTTGGCTTTGCGCATCTGGCCATTTCTGTCGGCAGCAAAGAAATAGTGGACGCCTTGACTGAAAAACTGGTGGATGCAGGTTATCCTTTGTTGAGCCCATGCAGAGTGACCGGCGATGGCTATTATGAATCGGTCATCGGCGATCCGGAAGGAAATCGAATCGAAATCACGATCTAAAATAGAATGATGAGGTGAACTGAGTGGATTTGAAAGCGATCGTTTTGGACATCGACGGCACATTGTTGAATGACCAGAAAGTAATCACGCCAAGGACGAGAGAATCATTATTGCGTGCTCAAGAAGCCGGCGTGAAACTTGTGCTGGCTTCCGGTAGGCCCTTGCCGGCGATGCTGAAATTCTCAAAAGAACTAAAGATGGAACACTATCATGGCTTGCTCCTTTCCAATAATGGGGCTTGTGTGACGGATTGTGCAACGGATGAGATGCTCTTCAGCCAAAGCATTTCCGAAGAAATAGGCTCAGCGCTGCTTACGCACTTGGAGCAATTCGAGGTCAAACCGATGATTGCGCACAAAGATTATATGTATGTTAACAATGTGTATGATTGCATGATCACCGCACCACCGCACGGCTTGAGGAACATCATCGAGTACGAGTCCCGCAGCGGAGACTTTAAATTATGCGAAGTGGAACATCTGGCGGACTTTGTCGATTTCCCCCTGCATAAAATTTTGATCGCGGGAGAACCGGATTACTTGGCGCAGCACTGGCAAGAAATCATGCAGCCATTTGAAGGACGGATCAATGGCTTTTTCTCGGCGCCGTTCTATTTCGAGATTGCCGACAAAGGCATCGATAAAGCCTATGCGCTGGACAAGACACTGCGGTCATTGGGGATCAATGCTGAGCAGGTCATCTCATTCGGGGACGGGCAGAACGATGCATCCATCATCGCCTACGCAGGTGTAGGTATTGCGATGGGCAATGCGATCGACGCGCTGAAAGCGAGCGCGAACGAAATCACGTTGTCCAACAACGAAGACGGCATCGCCCATATGCTTGAGAGATATTTGTGAGAACAGAATATACCGAAAAGCCAGACCGCATCCTTAGCTTTGGATGGTCTGGCTTTTTTGGCTACAGGTATAATACCTGGTGAGGAGCTCTTCGCCGGGAATTATCCGGCAAATGAGGACCTCTTTCCCGGCGAAGGAGGCTTCACCGGGAATTTTCAGCCAAATGAAGTCGGAAATACCGGCGAGGAAGTCCTCACCGGTATTTCGCGTCCATAGCGGTGGAGCACGTTCGTTAAGAATTGCTTAAAAGAATAAATATTTATTGTAAAACGATAAATGTAAAGCTACACTAACAGTAACAAATCCAAACGAGGTGTTGTAGACATGAAACGAGAAACATTCTTTTTGAAGGCGGTCGTCGTTCTGATGGGCCTTCCGGTAGTAGCGCTCTGCATTTTTATTATCCCGGAAATCGCGACTTTCTTGGTCGAACTGGTCCCAAGCCTGTCGTATTTGCAATATCCATTTATGATCGGACTGTACGCATCCGCGGGCATCTATTTCGTCGCTTTGTACCAAGTATTTAAGCTGCTGGGTTACATCGATCAGGACTTGGCATTTTCCGATCTGACGGTGCAAGTGCTGAAGAACATCAAACGCTGTGCGGCTGCAATCGGCGGGCTGTTCATCCTGTTTATGCCGCTCATTTTTATGATGGGTGATTTGGATGACGCTCCCGGCCTCGTCCTGATCGGCTTGATCATCATTTTCGCCTGCATGGTGATTGCCGTCTTTGCCGCTGTCCTTCAGAAACTCCTGCAAAATGCGATCGCAATCAAGCAAGAAAACGACTACACGATATGAGGTGCGTAAAATGGCAATAATCATCAATATAGACGTCATGTTGGCAAAACGCAAAATGAGCGTCACCCAACTGTCGCAGCATGTAGGCATCACGATGGCCAATCTCTCCATCCTGAAAACCGGAAAAGCGAAGGCGATCCGCTTCTCGACCCTGGAAGCCATCTGCAAAGCCTTGGACTGCCAACCCGGGGATATTTTGGAATACCGAGAGGATGAAGAAGAGGAATAGCGATGCTGCGCCCACATAACCTGGAAATACAGGGGAAACCCTTAGTCCGACATAGTGCGAACATTCACAATCCGTGGTAAAATAGTAAGAAAAATGGAGGTTTTACCATGGCAAGATATGAACAACAACGCAATTTTCTGAAGTCGGATTTCAAAACATTCAGCGCAATCGAAACGGATAAACAGAAGGGAATTCCGCAGCCGCCGAACGTAAAAGCTTACGATGCGGATGCAAAAATCGTGGATTTGCCTGCCGTCCACGGCGGGGTTGTGAAGAAGGAGAACATCTACGAAATCATCAAGGAACGAAGAAGCGTCCGCCATTATGCGAAGGATGCGCTCACGATAGATGAACTTTCCTACCTATTGTGGAGCACGCAAGCCATTACGGGCACCAACAGATCGGGCATCACCTTCCGCACGGTTCCATGCAGCGGCGGGACGCATTCCTTTGAGACCTATCTGTTCATCCTTAACGTGGACGGTTTGAAAAAGGGCGTGTACCGTTATTTGGCGGATTGCCATAAACTATTGTACCTGAGCGAAGTCAACGACATAGATGAACAGGTCGATAAAATGACGCTCGATCAGCCGTTCGTGCCGAATTTCGCCAAACGCGCGTCGGTCATCTTCTCCTGGAGCTGCATCCCGTACCGCTCTGAGTGGAAATACGACATCACCGCGCACAAAAAAATCCTGATTGACATCGGTGCAGTCATGGAAAACCTATACCTGACGAGCGAGTCAATCGATGCCGGAACTTGCGCATTGGGTATCTACGATCAGGACATGGTCGATGAACTTCTGCATTTGGACGGCGATGATGAATTCACGATCTTCCTGGCGGCTGTCGGGAAGAAAGTCGAGAAGAAGTAGCATCGGAATTGAATGTATAATAAGAAATAGCCCGCCAAAGTGTTTTTGGCGGGCTATTTCCGTTCAAATAACATTCAGAAAAACCGCCTAAATCAACTTAACGGGGTATCTCGTGTTGCTCTTATACATTTTACCCCGCTAAATGGGTTTTCGCGGGGTAAATATTAACTCATTACATCAGCATATAGTGAGCTGTTTCGTTCTAGCATGCCTTTAGCGAAGGCGCAGCGAGGTATGATTTTTTTACTGCGTTCAGCTGTTCGGCAAAACCTATCAACTGTGTTCGGTTCTGCATAATATTCATTTATTGGCAGTCATGATACCATATGTGAATAGATATTCAATGGAAAAATTACGACAGAAAATTGCTATTTTAATCATCTTTTTACAGAAATAATGTCTTGGTATATTGAATCAAGCAAACAGTAAAAGCTGACAAAGGCGCTAAAGTAATCGTTGCTTCCTAAAATATCGGGAAGTTTTTTATTTGTGAGGCGATGATCAGAAACTGGAAAAAGCCATAAAGGATTGGAGGAAAACAATGGACTTGGATTTTATAAGAAAGGCTATCCCCATGTACCAGGAAGCAGCATTCCTTGTGTTGCGCTTGGGTTGGATTGGGATCATCTTTGCCTTTATCATCGGCCTAATTGTCAGTATCGTGCGCTATTATAAATTGCCTGTGTTGTCGCAGTTTTTTGAGGGATACATCGAATTGTCCCGCAATACGCCCTTGATGATACAATTGTTTTTCTTGTATTTTGGCTTGCCGCAGGTTGGTATCCACTTGAGCGCTGAAGTCTGTGGCATATTAGGGTTAACCTTTTTGGGAGGTAGTTACTTTGCGGAAGCGATAAGAGGTGGTTTGGAATCCGTCCCGAATATTCAGATGGAATCAGCGTCCGGTCTGGGTTTATCAAACACGCAAACTTTTCTGTATGTTATTTTCCCGCAGGCAATCGCAAATTCCTTTCCCAGCATCGGGGCGAACATCATCTTTCTGCTGAAAGAAACCTCCGTGTTCAGCGCAATCGCATTAGCCGATCTGGTTTTTGTCGCGAAAGATATCATGGGATTGTATTACAAGACCAATGAAGCGCTATTCTTGATGGTCACAACCTATCTGGTGTTTTTATTGCCGATATCCCTTTTGATCCATTTCATCGAAAGGAGGTTGCGTTTTGCAGGATTCGGGAATTAACATTTTATTCGAAGGTCAAAATCTGCAACGTATCTTGGAAGGCCTTGGGCAAACGGTTTTTGTCGCAATCATATCAGTCGTGCTTTCATTCATACTGGGACTTTTGGTCGGAATGCTCATGACAAGCAGAAATATCGTTGTTCGGTTCGTCACAAGGCTCTACCTCGAAGTCGTACGGATTGTCCCCGTATTGGTGATGCTGTATATCCTGTACTTCGGCCTTACACGTTGGACAGGCATTCATATTGATAATCGAGTGATCGCCATTTTCGTGTTTACCTTTTGGGGTACTGCTGAAATGGCCGACATCGTCAGAGCATCCGTCACATCCATACCAAAAATCCAATGGGAAAGCGGACAGGCATTAGGATTGACTGCAGGGCAACTCTATGTGTATGTCATTATTCCTCAGACCGTCCGGCGCATCGTTCCACCGGCCATCAACTTGGCTACCAGGATGGTGAAAACGACAGCGCTGTTGCCGTTGATAGGGATTATTGAAGTCATCAAGGTCGGACAGCAAGTGATTGAAGTATCCGTGAAGGACTATCCGAGTGCTTCCTTCTGGATCTATGGGTTGATCTTCTTCCTGTACTTCATCGTCTGTTACCCGTTATCGAAATTATCCAAAAAACTGGAATTGAAATGGCAAGAGTGAGAAGGGGTGAAGAAACATTGGAAAGTCCAATATTAAAGCTGAAACACGTAAATAAATATTACGGAGAAACTCAGGCCTTGGCTGATATCCAGTTGGATGTAGCCAAAGGAGAAGTTGTGACCATCATCGGACAATCAGGTTGCGGCAAATCGACTGCCCTGCGCTGCATCAATGGTCTGGAGCAAATTCAGTCCGGTAGCATCTTGCTGGATGGAAAAGAGATAGCCGCAGCAGGGACGAGTTGGAAAGAAGTCAGGCAGAAAATCGGAATGGTCTTTCAAAAGTATGATCTGTTTCCGCACATGACAGTTCTTGATAATGTCCTATTGGCTCCTTTAAAAGTTCAAAAACGCAAGAAAGAGGAGGCAGCCGAAGAAGCCATTGCGTTGCTGAAACGGGTTGGTCTGGAAGATAAAGCGCATAGCTTCCCGAGGCAGTTGTCCGGCGGGCAGCAGCAACGGGTTGCAATCGTGCGCGCATTGATGACGCACCCGGAAATCATGCTTTTCGATGAAGTGACGGCGGCGCTCGATCCCGAGATGATTAGGGAAGTCTTGAACGTCATCCTCGATCTGGCAAAAGACGGCATGACGATGCTGATCGTCACCCATGAAATGGCTTTTGCGGAGGCAGTCAGCGATAAAATCGTCTTTATGGAAAAAGGGAACATTGTTGAAATTTCTGAGGATCCGAAAGCTTTTTTCACGCAGCCACAATCGCAAAGGGCTAACGAATTCATCAACACATTCAGGTTTCAATAGAAAGACAATATATATGAAAAAACATTGGAGGAATGAAGAATGAAAAACAAATTTATCAAATCATTGGCTATATTATCAGCGACAGTGGGGCTAGCGGCTTGCGGCGCGGGTGCAACAAATGATTCTTCAGAAGGCTCCGTTGCCAATATTGAAGATAAAACAACAGTGGACACAATCAAAGAAAATGACGTCATCCGCATCGGTGTTTTCGGCGACAAACCGCCGTTCAGTTATGTGGATGCGAACGGAGACAACCAAGGCTTCGACGTTGAGATTTCCAAAAAAATCGCAGAAGATCTGCTAGGGGACTCTTCAAAAATCGAATGGGTCATCACAGAAGCAGCAAACCGAGTGGAGTATCTGGAAACAGGCAAGGTTGACCTGATGATGGCCAACTTCACCGTCACACCGGAACGTGCAGAAGTAGTGGACTTCGCCAACCCATATATGAAAGTATCTATTGGAATCGTTTCTCCAGAAGGGGATGTCATCACGGATGTTTCTCAATTGGAAGGCAAACAATTGATCGTCAACAAAGGAACAACCGCAGAAGCTTATTTCAGAGAAAATTACCCTGATATCGAACTGTTGGTCTATGAGCAAAACACAGAAACGTTCCAAGCCTTATTGGATGGCCGTGGCGCCGCTTTGGCACACGACAATACCTTGATCTTCGGTTGGATCAAAGACAATCCTGGCTTTGTGGCAGGCGTTGAAGCCATCGGGAACGAAGATACCATCGCGCCAGCAGTAGCTAAAGGCGACACCGCATTGTCGGAATGGGTGAATGCAGAGATTGATACGTTGAATGAAAGTGGCTTTATCGCAGAAGCATACGAAAAGACATTAGCCCCAGCATTCAGCTCCGATATTGATCCTGCATCCGTCCTGATAAATCAATAATAAGAGATGCAATTGTCGGCTTGGTCAGCGATAATAGTTTCCCAATACACAAATAGGTCGGGACTTCGGTTCCGGCCTTTTTGAATTTCTCAGATGTTGTGAAAATAAATCAGGTAATCTGTTGATATAAAATGAAAATATAGCGAATCATAATAAAAGTTAATAATAATTCAAGAAAAAGTTGGGTTTCAGACAATTTTACAGAAAAACGATGTTATATCAGCGCGGAAAGCGGATTCCTTTAGATTTTTCAAGTTTGACATGTCGGATGGACTCTCTATAATGAGGGATGTTGGTTTGGATGCATTCTGATAATGAATCTGTACAAATAAAAGTTAATCAGTCTGAGTCCATTTACTAGCTACCTGAAAAATTACATTCAAATGAGAACATATGTGAATAATGTCTCATAAATGAAAGCGGTATTTCTGGTGTAGATAAATATAATTACATTATAGGCTGAACCTATTCAATGTAATAGAGTATATTTGGTTCTGGCTGGAGGCATTATTTAAAACAATTGAAAAAATATATCATTGTGAGGGGCGTTTTATTTTGTCGAAAAAATATATACGGATTATCATTGCAGGTATGCTGTTGATGCTAGGGGTAGGGATTCCGATGAACGGGTTGGCATCGTTTTTCAAACCGGTAACAGAAGCGACCGGATTTTCAGTTTCTCAATTCAGTTTGGTGGGCAGTTTCCTTAATTTGACCGGAATAGTAGCGGTGCCTTTAGTCACCAAATTTTTGCTGCCTAAAATTGGCTTGCGGAAAACATCCATCCTGGGTGGTATTTTCGGAGCATTAGGATTCCTACTATTATCCAACGGAAAATCCTTGCTTGCATTCTACTTGGGGGCAATCGTCATCGGCTTATTTATGATGTCGTCAACAGCAATCGTTTCTGTAACGCTTGTGAATAATTGGTTCCGCAAAAGCCACGGCTTGGTTATGGGACTTGTTGCTGCATCGATCGGCTTAAGCACCGCTATCACGAGCGCAATTGTCCCGACTTTCATCCAAAATTATGGTTGGGAAAAAGGGTTCTTATTATTGGGCGGCATGTACGCTGTTGCTTTGTTCTTGGGAGCGTTTCTGTTGATCGAAAAGCCCGCTGATGTAGGCATGTTGCCTTATGGCGTGACGGAAGATTCGCTTGCAGCTGTAGCAGAACAAGCAACGAATGATTCTTCGACAGTTGTCACCAACCATAAAAACACGGATATGACCTATGCGCAAGCATTGCGTTCGCCAGTATTCTACTTATTGGCCTTGTCATTCGTGTGTTTCGCAATGATTTCCACATTCACCCAACAAATTCCGATCTTCTTTACGACAAAAGGTGCGACTGATGTTCAAGCAGGTATGGTTTTGTCGATCGCGGCCATCGTCATGATCGCTTCCAAGATCATCATGGGCATCGCCAGTGACAAGCTGGGTGCAACAAAAGCTTTGTACATTTTCACGACAATCTACATCCTTGCATTCTGTATTTTTGCCGCAACCGATAACATCACGATCATGATCGGCGCAGCGATGATCTATTCAATGAGCACAGGCGTTCCTGCCGTAATGAACCAATTAGTCACGTTTGAGGTTTTAGGGAAAAAGGAATTCACCGCCATATGGGGCATCTTATCGACAGCCAGCAGCCTGGGTTTGGCTTTGGGCGGCCCGCTGCTGGGCTACTTCTATGATGCAAGCGGCAGCTACAACACGACAATCATCGTCAGCATCGACTTCATGGTAGTTTGCTTAGCGTCTTTCTTCGCCGCAGTAACATTAAGAAAACGCGAGATTAAAAGGGCTTAATAGCTGGTAAATAATCGAAAATTGTTATCTGAACGCTAATACATTAAGCTGCTCTCCTGACCGAGAGCAGCTTTTTTTGGTTTACACAGTAAATGAAATATCGCTATAAAAAATAAATTTTTATGCATCTGACGTGGTACAATTAAATTAAAATAACATTAAGAATATTTTGTCAGGAGGGTAATTATGCAAGGTAATGTCATTCCATTATCACAGTTGATGCAAGGCGGTGGTGCGCGCTTCATTATCCCTGTTTATCAGAGAAATTATGATTGGAAGAAAGCTAACTGCAAAAAACTTTATGATGATTTGATCGATGTATCACAGACTGACAAAAAGAAGCATTTTTTCGGAAGTATCGTTTATAAGCCTAGTGGGATGATGAGTGAGGTAATCATTATTGATGGGCAGCAACGATTGACTACAGTTTCCTTATTGCTGTTGGCAATGATGAATCTATTATTTGAAGGGAAAGTGACTTCAAATGAGGAAAGTAAGGCTGAAATGATCAAGGATTTATACTTGACCAACCCTTTTAAAAAAGGTGACGAAAAACTGAAACTGAAGCCAATAAAAAAAGATAATCTTGCTTTTCAAAGATTATTTGGCGATCCGGACGAGTTTATTATGTCATCAAATATGACCGTAAATTATCTATACTTCTATAACCGAATCCAAGAAAAGAATATTAGTGTCGATGAACTTTTTAGTGCCGTACAGAAACTGGAAATCATGCAGGTCAGCTTGGACTCGCCAGAAGATGATCCTCAGTTAATTTTTGAAAGTTTAAATTCAACCGGATTGGATTTAAGCGAAGGCGACAAAATCAGAAACTTTATTTTGATGGGGGAATCTCCGTCTAACCAAGAGGAGTACTATGAAAAATATTGGAACCTTATCGAGGAAAAAACAGCGTATGACGTTAGTGATTTTATACGTCACTATTTAACGCTAAAGCAAAATAAGATTCCTAATTTTTCGAATATCTATTTTGATTTCAAAGAATATGTAACAGTCAACGGGATAACTATTAAATCGCTGTTGATCGATCTTTTGGCTTATGCTAAGCGGTACGAGCAAATAAAGGAAGCCTCTACAACAACAAAAGGCGTTAATGAGGTGTTAAAGCGCATCAATATTTTGGAAATGAGTGTCATGACGCCTTTCTTTCTTGAAATCCTGAAAAATTACGAAGATACAATCCTGAGTGAGGATGAGCTTCTAGATATTTTCAGAGCAACTGAAAACTTCATCGTAAGACGATCCATCTGTAATTTGCCGACAAATGCATTGAGCAAAATATACTCAACGCTCAATAGAGATGTTTTAAAACTTAAAACAAATCAAGACAATTACGCTGGAGTGATGAAATACATACTTCTCAATAAAACCGGCAGTGCAAGATTGCCAAAAGATGATGAGTTCAGAGAGGCGATCAATTCAAAAGATTTTTATCACATCAATAACAAATGGAGAGCCTATATCTTTAACCGTTTAGAGAATAGAGAGAGTAAAGAGACAACTGAGATAATCGATGGCTTGCTCAATACAAAGAAATACAGCATTGAACATATCATGCCTCAAACATTATCTAAAGAATGGCAAAAAGATCTTGGAAAGAACTACAAAGAGGTTCATGAAATCTGGTTAAATCGATTAGCCAATCTTACTGTTACCGGATACAACTCCAATTATAGCAATCGAACTTTTTCCGTTAAAAGAGACATGCGGGATGGTTTCAAGGCCAGTCCGTTCAGGCTGAATGAATATTTAAAAAAAGCTGAACGATGGACAGAGCAAGAGCTTAAGGCAAGAGCAAAAGACATGGAAAAGAATGCCTTGAATTTATGGAAATACCCAAGTACTGCATTTGAACCAATCATCATAGATGCGGGAACCGTTCCCTTTGATTCTGATCAAGATTATACCGGTATGACGGTTGCTGCTTTTGAATTTTTAGAGAGTGGAAGAATTTCGGTCAAGTATTGGAAGGAAATGATAATAAAAATTATCAAGATGTTATTTGATAAGGATCCCAGCGGGCTGTATCAATTGGCCGCATCTGAAGAGTCTGGCTTGGCCGCATCTTTTATAGAAGAAAGACGAGACGGATACGTGGAAATTGCTGAGCGTTTATATTTCTACGGTGAGACAAGCACTTGGGCCAAAGAGAACAGTCTTAAAAAATTGTTTGAACTATACAAAATAGCTGAAGATGATCTCATGATAGAATTCAGAGATGGCGAAATTGGGGATCCCGAGGGAAAGAAGAAAATCCAAAATGCGGTTATGGATACTATCAAATCATTGCTGGATACAAATCCGGAAATAATCAGGGATAGTAAAGCCAACTTCAGATACATACGGTTTACAACCCAAACATTGGATGCTCTGATTGAGAAAACTGGGTCGGGTTGGACTGCCTCAAAAAGAGTCCTTTTATATGAGTGCGACATTAAAAGTGGGAAAATAGGTTTCACGCTGTATGTGGGACCCGGTGAGGAAAGCACAAGACAAAATATCTTGAAAATTGCCGAAAGAAACCAGACTAAAACAATTTTTTCTGAAATTAGCAGTGGGAAAAAATGGACTCAAATCTACAGAAAAGATATCTTGCCCAAAAACTACATTGAACAATACAAAGATAATGTAGAAGATTTAAAGAACGAAATCAAGGGGAAGATAGATGATTTTTTCAGTGCTGACATGATTCACATAAATGAAATAATTGCGCGAGAGTATTAGCGTGCTTATTCTGCGAGTAATGATAACTATCGGATTTATGACACCTACTGCAGAGAGAACAAAAGGGATAGAGAGATTTTGTCCGATTTTTGGGGATTTCTTAATGTATAACCCTAGTGATTGCTTTAGGAAACTCCACAAAAAGTTATGAGAAGCAAAGAAAAGCTTTTTTTATCGTGATATAATGTGCCTAATGGATTTTTAAGTATGAAAAGTAATGTTAGGAGCTCCCAATGGATATCACCTATAAAAAATTGTGGAAAATATTGATTGACAAGGAAATGAATAAAACTCAGCTCAAGGAAGCAGCAGGAGTGAGTAGTAACGTCTTTGCAAAACTGGGGAAGAACGAACCGGTGGCAATTGAGACGCTTGTAAAAATAGCTATCGCTTTAGATATTGATATTAGCGACATCATTGGGTTAGAAGAACGATGACATCTAAAACGGGAGGGGGCAGCTATTTGTTAGTAGCAGAGACTATGATGAAACCAAGTGAGGAAGATAAAAACCAGATTATTGATGAATGTAGTTCAACTGACATTCTTGAAAATACAATTCGTGAACAAATGCCAAACATATTAGATATTCTCTTGATCGATCGAACAACATCCACATCAAAGGCGAAGAAGAACATCATTTGGGCGAATGAAAACTATATCAAACATGGTAATAAAGCTTATGCAGCAACAGCTCAAATGCGACCTGAACTAGTGACGGGCCAAATGGGACAAATCATTAAACCACGAGCCTTGAAATCAAAGGAAAGACAAAAAGAGCGCACTAAGTCAAAGGCGGAAGTGTTTACTCCAACTTGGATTGTGAAAAAACAAAATGATGAGGTTGAGAAGGACTATCTAGATGATGACCTAGAAATCTATGTCAAACGAACATGGTTGGAAATCACTTGTGGGGAAGCACCATATATGGCAACTCGCTATGATATGGCAACTAGTGAAATTGTGCCACTGAATGAACGTGTTGGATTCGTCGACCGAAAGCTAAAACGCATCAATGAAGAAGTGGTCGATAAAGCAGAATGGCAACGCTTAGTTGTGGAAGCTTATAAATCAAGCTATGGATTCGAGTGGAGCGGTGACTCATTACTGCTTGCTCGTGAAAATTTACTATACACCTACCGTGACTACTATTTTGCTAAATGGTTAGAAGAACCGCTTTACGGTTTGTTCGAGGATATTGCTGAAATTATCAGCTACAACGTTTTCCAAATGGATGGATTGAAATACATCATTCCTCTAACAGAGAAACGAGAAAAAATTGTTGAGGTACAAATGTCACTATTCGATGACGAAGAACCAGAAGAGCGATGGAATATTAAACCAGGTAAGCGCGTGAAAGTGATGAACTGGGAGACAAATAAAATGGAATTCTTTGATAAAGGAGTTAAGTAGGATATGACTGACAATACGCTAATCAAAACGACCAAAACGATATATCCACAGATTTACGCCTACACTTTGCCGACTATAAAAGACGACGAAGGTTGGATCAAAATTGGTTACACTGAACGTAAAAATGTCGATGAGCGTATTCGTGAACAAACGAAAACTGCTGCCATTAACCTAGAGTATTTAAAGCTCTGGTCAGAACCTGCAAAACTCAACTTGTCAGATGATTGGTTCAAAGATAAACAGCTTCATGCTTATTTGCGTAAATACAAGAGTATTAAACAACGCCCAAATACTGAGTGGTTTTTCTACAATGGTACTCCAGAAAAGGCTCATGCTGATTTTGAAGCTTTCTGTAACAACGAGTGTAGTCAAGTCAAAGAAGAATTAACCTATCAACTTCGTTTTGAACAAGAAGCGGCAGTTACTCGGACATTAGAATATGCAAAAAATCATAAAAATGGCGAGTATTTATGGAATGCTAAGCCACGTTTTGGGAAGACGCTGACGACGTATGATTTTGCTCGCAAATTAGATGCTAATAAGGTTTTAATTGTCACGAATCGTCCAGCTGTTGCGAATTCTTGGTTTGACGATTTTGAAAAGTTCGTTGCTTGGCAAACAGATTTTGCATTTGTTTCAACAAGTGATTCATTAAAAGACCGTCTGGTGATGAATCGAGACGAGTTTGAAAAGCAAATGCACAACGGTGGTAAAGACAGAATGGTTGCCTTTATCTCTTTACAAGACTTAAAAGGTGCTATTTCTTTTGGTGGTGGTCGTGACAAGCTAAAATGGGTCAAAGACTTACATTGGGACCTATTAGTTATCGATGAATCACACGAAGGGGTTGATACGTTCAAGACAGATATAGCCTTTGAAAACATCAATCGTGATTTAACGCTTCACTTATCCGGTACACCATTCAAAGCAGTAGCTTCTGGAAAATTTGCTCAAAATCAAATCTATAACTGGACTTACGCTGATGAGCAAGAAGCCAAAGCTGCCTGGGACAAACCTGAAGAAAACAATCCTTACGAAAAATTGCCACGGTTGAGTATGTTCTCTTATCAAATGAGTCAAATGATTACAGATGAAGTCAACAAAGGTGCTGAGATTAATGGTGAAAATATCGACTTTGCTTTTGACTTAAATGAATTCTTTGAGACCAATGATAACGGGAAATTTGTGCATGAGGCGGATATCAAGAAGTGGTTGGATTCTCTTTCTCATAATGAAAAATATCCGTTTTCAACAAAAGAACTCCGTGATGAGTTAAAACATAGTTTCTGGATTTTAAATCGTGTAGCCAGTGCTAAAGCCCTGCAAAAATTACTTAAAGAACATCCTGTCTTTGAAAACTATGAGGTTGTGCTTGCAGCTGGGGACGGACGAGGCTCTGACGATGACCAAATCATCAATCAAAAATCACTTGGTCGAGTAAGAGAAGCAATTGCAACTCATGATAAAACGATCACGTTGTCTGTTGGGCAATTAACCACGGGTGTAACGGTACCTGAGTGGACTGCAGTATTGATGCTTTCTAACATGAAATCACCAAGTCTATATATGCAGGCAGCTTTTCGAGCGCAAAATCCGTGCGACTATAAAGTTGATGGACAAATGCGTCAAAAAGAAAATGCTTATGTTTTTGACTTTGCGCCAGAACGTACCCTTATGATTTATGATGAATTTGCTAATAACCTATCAAGCAAGACAACCAATGGTGGTGGAACGACTGTCGATCGCAAAGCCAACATCCGTACCTTGTTAAACTTCTTCCCGGTCATTGCAGAAGATAATAATGGGAAGATGGTTGAGCTTGATGTGAACCAAGTTTTGACGATTCCAAAGGTAATCAAAGCGCAGGAGGTCGTCCGTCGTGGCTTCATGTCAAATCTACTCTTCCAGAACATTTCAGGAATCTTTGCATCAGCTGGTGCTCGTGAAATCTTGGAACAATTAAATCCTGTTGATGTTGGGAAAACAGTACCACGTAAGACAGACGATCCAATTGATACGAAAGATGTCCGAGTGGACAATAATGGCGAAGCCACTGTTGAGCAAGATATTGTTGTAGCACAAACAAATGCTCATTTTGGAGAAAAAGTTTATGCTGACATCCAGTCAACAATTGAGGAAGCAACTAATCAAGTAGCGAACAACTTATCAAACGTCGTTGCAACTACCTTCAAGGAATATACGCAAGAAGCGGTTAAAGGCTTGGCGAAAGAAAATGGCTTGACCGCAAAAGCTGCTGAGCAAGTTGTGCAACAAAGTGCCAATGTGATTGCTCGTGAAGTAGACACAGTTCAAAAGAGAGCTGAAATCAAACACGCCGAAGCAGAAGTTGAATATAAGAAAATAGTAGCAGAAGCTCATAACGATGAAGCTAAAGTGGCAGAAGCAAAAGTTGCTTATGAAGTTAAGAATCATCAAATCGAAGAAGATTTCAAGAAAGAAGTCGCGACAACGGTTGAGACGAAAACCAAAGAATTGATACAACAATCAACTGAAACTATCTTGAAGAAAGCTGAAGACAAGAAGAAAAATACAGTTGAAGATGATGTGCGTGCTCGTTTACGTGGTTTTGCAAGAACGATTCCATCATTCTTAATGGCTTACGGTGATCCATCAACAACACTGGCGTCATTTGATACAACAATCAAAGATGAAGTCTTCAAGGTAGTAACAGGCATCACTTTGGATCAATTTAGAACTTTACGTGACACTTATAATTTTTTTGATGCTGTGGTATTTGACGAGTCCGTTCAAGAATTCTTGAGAAAACGTGCAGATCTTGCCAACTATTTTGATGAAAGCCAAGAAGAGGATATCTTTGATTATATTCCACCCCAACAAACCAACCAAATTTTTACGCCGAAGAAAGTCGTGAAGATGATGATTGATAAGTTGGAAGAAGAAAGCCCGGAAGATTTCACGAACCCTGATAAAACATTTGCAGACTTGTATATGAAGTCTGGCCTTTATATCACTGAGATAGTTAAGCGGTTATATGCAGGGCTTGAAGATAAAATTCCAGATGAAAATGAACGCTTGAAGCATATCCTTGAACATCAAGTTTATGGTTTTGCGCCAAGTGAAATCATCTATAATATTGCACGTAACTTTATCTTTGGCTTTGATGAAAAAGCTAAGAATATTGATGACTCACATGTCGTTTATCTTGATACAACACCTTTTGCTCGATGTGAAGGTGACTTTGAAGCTAAATGTGATGAATTGTTTGGAGGTAAGAATTAATGAAATTTGACGTAGTGGTGGGAAATCCACCGTATCAGGACGAATCCATCGGTGGCAGTACTAGCAATAGCCCAATATATAATCATTTTTATGATTTGGCAGAGCGAATCTCTGCACAGTATTGCCTAATCTCCCCGGCACGTTTTTTGTCGGGAGCAGGTTACACTCCTAAAATCTGGAATAATAAAATGCTCAACGATGAACATCTCAAAATAGTGTTTTATGAGCAAAAATCAGGAAATATTTTTCGTAATACGGATATAAAGGGCGGAGTCGTTGTTCTTCTTCGTGATAAGAATAAAGTGTTCGGCAAAATAGGTACGTTCACACATTTTGAAGAACTTAATTCTATGCTGGTTAAGGTGTCGAGCAAAACCACTCAAACCGTTGAACCGCTAATTACAGGACGTGGTATCTATCGACTTACGGATATGGCTATTGCTGAATGTCCGCAAATTGTTGATGTTCAATCGAAGGGGCATACAAAAGATGTTGGCACAGGTGCTTTCAAAATATTAGATAACATCATTTATTTTGAGCGCAAGCCTGACGATGGCAAAGAATATATCCAAATAATAGGATTGCTCGGTAATCGGCGAGTTTATCGTTGGATTCGTAAAGATTATGTAAATGAACCAACTGGGTTTGATAAATGGAGAGTTGTATTACCTAATGCAAATGGAACTGGTGCTTTAGGCGAGGTATTGTCTACACCCCTAATCGGGGAACCCCTAATCGGGGAACCCCTAATCGGGTTTACAGAAACATTTATATCAATTGGTACTTTTGACAACGAAATTGAAGCACAAAACTGCTTTAAATATGTAAAATCAAAATTCGCTAGAACAATGCTCGGCATCTTAAAAGTTACTCAACATAATACTTCCGCTAAATGGAAGTATGTTCCATTGCAAGACTTCACATCAAACTCAGATATTGACTGGGCTCAATCCGTTAAGTCAATCGACCAGCAGCTTTACAAAAAATACGGTCTCGACCAAAATGAAATTGACTTTATCGAAAATAAAGTGCAAGCGATGGATTAGTGTAAGATCGAGATATAACAGAAAGCTAGCGATGCGGTAAATGGTTTCATCAAGAAGATAGCGTCAAACTTTTTTGACAGGAAACACAATGAATGAGACGCGTCTCCATCTAGGTTACGCACATGCTTACCACAAATGAGGTCATTTAATTGAGAGGAGCGGCGGTGTGACGGTATTCTTTTGATAGTTATGGGAATGATTTGAAAAAGAGAATAAAGTTGATTGAGCGGAATTCCTATGATTGACGGGCTTTCCGCTTTTTTTCTCCTTCCGGATTATCTAAGGTTGTAACAATTTGCGTAACTGAAATGGAAGTAAATTAAATAAATCTTGAATACCCTTAATAACATTGAGATAATGAGAGCAAATCAGATGAGGCGGTGGATACTTTGATTAGTCGTAATAAAGATATGTTTGTATCATGGGAATCTGTTGTCAAGGATCAAAACCAAGTGAATATATAGAAAAAGGCTATATAGATGCTGATGACGATGTCCGCTTGCGGACTGTTGCGGAGTGCTGTAACTGTTTTGGGGCAGGGTACAAAGGTTTCCAGGGCAGCGGCGCAAAGCATTAGTTTGAGGAAGATACGGACATCAAGCGTTTGAAGTTTTATCCCAATGGAGAGTGGGATAACCGCTTAACTCCAGATGGGAACAGGTTCACGGAGTTCCATATTAATTCTGCGGAAAATGACAAATATGCCTGGAGTCGATTAACGGAGCTGAACCAAAAAATAGCGCTCTTTTCTTATGAAAAGGTATCTTCAACGAAATACGAAGCCATCTTTAAAGGCTTGTACCGTGTTAACAAACAAGAAAGTCTGAAAAATAAGAAAGTCACCTATGATCGCATTTCGAAAATAATGCCAACCTACTATCCAAAGAATGTAATGGCACCAAAAGTAATTGCTGAAGCATATGATAAGGAAGGCTATATGGTTGCCCATTTTTATGACGCTGAGGCGGTGGGTGCATTTCGGAAGAAATACGAAATGAAATACATCCACCCAGACTTTTTCTAAAGACTAGCGGTGGTAAATTCTTGTCCTTAACCGTGCTTTACACCACTTTACAAGTAATTAAAAACTATGTTTTTCTTCAGCCCATCGTTCATAAGTCTTTAGGATAGCCAGCGATTTAATCCTGTTTTCGATGGAAAGCACGAAAGTATAGAAAAATACTTCCTGCTGGATCGCCATTCCAATGAGTTGTTTCTTCACTTGAGAACTTTCCTCCTTCAAATGGGCATACCTCTCCTGTTTGAAGGGAAGAAGCTGAACGCAACTATAGGCAATGGCTAAAAAGTTGACGTAACTTTCAATTCCATTTTTGCTTCTGACCATATATTTACCGAAGGACCAGAAGGTCTTCTGTTCA
>NZ_FOQC01000084.1 GCF_900113645.1 Trichococcus flocculiformis
AAGACCCTTACTTTTTTGGAATTTGGGATAAAGAACATTCAAAAGTGCTGGGCACGCTTGCGCTAATGCGTAACGATCGACAAAATGGCGTTATCGAAGTAGGTTATGTAATATACAGCCAGCAATTGAAAAAAAGCATTCAAGCTACCGAAGCCCAGTATTTGTTGGCAAAGTATGTTTTTGAGATTTTAGGGTACAGAAGATACGAATGGAAATGCGATAGTCTAAATGAGCCTTCTAAATTAGCTGCACAGAGGTTAGGATTTGAATATGAAGGCACATTCCGGCAGGCAGTTGTGTACAAAAATAGAAACCGCGATACATCGTGGTTCTCAATGCTTGATTGTGAATGGGAACGGAACAAAAAAAGGCTTGAAAAATGGTTATCGCCGGGTAATTTTGATCAAGACGGAAAACAGCTGCTTTCTTTAAACGACCTAAAATAATTGGTAATTACCTTTGTCAGTTTTGGGTACACCCAAATTAGACATAATTAAAGAAAAAACGTAGGCTTCTATTTTCGATACATGATTTTATCCGATTATGGTATATAATCGTTTATTTCTGGCGGTCATAAAAAAGAACCCTATGGGTATAGGGTTCTTCATACATGATTTTATCCAATTTCATGTATGAATCAAACTTTGAGAATTGTCTTAATAGTGATTATTTTGGATACATTTCATTAATCAGTATTTACTAAGTGAATTATATGATTTTTATTTTTGAAACCAGCTAGCTCACTAAAGATACTAGGTTTTAATTCATTTATAATTTTTAAAGATTCCCATGTAATATCTTGATCATCATTATCTATACCATGATATTCTTTTTTCTCTTTTATTTTACCTTTATAAACAAAAAGAAATTCATGAAAATCCTTTTTTGATTGTTTTTCTAAGAAAAAATTTTCAATTACTGAAAATAATTCTACATCATAAAATTTTTCTCCAGTTTCTTCCAAAACTTCACGTTTTACTGCTTCACTAGTAGTCTCTGAAAATTTTACTCTACCACCTGGTAAAGAAATTATTCCATCAACGTATTTAGAAACTAGTAAACTATTTTGGCTTTCTATCCATGCTGCTACCCTAATATTTAATTTTCCTGAATCTGTATCTAAAGTTAAATCCATATTAAATTACTCCTTAACGTTTATTTAAAATAATAAAAATGAGTTAAAAATATACCTTATTTTAAAAAGGTTCTTGATACACGACTTTATATAATTTCATGTATTGTTAAATAATAAAAAAATATTTGCTTACGCTATATTGTTATTTTTCTCTATTGGGACCCATATCTGCATTTGATATTCATTAGAATTAGTAACTTTTTCGGGGTAGAATTCTAAATCGACGTCTCCAGAATATGTATAACCACTTTCCGGGAAGAAGTTCTTCCACATATAATTCCACGCTTTATGTATTGAATCGGGGATTTTTCCATTACATGGGATGATAACAAATGTTGATGATTTTACCTGAATGACTTCAACAGGTAGATGGTTAACTTTATCTGGGTTTTCAACTTCCCACCCAGCCATATACTTAATTTTCCCATCATCTGTGATTCCATAGCATACTCCGAAGCTTCTTCCACTACTAAGATTTATTAAATCGTCAATTAAGTCAGAATGAGATAACTGATTCCAAAGAATTGAAATATCGGGATTCATGATAGTCGTTTCTATTGAAATACCAGCCACATAAAAAGCAGGAAGTACCTTTATTTCTATCGGAAGATTGTTCCCTCCTTCGACTGATAAATTTAATTCTAAAGAATTAAATAGGTTAATTGGAGCATCTTTACGGGCTGCGGACGGAGTAGCCCCATGTTGTTTTTTAAAAGCAACAGTAAAAGCATCTGGCGTTTCATATCCATATTTTAAAGCAATCTCTAAAATATTATGTTGTGTGTGTTTAAGTTCAAAAGCAGCTCTTGTTAATCGTCTTTTTCGAATATAATCAGAAAGTGTGATATTAAAGAGCACTGGAAACACACGCTGTAAAGAACTGCTGCTTATACTCAAACCTTTACAAAGTTGAGTATAGTTTACGTCTTGGTCAATATTATTTTCAATGCGGTTTATAATCTCTAATAAATCATCCATTTTATACACTTCCTTTTGTAAGTATCATACTAGCATTGAAAAAGATTGTAAAATCCTAATTTTCTTGTACAGAAAATGACGGGAAAGAACTCGTGAAGAAAGATAGAATCTAATCAGGAGGTGTTAAAATGAATTCATTTATTGGAGATGTACCTTTATGCTACACTAACTCAGTCGCTATGGTGCTAAAGTCTTATGGGTATCATTTTCAACCTGAGTATATAGAAGCCCTAATGGTAATGGGTAATGGGGCAAGCTTTGTTGATAAGAATACAAAACACCCATTAGTTTTTTTTGACAACGGACTACCCGATTTATCTATTAGTAACTCTTTAACTATGCTTGGATTCAATTATGAAGAATTTTACTTAACTGATATTGACGAAAATTCCATCGAACTTAGTAAGAAAAAATTAGAACAGTTTTTGAGAAGGGGGTCAGTTATTGTTGGTCCCTTAGATATGGGACACTTAAACTACAATCCAAATTCTATCAATCAAAGCGGAGTTGATCATTTTGTTTCAGTAACAAATCTAGAAAATGATTATATCTATTTACATGACCCTGCTGGTTATCCTTATATGAAAATGAGATTTGAAGAGTTTGTAAAAGATTGGAGAGCCGAAGATGTTGATTATAAAAGAGGATCATTTTCAATGTGGGGAAATTTATACCGAACTAAAACACCCACTGCTAAAGAAATTTTTCATTGCGTATCAATTGTTATGAAAACTCGTTATGAACAGGGAGATACAAAAGTAATAGAGTATTACGCGAATGCGATTAAAACAAATGGTTTAAATCAACAGCAACAAAAAATTCATCACTATTTTAGTTTTCGATTAGCTTCTGCTAGAAATTTATATATGAGTGAGTTCCTTAAAGAATTTGACTTACCTAGAGCCGAAATTAAGGAGAAATTGGCTATTTCGTTTGGACAAGCACACTTGGACAGCATGAAAAAAGAATACACCAACTTGGCAAATACACTTATGGACATTGCTAAACTAGATGAACTATTTAGAACATTATGTATTCAACATAAAGGAGACTGATAATTATGGATAAAACCATTAATACAGAATTGGGGATTATACAAGAGGTTACTGTCGAAAAAATGAACTTTCTTTATATAGAAATACCGAATGATATAGACAATCAAAAAAAAGCTTGGCCCACATTTGAAGCCCGCTTTCCTTCTTTAACAGGCAGGAAAATGTATGGACTAGATTATGGAGAGAGCAAATTATACAGGGTATGTACACTCGTTCTGGAAAGTGATCATGGAGAATTATTTGGATTTGATCAATTCGAATTTGAGGGAGGAACTTATATACGATTACGCCTCAAATTTGATCCACCAGAACTATATGAAAAAATCGGTCCAGCTTATCAGTTATTAATTGGTCATTACGAAGAGGATATCAATTGGTCATTTCCATTTATAGAACACTATAAGGCAAAAAACATACTAGATATCATGATTCCAATTACAAAATGATAATATCGATTTTATTATACTTACTACACAATCAAAGATAGTGAATCGCCATATGACAGAATTAAGTAATAGTAAATTTCAAGTTTAAGTTAGCCACCTATTTTATCAAATGTATCTTTGCTTAAATAGTAGTGCTTTAATTGATTAATAGAAAGCCGATTGAACAAGTGACCTTTAAACGAGGAAGTATTTTATTCAACTGGGTGACTAACTTGAAATTTACGACCCGAATCTTTTTATAAATCCTTATAAATTCCTTATAATTATCTTTTATACTCTACTTATAGGCAAAATATAAGTTTATTAGGAGGTAATTAAGATGTCAGATTATATTTTTTCTTTTTTTTGTGCCTTATAATTAAAGGTGTTAGATTGCGTCATAACTCAACGCCATAAACACATACCTTTTTTTCTGTAAAAGTACAAAATTTGCTATCTAAATCAGATTGGAGACATAATATGAAATATTTACCACTAACAAAATCTGCTGAACTCACGAAAAATTACAGGCGCGGAGGATGGATTACTTTAATAATTGGATTACTTATTTTTTCATTAGTTAGTAGTTTAGTCATTCAAATAGGTTCCTTTTTTTCTGATAGTTTTGGAATCCTCATTCAACTTTATTTCTATTCATTAGTAATTTTAGCAATTATTCTATACTCTAAATTTGTAGAAAAAAGAGATATTCAATCGTTAGGGATAAGTTCTAAAAATTTCACAAAAAATTATTCTTTTGGTGCAATTTTGGGTTTCGTAATGATAGGAGCAACTATTATAGGCAATTTGATTATGCAAAGTATTTCAATCAGCATAAATAATAACGTTAATATATTATATTTAATATTACTTCTGTTTGGCTTTTGTATTCAAGGCTTTGCAGAAGAGCTTCTCTTTAAAGGATATATTATGAATACTATAGCTAGCATGAGCAATATGACTATAGGAATAGTTATAAATTCTGTTATTTTCTCATTAAATCATGCAATTAATCCTAATGTTACGAGTATTGGATTAATAAACATATTTTTACTTGGTTTCTTACTATCGTTAATATTTTTTTACAGTGATAATTTGTATTTAGTAGGAGCTTTGCATAGTAGTTGGAATTTTTTTATTGCTATTTTAGGGTTACCAGTTAGTGGAAAGATAGTTAATGAAACCATATTTAGAATTAAAACAATTGATAGCCTTTCGATCTTAAATGGTGGCAATTTTGGATTAGAAGGTGGATTATTAGCAACTATATAAATTGAGTTAAATTGCATTCGTTTTTCCTCCTGTAGGCGTATACTAAAGAAAACACTTGAGGAGTGGGGAACATGGAAACAGAACGCCAAATCCGTGAATTGGAAAAAGCGATGACTACGACAGACAACCGCCGGTTGTACGAGCGTTGCCTGGCAGTCAAGTTGGTTCTCGAAGGCCACACCCGGAAAGAAGCCGGGCACACCATCGGCCGCGACGAGCATACTGTCAGCCACTATATGAAAAATTACTGCCATAATGGAATCCAAGGTTTAGTCTCCAAAAAACAAAGCGGACGACCTTCACGGCTGACAGATGAACA
>NZ_FOQC01000086.1 GCF_900113645.1 Trichococcus flocculiformis
AGGGAAGCTTCGATATCCCGAAGACTGGCTTTTTGGCTCGAGACTGCGTGGAGCATCAGCTTGAGGAAACGATCAAAATAGAGCTTCTTGACATAGGTATTTGTCTGTCCAATTTGTTCTTGTAGTCTTAGCGGTAGATTCTCAAAAGAGACAGGTGCAATCCATTTACAAAATGAAGTTTTTTGTTTATGCTTATCCATAGTTGTAGGTCCTTTAAAGTGGTCTTGGATAAGTCATCTTACCAACCATTGTAAAGGACTTTTTGTTTTTGTCTAAAAATTCGGTTTGTTTATTTTATTAATGCAACACTAGTGACATCTTTTGATTTCAGATTCTTATTCTTCCGAGTTGAACTGATTACTTCTCCAATTTTCATCTCCATCCCACCTTTTGTTCCGTATTGTTTACTATTTTACATATTTAGTATAACTAGTTTATACTAAATATGTAAATAAATACTAAATAGGAGGAGTGTGCAATGTTAGAAAGCATCGGAACACTAATTTGGGAGGTGATTGGCGGACTGTGAACACGTATTTTTCGCTCTATTAGACAACAAGTATATTCTTGAAAGTTTAGTTTGGAAAATATATACTGCTAAAAATTTATCCACATAGCACAACAATAACCTAATCACATAGAAGGAGATGCACTCGAATGAAAATTACTTTACAAATATTTTGTACACTTATGGTACTTTACTTATTTATCTCTCCAGAAATAGTCTCTGCTTCTACCCAAGTTCCAATCTCAAGCCCTTCCTCTATAGTAAAAACTGATAAAGATATAATAATCTCACCAATGGCGAATGCCACAGAAGTAAGATACAGATATTTTCAAGATCATAACTTGTCCGATGATATTTGGGGTGGCCTCTATAATGTTACTTACAAAATACTTACCTATAGAACCGGCTATTCCTATAATGGGTACAAAATTTTAAGTATAGATGAGGGTTGGTTTAGAAGTACCTATCATTTTGAAGATATGTACACTACCTATTAAGTACCGTTCATTAAGACCTCTTCAAAATAATTTAACCCCACTTAAAGAATTCAACACAGACCAAGTAAGTGGGGTTTTTCATCATAAAGGTGGGTAGTAATGATAGAGTTTATGGATTTAAAAATTAGCTTTGGGAAAAAAATAATTGTGAAAGAAATGAATGATCAATTCTCTGAAAATAAAATAATCGGTCTCGTTGCACCCAATGGAACGGGGAAAACAACGTTACTAAGAACGCTGGCAGGAATAAAAAAGCCTGCTGATGGCTACGTGAAAATCAATGGACTGGATTTTTACAGCGAACGCGAAGAATATCTCAAACAAATTTTCTTTTTGGAAAACAGTGACCAGTTATATGCAAATCTGACCGCTCAAGATCATTTTAACTTTACGAAATGCGCTTGGCATTCTTCTGTAGATCCCAATGCTATCATTCGTATGTTAAAAATGGATAGCTATAAAAACATCCCGATACGGAAGCTTTCACTGGGTATGAAACAGCATGTTCTCATAGGCATGTATGCGATTAGTGATGCACCGATTCTTTTGCTGGATGAACCAATGAACGGACTTGACCCGACTAGTCTCAGAATAGTAAACAATTTGCTGCGCTCCATAAAAGAAAACGGCAAAACCATTATTTTTTCCTCACATGATCTGACAAATGTTCATACAATTTGTGATGAAGTTCTGTTCCTGCATGCGCAAAAGGTCATTATAGTTGGGAACACTCTGGACATACAACAAAGCTATGATGAACTGTATCTTTCGGAGGACGTGATTCTGCCATGAAAACAATACTTTTCGAATGCAAAAAAATTTTTTCTGAGAAAGCAAATTATTTCGGTTTCATCTTATTGACCTTCATTTTCACCATCCCGCTTTTTTTGTTTACCACAGCTCAAGAAAACCGATATGAGAATGAGTTGCAATACTTGCGAGCTAATTTGGAATACGGTGAACAAGCACAAAAACAAATGGAATCAGAGCCTGCTGCAGCGCATATCTTACCTGATACCATTGAGCGCAATGAACTGTTGAGCGCTTATATTGACGCTCTCATTTCAGGAACCGATGAAGAAAGGATTAAGGCTGAATACGCGTACGAAAAAAAGCTGCTCCAAAACATGGAGTCGGGAATCCTAAACGGACTCTCTATCATTGAACAGCAGAAGGCAGTCCTGGTTCTTGAAAATTTAGTGAAAAACGATATAACCAAAGTAGATGACAGCTTTCAAGCTTCTGCTCCCGCATTAAATTACGTCGCACGTATTTTTAGCGGCACTGTTTCCAGTTCTTTGATTTTCTCAATTTGCGCGCTTTTATTCGCAAATATCTATTCCTTTGAGAAAAGAAAAAATCACATCAATTTCTTTAATGTTGTCCCCAGCAGATTAGGGAGTATTTTCCTCGCAAAAGTTTCAACAGCTACTGCATTCGTCACGTTATCGTTGGTAACTCCACTGATTATCGCCTTTTTGATCAGTGCTTTTCAGAACGGGATAGGAGATTTCCGCTACCCTATTGCTTATTCCCAAAATGGCGTCGACGTTTTTTTCATGTCAGTAACTGCGTTCAATAGCAGATCCTTGCTGTTATTCTTGTTGTTTATCCTTTTCCTGTCGTCCCTCAGCTTCTTTATCTCACTATTCACAGGGAGTCTGCTTATGAATGCAGGTATCCTATTGTCATCCATTCTGCTGGTTGAGTCTCCTTTGCTTCAGAGTGATTCTATAAAAAACATTGCTCATCTGCTCCCATTTTCATATGCAGATCCATATAAAGTGCTGATCTTCAGCGACTACAATAGTCCGATAATCAATCCTTCATTAAACTTTCAAAATGGCGTAATTTGCCTTCTCATTTACTCACTGATATTCTTCAGCGTATCCTATACGATTATATTAAGACAAAAAAAGTTTTAATGTTTTTCATTCTTTGTTTTCACCTTATCCTTAACGATAGTCCATATTCTCCGAAATACGAAAAAAAACGGAAAGCCTTTTATATCTACAGGCTTTCCGTTTTTTTGTTTCTGCTCTCTTTTCAAGCCATTTCTGCAGTTAGCTCAGAAATGCCGTCACAACGCCATTCCCCTCAAAAAATAACCTCATTTATAGTAAGCATGTGCGTATCATTTTAAAAGGATATTTTTCTCTTTTCGTATCCAATCTATTCGTATCTGTTGTTTTAATGACCCCACATAACAAAGAATACGGCATATTGCTTTCCTGATATTTATTTTTAGGTATACAATAATTTAGAATATGTACATATACATCTTTATTCGTTTTCTATAAAATCTTGACATGCTTCACATAATTCTTCACCATCATCTAACATAATACTGTCACATCTTAAGCAATGTGAATATTCTATACCCTGTCCACACTTTAAACATAATGCAATATTTTCAGAGTGCTCAATTCCAGCCTTATTTAAAAATGACTTACTAATACATAAGCATTCTTCTTCACCACATTCAGGGCAATCATCTTCCAATAGAATAGAGTCTTCTCCTTCTTTTATTGAAAAGTAAGAGTTATTTTCGCTTCTTGCTTCCTCTAATAAAGTTGGAAACACATCAATAATTGTATTCTTAATATCTTCAATCATTTTACTAAATTCACTTAACTCTAAAACGTCTTGTATTAACGGCATATAGTTACCTTGATATTCATTGTATTCATAATCACCATTTGTATACGTTAGTTCAGCAAAATGTGATTCATCCTCTAAAACAAATCTAATTACAACTTTACTTGATTGTCCACGAGTATCATCTATTTGGAAATCATCAACTACAACTTTAATTATTTTGTGAGTTATATTTTGTTTGGCACATAGAAGGATTCTTTCTTTTTCAAAAGACATAGATCTATTCTCAATAATTTCAAAATCATTGTTATCAGAAATAAATTCATAAAAATCATCAACTGCCAAATCCACAGCATCCTCTAACTCTCTAGCTATTTGATCTTCAGATAATACGGACACATTCGCTTCTAATGTAGCGAAATAGTTTTCGAGTTCTGCTTCATACTCTTCATAACTAATATCGTCTACCTCATTTTCTGCTTCATCCGCCGTTGCTGCTTCTGTCGTCGTTGCTGCTTCGGTTGTCGTTGCTGCTTC
>NZ_FOQC01000088.1 GCF_900113645.1 Trichococcus flocculiformis
AAAAACAAGTGAAAAGTGCTAGAAACATTATAAAATTAACGTTTCTAGCACTTTTTGATTGATTAAACTGTAAAAGTCGGGATGGCATCCGGCTTTTTAGGTTTCCAAATTCATCAAGCCTATGGTTTCACCATTCTTTGGGCTCATAGTTTAACTCTTGGAATAACTGCGCTTTTTCTTTTTTTGACAGGTAGCGCCATTGTCCCACTGGAAGGTTGTCCAGCTGGATATTCATGATGCGGATCCTTTGCAATCGGTAAACGTTGTATCCCAATGCCTCGCACATGCGGCGGATTTGACGGTTGAGTCCTTGGGTCAATATGATTTTAAAATCATATTTTGATAGCTGTTCCACTTTGCAAGGCAGGGTGACCGTATCCAATATTTTGACCCCTTCTGACATCTGCTTCAAGAATTCAGGCGTGATCGGGCGGTCCACGGAAACAATGTATTCCTTCTCATGCTGGTTCTCGGAACGCAAGATTTCATTGACGATATCGCCGTCATTCGTGAGCAGGATCAAGCCCTCAGAATCTTTATCGAGGCGCCCGATATGGAAAACCCGGAAAGGGTGGTTGACCAAATCGACAATATTCCCCTTGACGCCTTTTTCGGTCGTGCTCGTGATGCCGACCGGTTTGTTCAAGGCAATGTAGACATAGTTGTTGGCTACGAAGAGCTGATTACCGTTTACGCGGACGTCATCCCCCGGCTCCACTTGGCTGCCGATTGTTGCCCGCTTTCCATTGATTGTTACGCGCCCCTCAGTAATCAGTTTGTCGGCCCCTCGTCGGGAGGCTGTGCCTGCCTCACTTATAAATTTATTGATACGCATGTGGACACTTCCTTCATCCAAAGTTTTTTAGATTTTGCGACTATCGTCAATCGTAATAAACGGCATCCAGGAACAGTCCGTGGGAAGGGACGGTCATGCCGGCCTCACTGCGGATTCCGCTCTTGAAGATGACATCAATGTATTCCGGTTCCATCGTCCCGGCCCCGATTTCAAGGATCGTCCCCATCATGATCCGGACCATGTTGTAGAGGAAGCCTTCCCCTGTGAACGAAAAGTGCAGCAGATTGCCTTCCTGCTGGACTGTGATTTCATTGATGGTCCTGATCGTTGATTTTTTCGATTTCTTGAGTGAAGAGAAGCCGAGGAAGTCATGCTTCCCGACAAGCTTTTGGCAAGCCGCGTTCATCCTGTCCATATCAAGGTGTCCAGGGTAATGGTAGCTGTAATGGCGCTCAAATGCGGAAGGAACGACATTATTCCAGACATGATAGCTGTATGTCTTTCCGGCTGCGTGATAGCGGGCATGGAACCTTTCCGGAACCTCCTCCAGCTCCTTGACGACAATATCGCGCGGGAGATAACGGATCAGATGATCCTGCATCGCCTTCAAATCCATTTTGGATGTCGTTTTGAAATTGGCGACTTGTCCCCTGGCGTGGGTGCCGGCATCCGTCCGGCCCGATCCGATGATTTCGATTTCTTCTCCGGTCATTGCCGACAGGATGTTCTCTATTTTACCTTGAATGGTTTTGTCCGAATCCCCGAGCCTTTGCCATCCCAGGTATCTGCCGCCATCATACTCGATCGTCATTTTTATATTTCTCATTTTATCTCCCTTAAACATCGGATTCTGGGCATCGTTACATGCCTTGTACTCCTGTATTATAACGGATATCATGCTGGTTTGGGGTGTTTTCGTTGAATCTTTAGACTTTTCAATCAAATCCAATAGGCTAGGCGGTTTTTCCCGGTCCAATATTTTTGTTCCCTATTATTAACATTGTTACTGTTAACGAACTGAATAGTTTAAACTAAACTCAATGACAGTTATCTTTTTCATTAAATCAATTTTATAGCTGTTCCAAGAATTCAAATATAAGAAAAAAGGAGGTATGCAAGGAGCAAACGTCCATTTTTCAATAGGATGGTACTATCTTCTCCGAATACGCTTTGCATAAAAACGGAGGTCTCCTTACCGAAACGGAATATAATCTGAGCGATACAGGAGACCGGCTGCCTCAGATCACAGAGTAAGGTGAGCCTTCGATGTAATCTTCAATATACAATCTGGAATTGGATTGTGGTGATCACCTTCTATTCGGCAGCCTAAATTCTGTTTAAAATTTTCCGAGAATCCAGTAAGAAAACCTTGTAAAAGCAAAGCAAGCAACCTGCGAAAAGACATCGCACGTTGCTTGCTTTTCATTCTGATTTACGTTTCTGCGCAAAAATTTCTCCAACAGAAATACCTAAAGTTATCCAAACACCAATGTTTCCTAAACCTATACCCGAAGCGGATTTCCCGCCTAAAGCGTTCAACAAAAGCATTACGAAGAACAAATAGATTATTGACAGTATCTGACCATTTATATTGTCTGTATTTTTGGAACGGCGGAATCGTTTTGATATTATAGATAAAAGATACAAACTTAAGATGATCCATATATTTAACTTTATGGGAATTAAATTAAATAGGAACGAATCAGGAAAATAGTCATTAACCATCAAAAGTGTTAAAGAAATATAAAAAATGAAATCAATGCATTTCCAAAAATTCATAATAGATTACCTCGAATTTGATGTTATTTTCTTTCAATATGAGTAGAGTAATACGTAACATGAGTCGGGTTATTAAAACTTGAACTTGAATGACGGACTATTGTAGAGAAGTATTGCCAAAAGTCGGTGTTCGGTGTATATGTAATGTCTACTGAATAATTAACAAACCTTATCATAACAGCGTTTTTAGAT
>NZ_FOQC01000090.1 GCF_900113645.1 Trichococcus flocculiformis
ATATCTACATACCAAAAAATAAAAAAATCCCCATAAACGCATATATAACGCGATTTATGGGGATTTTTCGGTTTAGCAACTGTAAAAGTCGGGAGAGTGCAAGTAAACTGAAAAACTTACGACAGTCAATCACGTTGCCCTTAAATAATATACCCGTGAAGCTTTTTAAAAAAATAGCAGGTAAAGCAATTTTGGCTTTACCTGCTAAAATAATTTGATTCATTACCCATTGATTCTTTTAATTTCCCTTTTTTGATTCATAAGAAAGCTCAGCAACAAGTTGATTGTAATAAGTACCAAAAGTGTGCCAACCAACGGCCATATATTAAGGCCAGTACTAGAGATGCCTAAAATCTCTTTAAGAAAATCGAGAATGTTCATTGTAATCTGTTTATCAATGGTTTGGAAAAGCAATCCTACCAAAGTTGGAATCATGATCAGTGCCAATAAAATCAGAATTTTTTGGATTCCGGAAAACAACTCATTAAAGGTGCCTATGACAACACCAATGGTACTTGCAAAAAACAGAAAGAAAAATAACAAGAACCAGCTTGGAAAAAAGGCACTTTTACTATATAAATCTACCAGAAAAATTTCAAATCGGAAGTTGCTGATCAATGGGCGGTCAAATAGCTTTTGAATAAGTACCAGTAAACCAGAAAATCCTACCGAAATCAAAGCGTTCGTCCAAATATTAGCCAGAAAGATATTCTGACGTGAAAGGCCATTCTGAATGAATAATTTAAAATCAGAATTAATCCCAATTAATGCCAAGATAAACATGAAACAAATGGCACTAAAAATTATGTCCGAATGAACGATTTCCGTTGTATCCGAAAGAAAAATGGCTAAAAGCGGCATCAAGCAAGCGAATACGGTGAAGTATGCCATATAGATTAATAGCGATCGCGTCTGGTAGGTTAAACGATAAGTGATAGCAGTCTTTAGTTTCATATTAAATACCCTTCTTTCCTTTAGTTAACTGAATGAAGTAGGTTTGCAAATTTACCGGGGCAACCGTGATATTCTCAGGAATTGCTTGGTGCAGCTCTCCTGAAACATACACATTTACCAATCCGCCCAGTTCTTCTTTGCCCACCACATTCAGATGCTCCGCAAAGCTTTCGACCTGTTCTCTAGGTCCGGAGATCATATTGCTCTCCCTTAAAATATTTTCCACGGTATCCGTCAGTACTATCTTCCCATGATCGATGATAATGACTTCTTCAAAGAGATTGGTAATTTCCTCAATCAAATGGGTTGAAACAATGAATGTGCGAGGCCGTTTTTCATAAGCTTCAACCAAGTAGCCATAAAATAAGTCCCGGTAATTAGCATCTAAACCTAGCACAGGTTCATCCAGAAATATGTAATCACAAGGTACACAAAGCGCCGTAATCAACTTGGCTATACTGCGGTATCCTGTCGAGAGCTTGCGAAACTTTAAATTTGTATCAAGTTCAAAAGCCGCAACCAGCTCTGTGGAAAATTCCCAATCAAAGGTTCCGTACAAACCTGCACTGATTTTGAAAATGTCTTTCACTTTCATGCTTCCCGGAAAAAGATTGTCTTCGCTCATGAGATAAATCTGATTCAGTTCCTTTTCGTTTTCCGTAAGCGGTTTGCCATCCAGCAAGACCTGGCCGGCGCTAGCAAAGCTACGATTATTGATAATATTGAGCAGGGTACTTTTCCCTGCCCCGTTTCTCCCCAACAAGCCATAAATTTTTTGTGGTTCGAATGACACAGTAACATCTGCTAAAACGGCTTTATCTTGGTATTTTTTACTTATTTGCTCCACAACCAAACTCATAATTGATACCCTCTTTCGATTAATTTTTTTAATTGCTCGGCGGTAATACCTAGTTTTTTGGCTTCTACAACCAAGTGAGCGATTTCTTTTGTTAGGAATTCTTCTTTACGGATACTTTTAACTTTATCTTGTGCACCTGCTAATACAAACATACCTAATCCTCGTTTCTTTTCAATTAATTCTTGATCAACAAGCAAGTTCATCCCTTTTAAGACGGTCGCCGGATTAATTTGATAGCCTTTCGAGATTTCTGTAGTGGAGGGAATCTGCTCTAGCTCTTTATATGAGCCATTCAAAATACCTTCCGTAATTTGATCCGCAACTTGTTGAAATAAAGGTTTGCTTCCTGAGTATTCAAACTTCAATTTTTTCACCTCAGTCATTCAGTTAATTACTTATGTAACTAAGTCTATACGTGAAACATAGAGAAGTCAACATATACTATCTAAAAAAATATTTGCGTTCTATCGTTTAAAAAGAAAAATACCGATTTTCTGACACTTTGAAGCTGTCAGAAAATCGGTATTGAAAAATATTTAACTAAGATTTCACACCCTAGAAAGGAATGTCGATCATTGATACGATAATGGGTCCCCTATAACATAATTATGCCGCGAAAACCGCGCATCAGAGGGCCATGCACACGTATTCTATACCGATATTTTCAAAAAAGGACTTACGCCGCCAGCTTGGACGTATCTGCCCTTCTCATCCTTTCC
>NZ_FOQC01000091.1 GCF_900113645.1 Trichococcus flocculiformis
CCGCGGTTTCTTAGCCGATGTGAACGGGCGTCCCCTTGAGGTGATTGACCGACTGTGCGTGCGGATGTAAAGTATTTAATTCAACCTATATAGAAGCTTATGTAGAAGGAAAAATATAGTATCAACCCAATCATATTCACAGTCAGCACCTCGATATTTCCCGTACTGCACATAGAAGATAAAGTGCGGAAGTAACCCGATCAGTCTTCTCATTCCTATTTATTTGCCGCAGTCCCATTGAAGAATGCTCTTAGATTATCCGGCAACATATATTCCTTTTTGGATTTTGGAGATTCTGAATGCCCTCCATAGACTTCTTTCAAAATTGCATTCACGATCATTTCTTTTGGTGGTTCAGGATGTTCAACACCTTCATAAACCCAGGACCTGCAATCTACCGAATCTCCGCAAATATCTCCGCAGTCCTTGCAAGCAGTTTCCGTAACATCCAAGGAGATGTCGTTACCGTTGATTCTTATCGTCGGTGAGCTGAGGAAGCTATGTTTGATTGCCAACTCAGGTGATGAGATATTTACTTTATTTACACTCACTTCATAGCCAGCGGATGTCAAAACCGCCGAAACTTCATTTATTGCCTGCTCCAAATTACTTTCGGCACCCTGACACCTTTTGCATATATTTAGATCCAGATACAAGAAATCGATGTCAATTTTCTTTTCTACTTGCTTTTGTGGGCAGCAATCACCACTGCAAGAACACCCATCTTTGTTATTGTTCATAATTCCCTTCACCTTTCATGGGGACAGCGCGTTGAGTTGATTTTGTCCTGTATTCAGAAATGGCCCAAATCGTGAAGACGTTCTTCATTCTTCCGCATAGCCAAAGTAGACCAGAATTTTCTCCAGTACTTGGTATTCAGGGACATAACCATCCCCCGCAGATTGATCTTCACTGATACTAAATGGAGCCGATCCGATCATTGTTTCCTCATGGATAACGGTGCCGGTAGCCCTGTCCAGGATGGTAATTTGGACATAGCGCGTATAAGCGATCCCTTCATTTGAGTAGGTTCCCGTCTCCATGTAATAGCTGCGCAGCTTCACCAGCACGTTCATCTCAGCATCCGACTTGGCCTTCAATTCTTCCGGCAAATCGAGATAGTGCGGTGAATACACGTACTTTTCTCCGGCTCCTTCCTCAACAGATTCATCGTTTTCGATGATGAACACTTTGGCTGGCGTCGGAGCTGCCGATTCCACAAGCACGCCTTGGATAGCCGCATACGCATCCACATTCCCGATCAGATCGCTGTTTTCCAGTTCGCTGATTTGGCTCTCCCTGATCGCTTCCGGATCCGAAGATGAGGCAGCTTCGTCGCTCGATGAACCGCAGCCCGAAAAGATAAACAACAACATGGTCATGATGAAGAAAAACGTGCATCGGCGTTTGTTATTTTTGATCATCTGAAGTCCCTCCTTGGACTAAAAAAACTGATGACAAAGGAAGACAATCGACTACAAAATCCATTTTGTAAGCGCTCTTTTTCGACCTCATTATAACATATCACGAGCCCTTGAATCGCGTACGGCTTCACCTGACACAACGCAAAAAAGGCCACACAGAATCCTCTCTTTAAGGAAGGTTGTATAGGCCTTTCAAATTATTCAGTTACCGTATAGCAAATGGGTTCATAACTTTTACCTCATGTTAATATCTCCATATCTTTGCGGACATCATCTCTTACATTAAAAATTTCTGCGTACTTAAGTAACTTGGCATAATCTGCCTCTGGGCCTTTCAAATATCTTTTGACTGCCTCAAATACTAAATCATTGTCCAGACTATTTTTCTTTCTGAGGCAGTCGCAAACGGTTCGCTCCTTATCGTAAACCTTGACTTGATTGCCATAAGGAGTTTCCATGGAAATAGCGCCCATTGAGTGAAGATCTTCAGCTATAAAAAAATTTGTACTTCTCTTTATCCTTCAAAAGCCTTGTGTTATAACCCGAAGGAATGGTCACCATCAACTGAAAAGGCGTACGATCGGCTAGGTTATGAAAATAAAGAGCAGTTTCATGCGAAAAGATTCATTTCTGGCATCTGTATTGGGGCAAAAAAAATTTATCTTCAATAAATTCTGGATCCATATATAGCCCTTGCTCAATCTTTTCAATCTCTCCCGACTGATTCATCCGCTGCAAATTTTTGTACGCTACCCCGTTCTCTCAGGCTTGTCTTGCAGTTAACAATCCATTATTTTCTTTCAACATTTTAAATACTACATCCCTTTGACTCATCAGATTTCCACCGTCCTTATTGTCACTTTCGTTCGTATGAACTTTAACTCAACTTTCGCACACCGAAAAAGACCCTAAAGGCTTGATATATCAATAATTCTAGCTATACTATTATGCCGATAAACCGCTCGGGAACTGA
>NZ_FOQC01000055.1 GCF_900113645.1 Trichococcus flocculiformis
ATTTGAATGTGTAGGTAAAAGACGGGAGTCTTGAAAATGAAGCTCTTTCTCCATCAACTGTTCGAATCCGATTGAATAAAGGAATTCTTTAACTAAAACGAGACCAGCATCCGTGGAGAGATTACCTCCAGTATTTGTAACCGTCATTTTTTTGTTGAAGTTTAGCGTATTTTCGTGTAAAGTTGCCATTGAGAGAACCCCTTTCTTTGGTTGTTGGTCGTACATTAACCATAACAGAATGGGGTTCTTTTTTCACACCTTTTGGGTGTGAACTGGAAAGACAAAATATGTTGGAAGACTAACGTTTCAAGACGTTTTCTGAAAATCTATGAATAATTCAGGTAGATAATATTAACTAAAAACTAAGTAAGCGTTATTAAATTTTTATTTTCAGCTCAATTGCCTCCTAGGATTGATAAATAAGGGTTATCACTATGAGCGTCTAATGCTGTACCGAGAATTTAGATACAGGGAAAATTTAATGAATAAAAATTCAAACTAATGTTTGACAGCGCTTTCTTTATCGGTATAATAGGTATTAGGCAATATGTAACGCATTTTCTAGAGATGTATTATATATTTGCCAAAAATTATCTTGGGGGATTGAAAATGAACGAAGAAATGGAACTGTCGGAATACAGTCCGGAACAATTGGTGGCACTAATCCAGCAAGGGCACTCTATGCACTTTGAAGAACTATTCTATAGGTTTTTACCACTAGTCAAGAAGTTCAACAGAGCCTACTACTTGAAGTCTTTGGAACAAGATGACTTCTGGCAAGAGGCTCGGATGGTATTGCACAAGGCTGTTCAGTCTTATGTTCCCGAGAAAGGCTTGCAGTTTGCGAGTTTTTATAAACTAACTCTCAAACATCACATTTTCAGCTTGATCAGGAAAGAGAGTGCAGTCAAGAGAAGGATCGATAAAGGCGCGGTATCTTTGGATGCAATTCTGGAAAATCAGTATAGTAACCATACGGAACATTCGTTTGAAGGTGTTGTGTCGATGAGCTTCTCTCCTGAGGAAATCGTTATGGTGAAGGAAAGTGCATCGGGTTACTTCGAAAGTCTTTCTGATTTCGAACAAGCTGTGTTCATCCGTTTTCTCAATGGATCGGATTTCCTGAGCATCGCGGATGAATTGGACTGCGAGGTGACATCCATCAAGAACGCTTATGATAGATGCCACCGAAAAATGAAGCGTTTGTTGGAATGATATCCAAATAATGCGGGGCCGTCTCCCTTTGGAGGCGGTCTTTTCTTCGTGGCAAGCAGCAGTGGAGCGAAGAAAGGACCGGGCTGCTAGACGGAGGACAGCGCTCGGATGAATGCGTAGCTCCGGGCAGCGGTCGCTCGTCGGAGGACAGAGGTAACTTTCAACCTCAACTCCGGAGAGGCCGAGCCTATCGGAGAACGAAGAGGAAATGTTGGACGAACTGCGGCGAAGCTTCCGTTCGCCGGAGGAGAGGAAGAACGGGGCTGGCTCTTTGTGAGGCATTCCTGTTTTTTTCTTTTAGTAAAAACAGGTCCGCAGTTCATTTCTTTGGGTCAATTGTGCTACACTTTAAGTACGAATTTTATTAAGCAAGGACATAATTATGAATAAAAATAAACGTTTGATCTATATTTCATTATTGGCTGCGCAGGGTGTGGTCATCACGATGCTGGAGCGGGCGATTCCGTTTCCGTTCGCGTTTGCGCCGGGTGCGAAGCTGGGGTTGGCGAACATCATCACCTTGTTGGCGATCTTTACGTTGCCGTACAAAGATAGTTTAAAGGTCGTGTGGATGCGGTTGTTGATCTCAACGTTGTTGGGTGGGACATTATCTACCTTCCTTTACAGTTTTGCGGGGGCTTTTTTGAGTTATGGTGGGATGCTTTTGGTCCGGCTTTTGGGTCCGAAGCGAGTCAGCATGATCGGCATCAGTGCGACCGGTGGGATTCTGCACAATTTATGGTTTGGGTGGTGCAGCGAATATCGTGGACGTCGACAGTTGTGCGACACGCTTGCGTACAACCGTAGCAAACGGAGATTTGGTTGATGCAGAATTATTGAAAGGCACGGGAGCATCCGGCGTCATCCATAAAGGAAACGGCGTTCAAGTTGTTTACGGACCGAAAGTTTCTGTCATCAAATCAAACCTGGAAGAATTCATCGAAAGCGGCAGTGCCGCAAAACTGCCTTCTAAAGAAGACTACTATGGTCTGAAGGCTGTTGAAAAAACAGAAGAAAAAGTTGCAGAAAAAACAGCAGCACCTGCTGCTGAAGAAAAAGCGACAGTTGCCACTACTTTGCGTTCGCCTATCGCTGGTATCGCCATTCCATTGACGCAAGTGGATGACGCTGCCTTCGCTAGCGAAGCATTGGGTAAAGGGGTCGCAATCGAACCTGCAGTCGGAGAGGTTGTTTCGCCGATCAATGGTAAAGTCGTGATGGTTTTCGACACGAAGCATGCTATCGGTCTTGAATCAGACGAAGGTGTTGAAATTTTGATCCACATCGGATTGGATACAGTCAATCTGAAGGGTGAAGGTTTCACTACCCATGTTAAAGCTGGAGATCTTGTTGAGATCGGAGACAAATTGGTTGATTTCGATATCGACTTCATCAAGGCGTCCGGTTACAAAACAACGACTCCTATGGTAATCACAAACACTTTCAATTACAAAAACATTGAAGTTGTTGCAGAAGGTACTGTAGATCTTGGCGATGCAATCGTTACAGTTCAATAAGAAGTAAGATTCAACACGGATAAGGTAATGCAGAAATGAATAGCGCAACAAATAGGTTTCCTGTCTCAGATCAGGAGGCCTTTTTGTATTTTTCGGCGTATCCACCCAAATAAAAAGGTTGACTATTTGGGATAGGCGCTCTAATATTAGCTTGTATTGTGTACACAAATAGAGAGAAAATAGGTGAGCGACATGGCTATCAGAAAAGCCGCATTAGCCTGTACCGTATGTGGATCAAGGAACTATACCATCACACCTACTGAAAAAGGTCGTACAGAACGTTTGGAAGTCAAGAAATTTTGCCGGTACTGTGGGAAGCATACCTTGCACAAAGAAACGAAATAAAGACGAAACTGGCAACAGATAGTAGGAGGAAAAGCATGAAATTTCTGAAGAGCGTAGCGGATGAAATGAAGCAAGTGACTTGGCCGACTGGTAAGGAATTAGCAAAATATACAAATACAGTTGTCGTTACAACCATTCTATTCGGAATATTTTTTGCCGTAGTAGATTTTGGGATCACAGAAGCAATGAGTTTAATCTTAAATTAAAAAGAAGATTTGTAGCCATACAGTCTTCGTGATGCTATAATGTTAACGCCGTACAGAAGGAACCTTTCAACGACAGGAAGGTTTTTTTGTTTACAATAAATGAAGTCTAATAAAAATCCACCAAGAAGGAAGATGCGAAAAATGGAAACGATCGAAAACGAAAAACAATGGTATGTGTTGCACACTTATTCAGGCTATGAGAACAAAGTGAAACTGAACATCGAATCACGTGCGCAAAGCATGAACATGGAAGACCATATCTTCCGCGTTGTTATCCCGGAAGAAGAGCAAGTGGAAGTGAAGGACGGAAAAGAGAAGGCGACTACGCAAAAAACCTTCCCTGGTTATGTGTTGGTCGAAATGATTATGTCTGATGAAGCGTGGTTCGTAGTCCGTAACACGCCGGGCGTTACCGGTTTCGTTGGATCGCACGGAGCGGGCAGCAAGCCGTCTGCGTTATTGAATGAAGAAATCGAAGTCATCCTGAAGCGTATGGGTATGAGCACGCGTACGCATGATGTGAACTTTGAAAAAGGCGAGCCCGTCACCATCACCGATGGCGCATTCAACGGTCTGTCAGGATTCGTTGAAGAAGTGGACAGCGAAAAAGGCAAGTTGAAAGTCATGATCGAAATGTTCGGCCGCGAAACGATTGCCGAACTAGATTACAACCAAGTCGACAAAGGCTAAAAAAACTATTGCATTTATTTGGGTGTACTGATATAATATATCGGTACGTTCAGGCGTATGGATTGAGTGGGAGGGGAAATCTTAACCCCATTAAACCACATCACGAACAATCAAGGAGGTATGTCTCGTGGCTAAAAAAGTTGTTAAATTAGTTAAGTTACAAATTCCTGCAGGTAAAGCATCTCCTGCTCCACCGGTAGGTCCAGCTTTGGGTCAAGCACAAGTAAATATCATGGGATTCTGTAAAGAATTCAATGCACGTACTGCTGACCAAGCAGGTATGATCATTCCCGTCGTCATTTCTGTATATGAAGATCGTTCATTCACCTTCATTACTAAAACTCCTCCAGCTCCAGTATTGCTGAAAAAAGCTGCAGGTATCGAATCAGGTTCAGGCGAACCAAACAAGAAAAAAGTTGGTACCGTAACACGTGACCAAGTTAAAGAAATCGCTGAAACAAAAATGGTAGACTTGAATGCAGCAGACGTAGAAGCTGCTATGCGTATGGTCGAAGGTACTGCCCGTTCAATGGGTATTACAGTTCAAGACTAATTCAAAATGCAGCTTCTCATGTGGCCTTCCGAACGCTCAAAAGGTGTTCCAGGCCACACGTGGGAGGTTAATCCGTTAAAACCACAATCTAGGAGGAAAATTCAATGGCTAAGAAAAGTAAAAAATTCCAAGATGCTGCGAAAAAAGTAGATTCTACTAAAGCATATTCAGTAGAAGAAGCAGTAGCATTAGCGAAAGAAGTCGATTTTGCAAAATTCGACGCAACTGTTGAGGTCGCTTACCGTTTAGGAATCGACACTCGTAAAAATGACCAACAAATCCGTGGAGCAGTCGTGCTTCCAAACGGAACTGGTAAAACACAACGCGTTTTAGTGTTCGCTAAAGGCGAAAAAGCTAAAGAAGCGGAAGCTGCTGGGGCAGACTACGTAGGCGACGCAGATATGGTTCAAAAAATCCAAGGCGGATGGTTTGAATTTGATGTTGTCGTTGCAACTCCTGACATGATGGGTGAAGTTGGACGTTTGGGTCGTGTATTGGGACCTAAAGGCTTGATGCCAAACCCTAAAACAGGTACTGTAACAATGGACGTAACAAAAGCTATTGACGAAATCAAAGCTGGTAAAGTTACATACCGTGCTGACAAAGCTGGTAACATCCACGTTCCTATCGGTAAAGTATCATTCGACGATGCTAAATTGATGGAAAACTTCCGTACAATCCACGATGTAATCTTGAAAGCTAAACCAGCAACTGCTAAAGGCCAATACGTTAAAAATGTAAGTGTAACAACTACATTTGGACCTGGCGTTAAAGTGGACGCAAGCTCTTTATAAAAAAACCTTGACCTCAGCGACTATCTTTGGTATAGTCGTTGAGGTTAATATATGCTTACCGAAGACAGCAGGGGGTGCGAGCCTTAATATACCTGCCGAGGAAGAATCCAATGAGATATTTATGGATCCTCTATGTCTAGGTGACATAGAGTTTTTTGTTTTTACAAGAAATTCTATCATAAAATCCAGGGGGTGAAATATAAGATGAGTGAAGCTGCTATTGCACAAAAACAACTGTTGGTTGAAGAACTGACAACAAAAATCCAAGAATCCGCATCTGTAGTCGTTGTTGATTATTTAGGTCTTACTGTTGAACAGGTGACTGAATTAAGAAAACAATTGCGTGAAGCTGGCGTAGAAATGAAAGTTATCAAAAACTCTCTAATGGTACGTGCTGCTGTCGCTGCAGGTTTGGAAGGCATGGAAAGCATCTTCAAAGGACCTACTGCTGTTGCATTCAGTTCTGAAGATGTTGTAGCTCCAGCCAAAATCATGGCTGAATTTGCAAAAACTGCTGATAAACTAGAAATCAAAGGTGGTATCGTTGAGGGTAACGTTTCTTCTAAAGAAGAAATCGAAGCTTTGGCAAAACTACCAAACCGCGAAGGTATGCTTTCTATGTTGCTTTCAGTACTACAAGCTCCAGTCCGCAACTTTGCGTTGGCTATTAAAGCTGTATCCGAGAAAGACGGCGCAGCTGCATAATTTGCAGTTCTGCTAGATGAACCAAAACACAAGCCTCTTTAATGGAGGCACAAAAAAACTTAAACCAAAAACGGAGGAACACAAAATGTCATTAAACATCGAAGCAATCATTGCTGACATCAAAGTAGCAACAGTTCTAGAATTAAACGACTTAGTAAAAGCTATCGAAGAAGAATTCGGCGTAACAGCTGCAGCTCCAGTAGCAGCAGCAGGCGCAGTAGCAGCAGCAGAAGAAGAGCAAACTGAATTCAACGTTGAATTAACTTCAGCTGGAGATTCTAAAATCAAAGTAATCAAAGTTGTACGTGAAGCTACAGGCCTAGGCTTGAAAGAAGCTAAAGCTCTAGTTGACGGCGCTCCTGGCGTTATCAAAGAAGCTGTATCTAAAGAAGATGCTGAAGCATTGAAAGCTCAATTAGAAGAAGTTGGCGCTTCTGTAACAGTTAAATAATCTTTTTTTAAAAGATTGTTTTACAGAACACAATTCTTGATTGTGTAAATAGACTGGCCAGGATAAGCAATTATCCTGGCTTTTCTTGTATTTTCCCTGCAGTGTCGGACTTCCGTCAGAAGGAGTTGGAAATATGTCAAATCATTACTACACAAAGAATCCTGAGACCGAAAGCAAGGAAGCTTCCTGGACTTTCCCTTTGAGGGGCCGTGAGTTTCGTTTCATCTCGGATAGTGGTGTCTTCTCCAAAAAAACGGTCGACTTCGGTTCACGCCTGCTGATCGAAACGTTCCGCTTGAATGAGGAGGTTGCCGGGGACATCTTGGATGTCGGTTGCGGCTACGGTCCGATGGGGCTGGCGCTTGCCTATGCCTATCCTGCAAGATTGGTGGAGATGGTGGACGTAAACGAGCGGGCTATGTCTTTAGCGCGCAGAAATGCGGAAGCCAACAACATCCGCAATGTGAAAGTCTACGAGTCGAATACCTACGACCAAGTGCCGGAAGAAAGGCAATTCGCGGCTATCGTCAGTAATCCGCCGATCCGCGCCGGTAAACAGGTCGTCCATCGCATCCTGTCGGAAGCGCACGTGCATCTCTTGCCGGGCGGCACGCTGACTGTAGTTATCCAAAAGAAGCAAGGCGCGCCGAGTGCTGAGCAAAAGATGTTGGATGTCTTCGGGAATGTCGCAGTCATTGCCCGCGACAAAGGCTATTGGATCATCCAATCGGTCAAAGCCTAGCACGTGTCCCGGATCGGATGCGAGCGAAAGGCTGTTGACAAATGAAAATCATGTGTGTAGAATAGTAAGGTAATATAGACGCATAAGATAATTCAGAAAACGCGACTGAAATATTGTCCAGACGCGCTTTTCGAGGCAGAAAACAAAAGAAAGAGTAATTTTCTCAGAAATTGCAACCTTCTTTTGGTTTTTTTTTGCCAAAAAAACGTTGCGGATTGTATATGTAACAAAAACGTAACACTTGTTGCGAAAATGCAACATAAGAGTGTGTTGTCGCTAAAGGTCTAAATTTAAGTAGGGGTGAAGAAGTTGTTAGGGCATAATGAAAAATTCGGGAAACAACGTACCCGCAGAAGTTATTCGCGTATCAGTGAAGTGTTAGAGCTTCCTAACCTGATTGAGATTCAAACGGATTCTTACAAATGGTTCCTGGAAACCGGGATCAAAGAGATGTTCAAGGACATCACGCCGATTGAAGATCACACAGGGAACTTAGCATTGGAATTTGTCGATTATGAATTCCATGCTCCAAAATATACTGTTTCAGAAGCACGTGCACATGATGCCAACTACTCGGCGCCGATTTATGTAAAACTACGCTTGATCAATAAAGAAACAGGCGAAATCAAAGATCAGGAAGTTTTCTTTGGTGATTTCCCATTAATGACAGATATGGGTACCTTCATCATCAACGGAGCGGAACGTGTTATCGTCTCACAATTGGTTCGTTCTCCAGGCGTTTATTTCCATAACAAGATGGACAAAAACGGGAAAGAAAGCTTCGGCAACACGTTGATTCCTAACCGTGGCGCATGGTTGGAGTATGAAACGGATGCGAAAGATATCTCTTACGTCCGTATCGACCGTACCAGAAAAATCCCGTTGACCGTTTTGGTCCGCGCATTGGGCTTCGGGTCGGATGATCAGATTCTTGAGATCTTCGGCGACAACGAAAGCTTACGCCTGACTATGGAAAAAGATGTACATAAGAATGCATCAGACTCCAGAACAGAAGAAGCGTTGAAAGACGTCTACGAGAGACTTCGTCCAGGCGAACCGAAAACGGCCGACAGCTCGCGTAACTTGCTGAATGCCCGTTTCTTCGACCCAAGAAGATATGATATGGCTCCGGTTGGACGCTATAAAGTAAATAAAAAATTGAATGTCAAAACACGCTTGTACAACCAGACATTGGCTGAAACATTGGTCGATCCTGAGACAGGTGAAATCATCGCGGAAAAAGGAACCGAATTGGATCGCGGCGTAATGGAACGCTTAGCGCCTTATTTGGATAACGGCTTGAACCAAGTGACGTTGTACCCTACTGATGATGGTGTTGTGACTGATCCGGTCGTTCTGCAGGTAGTGAAAGTCTACTCTAAGAAAGACCCTGAGAAAGTCATCAACATCATCGGAAATTCCGAAATTGCTGACGATATCAAACATCTGACGACTGCCGACATCTTTGCTTCCATGAACTACTTCTTCAATCTTTCTGAAGGATTGGGAACAACGGATGACATCGACCACTTAGGTAACAGACGTATCCGTTCAGTCGGAGAGTTGTTGCAGAACCAATTCCGTATCGGTTTGTCACGGATGGAGCGTGTCGTGCGCGAAAGAATGTCCATCCAGGATGTTTCTACCGTAACACCGCAACAATTGATCAACATCCGCCCGGTAGTGGCTGCAATCAAAGAATTCTTTGGTTCATCCCAATTGTCGCAGTTCATGGACCAAACGAATCCGTTGGGCGAATTGACGCACAAACGTCGTCTTTCTGCCTTAGGACCCGGTGGTTTGACGCGGGACCGTGCCGGATATGAAGTCCGAGACGTTCACTATTCCCACTATGGCCGTATGTGTCCGATCGAAACGCCTGAGGGCCCGAATATCGGACTGATCAACAGCTTGTCCAGTTATGCGAAAATCAACAAATATGGCTTCATTGAAACACCTTACCGCCGTGTTGACTGGAACACGCATAAGGTTACCAATATCATCGACTACTTGACTGCTGACGAAGAAGATAACTTCACCGTTGCGCAAGCCAACTCGGTCCTATTGGAAGACGGAAGCTTCGCCAACAATATCGTCATGGCCCGTTATATCCATGACAACTTGGAAGTTCCGATCGAACGCGTCGATTACATGGATGTTTCTCCAAAACAAGTAGTTGCTGTCGCGACAGCCTGCATCCCGTTCTTGGAAAACGATGACTCCAACCGTGCTTTGATGGGTGCCAACATGCAACGTCAAGCGGTTCCGCTGATCAACCCGCAAGCACCGTTCGTCGGTACCGGTATGGAATACAAAGCTGCTCATGACTCAGGTGCAGCCTTGTTGTGCCAACATGATGGTGTGGTTGAATACGTGGACGCCAAAGAAATCCGTGTCCGTCGAGACAATGGTGCTTTGGATAAATACGAAATCATCAAGTTCCAACGTTCCAACTCAGGGACTTGCTACAACCAACGTCCGATCGTAGCTTTGGGTGACCGCGTCGATGTCGGCGAGACATTAGCGGATGGCCCGTCTATGGAAAAAGGCGAAATGGCTCTTGGACAGAACGTTTTGGTTGCCTTCATGACTTGGGAAGGTTACAACTACGAGGATGCTGTTATCATGAACGAACGTCTTGTCCGTGATGATGTGTATACTTCTATCCATATCGAAGAATACGAATCAGAAGCACGTGATACGAAGCTTGGACCTGAAGAAATCACCCGCGAATTGCCTAACGTCGGCGAAGATGCTTTGAAAGATCTTGACGAGCGCGGCATCATCCGCATCGGTGCGGAAGTCAAAGATGGGGATATCCTAGTCGGTAAAGTCACTCCTAAAGGGATGACGGAACTGTCCGCGGAGGAACGTCTATTGCATGCCATCTTCGGTGAAAAAGCCCGCGAAGTGCGCGATACATCGCTACGTGTTCCTCACGGCGGCGGCGGTATCGTACACGATGTGAAGATCTTTACCCGTGAAGCAGGGGATGAATTGTCACCTGGTGTGAATTTGTTGGTGCGTGTCTACATCGTTCAAAAACGTAAGATCAACGAAGGGGATAAAATGGCCGGACGTCATGGTAACAAAGGGGTTGTATCCCGTATCATGCCTGAAGAAGATATGCCATACATGCCAGACGGCACGCCTGTTGACATCATGTTGAACCCTCTAGGGGTACCATCGCGTATGAACATCGGACAAGTATTGGAACTTCACTTAGGTATGGCTGCCCGTTCATTAGGCATCTACGTCGCATCTCCAGTATTCGATGGTGCGGATGAAGATGACGTTTGGGGTACTGTGGCTGAAGCCGGTATGGCGAACGATGCCAAAACCATCCTTTATGATGGCCGTACAGGTCAACCGTTCGATAACCGTGTATCCGTCGGCGTCATGTACTATCTGAAACTTTCCCACATGGTTGATGATAAATTGCATGCTCGTTCAACTGGACCATACTCTTTAGTTACGCAACAACCATTGGGTGGTAAAGCTCAGTTCGGTGGACAACGTTTCGGAGAGATGGAAGTTTGGGCACTGGAAGCTTATGGTGCTGCCTATACCTTGCAAGAAATCTTGACATACAAATCAGATGATGTTGTCGGTCGTGTGAAAACATACGAAGCGATCGTCAAAGGCGAAACAATTCCTCGTCCAGGTGTACCTGAATCATTCCGCGTATTGGTGAAAGAATTGCAAGCACTCGGATTGGATATGAAAGTGCTTGATGAAGCAGAAGAAGAAATCGAATTGCGCGACATGGATGAAGAAGACGATGTTGTGAATATGGAAAGATTAAATAAACAATCTGAAGCAATGAAGAGAGACTAATCCGTGTTCCCGGACGCTGCTGAAGCGTTCGGGCGCATGTTTGATCAAAGCGCATTGCCTCACGAGAAACGCAGATAGAGCATTTTGGGCAGCTCAAAGAATAAAGGGAGGTTGGCCCCTTGATAGACGTTAATAAATTTGAAAGTATGCAAATCTCTTTGGCTTCTCCTGATAAGATCCGTAGCTGGTCTTACGGGGAAGTTAAAAAACCAGAAACAATCAACTACAGAACACTGAAACCTGAAAAAGAAGGTTTGTTCTGTGAGCGAATTTTTGGACCGCAAAAGGACTGGAAATGTTCATGTGGTAAATACAATGGTATCCGTTACAAAGGCATCGTTTGCGATCGCTGTGGCGTTGAAGTAACCCGCGCTAAGGTCCGTCGTGAAAGAATGGGCCATATCGAATTGGCTGCTCCTGTAACCCATGTATGGTACTTCAAAGGGATTCCTAGCCGTATGGGACTTGTATTGGATATGAGCCCGCGTGCATTGGAAGAAATCATTTACTTCGCTTCCTACGTTGTCATCGAACCAGGTGATACTGTCTTGGAATCGAAACAGTTGCTGACAGAAAGAGAATACCGTGACAAACGGGCGCAATTCGGAAATAGTTTCCATGCGGCCATGGGTGCGGAAGCCATCAAGCAACTGCTTGATCGCGTCGATGTCGATGCTGAATGTGAAGAACTGAAAGAAGAATTGAAATCCGCGACTGGACAAAAACGTACGCGTGCAATCCGTCGTTTGGATATCCTGGATGCTTTCCGTTCTTCAGGGAACAAACCTAGCTGGATGATCATGGATGTAATCCCGGTTATCCCTCCAGATTTGCGTCCGATGGTTCAATTGGAAGGCGGCCGTTTCGCAACAAGTGACTTGAACGACCTTTACCGTCGTGTCATCAACCGTAACAACCGTCTGAAACGCTTGTTGGACCTGAACGCACCGAACATCATCGTTCAGAATGAAAAACGCATGCTGCAGGAAGCTGTCGATGCTTTGATCGATAACGGTCGTCGCGGCCGTCCTGTAACAGGACCAGGTAACCGTCCATTGAAATCACTTTCGCACATGTTGAAAGGGAAACAAGGACGTTTCCGTCAAAACTTGCTGGGTAAACGTGTTGACTACTCCGGACGTTCCGTAATCGTAGTTGGACCTTTCCTGAAAATGTACCAATGCGGCTTGCCGAAAGAAATGGCGATCGAGTTGTTCAAACCGTTCTTGATGAAAGAATTGGTTGCCCGTGATATCGCAAGCAACATCAAAAATGCAAAACGCAAAATCGACCGTATGGACGATGATGTCTGGGATGTATTGGAAGATGTCATCAGAGAACATCCGGTATTGCTGAACCGCGCACCGACGCTTCACCGTTTGGGTATCCAAGCGTTTGAACCGGTACTTGTCGAAGGTAAAGCAATCCGTCTGCATCCGTTGGTATGTGAAGCCTATAACGCCGATTTCGATGGTGACCAAATGGCCGTCCACGTACCGCTGGGCGAAGAAGCACAAGCAGAGGCGCGTCTATTGATGCTGGCTGCACAGAACATCTTGAATCCAAAAGATGGTAAACCAGTCGTAACCCCATCCCAGGATATGGTCTTGGGTAACTATTACCTGACGCTGGAAGAAATCAATAAAGTCGGCGAAGGAATGATCTTCTCCAACGCTGAAGAAGCGGGTCTGGCTTATGAAGGTGGATTTGTCCATCTGCATACCAGAGTAGCGATCAGCACGAATTCGTTGCCTAAGAAACCATGGACAGAATGGCAAAGAGGCCGTCTGTTGGTGACGACAGTCGGTAAGATCTTCTTTAACGAAATCATGCCGGATGAATTCCCGTATTTGAACGAACCAACGCAATTCAACTTGGATGTAGCGACTCCGGATAAATACTTTGTTGAAGCCGGCGAAGATGTTCAGGCGTTCATCAAGAAACAAGAAATTATCGGACCGTTCAAGAAGAAATACCTTGGAAATATCATTGCTGCCGTCTTCAAGAAGTTCCAAGTAACGGAAACTTCGAAGATGTTGGACAAAATGAAGGACCTGGGTTACAAAATCTCGACTCGTGCAGGTATCACTGTAGGGATCGCCGATATCTTGGTATTGGAATCCAAAGCAGAGATTCTGGAAAGAGCGCACAAAAAAGTCGATAACATCACAAAACAATTCCGTCGTGGTCTGATCACCGATGATGAAAGATACAACAGCGTCATCACAACTTGGAATATGGCGAAAGATGAAATCCAGATCGAACTGATGAAAACACTGGGACAAGAAAACCCGATCTTCATGATGAGTGATTCCGGAGCCCGTGGTAACATCTCCAACTTTACGCAACTTGCCGGTATGCGTGGTCTGATGGCCGCTCCAAATGGTAAGATCATGGAATTGCCGATCACTTCGAACTTCCGTGAAGGACTAAGCGTTTTGGAAATGTTTATCTCTACCCATGGAGCTCGTAAAGGGATGACCGATACAGCCTTGAAGACAGCCGATTCAGGTTACCTGACTCGTCGTTTGGTTGACGTTGCGCAAGATGTTATTATCCGTGAAGACGATTGCGGCACCGATCGTGGTCTGATCGTCCGTTCGATCCAAGAAGGCAATGAAGTCATTGAGGCCTTGGAAGAGCGTCTGATTGGCCGTTATGCTCAAAAAACAGTGGTTCATCCTGAAAACGGCAAAGTTCTTGCAGTTCATAACCAATTGATCACAGAAGATATGGCCAAGGAAATCATTGATGCTGGTATCGAAGAAGTGACGATCCGTTCCGTGTTCACATGTAACACAAGACACGGCGTCTGCAAACGTTGCTACGGCCGTAACTTGGCTACTGGTTCAAATGTTGAGGTCGGTGAAGCAGTCGGTACGATCGCTGCCCAATCCATCGGTGAACCGGGTACTCAATTGACCATGCGTACATTCCATACGGGTGGGGTTGCCGGAGACGATATCACACAAGGTTTGCCGCGTATCCAAGAGATCTTTGAAGCGCGTAATCCGAAAGGGCAAGCAATCATCACTGAAGTTACAGGGGAAATTGTCTCTGTTGACGAAAGTGCATCCGATCGTTCCAAAGAAGTGACAGTCAAAGGGATCACGGATACAAGAACGTATACGATTCCTTACACTGCACGTATGAAAGTGGCTGAAGGCGACTTCGTCCACCGTGGCCAACCGTTGACTGAAGGATCCATCGAGCCTAAGAGCTTGCTGCGCGTCCGCGATGTACTGTCTGTTGAGACTTACTTGCTGCGCGAAGTTCAGAAAGTATACCGTATGCAAGGGGTAGAAATCGGCGACAAGCATATCGAAGTTATGGTTCGTCAAATGTTGCGTAAAGTTCGCGTTATGGATCCGGGTTCAACAGATATCCTGCCAGGTACATTGATGGATATCTCAGATTTCGAAGACCGCAACCGTGCTGTCATCAACGCTGGGGAAGTTCCAGCAACAGCCCGTCCAGTTCTTTTGGGAATCACAAAAGCGTCATTGGAAACAAACAGCTTCTTGTCTGCTGCTTCCTTCCAAGAAACGACTCGTGTCCTGACGGATGCTGCAATCCGCGGCAAGAAAGACTCCTTGTTGGGTCTTAAAGAGAATGTTATCATCGGTAAGATCATCCCTGCTGGTACAGGTATGGCCCGCTACCGTAAGATGGAGCCAAAAGCCGTCGAAGCCGAAAGTGAGAGCGTCTATAGCATCACTGATACAGCCGAAATGGGTTCTGACCTATCTGATTACAGAGGATAAAAACAACAAACGTTCCGGAAAAGCAATTTGCTTTTCCGGGGCGTTTTTTTGTCGTTTGTATGTTTTTTTCATAGGATTGGGATTTGAAAATGGGTTTGTTGGCGTGATTCCCTGCGAAAATGGGTTTGGCGGGGAATATCATGCTGTCCGCGGATATTTTTCCCCGCCAAGGTGGTTTCGGCGGTTTTTCTGACTGTGATTTGAACTGATTTTCCCCGTCAAAATGGTTTTGACGGGTTATTTCTGTGCATAAATAAAATCCTCGAACAGAATTAGAGAGGCGTCAAAGCACCAAAACCATTTGCGCAAAGTGCACCACAACGGCAGACGCGGCGAGAAAGGGCCCGAACGGTAATCTGCGCTGCAAGGAGCTACCGTTTGTCAGGTAGGTGTGCAAAAAACAAAAGCCTGCGAAGAGGCTGGCCAACAGGATGATGAACAAGGTTGGTTCCAGCCCGAAAGCGAGGCTCAAGATCGAAAGCAGTTTGACGTCGCCGCCCCCGATTCCATCAGGAAGAGCGAGTACGGTGAAGAACAGCAATGAAAAGATCACAAAAAAACTAATGAAGGCTGCTGGCCAATCCGTAGTAGGAAGAGTCATTTGATGAAATACGACACCGAAAAACAACAAGAGCTGAAAGCGATCAGGAATCAACAGATAGAGATAATCGGTAATCGATATGACCAGCAGCAACGAGAACATAAAGGCGAGAGCGAGTAACTGCAACAAGTCTGTTGCGTAGAAATAATAGAGAAGGCATGTCACAAAACCGGAAATGATTTCCGAAGCGAAGTACATCGGATCTATTTTTGTTGCACAGTAAGCACATTTGCCTCGGTGACATACATAAGAAACAATCGGAAAAAGATCTGTTGTCTGCAGTGTATGCCGGCAATGGACGCAGTGGGAGCGTGTGGTGGTGAAGTTTTCTTTGATCGGGATACGCGTTCCGAGTACAGTGAAGAAGGATCCGAAAATGGCTCCGAAATAAAAGATGGATATGTAAACGATGATGATCAAAACAATTCCTCCTTTACGAACAAACTGATTATAGTATCCGCAACTAGTCTGTTGAATCTTTTTGTTCGTAGGATGGGGAAATTTTTTTGAAAAACATTCCATTTAGTATTGACAGAGTGTTCGTCAGGTGGTAGACTGTTTAAGTTGTCAAATTAATCCTTTGTCCTGATGAAAAATATTTGTTGACAGATGGTCCTGGATTTGATAATATATAAGAGTTGCTACTGCAGTTCAAAAACGTCTGAAGTATCTCGAAAAAATATTTCGAAAAGGCGTTGACACCGGGCTGGTTAAGTGGTATTATAAATAAGCAATCACGTAATACGTGATGCGCGATTGACCTTTGAAAACTGAACAAAGAATGAACGAACCAAATGTGCAGGGAGCTTAGACTTCGGTCGAAGCAAACGAAGGCGATACATCGTATCGCAAACATAAAGTCAGCAAGAAATTAAGAGCTTTTCAGCTTTTCATGAGGGTTTCTGTACAAGAGCCCACATTACATGAGAGTTTGATCCTGGCTCAGGACGAACGCTGGCGGCGTGCCTAATACATGCAAGTCGAACGGTCTTTTCTATGGAAGCTTGCTTCCGCTGAGAAGATAGTGGCGAACGGGTGAGTAACACGTGGGTAACCTGCCCATAAGAGGGGGATA
>NZ_FOQC01000096.1 GCF_900113645.1 Trichococcus flocculiformis
ATATAATTAGAAAATTTTTCAACCGCATTCTTTAAACTGGTGTCTATTATTGCATCAAAATCATCTATTTCACTTGAAAATGATTCAAACAGCTCACTATCAATCAACTTATTGTGTGCAATATGATTTCTTTTCTTTGATAAATCTCCCCATTTATTCAAAATAATACGATCGCATATTCCATTGAAGTATTCATTGAATATAGGAGTATTTTTATCAAATTGATTTAAAATTGTCCGCTTAATAGAATCATGTTTAGATTTACCATCTAATTGTTTCATTAATGTATGTAAAAGAGCCTCAATTTTGTTCGGTGATGAATCTTTTAATTTTTTGGGTTCTTTTTTTAATATATCCACTAAATCATCTGTAAGCATACAATATAGAGTATCATCAACTCCTGAAAAAGAAGTTACCTGTTCTCTGTAATTCTCAGAAAGGTTTTGATGCTGTCTTCTAAAACTATAGGGAGCCTCATTTATAAACCAGTCTGAGCCTTTTTGATTGATCATAACAAAATTAATCAAATTTCTAAATCTATTTTCTAATAAATAGAACTTATTAGATAATAATTGATTATAATGTTCAGATTGATAATCTTCTAACCAAAAAATTTTCTGAATCCCTTTTTTTATAAGATAGTTTTTGATGCTTTTTTTCATATCTCCTATCTCTTTTTCATACTTTCCAGACAATGATTGATCACTTGTTATGTCAATAATAATCTCCATATTTAGATAACCATTATATTTTTTTTCACAAAAAAATAAAGTTCCAACAATCTGTTCATCCAAACTAACATTATAAACTATCCCTTTATTAATATTAGTTTCATCTGTCATTGGAAATTTAATACCGCTTACTTCCTCCTCGATCGAACTAACTAAATCAGTATAATTTATCTCGAGTTGCATACTACTATTTTTAATAGTAATAAACTTTATTTTTCTTCTCATAGTATCCATAGAATTTTAAAATCCCTTTCTATATAATTTTGTAAAATTAACAAAACATCTGTTGCATAAGCCTTTTTTTCTGTTCCTTCAGCAATTCTACTGTTTGCACTAACTTTTCAAGTTGTTTGTCTAATGCAATAAAAAAGCCAGCAATTTTTTGCTGTTCTCCTTTACAAGGCACTTGTACTCTGATTTCTCTTAAACTCTCGTTATTTAGTGAAATACCTTGAGCTGCATTATTACCATATGTACTAATGTCTTGTGAAGATAAGTAAGCAAACATGTATTCATTATTCGTAATATCATTTTTCCATTGGAAATTAGCAATTGCTTCATTGGACATACATTTTTTTTTAGTAATAGCCAATACACCTACACTTAATTTGAAACTCATTATTAGTGTATCCGCCTCTATCCATTTTGCTTCTCGTACATCTTTTTCAGATAAATATTCTTTAGTATCATAAATATACTTAGTTTTCATATCCGCAACTGAAACCCAAATAATATCACCACCAAAATTGTTTTTATCTTTTCTTGAAGGAGTATAACCGGTTCTAATCTCTGCAATTTCCCCCAATTTTTTTTCTTTCCAATCTGGATAATCATTACCATCTTGATCTTTGAATTTCAGCTCTTGGTTGAAGATCTTTTTAAGCATGGCCTTCTTTAATTCTTTGTAGTTATCCAGTTGTCGCTGATGAAGAGCGATAGTATCGTCGAGTTGTTCGAAAAAGGAGCCAAGTTTCTTTTGCTCTGCTTTAATCGGGACAAAAACTTCCCATTTTTTTACTTCTGACATTGGAACTAAATTGGAAATTGCAGATCCCGGATTAGCTCCTGTAAGTTTTCTTTGCATATTTTCAGCACGAACAAATTGGAGAAAATACTCAGGATTTGTCAATTCATTATTAATTCGCTTAATTGCAATATCAAATGCATAAAAAATTTTAAAAACCTTTATAGACAGCGAATTACTCAATAATCCAGTATTACCAATGCTTTGAAGCCAT